>JAHCAK010000001.1 GCA_019634955.1 Burkholderiales bacterium
GAGAATCTCGCCGGCGCCCATCTGCGCCATCCTCGCGGCCCAGGCCACGGCGTCCAGCCCCGTGGGCTTGCGCCCGCCGTGCGTGTAGACCTCCCAGCGGCCGGGGCCGGCGGACTTCGCGTCGACGGCAACCACGATCGCCTGCGAGCCGAAGCGACCCGCCGCGTCGGCGACCAGCGCGGGATTGTCCACGGCGGCCGTGTTGATGCTCACCTTGTCGGCGCCGGCATTGAGGAGCTTCCTCACGTCCTCGACCTTGCGCACGCCCCCGCCGACCGTGAGGGGGATGAAGACCTGCTCGGCCACGCGCTCGATCACCGGCACGATCGTGTCGCGGGCGTCGCTGGAGGCGGTGATGTCGAGGAAGGCGAGCTCGTCGGCGCCCTCCTCGTCGTAGCGGCGCGCGACCTCGACGGGGTCGCCGGCGTCGCGCAGGCTCACGAAGTTCACGCCCTTCACCACGCGGCCGGCGTGGACGTCCAGGCAGGGAATGATGCGCTTGGCGAGGCCCATGGTCGCGCTCGGCGTGCGGCGGCTCGGACGGCCGCCTCAGGCCTCGCCGTCGGCGAGCTTCTGGGCGGCGGCGAAGTCCAGGCGCCCTTCGTAGATGGCGCGCCCCGTGATGGCGCCGACGATGCCCTCGGCCTCGACCTCGCGAAGGCGCTTGACGTCCTCGAGGCTGGTGAGGCCGCCGCTCGCGATGACTGGGATCGACAGCGCCTGCGCGAGCTTGACCGTGGCCTCGACGTTCACGCCCTTGAGCATGCCGTCGCGGCCGATGTCGGTGTGGATCACCGCTTCCACGCCGTAGTCCTGGAACCGCCGCGCGAGGTCCACCACGTCGTGCTTCGTGAGCTTGGACCAGCCGTCGGTGGCGACCTTGCCGTCCTTGGCGTCGAGGCCGACCATGATGTGCCCCGGGAAGGCGTCGCAGGCCTCGTGCAGGAAGCCGGGGTTCTTCACCGCGGCCGTGCCGATGATCACGTAGGACACGCCGTCGTCGAGGTAGCGCTCGATGGTGTCCAGGTCGCGGATGCCGCCGCCCACCTGCACGGGGATGTCCGGGTCCACGGCGGCGATGATCGACTTGATGGCCGACTCGTTCACGGGCTTGCCGGCGAACGCGCCGTTCAGGTCGACCACGTGCATGCGCCGCGCGCCGAGCCCCGCCCAGTGCGCGGCGGTCTTACCGGGGTCGTCGGAGAAGACCATGGCCGTGGCCATGTCGCCCTGTTCGAGGCGCACGCAGCGGCCATCCTTGAGGTCGATCGCGGGAATGATCAGCATGGGAACGGTCGAGGCCGGATCCTCACGGGGTCCAGGAGGCGAAATTCTCGAGTAGCGTGAGCCCCGCGGCGCTGCTTTTCTCGGGATGGAATTGCGTCGCGAAGATGTTATCCCGCGCGATGGCCGAGGTAAAGGCGTGCGGGTAGCGCGAGACGGCCGCGGTGAGCGCCGCATCGCGGGGAACGCAATAGAAGCTGTGGACGAAATAGAACCGCGCCCCGTCGGGAATTCCCCGCCACAGGGGGTGGGGCCGGGCCTGCCAGGCCTCGTTCCAGCCCATGTGGGGGATCTTGAGCCCCGCCGCGCGGGTCTCCGCGGCGCGCGCGAAGGCGAGGACCTCGCCGGGCATGATGCCGAGGCCCGGGGTGTCGCCCTCGTCGCTGCGCTCGAAGAGCATCTGCAGGCCGATGCACAGCCCGAGAAAGGGCCGGGATCGGGCCGCCTCCCGGACGGCGTCGCCCAGGCCGCTCTCGGCCAGGCACTTCATGCAGTCGGGCATCGCCCCCTGCCCGGGAAAGACGACCCGGTCGGCGGCGTGGATGGCCGCCGGGTCGGCGGTGATCTCCACCGCGGCGCCGGGCGCGACGTGCGCGAGCGCCTTTTGCACCGAGCGAAGGTTGCCCATCCCGTAGTCGACGATCGCGATGCGCTGTGCCATGGGTACGCCGGGACGGGCCCGGCCGGTGCGGCGGCCTAGAGGGAGCCCTTGGTGGACGGCACGACCCCGGCGGCGCGCGGGTCGGTCTCGACCGCCATGCGCAGGGCTCGGGCGAAGGCCTTGAAGACCGTCTCGCACTGGTGGTGCGCGTTGTCCCCGCGCAGGTTGTCGAGGTGCACCGTGGCGAGCGCGTGGTTCACGAAGCCCTGGAAGAACTCGCGCGCGAGGTCGACGTCGAACTCGCCCACGCGGGCCCGCGTGAAGTCGACGTGGAACTCGAGGCCGGGGCGACCCGAGAAATCGATCACCGCGCGCGAGAGCGCCTCGTCGAGCGGAACGTAGGCGTGCCCGTAGCGGCGGATGCCCTTCCTGTCCCCCAGCGCCTTCGCGACGGCCATCCCGAGGGTGATGCCGATGTCCTCGACCGTGTGGTGGGCGTCGATCTCGAGGTCGCCCTTCGCGCGCACGGTGAGGTCCACCGCCCCGTGCCGCGCGATCTGGTCGAGCATGTGGTCGAGGAAGGGGATGCCGGAGGCGAGGCTCGCCTTGCCCGTGCCGTCGAGGCCGACGGCGACGAAGACCTGCGTCTCCTTCGTGTCTCTCTGGATTTCCGCGGTGCGCATGGATTCAGCCGATCGCCGGGGGAAGGGCCTCGAGGAGGCGCTGGTTCTCGTCGGGGGTTCCGACCGTGAAGCGAAGGCAGTTCGCGAGCAGGGGGTGGGCGCCGTGGAGGTTCTTGACCAATATACCACGCTCCCTCAGGCCCCCGAACGCGCGCGGCGCGTCGGGCACGCGGGCGAGGACGAAGTTGGCCGCCGAGGGAAAGCGGCTCACGCCGGCGATGGCGTCCAGCCCGGCCTCGAGCACGGCGCGGTCGCGCACGATGGCGCGGGCCTGGCTGTCCAGCACCTCGTGGCGCGCGAGCAGGAAGGCGGCGGCGGCCGCCGACAGCACGTTCACGTTGTAGGGAAGCCGGACCTTGTCGAACTCCCGGAGCCAGTCGCGCGGGCCCACCGCGAGGCCCAGGCGCAGGCCGGCGAGCCCCAGCTTCGACACCGTGCGGACCAGCACGAGGTTCGGGTGGCGCCCGACCTCGGCAAGGAAGCTCGCGCCGCCGGCGAACGGGTAGTAGGCCTCGTCCACGACGACCAGCCCGGGCGAGGCTTCCACGATCGCGAGGACGGACTCGCGCGGGAAGAGATTCCCGGTGGGGTTGTTCGGATAGGCGATCCAGGTGACCGCGGGGCGCAGCCGCTCGATCGCGGCGAGAACGGCGGGCAGGTCCGGCGTGAAGTCCGGCGCGAGCGGGATGCCGGCGTATTCCATCCCCGCCATGACGGCGCTCATGCGGTACATCACGAACGAGGGCTCCAGCGCGAGCATCGTCGCCCCGGGTCGCGCGAGCGCCACGGCGATCATCTGCAGGATCTCGTCCGAGCCGTTGCCCAGCACCATGTCGAGTTCGCCGGGGATGCCCATCGCGGCGCGCAGCGCGGCCTCGAGGGCGGCGTCCCGCGGGTCCGGGTAACGGTTGATCGCCACGCCCGCGAGGTGCTCCCCGAGGCTGCGGGCGAGGTCCGCGGGAAGCCGGTACGGGTTCTCCATCGCGTCGAGCTTCACGAGCCCGGCCGCGGGAGCGACGTGATAGGCGCGGAGCGCGCCGATCTCCTCGCGCACCCAGCCGTCGGGCCCCTTCACTTCGGCCCCTCGGCCCTCAGTTCCGCGCTGCGGGCGTGCGCCTCGAGGCCTTCGGCGCGCGCGAGCGTGGTCGCGGTGGCGCCCAGCCGGATGGCGGCCTGGCGCGACACGCGGATCAGGCTGGAGCGCTTCTGGAAGTCGTACACGCCCAGCGGCGAGGAGAACCGGGCGGTGCGCGAGGTCGGCAGCACGTGGTTGGGCCCGGCGCAGTAGTCGCCGAGCGACTCGGAAGCGTGGTGCCCCATGAATATCGCGCCCGCGTGCCGCAGCTTCGGCAGCAGCGCCTCGGGGTCGTCGACGGCGAGCTCCATGTGCTCCGGCGCGATGCGATTGGCGAGCTCGCAGGCCTCGTCGAGGTCGCGCACGAGGATGATGGCGCCGCGATTGGCGAGCGAGGCCTCGATGATCCGGCGCCGCGGCATGCCGCCGATGGCGCGCCGCATCGCCTCGAGCACCCGCCCGGCGAAGCCCTCGTCGGCCGTAAGCAGGATCGACTGCGCGATCTCGTCGTGTTCGGCCTGCGAGAAGAGGTCCATCGCGACCCAGTCCGGGTTGGCCGACGCGTCGGCCACGACGAGGATCTCGGAAGGCCCGGCCACCATGTCGATGCCGACGCGCCCGAACACGCGCCGCTTGGCCGCGGCCACGTAAGCGTTGCCCGGCCCCACGATCTTGTCCACCGCCGGGACGGTCGCCGTCCCGAAGGCGAGCGCCCCCACCGCCTGCGCGCCCCCCACGCGGAAGACCCGGTCGACGCCGGCGATGCCCGCGGCGGCGAGCACGTGGTCGTTCAGGACGCCAGCGGGCGTCGGCACCACCATCACGAGCTCCGGGACGCCCGCCACCTTGGCGGCGACCGCGTTCATGAGGACGGAGGACGGGTAGGCCGCCTTGCCGCCGGGAACGTAAAGGCCCACGCGGTCCAGGGGCGTCACCTGCTGGCCGAGCATCGTGCCGTCGGGCTCCTCGATCCGCCAGCTCTTCAGGTGCTGGTGCTCGTGGTAGGCCCGGATGCGCGCGGCCGCCGTCTCCAGCGCCTCGCGATCCGCCGCGCCGATCCTCGCGAGCGCCGCCCGGCAGGCCGCGGCCGGCACCTCGAGATCCGCCGCCCCGGCGGGCGACCAGTTGTCGAACCGGCGCGTGTGCTCGACGAGCGCCTCGTCGCCGCGACGCTGCACGTCCGCGAGGATCGCGGCGACCGCGCGGTCCACGCCCTCGTCCTGCGCGCCCTCGAAGGCGAGGAGCCCGGCGAGCCGGGACTCGAAGTCCGGGTCGCGGGTGGAAAGCCGGCGGGGCTCAGCCACGGGAGGCCCCTTCGAAGGCCTCGATGAGCGGCAGCACCTCGGCGCGCTTCACCTTCATCGAGGCGGGGTTGACGATGAGGCGGCTGGAGACGGCGAGGATCTCCTCGACGGCCTTCAGCCGGTTGGCCCGCAGGGTGCTGCCGGTGTCGACGAGATCGACGATGGCGTCGGCGAGCCCCACGAGCGGGGCGAGCTCCATCGAGCCGTAGAGCTTGATGAGGTCGACGTGGACGCCCTTGGCCGCGAAGTGCTCGCGGGCGACCTGGATGTACTTCGTGGCCACGCGCAGCCGCGCGCCCCGGCGCACCGCGGCGGGATAATCGAAGTCCTCGGGAACGGCCACCATCATGCGGCAGCGCGCGATGCCGAGATCGAGCGGCTGGTAGAGGCCGCGCCCGCCGTGCTCGATCAGCAGGTCGCGGCCGGCCACGCCGAGGTCGGCGGCGCCGTACTGCACGTACGTGGGGACGTCGGAAGCGCGCACGATGATCACGCGCACGCCGGGGTTGGCCGTCGGGAGGATGAGCTTGCGCGAGGTCTCCGGGTCCTCGGCGGGCACGATGCCGGCGGCCGCGAGGAGCGGCTTCGTCTCCTCGTAGATGCGTCCCTTCGAAAGCGCGATCGTGATCATGGCCCCTTCCTCAGCCCACCCGGCGCACGCGCGCGCCGAGCCGCACGAGCTTCTCCTCGAGGCGCTCGTAGCCGCGGTCGAGGTGGTATATGCGGTCCACCACGGTCTCGCCTTCGGCGACGAGGCCCGCGATCACGAGGCTCGCGGAGGCGCGCAGGTCGGTCGCCATGACCGTCGCCCCGGTGAGGCGCTCCACCCCCTGCACGACGGCGGTGTTGCCCTCGATGTCGATGCGGGCGCCGAGCCGGCGCAGCTCCTGCACGTGCATGAAGCGGTTCTCGAAGATCGTCTCGGTGACGAGCGCCGTCCCGGAGGCGATGGTGTTGAGCGCGAGGAACTGCGCCTGCATGTCCGTCGGGAACGCCGGGTACGGCGCCGTGCGCAGGCTCACCGAGCGGGGACGCCCCGGCATGCGGATGGAGAGCGCGTCCCCGGCGACGCCGATCTCCGCGCCGGCCTCGCGCAGCTTCTCCACCACGGCATCGAGAGCCGCCACCGGCGCGTGCGTGAGGGTGACCTGGCCGCGCGTCGCGGCCGCGGCGGCCAGGAACGTGCCGGCCTCGATGCGGTCGGGCATGACGGCGTGGCGCGCGCCGTCGAGCCTGTCGACGCCCTGCACGACGATCACGTCGGTGCCTTCCCCGCGGATGCGCGCGCCCATCGCCAAGAGGCAGCGGGCGAGGTCGACGACCTCGGGCTCGCGGGCCGCGTTCTCGAGCACCGTCTCGCCCTCGGCGAGGCAGGCGGCCATCATCAGGTTCTCGGTGCCGGTCACGGTGACCGTGTCCATGACGATCCGCGCGCCGCGCAGCCGCCGCGCGCTCGCGTGGATGTAGCCCGCCTCGATGCCGACGGTGGCGCCCATCGCCTCGAGGCCCTTGAGGTGCAGGTCCACCGGGCGCTCGCCGATGGCGCAGCCCCCCGGCAGCGAGACCCGCGCCTCGCCGAACCGCGCCACGAGGGGTCCCAGGGCGAGGATCGAGGCGCGCATCGTCTTCACCAGCTCGTAGGGCGCGATGGGCTCGATCGCCCCGCCGGCATCGAGCCGCGCCGCGCCCTCCTCCCGGGACACGCCCACGCCCATGCGCTCCAGGAGCGCGAGCATGGTCTCCACGTCCTTCAGGCGCGGCAGGTTCTGCACCGAGAGCGGGGTTCGCGCCAGGAGGGCTGCGGCGAGGATGGGCAGCGCGGCGTTCTTCGCGCCGGAGACGCGGATTTCGCCGGAAAGCGGGACGCCGCCTTGGATCGAGAGCTTCTGCATGGTCCGTTACGAGGGGGCCGGAAGGGCCGGCCCCGGATGGCGATTCAGCGGGCGGCCCACTCTTCGGGGGACAGGGTGTGCATCGAGAGCGCGTGGATCTCCTCGCGCATGCGGTCGCCGAGCGCCGCGTAGACCAGCTGGTGGCGCCGGACCCGGGCCAGCCCCGCGAAGGCGGGGCTCACGATGAGCGCCTCGAAGTGCACGCCGTCGTCGCCGCGCACGTCGAGATGGGCGCACTCGATGGCGCCGCGGATCGCTTCCTCGATGGATCGTCTGTCGGCCATTGGCGGCCTCAATGCCTCAGCTTGTAGCCCGAACGCAGCAGGCGAAGGGTCATCCATGATAGGGCACAGAGGGTGGCGCTCGCAATCGCGAGGCTCGTCCAGGGCGGGACGTCGGACTGCCCGAAGAAGGCGTAGCGGAAGCCGTCGATCGCGTAGAAGAACGGGTTCAGGTGGGACGCGGCCTGCCAGAAGGGCGGCAGGGTGTCGACCGAGTAGAAGACGCCGGCGAGGAAGGTGAGCGGCATCACGAGGAAGTTCTGGAAGGCCGCCAGCTGGTCGAACTTCTCGGCCCAGATGCCGGCCACGATGCCCAGCGCGGCGAGGATGCCCGCGCCCGCGAAGGCGAAGGCGGCGAGCCAGAGCAGGTTCGGGAAGGGCAGCGGGACGATCCACGCGACCGCGAGGATCACGCCCGCCCCGACCACGATCGCCCGGGCGATCGCCGCCAGCAGGTAGGCGGCGAAGAGATCCACCGGCGTGAGCGGCGCGAGCAGGATGAACACGACGTTTCCGGTGATCTTCGACTGGATGAGGGACGACGAGGCGTTGGCGAACGCGTTCTGCAGCATCGACATCATCGCCAGGCCGGGCACGAGGAACTGCGCGTACCCCACGCCGGGGAAGGCCTCCACGTGCCTCGCGAGCGCGTGGGAGAAGATCACGAGGAAGAGGATGGCCGAGAGCACGGGCGCGGCCACCGTCTGGAAGCTCACCTTCCAGAAGCGCAGCACCTCCTTACGAAGCAGCGCCGGGAACCCGCCGGTGACCATGCGCCTCATCGGACGGCCGCCCCCGCGGGCGCGTCGCCCCGGCCCATGATCCTCACGAAGACCTCCTCGAGCTCGGGCTCGGCGACCTCGAGGTGCGAGACGCGCGAGCCGCTCTCGCGCAGGCGCGCGAGGGCGCTTTCCACCTGCGCCGCGTTCTCGACGGGAATGCGGTGCCAGCCCGCGGCGTCGCGCGTGGCGCCGGCCGCGAGGGCGGGGGGCAGCCCTCCGCTCTCCAGCTTCACGCGCAGCACGCGCTCCGAGAAATCGGCGAGCAACCTCTCGGTCGAGCCCAACGCCACGACGCGGCCCGCCTTCATCATCGCGATCCGCGAGCAGAGGGCCTGCGCCTCCTCCAGGTAGTGCGTGGTGAGCACGATCGTGTGTCCGGCGGCATTCAGTTCCCGGATGAACTGCCAGAGCGTCTGGCGCAGTTCCACGTCCACCCCGGCGGTCGGCTCGTCGAGCACGATGACCGGGGGGCGGTGGACGAGCGCCTGGGCCACCATCACGCGCCGCTTCATGCCGCCGGAAAGCGCGCGCATGTTGGCCCCGGCCTTGCCGGCGAGCGCCAGGCGCTCGAGGAGCTCGTCGATCCACGGGCGGCTGCCGCGAAGCCCGAAATAGCCCGCCTGCAGCTCGAGCGTCTCGCGCACCGTGAAGAAGGGGTCGAAGACGACCTCCTGCGGCACGATGCCCAGCTGGCGACGCGCGTCGCGGTAGTCGGCGCCGACATCCCGGCCCATCACGCGCAGGCTGCCCGAGTCGGGCCGCACGAGGCCGCCGAGCGCGGAAATGAGCGTGGTCTTGCCGGCGCCGTTGGGGCCGAGGAGCGCGAAGAACTCCCCTTGCTCCACCGTGAGTGACACGCCGTCGAGGGCGCGGACGGCGCCGAAGCGCTTCGCCGCGTCGCGCACCTCGACCGCGGGAACGGCCATGGTCAGGCCCGGCAGGGCTGGATCAGGCCGGTGACGCCGTAGAGCTCGGCCAGCGAGAGAAGGTTGGCCGGGAGGTTCACGAAATAGAGGCCCTTGCCGCGGCGGGCGGCCTCGCGCCGCCATTCGAGCAGCAGCGCCACGGCGGAGGAGTCGACCTCCGTGATCGCCGAGAAGTCGATGGTGAGCCGCTCGGGGAGGTCGGGCCGGGCGCTGTAGGCCCGGCTTTCCTCGAGCACGCGGGGCAGCGTCTCGAAGGAGAGCGCTCCCTCGAGGGCCAGGACCTCGGCTTGCGCGCCTTCGCTCACTTCTTCAGGTCGACCTTCACCGGCGCCTTCGGGGCTTCCGAGGAGCGGTTGCGGTCGGCGAGCGTCTTCACCAGGCCGTCGATGCCGGACTTCTGGATCTGGTCGTTGAACGAGCTGCGGTAGGTGGTCACGAGCGACACGCCGTCGACGAGGACGTCGTAGACCTTCCAGCCGCGGTCCGACTTCTCCATGCCGTAGTCGATCGGGATGGGCTGGCCGCCCGGCTGGATCACGAGCGTCTTCACCAGCGTGTCCTTGTCGCCTGCGGCGACCCGGGCCGGCTTCACCTCGATCACCTGGTTGCGGTACTGGGAGATGGACGTCGAGTAGGTGCGCACGAGGAGGGCCTGGAACTCGCGCGTGAGTGCCTCCTTCTGGGCGTCGCTCGCCTGCGACCAGCTCCGGCCGACGGCCAGGCGCGTCATGCGCGTGAAGTCGAAGTGGGGGATGACCTTCTCCTCCACGAGGGCCTGCACCTTCTTCGGGTTGCCGTTCTGCAGCTCCTTGTCGGCCCTGATCGTCGAGAGCACCTCGTCGATGGACTTGCGCACGAGCGCGTCCGGCGCGGCGTCGGTCGCGGCGTGGGCCGGGACGAGCGTGGCGATGCTGAGGGCGAGGGTGGCGAGGATTCGTCTCATGGGGGATCCTGTCGAATGCGGCACCGGCGTTGGAGCGCCCCGGCGTGCCCGGGGTTCCCGCAGCCTCACTTCTTCGAGCCGCCCTCCTGGGCCTGGCTGAAGAGGAACTGCCCGATCAGCCGCTCGAGGACCATGGCCGACTGGGTGATGGTGATGCGGTCGCCCTCGGCGAGCTTCTTGTCGTCGCCTCCGGCGTCCAGGCCGACATACTGCTCGCCGAGGAGGCCGGACGTGAGGATCGACGCGCTGGTGTCCTTGGGAAAGCCGTAGCGGGCGTCGAGCGCGAGAGTGACCGTCGCCTGGAAGCGCTCGTTGTCGAAGTTGATGTCGGCCACCCGCCCGACCAGCACGCCGGAGCTGCGCACGGGCGCGCGCACCTTGAGGCCGCCGATGTTGTCGAAGCGCGCCTCCACGCGGTAGGTCGTCCGGGCGTTGTCCGCGCCCAGGTTGCCCACCTTGAGGGCGAGCACGAGGAGGGCGGCGAAGCCCGCCAGCACGAAGGCGCCGAACCAGAGATCGATCGTCGTTCTTTCCATGGTTTCCGATGTGTCTTGGCGGCCCGACCGTCAGTGCGCGCCGCGCAGCAGGGAGGCGGTGAGCACGAGGTCCAGGGCGAGGATGGCGAGCGCCGAACTCACCACGGTGCGCGTCGTAGCCCCGGAGACGCCCTCGGCGGTCGGCGGGGCGTCGAAACCCTCGAATGTCGCGATCACCGTCACGGCGATTCCGAACACGAAGCTCTTGATCACGCCGTTGAGGACATCATACCGGAAGTCCACCGCGGCCTGCATTTGCGACCAGAACGCCCCGTTGTCCACGCCGATGAGCACCACGCCCACGAGGTAGCCCCCGAAGACGCCCATCGCCGAGAACATGGCCGCGAGCAGCGGCATCGAGATCACGCCCGCCCAGAACCGCGGGGCGATCACGCGAGCCATGGGCGAGACCGCCATCATGTCCATGGCCGTGAGCTGCTCCGTGGCCTTCATCAGGCCGATCTCGGCGGTGATCGCCGACCCGGCGCGGCTGGCGAAGAGGAGGGCGGCCACGACAGGCCCCAGCTCCCGGACGAGGGAGAGCGCGACCAGGACGCCGATGGATTCCTGCGCGCCGTATTTCTGCAGCGTCTCGAAGCCCTGCAGCCCGAGGACCATGCCGACGAAGAGGCCCGAGACGACGATGATGATGAGCGACAGCACGCCCGTGAAGTAGACCTCGCGCATCACCAGGCGGAAGCGCCTGAAGCTGGTCCCGGAGGCGGAGAGCACGAGCGCGAAGAAGCGCGCCATGGCGCCCACGCGCCAGACGTTGTCGATGAAGTTGTGGCCGATGCGGGCGAGCGAGCGGCGCGCGCGGTCAAGCATGGGCGGCCTCCGCGCGCGCCCGCGCGATCCCGACGTCCTCGTCGTAGGCCGGCGCCGGGTAGTGGAACGGCACCGGCCCGTCGGTCTCGCCGTGGATGAACTGGTGGACCACCGGCAGCTCGGTCGCGCGGATCTGCGCCGGCGTACCCTCGCCCACGATGCGCCCCTCGGCGACGAAGTAGAGGTAGTCCACGATCTGCAGCGACTCCACCACGTCGTGGGTCACGATGATCGAGGTGGCCCCGAGCGCGTCGTTCAGCCGCCGGATGAGGGTGCCCACCACCGACATGGAGATCGGGTCCAGGCCCGCGAAAGGCTCGTCGTACATCACGAGCATCGGGTCCATGACCACGGCGCGGGCGAGCGCCACCCGCCGCGCCATGCCGCCGGAAAGCTCCGAGGGCATCAGGTTGTGCGCGCCGCGCAGCCCCACCGCCTCGAGCTTCATGAGCACGAGGTCTCGGACCATGTCCTCCGGCAGGCTCGCGTGCTCGCGCAGGGGGAAGGCCACGTTGTCGAAGACGGTCATGTCGGTGAAGAGCGCCCCGAACTGGAAGAGCATGCTCATGCGGCGCCGCAGGGCGTAGAGACCCTCGCGGTCCAGCTCGTGCACCGCGCGCCCGCCGACCCGCACCGCGCCGCGCGTGGGCCGCAGCTGCCCCCCGATGAGGCGCAGCAGCGTGGTCTTGCCGCACCCGCTGCCGCCCATGATCGCCACCACCTTGCCGCGCGGCACGCGCATCGAGATGCCGTCGAGCACGGCGCGGCGCCCGTACCCGAAGGTGACGGCATCGATCTCGACCAGGTTCTCTTCGGTCACGCGGGGAGGGCGGATGCGGGCAAAAAGGGGGGTCAATTCTAGCAGCAATCGACGGCGCCCCCGCCGCCGGCGAGCCCTATAATCACCGTCGAACCGGCATGCCCCCGATGAAACCCCGCCTATTGCTCGTCGACGACGACCCGCTGATCTCCGAGAGCCTCGCCTTCGTGCTGGCGCCGGATTTCGACGTGGTGGCGGCAGGCGACCGCGCCGCGGCGATCGCCGCCCTGCGCGACATGCCGGGCAAGCCTGACCTCGCGCTCATCGACCTGGGCCTGCCACCCAGCGCGCACCTGCCGAACGAGGGCTTCAAATTGATCGGCGACCTGCTCGCCCACGCGCCGGAAGTGCGCATCGTCGTGCTCACCGGGCAGAACGAGGAGTCGAACGCCCGCCGGGCCCGCGCGCTGGGCGCGGCCGACCTCGTGCCCAAGCCCTGCGAGCCCTCCGACCTGCGTGCCCTCCTGCAGCGCGTGCTGCACGCGAGCTCGCTCGCCGTGCTGAATGGCCAGGGCGAGGAGGCGCGCGCGCTCGTGGGCGAGAGCCCGCCGATGCGCAAGCTTCGAAGCCAGATCGACCTCTACGCCTCGTCCGCCTTCCCGGCCCTCATCGAGGGCGAGTCGGGCGCCGGCAAGGAGCGCGTGGCGTTCTCGCTGCACCACCTCAGCCCGCGCTCGCGCGAGCCCTTCCTCGCGCTCAACTGCGCCGCCATCTCGCCTTCGCTCGTCGAGCCCACCCTCTTCGGCTACGCGAAGGGCGCCTTCACCGGCGCCGTGCAGTCCAAGGCGGGCTACTTCGAGGACGCGGCCGGGGGCACGCTCTTCCTCGACGAGATCGGCGAGCTTCCCGTCGACCTCCAGGCGAAGCTCCTGCGCGTGCTGGAGAACGGCGAGTACCAGCGGGTGGGGGAGACGCAGACGCGGGTCAGCCGCGCGAGGATCGTGGCGGCCACGAACCGCGACCTGCGCCAGGAAATCCGCCTCGGCCGCTTCCGGGCCGACCTCTACCACCGGCTGTCCGTCTTCACGATCGCGGTGCCGCCGCTGCGCGACCTGGGCGAGGACAAGCTGCGGCTCCTCGAGCACTTCCGCAAGATGTTCAGCGAGAGGGCCGGCACGCAACCCTTCCGGCTCGACGAAGGCGCCGGGGCGCGCTGGCTGGCCTATCCCTTCCCGGGCAACGTGCGCGAGCTGCGCAACATCGTGATCCGCCTGAACACGAAGTTCGCCGGCTACACCGTGACCGAGGCCGATCTCGAGGCCGAGCTCGCCCCCGCGGAGCCCGCGCCGTCGGCCACCGGCGACAGGCTTTCGACGGCCCGCGCGGAACTGGCCTCCGGGCGGCCCTTCAGCCTCGAGGCGGCGCTGCGCGCGGTGGAGGCGACCTACCTCGACGCGGCCATCGAGGCGGCCCAGGGCAACATGTCCCAGGCGGCGCGGCTTCTCGGGATCTCGCGCAGCACGCTTTACAGCCGCCTCGAGGCAGCCGGGCGGGCCGGTGCTAAACTCGGGCCACCGGATGCGCCCGACGCGAACGCCGCGCCGGGTCCCGGCAACTGACCCGCCGCCGCCCATCCCATGACGATGTACCTGGAGCACTTCGGCCTGCGCGAGGCGCCGTTCCGCATCACGCCGCACACCGAGTTCTTCTTCGCCGGCGCCAACCGCGGCGCGACGCTCGAGGCGCTCGTCTACGCGATCACCGCCGGCGAGGGCCTCGTGAAGGTCACCGGCGAGGTCGGCACCGGCAAGACGATGCTCTGCCGCGTCCTCATGGAGCGCCTGCCGCAGGCGGTCGAGACCATCTACCTCGCCGTTCCCAGCCTCACGCGGGACGAGATGCTCGTCGCCATCGCGAGCGAGCTGGGCATCGAGACGCAGGGCGCCAGCACCACGCGGATGCTGCGCGCCCTGCAGGAGCGCCTCATCGCGCTGCACGCCGAGGGCCGGCAGGTGGTCGCCCTCATCGACGAGGCGCACGCGATGCCGCTGGAGACGCTCGAGGAGATCCGGCTGCTCTCCAACCTGGAGACGGGCAAGGAGAAGCTCCTGCAGATCGTGCTCTTCGGCCAGCCGGAGCTCGACGAGCACCTGAACCTGCCGCACATGCGCCAGCTCAAGGAGCGCATCACGCACGCCTTCAACCTGGCGCCGCTGCCCGCGGGAGACATCCGCGACTACATCGGCTTCCGCCTGCGCGCGGCCGGCTACCACGGCCCCGACCTGTTCGGCGAGGAGGCGCTGCGGATCATCGCCGACGCCTCCGAGGGCCTGACCCGCCGGATCAACATCTACGCCGACAAGACCCTTCTCGCCGCCTTCGCGGCCGGCACGCACACGGTGAGCGCGGACCACGCCCGCGCGGCCGTCACCGATACGCAGATCGTGGTGGCCCCCAGGCCGTCGTCCCGGAACACGGCCGTCGCGGCGCTGGCCGGCGTGGCCGCGGGGGTCGCGATCGGCTACGGCCTGGCCGTCTGGATGCACCCGCCGCCGCCCGCCCCCGTCGCGCACGCGGCCTCGGGCAAGGTCGCTTCCGCCCCAACACCGTCGCCCACCCCGGAGCCCGCCCCGGCCCCCGAGCAACCCGCGCCGCCTTCCCCGCCGGCCGGCGCGGCATCCGCGCCCGAGGGCACTGGCGCGCCGGTCTCCACGGCTTCCACCCCGGGGGGCGCCGGAGCGCCCTTGCCTTCCGCCTCCCCGGCCGCGCCCGAGGCGGCTCCCGCGCCCCTCGCCGCGCGCCCGTCGCCCATCGATTCGCGGTTCGACGCCGGCCTCGCCCTCCTCGAGGAGGGGTCCGGGGCCCGCTACGTGATCCAGCTCATGATGACGGACGCGCGGGACTCGGACTACCTGCGCGCCTACCTCGCGGAGGCCTCGCGCGCGATCGGCCCCGAATCCCTCTTCCTTTACCCGAGCGGCAGCGCGGAGACCCCCAAGGTCGGCGTCCTCTACGGCGCCTTCAAGACGCGGCAGGAGGCCAACCAGGCGATGGGCTCCCTGCCGGACAACCTTCGCCAGTTCCGGCCCTATGTCCGCGCGGTCGAGGCGGTACGGACCGACATCCGCCGCACCCCGTCCGCCTGAGGCGGGCGTGGCCGGCCGTCAAGCCGAATCGCACCTGTGTCCGGCCCTGTTTTCGATTGCGTTCCCCTGCCGAAAACGCTATAAAGTGGCCTGCTGCGTTTTCCACCAAAAACAATTACTTACAAGAGCATTTTGACGATGCGCCTGAACCGTGGTCCCGCCATCGCCGCCGTCGCCACGCTGGCCGCGGCCGCGACGGGGTGCGGCACGCAGCCGCTCGCGCAGCCTGACAGCCACATTCGCCAGGATCCCGGGCGCATCGCGTCGGCCCCCGGCATCCCGAAACCCGTGCTCCCGGCCCCGATGCCGCCGCCGCCCGAGGCGCGCGCCGCCGAGATCAAGTACTCGATCGTGGTGGCGAACCAGCCCGTGCGAGACGTCCTGCTCGCCATCGCCGCCGAGACCAAGGTGAACGTGGACGTCCACCCCGGCGTGGACGGGACGGTCACCCTCAATGCCATCGACCAGACGCTGCGGCAGATCCTCTCGCGCCTCGCGAAGCAGGTCGACATGCGCTACGAGATCGACGGCGACACGATCCACGTGATGCCCGACACGCCGTACCTGCGCAACTACCGCGTCGACTACGTGAACATGGCCCGCGACACGACGGAAACCGTCTCCGTCGCGACCCAGATCCTCTCCGGGACGGTGGGCGCGGCCGCGGGCACGACGACCTCGGGCGACAACAACTCGACGCTGCGCATCAGCAACACCTCGCGCAACCGCTTCTGGGAGACGCTCGAGAAGAACGTGAAGGACATGCTGCGCGAGACGGACAAGCTGCTGCCCGAGGGCAGCAGCGAGACGTTCGTCTCCAACCGCGGGCAGATCGGCTCGTCGACCACGCAGTCGACCACGGCGGCGCGGCGGGCGGCGGCCAACGTCGTGACCTCGGCGTCGACCCAGACCACGCCGGGCCAGACGCAGACGACGCAGGCCTCCGAGACGGTCGAGCAGCGCCTCACCTTCCGCGAGGCCGCCTCGGTGATCGTGAACCCGGAGGCGGGGGTCGTCTCGGTGCGGGCCACGGCCCGCCAGCACGAGAAGGTCGCCGAGTTCCTCGAGCAGGTCACCGGCGCGGCGCGCCGCCAGGTCGTGATCGAGGCCACCGTCGTCGAGGTGAAGCTGAGCGACTCCTACCAGTCCGGCGTGGACTGGTCGGCGCTCGCCACCAACGGGCTGGGCTACTCGATCCGCCAGGCGTTCACGGGCGCCGGCCTCGCCTCGGCCGCCAATTCCTTCTCGATCACCTACGCGAACCCCAATCCCGCCGCGGGGGGCAACCTCTCGAGCACCATCAAGATGCTCAACACCTTCGGCACGACGCGGGTGCTCTCCAGCCCGGTGCTGATGGTGCTCAACAACCAGACCGCCGTCCTGCGCGTGACCGAGAACCTGGTGTACTTCACGATCAAGGCCGACACGAACACGAACGCGAACGTGTCGACCACGACCTTCACCACGACGCAGAACGTGCTGCCGGTGGGCATCATCATGAACCTCACCGCGCAGATCAGCGACAACGACGTGGTGACGCTCAACGTGCGCCCGACCGTGACGGCGAAGATCGGTGAGGTGCAGGACCCCAACCCGTCGCTGCGCGGCACGCTCACCACGCCCTCGATCGAGAGCAAGATCCCGGTCACCCAGACGCGCGAGATGGAAAGCGTCCTGCGCGTGGCGAGCGGGCAGACGGCGATCCTCGGCGGCTTGATGGTCGACAGCTTCACCGGCTCGCGCGGCGGCCTGCCGCTTGCCTCGCGCATCCCGATCCTCGGCGACCTCGTGAGCTACCGCGACGACACCACGGAGAAGCGCGAGCTCGTGATCTTCCTGCGCCCCGTGGTGGTGCGCAACGCGAGCGTCGACGGCGACCTCGCCGATTACCGCCGCCACCTGCCCGACCGCCGCTTCTTCAAGGAAGGCGAGCCGCCCGTGCGCGAGTTGCACGACGCGCTCCGCGGCCTGCACGACGGCGAGGGCTGGCGACCGAAGGTGACGCCCAACCCGGTGGTACCCGACCCGCCGCCGCCCGGAGGGGCGAAGTGAGCCTCCTCCTCGACGCCCTCAAGCGCGCCGAACAGGAGAAGCTCGCAAGGCAGGGCACCGGGCACGAGCAGGCGCTCGCCGCGCCCGCCGCCGAGCCGGCCGCGCCGTCCCCGGCCCAGGAGCCGGCCAGGCGCCGCCCGCTGGAGCTGGAATCCCACGACACTCCTCCCCGCACCTCGCCGGCGCAGGCCACCGCGCCATCCTCCGCGCCTGCGACCGCGCGCGACCGGGAAGGCGCCAAGACCGTCTTCGCGGCCAAGCAGGCGTCGCCTGCTCCCGCGGCGACGGCCCCGGGCGGCAAGAAGGCCATCCTCGCGATCGTCGTCGGCGCCGTGCTGCTGGCGATCGCCGGAGGCGGCTACGTCTGGTACGAGATCAACCGGACGCCGGGCCCGATCGCCCGCGGCCCGGCCCCTTCCGCGCCGCGCCCCGTGACGCCCGCGCCGCCGCCGGCGCCCGCGGCAGCCACCCCCTCCGCCACGGTGCCCGTTCCGGGAGCCGCGTCTCCCGCCGTGCCCGCCGCACCCGCGCCGCGCAAGGACGCCGTCCCGCCCGTCGCCGTGCTGAAGCCCGGCGGCGCGGAAGGCGCGCCCGCGAAGGCGAAGCCGGAGCCGAAGGCGGCCGAGCAGCTGGTGATGAGCCTGCTCAAGGATGCGGCCGATGCCAGGCCCGCACCCCCGCTCAAGCTCACGCGCACGATCGAGCCACCGCGTGTGAACCCCGAGGTCTCGCAGGGCTACGAGGCCCTGAAGCGCGGTGACGCCGCGGCGGCCCGCAAGCACTACGAGGCCGCGCTCGCCGCCGACCCGGCCAGCATCGACGCGCACCTGGGCCTCGCGACCGCTTCCGCCCGGGGCGGCGACCGCGCGACGGCCGCCCGCCACTACCGCCGCGTGCTCGGCCTCGACCCGAAGAACCCGTCGGCCGTAGCCGGGCTCGCCGCCCTCGCCGACCTGACGCGCCCCGAGGGCCTCGAGGGGCAGCTTCGCGCCGACCTGTCGCGGTACCCGCAGAGCCCGGCCCTGCACTTCACGCTGGGCAACCTCTACGCGTCGCAGTCGCGCTGGACGGAAGCGCAGGCCGCGTACTTCGAGGCCTACCGCCTCGACCCGGAGAGCGCCGACCTCGCCTACAACCTGGCCGTGAGCCTCGACCAGCTGGGGCAATCGCGGCTCGCCGCCGACTTCTACCAGCGCGCGCTGGCCGCCTCCGGGCGGCAGGCGGCGCAGTTCGACAAGGGCCAGGTCTCCCGGCGCATCGCGGAGCTGAAGCCCTAGGGATGGGGACCGTGCAGGCAGCGCCCCTCTCCCAGGTCCCCCTCGGCCAGACGCTCCTCTCCAAGGGGATCGTCAGCCAGGACCAGCTGAACATCGCCCTCACCGAGCAGAAGCGGTTCAAGGCCCCGCTGGGCAAGGTGCTCGTGCAGCTGGGCTTCGTCACCGAGGCGACGATCCGCGACATCCTGTCCGAGACGCTCGGCCAGGTGTCGATCGACCTCGAGAACACGATCGTCGACCCGGCCGCCATCGCGCTCGTGCCCAAGGACCTCGCGCGCCGCTACCACGTGCTGCCGGTCTCCTACGACCACGAGAAGCGCTCGCTCCTCATCGCGGTGTCCGACCCCGCCAACGTGGTGGCGCTCGACCAGATCCGCGCCCTCGTGCGCGAGGACCTGCGCATCGAGCAGGTGCTCGCGCGCGACTCCGACATCACCATCGGCATCGAGCACCACTACGGCTTCGAGCTCTCGATCGACGGGATCCTGAACGAGATCGAGACCGGCGAGATCGACTACCAGAGCCTCGCCGCCGAGTTCGACGAGTACAGCCAGCCGGTGGTGCGCCTGGTCGACGCGCTGCTGAACGACGCGGTGAAGCGCGGCGCCTCGGACATCCACTTCGAGCCGGAGCAGGGCTTCCTGCGCATCCGCTACCGCATCGACGGCGTGCTCAGGCAGATCCGTAGCCTGCACAAGAACTACTGGGCGGCGATGGTCGTGCGCCTGAAGGTGATGAGCGGCATGAACATCGCCGAGACGCGCGCGCCGCAGGACGGGCGCATCTCGCTCATGCTCTCCGGCCACCAGGTCGACTTCCGCGTCTCCGCGCAGCCCACGACGCACGGCGAGAACATCGTCCTGCGGATCCTCGACCGCGACAAGGGCATCGTGCCGCTGGAGGACCTGGGCCTGCAGCCCGAGGAGCTGAAGACCCTCAAGCTCATGCTTGCGCGCCCCGAAGGCATCATCCTCGTGACCGGCCCCACGGGCAGCGGCAAGACGACCACGCTCTACTCGGTGCTCAACTACGTGAACACCGAGGGCGTGAACATCATGACCCTCGAGGACCCGGTCGAGTACCCGATGGCGATGATCCGCCAGACCTCGGTGAACGAGGTCGTGAAGCTCGACTTCGCCTCGGGAATCCGCTCGATGATGCGCCAGGACCCGGACATCATCCTGGTCGGCGAGATCCGCGACCAGGACACGGCCGAGATGGCCTTCCGCGCCGCCATGACCGGCCACCAGGTCTACTCCACGCTGCACACGAACTCCTCCATCGGCGCCATCCCGCGCCTCATGGACCTCGGCGTGCTGCCGGACATCATGGCCGGCAACATCATCGGCGTGATCGCGCAGCGCCTGATGAGGAAGCTCTGCCTGCACTGCCGCGCCCCCTACGACCCGGACCCGGCGACGCGCCGCCTGCTGGGCATGGAAGAGGCCGACGACCGCCCCGTCTACCAGCCCGTGGGCTGCGCCAGGTGCGACAACCAGGGCTATAAGGGGCGCCTGGCCATCATGGAGATCTTCAAGCTCGACGGCGAGATCGACGAGCTCATCGCGCGGCGCGCGACCGGCCGCGAGATCCGCACCGCGGCTTCCGCCAAGGGCTTCCGCACGCTCGCCGACGACGCGATCTCCCGGGTGCTCATGGGCCAGACGAGCCTGGAGGAGATCTCGCGGGTGGTCGACCTGACCGACCGCGTGATCTAGGGGGTCCAGTGGCGCTATTCGCCTACCGCGCCGTCGACGAGGAAGGCAAGATCTCCTCGGGCAGCCTCGACGCGACCAACGCGATCGACCTCGAGCTGCGCCTTCGCCGGCTGGGCCTGGACCTCGTCACCTTCGAGTCGGTCAAGAAGTCCGTCGCCGCGCGCTCGCGGCACGTCACGCGGCCCGAGCTCATCACCTTCTGCTTCCACCTCTCGCAGCTCCTGCGCGCGGGCGTGAACATCATCGAGGCACTGACCGACCTGCGCGACACGGTCGACAACCCCGGCTTCCGGCAGGTGGTGGCCGGCCTCGTGGAGGACATCGAGGGCGGCTTGAGGCTCTCCGACGCGCTCGCCAACCACCCGTACATCTTCGACGGCGTCTTCGTGGCGCTGGTGCGGGCCGGCGAGCAGAGCGGGCAGCTGAACGAGGTGCTCGACGAGCTGGCGGAGAACCTCAAGTGGCAGGACGAGATGGCGAGCCAGGCCCAGCGCGCCCTCATCTACCCGCTGATCGTGCTCGTGGTGGTGGTCGCCGTGATCTTCGTCCTGATGATCTTCCTCGTGCCCCAGCTCGCCGTCACCTTCAAGGCCCTGGTGCCGAAGCTGCCGCGCGAGACGGAGCTCCTCATCGCCATCTCGAACGTGTTCGTGAAGTGGTGGTACCTGCTCATCGGCATCCCCGCGGCCGCCATCGCGGCGATCTTCGTCGCATCGAAGACCAACGAGGCGCTGCAGCACCGCCTCGCCACGATCTCGATCCGCATGCCGGTGCTGGGCCCGATCCGCTACAAGATCATGCTCGCGCGCTTCTCGACCTTCTTCGCCATGCTCTACCGCTCGGGCATCAGCGTGCTCGACTGCATCCAGATCTGCGAGAAGATCATGGGCAACCGCGTGATGGAGGAGGCGCTGCAGCGCGTCGGCCGCTCCATCTCGGAGGGACAGGGCATCAGCCAGGCGTTCACCGCGACCAAGCTCTTCCCGCCGCTCGTGCTGCGGATGCTGCGCGTGGGCGAATCCACCGGGGGGCTGGACGCCGCGCTACTCAATGTGAGCTACTTCTACAACCGGGAGGTTCGCGAGGGCATCGCCAAGATGCAGAGCCTCATCGGGCCGGCGACCACGATCGTGCTGGGCGGCCTCATCGTGGCCATCCTCTACACGATCTTCCTGCCGCTCTACGACGTGATCAGCAAGATCAAGTTCTAGCCCATGGGCACCCGGCACATCCTCTACCTCACCAACGAGAACCTCGTGAGCCTCACGGGCCGCGGGGGGAGGATCGCCGGGCGGAAGGTGTTCCCCGTCTCCGGCGCAGGCCAGGAGGCCTTCGAAGCGCACCTCGCGGGCCTCAGGCGCGTGCCGACGCACATCCTCACGGATCTCGCCGAGGAGGACTTCCGGGTCGACACCATCCCCCACCTGGGCGGCCGCGACCGGGAGGCGGTCCTCTCGCGCAAGCTCTCCCAGATCTTCCGCAACACCGCCTACCGTCACGCGATCGCACAGGGCCGCGAGGCCGACGGACGCCGCGACGACCGGGTGATCTACACGGCGATCACCAATGGCGAGGTCCTGCGCCCCTGGCTGGAGGTGCTGGAGCGCCTGGAAGTGCCGTTCGAGGGCATCCATTCCTCCGCGGTGTTCAGCGGCCGGCTGCTCGCGGAGCTGCAGCTCGTCTTCCCGCACGCGCTGCTGGTGACCTTCACGCCGGGAGACTCGCTGCGGCAGACCTACTTCCGCAACCAGGAGATCAAGTTCAGCCGCCTCACGCCCGTGGACCTCGAGGAGGGCCAGACGCTGGGCGACATGGTGGCGGACGAGGTGGGGCGCACCTGGCAGTACCTCGACAGCCTGCGCAACTTCGGCCAGGCCGACAGCCTCGAGGTCTGCGTGCTGGTCCACGCCAAGGACCGCGCGGCGGTCGAGCCGGCGCTGCGCGACCACGACCAGATCCAGTACCGCCTGCTCGACATCGAGCAGGTCGCCACCAAGCTCGGGCTCAAGCCCCCGCCGCTCTCCTCGAGCGCCGAGGAAGTGCTGGCCCACATGTTCCTGCGCAAGCCCGGCGAGAACCACTTCGCCACGCCGGAGCAGCGGCGCTTCGCGGTCCTGAGGAACGCCCGCATCGGCATCGGCGCCGCCGCGGGCGCCATCCTTGCGGCCGGCCTTGCCTTCGGCGGCTGGAATCTCACCTTCGCGCTCCAGGGACGCGAGGCCGACCTGCAGACGTCCCGGGGCATCCAGGCCGCGCAGCGCGAGTTGGACAATCTCGTGCGCTCGATGCCCTCCCAGGGCACCGGCGGCCAGACGATGCGCGACACGGTGGCGTTCTACTCCTCGAGCCTGCGCGCGTATCCCACGGTGGCGTCGCTCCTCGTGCCGCTGTCGGCGGTGCTGGACCGGTATCCGGCGATCCGGCTTACCCAGGTCGCCTGGGAGGCCACCGACGACGAGAAGGCCACGCCGTCCCTCGTGCCGAGCCTTCCGCGCGAATCGCCGCCGCTGCGGACGCTCGCCAAGGGGCCCGAGGCGCCCGGGGCGCCGCCACGCCCGCCCGGCCAGCCGCAGGAAGGACCCTTCTCCTCGGGGCGCCATGCGGTGGCGTTGCTCGAGGGGATGGTGACGGTCGAGGGCATGGACTTCCGCGGCGCGCTGGCGCAGGTCGAGCGGCTGGCGGAGGAGATCGGCGCCATCCCGGGCTTCCGGGCAAGCGTGGTGGACAGCCCCCTCGACCTCGCGCCGAAGTTCGCGATCCAGGGCCGGCTCGCGGACAAGCAGCCGCCGACCAGCCAGGCGCGCTTCTCCATCAAGGTCTCGCGCGCGACCGAGGTGGCGTCGTGAGCATCGTGTTCACCAAGGAAGGCTTCCGCCGCCTGCTGCCCGCCTGGGCGATCCTGGGCGTGTCGGTCACCGCCGCGGTGGCCATCGCCTGGGGCAGCCACGCCTACCTGCAGAAGGAGAATCGCGACGGCATGGTTTCGAAGCGCCAGCTCGCCGAAGCCCAGGCCCGCGTGGCGGCGGCAAGGCGTGAGCGCGACGACCTCCAGGCATCGTCCACCCTGTTCGATGATCTCGTGAAACGGGGCATCCTCAACGAGGAAAGCCGCATCGACCTCGTGGAGCGCCTGGACCGGCTGAAGTCCCGCCACCGGCTCATCAGCCTCGACTACGAAATCCAGCCGCAACGCGCCCTGCCGCTGGCGGGGGGGCGCACGTTCAATGCGATCGACATCCTCGGCAGCCGCGTGAAGATCCGCGCGCAGGCGCTGCACGAGGGCGACGCGCTCGCCTTCCTGGAGGATCTCGCGATGCCGCCGCGCGGCTTCAACCCGATCAACCGCTGCACGCTGCGGCGCGTCGAGTCGGGCGCGATCTCCGCCACGGCGCCACGGGTCGAGGCGGACTGCACGCTGGATTGGGTCTCCCTCAAGGACAAGCGAGGCAACCGTGCGGGCTAGCCTGGCGATTCTCCTCCTGGCTGCTGCGATGGGCGCCCATGCCCAGCAGCTCGGCACGCTGTTCCACTCCCCCGCGGAACGCGAGGCGCTCGACAAGCTGCGCCGCGGCGACGTGCCCGGCAAGGCCGTCGAGGCCATCCCGCTGCCCGACCCCGTCGTGACCGGGTTCGTGAAGCGCAGCGACGGCAAGAGCACGGTGTTCATCGACAAGCGCCCGTACCCGGCGCGCGACCCGCGCGTGCAGGGCGTGCTGGACCCGCGGATCGTGGAGCGGTACGAGCCGGTTCCGCTGCCGCCGGCGCCGGAGCCCACTGCCCCCGCCCAGCCTGATGCAGCCAAGGTGGACGCGGAGAAGTCGCCAGCGACGAAGGGGGAGAGCGTCGTCCCGCCAGCGATCAAGCTCCCGCCAGGGACGGCGACGCCCAGCTCGTCACGGAACGGCAAGGAAGGCTGACTGCCGTGCGGCGGCCCATGGCGATGCCTCGCAGTGCCCGCCCGGAGGGCTTCACGCTCGTCGAGATCGCGGTCGTCATCGTCGTTCTTTCGCTCCTGCTCGCGATGATCGCGGGGATCGCGACGGCGCTGCTCGGGCAGCAGCGGCGTGAAGCGACTCGGCAGCGGCTGACAGGCGTGGAGACGGCGCTCGCGCTATTCGTCTCTCAGAACCGCCGGCTGCCTTGCCCTGCAGACGGTCGCATCGCGAGCACCGCGGCCGGTGCCGGCGACGAAGCGAGGAATGCCGGCACCGGCGCTTGCCAAATCGGCGGCGCGGCGAACGTGCAGACGCACGGCGTCGTGCCGTGGCGCACGTTGGGACTCGCGGAGCAGGACGCCACGGATGGCTGGGGAAATCGCCTCACTTATCGCGTCGCGCCCGAGCTAACGCTGGCTGGCGCAATGGATTACACGGCATGTGATCCAGGTGCGTCGGTGACAGGCGGAACACCGAGCGCATGCGCCTCGCCCTGCCCCTCGGGGACCTGGCCTGCCGGCTGCACGCACCCGACCGACGTCACCCGAACGAAGGGCCTCAAGGTGAGGACCAACAACGCGGTCGTCACTCTCGTGATGGACTCCGGAGCCCCTGTATCGACCGGTGCCGCCTATGTGGTAATCAGCCACGGCGAGAACGGCGTAGGTGGTTACGGCAACTCCGGCCTTCTCCAGTCTGGCAGCACTCCGTCGGGCACGCTGGAGGCTGCCAACAATCACGCCAATGTCGCATTCGCTCACGCGACTTCGGCGGCAATGACCAACGCCTCGGCGTTCGTCGACGACTTTCCGTCATACAACGCGGACGCGAGCCACTTCGACGACTTCGTGTTGCGTCCCTCGATCCTCGCCGTCGCGACCAAGGCGCAGCTCGGCCCACGCGCTCACTAGGGCTCCTCGATGCGCCGACGCTCCGAGCAAGGCCTGGCAGCCGCGGCGATCGTGGTGATCCTCATCGTGGTGGCCGTGGCGCTCGTGCTCGGACGCCGCTTCGTGACCGTCGAGGAGTTCCTCGACCAGCACGCCGCCACGGAGGCGAACCTGCAACGGGTCTCGGACGCGCTCGTTTCGTTCGCCTCGCAGAACCAGCGACTGCCTTGCCCCGCCTCGGGAACGGCGGACACGGGCCTCGAGGACCCACCGGGTCCGACCGCCACCTGCAACTCGCCCGACGGGGTCGTGCCCTGGGCCGCGCTCGCGCTCCGTCGCGACCACGCGCTCGACGGTTGGGGGCGCAGGATCTCCTACCGGGTGTTCTCCGGGCCGGTCGGGTTCACGCAGGACCGCGGCGTGAACATGACCAACTGCAACACCTCGCTGGGATTCCCGCTCGACATGGCGCTCGACCCCGGGGGGCTCTGCAAGACGGGCGCACCCCCGCCCAACATGCCGATGCAGTTCCTCGGGGCGCGGGGAAACATGCTTGTCGTCGAGGACACGGGGACGACGCGTAGCGGCAATGCGTTCGTGCTGGTAAGCCACGGAAGGACGGGAAACGGCGCGTTCCAGGCCGAGGGCGCCGCGGGCAGGACAGTGCTGCCCGCCAACGCTGGCCGCGAGTACACGAACACGCAGGCGACCGGCACCGCCTGGATCCTGCCACGCAGCGACCCGGCAACGCCTGCCTCCGACCCCACGCACTTCGATGACGTCGTGTCCTACATGACCGCGGCGGATCTCGTGGCGAAGGCCAAGCTTGCCAGCCGATCCTGGGCCGAGCTCAACATCCCGCTCTCCGCCGTGTTCTCCCTGCCGAACGTGTCCGCGGCCGCGCCGGGCCGTTCGGGCGAGAACACCAACCAGGCGTTCCTCGGCATGGGCGGATTCCTCATCCTGGGAACCGACTCCACCTTCGCGATGAGGAACATCGGCATCCGGACCGAGGACGGCATCTCGGGCATCGGCGTGATCGGCGGCGGCTCGTCCGCGGGCGACCTCAACTCCGCGCTCGGCGAGCGCCTGTTCTTCCTGCTGGGCAGCGGGAGCGAGTTCCACAAGATGGACATCGCCCTCAACCGTTTCCGCGTCGTCGACCTCTTCCCGATACGGCTCGAGGAGCGAGCGGAAGTGACGTTCTGGAGAGGCGGTGACCTGCTGCAGACCGCGACGGTCACGAGCTGGGTCGAGCCGATCCAGCCCGCACGCTGCCTGTTCAGCCTCGTCTCGCCCGGCGTCTTCGACCGCGTGGACATCCGGCCGATCCCGCGCACGGGGGACGGCGGCCAGACTACCTTCACCGTGGCCGAGGTGAAGGCGTGCACGGAGGCCACCGCGAGCTGCACAGTGGGTCTCGCGGGGGCCCTGGACTGCCCTGCCCGGCCACCAAGCGCCGCTTCCGGAGCGGCGGACGCCATCACGGCCACGACGGCGACGGTAAGGGGCCACGCGAGCGACAACGGTGCCGCGACAACCGTTTCCTTCGACCACGGGACGTCCTGCGCGTATCCGTCGAACACCGCGGCCTCGCCGGGGAGCCTGTCGGCCGGCGCAGGCAAGAGGGCCGTCACCGCGTCGCTCTCGGGTCTCGCGTGCAACACCACCTACTACTTCCGCACGAAGGCTGTCAGCGCCGGTGGGGTCACGACCGGCAACGACGCCATGTTCACCACGGGCGCGTGCGCCTTTCCGATGCCGATCGTCGCCACGGGATCGGCTTCGGCCATCACCCAGACCAGTGTCGTGCTTCACGCGACGGTCAACGCCAACGGGGCCGACTCGACCGTGACCTTCGACGCGGGATCGTCAAACTGCTACGGATCGAGCATCCCCGCAACGCCCGGCACCGTCGGCGCCACTGCGGGCACCACCTCGGTATCCGCGGCCGTATCCGGCCTTTCGTGTGGCTCGCGCTACCACTTCCGCGTGCGCGCCGTGAGCGCGGCCGGGACCACCACCGGCAGCGACGTCGGCTTCACCACCGCCGCCTGCCCTTGATCGGCCGCGCCCCCGCGGGCCGCCGTCAAGCTTTTCCCCACCAAATCACCGGCGATTTCAAGCGCGACCCGCCCCTGCTCGGCAGGTAGAACTCCGGCAACGCATCCGTTGCCCGGAGTCCCGCCATGCCCCTCCCGACCCGCGAGCGAGGCGCCGCCCTCGCCGCCATCGCCGCCCTTCTCGCCATCGTCATGGTGGCCTCCCTCACGGCCGCCGTCGCCCGCAGCGCCACGGGGCCGAGGCGCGCCGCCGTGAGC
Source organism: Burkholderiales bacterium (assembly GCA_019634955.1). GTDB lineage: Bacteria > Pseudomonadota > Gammaproteobacteria > Burkholderiales > Usitatibacteraceae > FEB-7. Next base: position 27,235 of record JAHCAK010000001.1, read on the forward strand.
GACCAGGCGCTCGCGACCGCACGCGAGGCCCTCATCGCCCACGCCGCCGCGCGTCCCCAGGACGAGGTCGTCGGCCCGGGCTACCTTCCCTGCCCCGACCTCGACGACGACGGCTGGGCCGAGCCGACCTGCGGGTCGCTCACGGGCGAAACGGGCCAGTGGCAGCGCCTCGGGCGGCTGCCGTGGAAGACACTGGGGCTGCCCGACCTGCGCGACGCGTTCGGGGAGCGCCTCTGGTACGCGGTCTCGAGCAAGCACAAGGGCCTGCTCAACTGCCAGGCTAGCCCCGCCTGCCTCGACATGGGCCCCGAGTCGGCCATCGGCACGATCACCGTGCGCGACCCCGCCGGCGCCGTGATCCACGACGGCACGATGGCCGGCCCCTACGAGCCCGGCAAGGGGGGCGCCGTGGCCGTCGTCATTGCGCCGGGCCCGCCGCTTTCGCGCTGGTCGGGCGCCGGCCACGCCGCGCAGGACCAGGTGCGAGGCTGCGAAGGCGGCCGATGCAACGCTGCCGGCCACTGCCTCACCGAGCCGCCCACGCTCACCCCGAAGTGCAACCCGCTCAACTACCTCGACCGCGCGCCGGGCCCCGCCTATTCCGACGAGGACAACGCCACCTTCGTCGACCGCAACGACGCGGCCGGCCGCGCCGCCAATCGCGACGGGTTCATCCTCGGCCCGGTCCGCGACCGCGACGGCAGCCTGTGGGTCAACGACCGCGTCGTCCCCGTCTCCTACGACGACCTGATGCCGCGCGTGATGCGCCGCGTGGCCGAGGAGGTCGCCGCGTGCCTTCGTGGCTATGCGGCGCAACCGGCCAACGGCGGTCGCCTGCCCTGGGCCGCGCCGCTGTGCCGAAGCCGCGATCCCGATCCCGCGCTGCGCTGGGCCGACGGCTCCGGCACGCTTTTCGGCCGCGTGCCGGATACGCCGTTCTCTGCTGCCGGCCGGGACAGCGGCGCGGCGATGCACCCCCGATGGAGTCCCGGATGCCACATCGCCGACGCGTACGGGAACACCTCGAGCGCCACGCGATTCACCTGGTGGAGCGCCTGGAAGCGCCACGTCTTCTACTCGGTCTCGGCGGCGAGCCGGCCGGCCGCCGGCCCGGCGACGAATTGCGACTCGCTCTCGTGCCTCCTCGTGTCGGGCGAAGCCGGCGTGGCCGCGCCCGCCGGGCATCGCTTCGCCGTCCTCGTGGCCGGGCCGCCGCTCCTGTTCGACTCGTGGCGCCAGTCGCGGGCCGCGCTCGCCGACACCGATGCGCGCCACTGGCTGGAGGGCCCCAATGCGGAGCTGCGCCGGCTCAACGCGAACCCGCCCGCGCCGGAGTGCCCGGCCGATCTCTCCTATCCGCCCGGGCCCGGCACCGCGACCGCCAATCGCCTCGCCACACTCGCCTCGCGCGAGCGCAACGATGCCGTGGTCACCGGCCGCTAGGGTCGCCCATGCCTCCCGGGAAGCCGCGCGCGGCCGCCTTCACGCTCCTCGAGGTGATGGTGGTGATGCTGATCCTCACCCTGCTCCTCATGGGGCTGTCCGTGCCGCTCGCCGCGCAGGTCTCGATGCGCCGCCACGAGGAAACGCGGCGCCTGCTCGACGAGGCGCGCGAGGCCGTGCTCGGCTTCGCGGCGCTGCACGGCCGGCTGCCCTGCCCCGCCACGGCGGCGAGCCGCGGCGAGGAGAGCTTCGCGGTCGGTGGCAGCGCCCTCGATGGCCATTGCGCGGCCTTCCACGACGGCTTCCTGCCCGCCGCGGCGCTGGGGCTTTCGCCGCTCGACGACCAGGGCTTCGCGCGGGACGGCTGGGGCGCCCTGGCCAACCGCCTGCGATACGCCGTGTTCGGCGATGGCCGGGTCATCGGCGGCGTGGCGAACCCCCTCACGCGCGCGGGAGGAATGCAGCAGGCGTCGCTCGCCGCGCTGGGCGATGCGTCAGGCTACCTCGTGGTCTGCAACTCGGGCGCCGCCGCCAGCGCATCGGGATGCGGGCCTGCGGCGAACCAGCTCACGCGCCGCGCGGCCTTCGTCCTGCTCTCCCTCGGGCCCAACGCTCCGACCCAGCCGCCCGCCGGTGCGGACGAGCGCCGCAACGTCGACGGCGACGGCGTCTTCGTTTCGCGGGACGCCGCCATCGGGCCGGGAAACGAGTTCGACGACCTCGTCGCCTGGGTGCCCGTGAACGTGCTGGCGGGGCGGCTCATCGCCGCCGGGAGGCTGCCGTGACTTCCCCCGTCAGGCCGGGAACAGCCGGAACCCCACGCGCCCGGGCTCGTTGTGCATGAGCTCGATGGCGTAGCCCGACTGGGCGGCCAGGCGCGCCACCTGGTACAGGCCGATCCCGAAGCCCTCGCCGTCCGGGGCCAGGATCGGCTCGCGGAAGAGGGTCTTCGCGATGCCGGCGGGAATGGCGTCGCCGGAGTTCTCGAAGGCAAGCTCCGCGCGGCCTTCGGCCAGGGTCAGCATCGCCTTCATGCGGACTTCGGCGCCGCCCTTCCCGCGCGCGTTGTCGATGCAGTTCTCGAGGAAGGCGTCGAAGAGGTTGGCGGGCACCGTGACCTCGCCGTCCAGCCGGCCCTCGAATGTGACCTCTCCGGAGCCGTGCCGGCGCCCCGCGTCGGCCCACCAGGATCGCGCCGGACGCAGCGAATCGCGCGTCTCGACCTGCGGGGAACGCAGCTGGTCCAGCGTCGCCTGCAGCCTGCGCGTGAGCTGCGGAAGCTGGCGCTGCAGAAGGTTCGCATACGCCGGGTCGAGGGCGCCCTCGCCGGGCGCGGCCGAGGTGAGCGCGAAGAGCGACTGGAGCAGGTTCTTCACGTCGTGGGTGAGGCGCGCCCCGGTCTCGTGGACGGCCTTGAGGTAGGCGTTTCGCCGCATCTCCGCCTCGCGGCGCTTGCTCTCGTAGAACTCGCCCACCACCTGCGCGAGGAGGCGCATGTGCAGGAAGAGCGCGGGGGAGAGCGCGATCTCCGTGTGGAAGGCGAGCTCCAGCCCGTGGAAGCCGAAGCGCACGACGTTTTCGGACTCCACGCCGAACTCGCCCTCGCCGTCCGCGGACTTCCAGCGGCCGCCGCGGATCCAGGGCAGTTCCCCGACCAGCACGAGAGCCTGCCCGAGGAAGCGTTGCGGGTCCTGCTCGTGTTCCGCGAGCTCGGCCACGCGCCGCATCCAGGTCTCGAAGGGCATGCCCACGGACATGAGGTAGCGCGACAGGTAGGTGCGAAGCCCGCCGAAACCCTCGCGCGGCCCCCAGAAGACGGCCAGCACGAAGAGCGTCGCGCCGAAGCCGATGACCGTGAGGCCCGCGGAAGTGAAGTACTCGCCGTCGGTGTAGCGCATCAGCGCGATCGACCCCAGCACCAGCACGACCACCAGCTGGAAGACGAGCACCGCGTAGAAGAAGTCGAACACCTGCCGCGAGTCGTCGTCCTTCGGGTCGAACGGCAGGAACACGAGCGCGACGAGGGAAAGCGGCAGCAGGAGCGTGGCGAACGCGGCGATGGGCTCCGGAATGGCCGGCTCTCTCAGCACCAGCCGCGGCACCGTCCACAGCAGCATCATCGAGGCGAGGTAGAAGAACGCGACGAGGTAGAAGCGCCCGCGCCGAGCGGCCTGCGCGGTGAAGACCTTGCCCCCGAGGATGCCCATCAGCACGCAGATCCACGCGCCGATGAGCCAGGCGGGAAGGAAGTAGAGGATCGTGCCGGTGATCGCGGCAAGAAGGGCGAGCGCCACGCGCTCGACCTCGCGGTCGCCCTCGAAGAACGGCTGCCAGAGCAGGAACAGGCCGAAGTGGATCAGGAGCCAGATGCGCTGGTAGGCCCCGCCCGGCTCGGAGATGAGCGCCTCGTGCAGCGCGAGCAGCATCGCGAGCACCACCCAGCGCCGCGAGTTGTGCAGGAAGCGCCCGAGGCGGGTCTTGGCGAAGTCGGTGGAGGACAAGGCAGGCGCGGGTCGGCTGGGCGACCGATGATCGCACACCCGGGTGTCGGATCGGTGGACACCCGGACACCACCTGTCCGGGATCTCGACAGTTCACTGGCCGGCGGGCCGCCGAAAACACCGGGGCTTTCCGATTAATTGTTCAGAAACATGCACTTGAAGCACTTGGCACGCCGGTTGCAATGGACAGGGTGCACAAACCGTCTCAGGAGACCGCCATGAAGACCCCGAAACTCCAGCCGCTCGACGCCGCCGCGTTCCTTCTCGGTGCCGGCCTGCTCGCCGGCCTGGTGGCGCGGATCGCGGAAAACTCCCGCCAGCTGGCCGCGCTGTTCGGCTTCTGAGCGACAACCGTTCCGAAAACAGGAGCTCACACCATGAAATCGCAACAATCCGGCTTCACGCTCGTCGAGATCGCGATCGTGCTCGTGATCATCGGCCTGCTCCTCGGGGGCATCCTCAAGGGCCAGGAGCTGATCAACAGCGCGCGCGTGAAGAACCTCGCGAACGACTTCCGCACTATTCCCACCTACATCTACGCCTTCCAGGACAAGTTCAAGGCCCTGCCCGGCGACGACGCGCAGGTGGTCACCCACGTCACCGGCGCCACGCTCGCCACCACGCCGGCCGGCACCCAGGGCAACGGCGTCATCAACGGCCTGTGGAGCACGACGACCGGCTCGGACGAGACGGCGCTCTTCTGGCAGCACGTGCGCCTCGCCAACGTGGCCTCCGGCCCCACGACCGTGGGCGACCTCTCCGACGCCGACCCGTACGTGCCCAAGAACGCCAACGGCGGCCGCATCGGCATCAGCAGCGCGCAGGATTCGCAGATCCAGATCGACAACTCGACCACGAACGCGACCAACCCGATGCGCGGCACCTACCAGATCTGCTCGAAGGGCATCCTCGGGAAGTTCGTGAAGCAGCTCGACATCCAGATGGACGACGGCAACACGGGCTCCGGCTCCATGCGCGCCCAGGCCGACAACGCCGCGCTGGGCTCGGCCTCCACGGCGACGGCGAGCATCGACGACGCGACGAGCTACACGGTCTGCATGACTTTCTGACCGGCGGCACCCCCGCATCGCCACGAACGGCCCGCCTCGGCGGGCCGTTTCGCTTCCGGGCCTCAGCCCTGCAGCAGCCGCATCTCCGCCTTCGCGAGCGCCTCCTGAGAGCCCAGCAGCACGACGATGTCGTTCTCGCGAAGCCGCATGCCCTTCGAGGGGTTCGTCTCGCGCACGCCCTGGCGCCGGACGGCGGTGACTTCCACCTCCATCGCGTCGAGGTTGAGGCTCTCGAGCGTCATGCCCACGCAGGCGGCGCTGGGGCCGACCATCACGCTTCGCAGCCGCGGCTGCGCCGCCTCGGCCTCGTCCTCCGTGTCCGTCGCGCCCGGGAAGAACCCGCTCATGAGGTGGTAGCGCTCCGCGCGGACGTCCCTGAGCCGCCGCAGCACGCGGTTGAGCGGCACGCCCAGCAGCATCATGGTCTGCGTGGCCAGCATGAGCGAGCCCTCGACCACCTCGGCCACGATCTCGGCCGCGCCCGCCTCGCGCAGCTTCCCCACGTCCGTGTCGTCCCAGGTGCGCACGATCACGGGCAGCTCGGGGCGCATCTCGCGCACGTGCGCGAGGATGGTGAGCGCCTTCGTCGTGTCCGCGAAGCTCACCACCACGGCCATCGCCCGTGACAGCGCCGCGGCGGCGAGCACCTCGCGCCGCGAGGCATCCCCGAAGACGACGGAATCGCCCGCCGCCGCCGCCTGCCGCACCCGCTCGGGGTCCGCGTCCAGCGCGATCACCGACACGCCCTCGCGCTCGAGGAAGCGCGCGAGCGCCTGGCCGCTCCGGCCGTAGCCGCAGACGATCACGTGCCCCTGGGTCGCCATCGTCTTCACCGCGAGCTGGTGCAGGGCCATCGCGCGCTGCGTCCACTCGCTCGCGACGAAGTAGAGGACGATCCGCTCGGAGTTGGCCATGAGCAGCGGCGTCACGATCATCGACAGGAGCGCGCCCGCGAGCACCACCTGCAGCGTCGCCGGGTCGAGCGCCCCCTGCCGGCCCGCGAGGGACAACAGCACGAACCCGAACTCCCCCGCGGGGGCCAGCGCCAGCGCGCAGCGAAGCGCCGTGGGCTTCTCGTTGCCGAACTGCCGCGCGAGCCAGAACACGAGGGCGAACTTGACCGCGAGCAGCGCGACCAGCACGACCGCCACCTGCAGCCACTGCGTGGCGACCACCTTCGGGTCGAGGAGCATCCCGATCGTCACGAAGAAGAACCCCAGCAGCACGTCGCGGAAGGGCTTGATGTAGTCGTCGACCTGGTAGCGGTACTCCGTCTCGCTGATGAGCATCCCCGCGAGGAAGGCGCCGAGGGCGAGGGAGAGCCCCGCGAGCTCCGTGACCCACGCGAGGCCGAGCGTCACGAGCAGCACGAAGAGCACGAAGAGCTCCGAGGACTTCTGCTTGGCCACGATGTGGAAGAGCGGCCGCATGAGCCGCTGCCCGACGAAGAGCACCACCGCGAGCACGACGGCGGCCTTGAGGAGCGCCATCGCCATCGCCCCGGCAAGCGCCTCCGCGGGCAAGGCCAGCGCGGGGATGAGCACGAGGAGCGGGATCACCGCCAGGTCCTGGAAGAGGAGCACGCCCATGATCTGGCGCCCGGCGGGCGTGTGCAGCTGCGCCTGTTCGGCGAGCGTCTTCGAAATGATCGCCGTCGACGACATCGCCAGCACGCCGCCCACGATGAGGCCCGTGGTCCACGATTGCCCGGCCAGGAGCGCGGCCCCCGCGGCCAGCGCCATGGTGAGGGCCACCTGCGCGCCACCGAAGCCGAACACCGTGCGCCGCATGGCCATGAGTTGCGGCAGGCTGAACTCGAGGCCCACCGAGAACATGAGGAAGACGACGCCGAACTCCGCGAGGTAGCTCTTGTCCTCGGAGGCCGCGACCAGTTCCAGCGCGCCCGGCCCGATGGCCGCGCCGACGAGGAGGTAGCCCAGGATCGCCGGCATCGACAGCCGCCGGAAAAGGACCACGACCGCCACGGCGGAGCCGAGCAGGATCAGGGCGACGGGAAGGGCGTCATGCATCGTGGGCGCGGGCGGCGGGGGTGGGGCAATCCCTTTATACTTTCCCCCGTGACAAATCTACACCATCCCCGCGTCGCGCCCGATGGCGCGCGCATCCTCGAGCTGGCGAGGGAAGTGCTCGTGATCGAGTCCGCGGCCGTGGCCGCGCTCGCGTCGCGGCTGGGCGAATCCTTCCTCGCCGCGGTGGAGGCGATCTTCGCCTCCGCGGGGCGCGTCGTCGTCACCGGCATGGGCAAGAGCGGCCACGTGGGCGGCAAGATCGCCTCGACCCTCGCCTCCACCGGCACGCCCGCGTTCTTCATGCACCCCGGCGAGGCGAGCCACGGCGACCTCGGCATGATCGCCGGCGGCGACGTGGTGATCGCGATATCGAATTCAGGCGAGTCCGACGAGATCCTGCGCATCCTGCCCCTCATCAAGCGCCGCGGCGCGAAGGTCATCGCCATCACGGGCCGGCCGCGCTCCACGCTCGCGACCGAGGCCGACGTGCACCTCGACGCCGCGGTGGAGAAGGAGGCGTGCCCGATGAACCTCGCGCCCACGGCGAGCACCACCGCCGTGCTCGCGCTGGGCGACGCGCTCGCCGTGGCGCTGCTGGAGAAGCGCGGCTTCGGCGAGAGCGACTACGCGATGCACCACCCGGGCGGCGCGCTGGGCAGGAAGCTGCTGCTGCATGTGTCCGACCTGATGCACACCGGCGACCGCCTTCCCCGCGTGGGCGCGGGCGCGACGCTCAAGGAGGCGATCCTCGAGATGAGCCAGAAGGGCCTGGGCATGACCGCCATCGTCGACGGCGAGGGCCGCGTGGCCGGGCTCTTCACCGACGGCGACCTGCGCCGCACGCTCGAGCGGCACGAGGACATCCGCGGCCTGACGGTCGCCGAGGTGATGACGCGCAATCCGCGCTCGATCGGCCCTTCCCGCCTCGCCGCCGAGGCGGCGCAGGTCATGCAGGCGCACCACGTGAGCGGCCGGCTGCTCGTGGTCGACGACGACGGCAGGCTGGTCGGCGCCATCCACGTGGACGACCTGCTGCGGGCCGGCGTGATCTGAGGCCGCGCCCATGGACACGAGCGCCCGCGCCCGCGCGATCCGGCTCGCGCTTTTCGACGTCGACGGCGTGCTGACGGACGGCCGGATCTACTACGGTCCCGACGGCGAGGCGATGAAGGCCTTCCACATCCTCGACGGCCACGGCCTGAAGATGCTCGCGCGCACGGGCGTGGCCACGGGCCTGCTTTCGGGCCGCAGCTCCGGCGCGACCGCCGTACGCGCCCGCGAGCTGGGCATCGCGCACGTGATCCTCGGCGCCGACGACAAGCTCGCGCACTTCGAGCGCCTGCGCGGGGAGCTGGGGCTGGAGGCCTCGCAGTGCGCGTTCGTGGGCGACGACCTGCCCGACATCCCGGTGCTCGCGCGCTGCGGGCTCGCGGTCGCGGTGGCCAACGCGGTGCCCGAGGTGAAGGCGGTCGCGCACCATGTCACGGCCGCGCGCGGCGGCGAGGGCGCCGTGCGCGAGATCTGCGAGCTGGTGATGCGGGCGCAAGGCACGCTGGAAACCGCTGCGGGCCGCCACGGGGCGCGGAGCTAGCGCGTGGTCCGGCCGTCGTCCTGGCTTCCGCTGGGCCTGCTCGGCGTGCTCGTCGCGGTCACGTGGTGGCTGGACCAGCTCGTCCAGCCGCAGCCCGCGCGCGGCGACGCCAAGCTGCGCCACGACCCCGACCTCATCGTCGAGAACTTCAACGCGCGCAAGTTCGGCGAGGACGGGCGGACCCTCTACACCCTCGTCGCGCGCAAGATGGTACATTACCCCGACGACGACTCGGCGCTCCTCGAGCGCATCGGTTTCGAGGCCTTCGAGCCGCGCCAGCCCCGGGTGACGATCCGCTCCGAGACCGGCCGGATGCTCGAGGGCGGCGACCGCATCTGGTTCGAGGGCAACGTCGTGATGGTGCGGGAGGCCGACGGGAAGTACGACGAGTCCCGGCTCACCACCGAGCGCCTGCTGGTCCTGCCGGATGCCGGCGTGGCACGCACCACCGGCCCGGTGCTGCTGGAGAACCCCGGTGCCCGCGTCGAGGCCGCGGGGCTGGAACTCAACAACCAGACGCGCGTGCTGAAGCTCGACCGCGTGCGCGCCACCTACAAGCCCCGACGCTGATGCGCGCACTGCCTTCCACCGCCCTCTTCTCCCTGCGGCTCCTGGCCGCCGGCGCTTTCGCGCTCTCGCTCGCCGCGCCCGCGGCCGCCGAGAAATCCGATCGCGAGAAGGAGATCCAGGTGCTCGCCGACCGCCTGTCAGCGGACGACGCGAAGAAGGAGGCCGTCTACGAAGGCAACGTGATCGTCACGCAGGGCACGATGCGCATCACCTCCGCGAGGATCGTCGTGCGCGAGGACGCCGAGGGCTACCGCAAGTACGTGGCCACGGGCGATCCGGTCACCTTCCGCCAGAAGCGCGACAAGGTCGACGACTGGATCGACGGCTCGGCGCAGCGCGCGGAATTCGACGACAGGAACGACCAGCTCCGGCTCTTCAACGGCGCCCGGCTGCGCAGCTCGCAAGGGGAGCTCGCCGGCGACTACATCTCGTACGACCGCGCCAAGGAATTCTTCGAGGTCACCGGCGCCGCGCCCGGCGCGCCCGCGCCCGCCGCCAGCTCGCGCGTGAAGGCGACGATCATCCCGCAGAAGAAGGGCGCCGACGGCAAGGCCGCGCCGGCCTCCCCCCAGCCGCCCGTCTCCCTCAAGCCCGACCCGGGCCCCGGCACCACGCCGTGACGACGACCGCCGCGCAGCGCCTCACCCTCGTGCAGAGCGAGCCGAAGCCCTCCGTGCTTCGCGCCGAGGCGCTCATGAAGCGCTACCGCAAGCGGGTCGTCGTCTCCGACGTCTCGCTCACGGTGGAAAGCGGCGAGGTCGTGGGGCTGCTCGGCCCCAACGGCGCCGGCAAGACCACCTGCTTCTACATGATCCTGGGGCTCGTGCCCATCGACCAGGGCTCGGTGCGTCTCGACGGGCAGGACGTGACGCACCTGCCCATCTACCGGCGCTCGCGACTGGGCCTCTCCTACCTGCCGCAGGAGGCCTCCATCTTCCGGCGGCTCAACGTCGCGCAGAACATCCAGGCCGTGCTGGAACTGCAGGGCGTCGAGGCAGAGGAGATGGAGGCACGCCTCGAGAACCTGCTGGACGACCTGCACATCGGCCACCTGCGCGCGAGCCCGGCCGTGTCGCTCTCCGGCGGCGAGCGCCGCCGCGTCGAGATCGCCCGCGCGCTCGCGACCAACCCGCGCTTCATCCTGCTCGACGAGCCCTTCGCCGGCGTCGACCCGATCGCGGTGCTCGACATCCAGCAGATCATCCGCTTCCTCAAGAGCCGCGGCATCGGCGTGCTCATCACGGACCACAACGTGCGGGAGACGCTCGGCATCTGCGACCACGCCTACATCATCAACCAGGGGTCGGTCCTCGCCTTCGGGAAGCCGGAGGAAATCATCTATAATGAGGACGTACGAAAGGTCTACCTCGGGGAGAACTTCCGCCTCTAGCGGGCTCCCGCCTTCGCCCCGCGGCTTTCGACATGAAGCACAGCCTCCAGCTCAAGCTATCCCAGCACCTCACCCTCACGCCGCAGCTCCAGCAATCGATCCGGTTGCTGCAGCTGTCGACGGTCGAGCTCAACCAGGAGCTGGAGCGCTACCTCGCCGAGAACCCGCTGCTCGAACGCGCCGACCTCGAGGCCGAGGGCGAGGCCCCGCAGGCGGCCCCGTCGACGGAGCCCGCCAACACCGAGGCCGAGCCCGCCACCCAGGTCGACGACGCCGCGTCCTTCGGCGACGAGCCCGTGGGCGGCCCGCGCCGCGACGACGACGACCGCGAGGACTTCACGCAGATCGCCGCCGCGGAGCCGACGCTGCAGGAGTCGCTCATCCGGCAGCTCCAGCTCACCGCGATGAGCGAGCGCGACAAGCGCGTGGCGCTGCTCGTGATCGCGCACCTCGACGGCGACGGCTACCTCACGGCGAGCCTGGCGGAGCTTCTCGAGGTGGGCCTCGCGGAGATCCCCGACCTCGACGCCGACGAGATTTCCATCGCGCTGCGCCAGGTCCAGAACCTCGAGCCGGCCGGCGTGGGCGCGAGGGACCTCGCCGAGTGCCTCGCGCTGCAGCTGAAGGCCCTGGACCCGGCAACGCCCCACCGCGATCGCGCGATCGAGCTGGTCTCCCGGCACCTCGACGTGCTGGCCGCGCGCGACTTCAACCGGCTGCGGCGCGCCCTCGGCGTCACGGAGGACGAACTGCGCGAGATCCGCGCCCTGATCCTCACGCTCGACCCCAAGCCCGGCCGCGCCTACGGCGAGGGTGACGTGCGCTACGTCGTCCCCGACGTGACGGTGCGGAAGGCCGGCGGCCGCTGGGTCGCGCAGCTGAACCGCGACGCCATGCCGCGGCTTCGCATCAACAAGATGTACGCCGACCTCCTGCAGGCCTCCCGCGACAACGGCGGCCGCAACCTCGCCGGGCAGCTCCAGGAGGCGCGCTGGCTCATCAAGAACGTCCAGCAGCGCTTCGACACGATCCTGCGCGTGACGCAGGCGATCGTCGACCGGCAGCGCAACTTCTTCGAGCATGGCGAGGTGGCGATGCGCCCGCTCGTGCTGCGCGAGATCGCCGAGGCCGTCGGCCTGCACGAATCCACCATCTCCCGCGTGACGACGCAGAAGTACATGCTCACCACGCGCGGCATCTTCGAGCTGAAGTACTTCTTCGGCAGCCACGTCGCGACCGACACGGGCGGCGCCTGCTCGTCGACCGCGATCCGGGCGCTCATCAAGCAGCTCGTCGCCGCGGAGGACGGCAGGAAACCCCTGTCCGACCACCGCATCTCCGACATCCTCGCCCAGCAGGGCATCCAGGTCGCGAGGAGGACGGTGGCGAAGTACCGCGAGGCCCTGCACATCCAGCCCGCGAGCATGAGAAAGTCCATCTGAACCAGAACCACGAGGAGAACACGATGAACCTCCAGCTCACCGGCCATCACGTCGAGATCACGCCCGCGATCCGCGACTACGTCGTCTCGAAGCTCGAGCGGATCAACCGGCACTTCGAGCAGGTCATCGAGGTGAAGGTGATCATGTCGGTGCAGAAGCTCGACCAGATGATCGAGGCGACCGTGCACCTCTCCGGCAAGGACATCCACGTCGAGAGCCACCACGAGGACATGTACGCCGCGATCGACGGCCTCGTCGACAAGCTCGACCGCCAGATCATCCGCCACAAGGACAGGTTCGAGGAGGGGCGCCGCGCCGAGGCGCCCAAGCGCGCGGCCCCCTGAGGCCCGCCCTCACGCCGGGAGGAATGCGCCGATGAACAGGCTCACCCCGCTGCTGCCCGCCGCGCACGTGGTGCTCGACCTCGACGTGAGCAGCAAGAAGCGGCTCTTCGAGCAGATCGGGCTCCTGTTCGAGAACTCGCGCCAGGTCCCCCGCGCGCGGGTCTTCGACTGCCTCTTCGACCGCGAAAAGCTGGGCTCGACCGGCCTGGGCTACGGGGTCGCGATCCCGCATGGCCGTCTCAAGAACCTGAAGGACACCCTGTGCGCCTTCGTGCGCACGCAGGCGCCGGTGCCCTTCGAGTCGCCCGACGGCCAGCCGGTCCGGCTCGTGCTCGCGATGGTGGTCCCCGAGCACGCCACCGAACAGCATCTCGAGCTCCTTTCCGACCTCGCGCAGATGTTCAGCGACCCGGGCCTCCGGGACCAGCTCCTCGCCGCGGGCGACGTGGATGCCGCCCACCGCCTGCTCACGCAGTGGTCGCCGTATGCCCCGCCTCAGCGTACAGCAGCTCTTTGAGGACCGGCGCGAGCGCCTCGGCCTCGCCTGGGCGGCCGGCGCTTCCGGCAGCCACCGGGAGCTCACCAACGAGATGCTCTCGCGCCCCGGGCTGGGGCTCATCGGGCACCTGAACCTCATCCACCCGCTCATCGTGCAGGTGCTGGGCGCGAGCGAGCTCGACTACATCGCCCGCATGAGCGAGGCGGCGAGCGCCGAGATGCTCGAGCGGCTGGCCGGGGGGGACACCCTGTGCATCGTCGTGGCCGACGGCCTGCCGGTGCCCCCGGCGCTGGAGCGCGCGGCCACCCGCGCCGCGGTGCCGCTGCTCACCGCGCGCGAGCCGAGCCAGCAGGTGATCAACGTACTGAGGCCCTACCTGCAGGGCGAGCTGGGCGAGGTGACGTCCCTGCACGGGGTGTTCCTCGACGTGCTCGAGATCGGCGTGCTCATCACCGGCGAGTCCTCCATCGGCAAGAGCGAGCTCGCCCTCGAGCTCATCTCGCGCGGCCACGGCCTCGTCGCCGACGACGTGGTGGAGCTGCAGCAGATCGGCCCCGAGACGGTGCAGGGCCGCTGCCCGCCGATGCTGCGCGACTTCCTCGAGGTGCGCGGCCTGGGCGTCCTCAACATCCGATCGATCTTCGGCGAGACCGCCGTCCGCCCGCGCAAGGCCTTGCGCCTCATCGTGCACCTGGAATTTCCCGCCGACGGCGGCTACGAGGAGCGCGACCGCCTCGCCACCAAGTCGGGCACGCGGCGCGTGCTGGGCGTGGAGATCCCCACCGTCACCCTCACCGTCGCCCCGGGCCGCAACCTCGCCGTGCTGGTCGAGGCCGCCGTGAGGAACCACATCCTCATCACGCGCGGCATCGACTCCACGCGCGACTTCATCTCGCGCCAGGCCGCCGCCATGCGCGCGGGCGGCGCGGACCCGGAATAGGGCCGGGCGATGCGCCTCACCCTCGTCAGCGGCCTCTCCGGCTCGGGCAAGAGCGTCGCGCTCAAGGCGCTGGAGGACGCGGGCTACTTCTGCGTGGACAACCTGCCGCCCCACCTGATCGGCAGCCTCGTGTCGTACGTCGCCACGCGCGGCGAGCCGAAGGTGGCGGTGAGCGCGGACGCGAGGAGCGCGGCTACCATCGGCGTGCTGCCGAGCGTGATCGAGGAGGAGCGCGCGCGCGGCACCGAGGTGCGCCTCGTCTTCCTCGACGCGAGCGACGCGAGCCTCGTGCGCCGCTTCTCCGAGACGCGCCGGCCCCATCCGCTCGCCGGCCAGGGCCGCACGGTCGAGGAGGCCATCGCGCTCGAGCGCTCGCTGCTCGCGCCCGTCGCCGAGATCAGCCACCGCGTCGACACGAGCGCGCTCACGCCCGTGCAGCTTCGCGGCTGGATCCACGACCTGCTCGTGACGGACCCCGCCCGGCTGGTGGTGAGCCTGCAGTCCTTCGGCTTCAAGAACGGGGTGCCGCTGGATGCGGACTTCGTGTTCGACGCGCGCTTCCTGCCCAACCCGCACTACGACCCGCAGTTGCGCCCGAAGTCGGGCCGCGACCCCGAGGTCGCCCGCTTCCTCGAGGGCGAGACCGAGGCCACGCTCTTCCTCGAGGACATCCACCACTTCATCGAGAAGTGGCTGCCGCGCTTCGCGCTGGACCGGCGCGCCGCGCTCACCGTGGCCGTGGGCTGCACGGGCGGGCGCCACCGCTCGGTCTTCCTCGTCGAGGGCCTGGCCGCGCGCCTGCGGCCGCACCATCCGCTCATCGTGAGGCACCGCGACCTCGGACGGGAATAGGACGGCCGGCTTGCTCTTCATGAACATCCTCTCCGCCGGCTCCCGGGCCGGCGAGACGGTGCCCATCTTCCCGCTCTCGACCGTGCTCTTCCCGGGCTCGCGCCTGCCGCTGAAGATCTTCGAGCAGCGCTACATGGACATGGCGAAGGCCTGCCTCAAGCACGACTCGCCCTTCGGCGTGTGCCTCATCCGCGAAGGCGCGGAGGTCGGCACGCCCGCCGTGCCCGAGGCGGTCGGGTGCCTCGCGCGCCTCGCGGAATGGGACATGGACACGGTGGGCATCCTCAAGGTGACGGCCGAGGGGCTCGAGCGGTTCCGCCTTCGCGAGACACGCGTCGGCCCCGCGGGCCTCATCCTCGGGGACATCGAGCGCATCGCGCCCGAGCCCGCGGCGCAGCCGGCGGAGCTGGCCGAGAGCGCCGCGTTCGTGCGCAAGGTGGTCGAGGCGCTGGGGCCCGCGCGCTTCGCGCCGCCGCTGCGCTACGACGACGCGAGCTGGGTCGGCTTCCGGCTGGCGGAAATCCTGCCGCTGCGCATGGCGGCGAAGCAGAAGCTGCTGGAGCTCACCGACCCGGTGGCGCGCCTGGGCATCCTCCACCGCTTCCTGCGCGAGCAGGGCCTGCTGCCGGCGTAGTCAGGCGCCGCGATCCGCGAGGCTCGCAAGCAGCCGCTTCACGGGCGCGGGGAGCGCCGCCGAACGGACTTCGCCGAGCGCGAGCCACGTCGATCCCGAAGGCTCCCGCGCCCGCGCCGCCTTGCGCCCCGTCCGCAACAGCCACGGCGTGACCGCGAGCGTGAAGTGCGTGAACGCGTGGCGAAACGGCGGCAAGGCTTCCGCCGCCGCGGCACGGACGCCCAGCGCCTTCGCGGCGTGCGCGACGGGGTCCAAGCCTGGCGGCGCCTCGGGAAGGCTCCACAGCCCGCCCCAGATGCCGCTGCCCGGCCGCTTCTCCAGGAGCACCTCGCCGCCCGAGACCACCACCAGCATCGCGACCTCGCGCACCCTCGCGGCCCGCGCCGGACGCCGGCCCGGCAACTCGGCCACGCGCCCGTCGCGAAGCGCCACGCAGGTATCGCGGACGGGGCAGGCCGCGCAATCCGGGCGGGACCTTGCGCAGACGGTGGCCCCCAGGTCCATGAGCCCCTGCGTGTAGGTTTCGATGCCCCTCGCCGGCAGGAGGGACTCGGCGAGCGTCCACAGCTCGCGCAGCACGGAGGCGGAATCGACGGCGCCCTCGACGCCGAAGTGCCGCGCCAGCACCCGCTTCACGTTGCCGTCGAGGATGGCCAGCCGCGCGCCCGTGGAGAAGGCGAGGATCGCCGCGGCGGTCGAGCGGCCGATGCCGGGCAGGGCCTCGACCTCCGCCGCCGTGGCGGGAAACCGCCCGCCATGCCGCGCCACCACCTCCTGCGCGCCGCGGTGGAGGTTCCGCGCGCGCGCGTAGTAGCCGAGCCCGCTCCAGTGGCGCATCACCTCCTCTTCCGGGGCCCGGGCCAGGGCCTCGATGTCGGGGAAGCGCGCCATGAAGCGCCCGAAGTACGGGATCACCGTGGCCACCTGCGTCTGCTGCAGCATGATCTCGGAGACCCAGATGCGGTACGGGTCGCGCGTGCCCTGCCATGGCAGGTCGCGGCGGCCATGGCGGCGCTGCCACGCGCTCACGCGGGCGGCGAACGATCCGGGGCGGCGGGGCATCGGCGGGGGGGTGGAGCGGGTGAAGGGAATCGAACCCTCGTCGTAAGCTTGGGAAGCTTCTGCTCTGCCATTGAGCTACACCCGCGGGCGAGGCGCCATTCTACCCGAGGCGGGCCGGCGCGTGGCCGCACGGGAGTGCCGTTCGCGCCGCGCAAGTGCCGTTCGCGCCCGGGATCTACCGTCCATCGCAGCCCCCGGGCGCCGCCCCCGCGCGCCCCCCAGACTGCGCCCATCGAAACCCCGGAGGACGCCATGGACCACCCCCTGAACGACCACCCCCTCTACCCGGAAGCACGCCGCCACGTGAAGGAGTTGCGCGGCTTCTACGGCCACGCGCTGTCCTACGTCGTGGTGATCGGCGGCCTCGCCTTCCTCAACACCTTCGCCACGCCCGGGCGGTGGTGGGTGCAATGGGCCGCCTTCGGCTGGGGCCTCGGCCTGGCGGCGCACGGGCTGTCGATGCTCACCCGCGGATCCGCCTTCGGGCGGGCGTGGGAGGAGCGCAAGATCCGCGAATACCTCGAGCGCGCCGGCTCGCGCTAGGATTCGCCGCATGGCCCACTACAACCCGGCGTTCACGCCCGACGAGCGCCGCAAGGTCCTCGACCGGGCGGCGAATTCCCACCCGCTGGAGATGTTCCCCTGGTTCCGCCGCTGGCCGCAGAGCCACGGGCGGGACCTCCTGTACACCTTCATCTGGAACTGCCTTTTCGGGCTGCTGTTCACCCTGTTCGGCATCATCGGCAACTGGCGGATGCCCTCGGCGAACTTCTTCTGGATCAACTTCGTCGTCTCGAACTGCGTGGGCTACACGCTGCACGCGCTCTTCCTCCTCGGCGGCTGCACGATCGAGAGCCGCATCCGCGAGGCGGGGCGCGTCGTGGTGACGGCCTACTACATGGCGATGAGCACGGTGGGCGTCCTCGGCGGGTTCTGGCTGTCGACGCTCGTGCTCGGCCGGCGCTTCATGCCGAGCCTGGGCGACCCCCGGTGGATCATGGCAATCGCGGTCTCCAGCCTCGTGATCTCGATCGTGATCGCGATCATCTACTTCTGGCGCGAAAAGACGGCCCTCACGGAGGCCGCGCTGGAACGCGAGCAGCGCCGCGCCGCGGAAATCGAGCGTGTCGCTCTCGCGGCCAACCTGCGCGCCCTGCAGGCGCAGATCGAGCCGCACTTCCTCTTCAACACGCTCGCCAACGTGACGAGCCTCATCGAGCCCGAGCCCGCCCGGGCGAGGCACATGCTGGAGGCCTTCATCCGCTTCCTGCGCGCCTCCCTCGCGGCCACCCGGCGCAGCACCACGACGCTCGCCGACGAGTTCGCGCTCATCGCCGACTTCCTCGAGGTTCTCAAGGTGCGCATGGGCGAGCGCCTGCAGGTCTCGGTGGACCTGCCGCCGGGCCTGGGCGCCGTCGAGATCCCGCCCATGCTGGTGCAGCCGGTCGTGGAGAACGCGATCCGGCACGGCCTGGAGCCGAAGGTGGAGGGCGGCCGCCTGGACCTGCGCGCGCGGCGCGAGGGCGAGCGCCTCGTGCTCGAGGTGGCCGACACCGGCGTGGGCTTCGGCGAGGCGACGACCGGCGGGCTGGGGCTCGCCAACATCCGCGAACGGCTACGGCTGGCGCACGGGGACGGCGGGCGGCTCTCGATCCGCGCGAATCCGCCCGGCGGCACCATCGTCGCCATCGAACTGCCGGTGGCCTGGCCGTGACGCCGCCCGCGCCGAAGGTCCTCGTGGCCGACGACGAGCCTGCGCTCGCGCAGTACCTGCACGGGCGCCTCGCCGCGCTGTGGCCCGAGGCGACGCTGCTGCCCGTCGCGCGCAACGGCCTCGAGGCGCTGGCGGCCATCGGCGAGGACGCGCCCGACGCCGCCTTCCTCGACATCCGCATGCCCGGCCTCACCGGGCTCGAGCTCGCCGCGCGCATCGAGGGCGCGACCCACGTCGTGTTCGTCACCGCCTACGACGAGTACGCGGTGGAGGCCTTCGACCGCAACGCGGTCGACTACCTCGTGAAGCCCGTGGCCGACGACAGGCTGGCGCGGGCGGTCGCGCGGCTCAAGGCGAAGATCGCGGCGCGCGAGGCGCCGCCCGGCCTGGGCGAGGTGCTCGCCCGCCTCGCCTCGGCGCTCCCGGTGGCGGGCGCGGGCCGGCTGCGCTGGATCCGCGCGCTCAAGGGCGATGAGGTCCACCAGGTCCCGGTCGACGAGGTGCTCTACTTCCAGGCGCAGGACAAGTACACCTGCGTGGTCACGCGCGAGGGCGAGTTCCTCATCCGCACGGCGCTGTCCGACCTCGCGCCGCAGCTCGACCCGGCCGCGTTCGCGCAGGTGCATCGCTCCACGCTCCTCAACCTGAACTTCGTCGCCTCGACGCGGCGCGACCTCGGCGGGCGCGTCTTCGTGCGCCTTCGCGACGCGCGGCGCACCGAGCTTCCGGTGTCGCGAGCCTACGCCCACTTGTTCCGGCAGATGTGAATCCCGCGCGGGGCGGGAAGACCCGCGGCGGGATAGAATTCCCGTCATGGAACTGATGCTGCGGATCAACGGCGCCGAGCGGCGCTTCGAGCCCCCGCTGACGGTGGCGGGGCTGGTGGGCCGGCTGGGCGTGGAAGGCAAGCGCGTGGCCATCGAGCGCAACGGCGAGATCGTCCCGCGCAGCCGCTACGGCGACGTCCTGCTCGCCGACGGCGACCGGCTCGAGGTCGTCGTGGCGGTGGGGGGCGGCTGATGGACGACCGCCTCGTCATCGCCGGCAAGGCGTACCGCTCGCGCCTGCTCGTCGGCACGGGCAAGTACCGCGACTTCGAGCAGACCCGGCTCGCCGTGGAGGCGAGCGGCGCGGAGATCGTGACGGTCGCCATCCGCCGCGTGAACATCGGCCAGACGGCGGGCGAGCCGAGCCTGCTGGAGGTCCTGCCGCCGTCGCGCTACACGATCCTGCCCAACACGGCCGGCTGCTACACGGCCGACGACGCCGTGCGCACGCTGCGCCTCGCGCGCGAGCTGCTCGACGGCCACTCGCTGGTCAAGCTCGAGGTCCTGGGCGACGCCGACACGCTCTTCCCCAACATGCCGGAGACGCTCGCGGCCGCGAGGACTCTCGTGGCCGAGGGCTTCCAGGTGATGGTCTATTGCAGCGACGACCCGATCCTCGCGCGAGAGCTGGAGGAGACCGGCTGCGTCGCGGTGATGCCGCTCGCCTCCCTCATCGGCTCTGGGATGGGCATCCTCAACCCGTGGAACCTGCAGATCATCCTCGACCGCGCGAAGGTGCCCGTCCTCGTCGACGCCGGGATCGGCACGGCCTCCGACGCGGCCGTCGCCATGGAGCTGGGCTGCGATGGCGTCCTCATGAACACGGCCATCGCCAAGGCGCGCGACCCGGTGCGCATGGGGCGCGCCATGAAGCTCGCCGTGGAGGCCGGCCGCGAGGCCTGGCTGGCCGGCCGCATGGACAAGAAACCCTACAAGGCCTCCGCGAGCTCGCCCGTTGAAGGGCTGATCGGCAAGACCGCCTGAAACGCGCCTAGAACCGCCAGCGGACCCCGAGCGTGACCTGGTCCGTGTCGGACTCGCGGGTTCCCCAGCGATCCAGCGGCGAGAAGCGCTCGACCTCCGCGCTCAGGCCCACGCGGCGCGTGAGGTCGTACTTGAACCCGAGGCCGTAACGGATGCCCGCGCCGGGGCGCGTGAATGTCTCGCCGCTGCCGAGCAGCGAGGTGCCCGCGTCCGCCCGCCAGGCACCGAGCCGACCATACAGCGAGCCGTGCCCCCACAAGGGCAGCGTCCCCAGGGTGTCCATGGTGAACCCCCGCCCCCGGTGCGACCCCGGCAGGCCGAACGGCGACGACGATGCCCCGGTATCGCCATAGCCGGTTTCGAGGGACAGGTATCTCGAATAGCGGAAGCCCAGCTTCACGCTGAAGCCGTCCGTGAGCGAGGTGGCGCCCAGCCGCATGGCAGGGGTCTCGGCCGCCCGCCAGTAGAAACCAGGCTCCGGTATGGCCAGCGCCGTCGCCGTGGGGACCGGGCGAAGCGTACCCACGTAGTTGCCGGCTGCCTGCGCCGCGGGAACGGCCACCAGCGCGGCCACGCCGAGGATTCGGAGGGCATTCGTCATATTTTCATGATGCGGGCTGTCGCTTTTTCGCGTCAATCGATTGGGCTCCGGAAAGGCCCGCCAGCGTAAGATTGCGGCATGGATGCAACACATCGCCCCATCCGCAGCTTCGTGCTCCGCCAAGGCCGGTTCTCCCCGGGCCAGCAGCGTGCCTACGAATTGCTCATGCCGCGCTTCGGGATCCCCTTTTCACCTGCTTTTCTCGATCTGGAGGCCGCTTTCGGGCGAATTGCCCCGAAAATCCTCGAAATCGGCTTCGGAATGGGCGAGACGACGGCCAGGATCGCGTCCGAGCACCCCGAAAACGACTATCTGGGCGTCGAAGTCCACACTCCCGGGGTGGGAGCGCTACTCAAGAGAGTTGATGAGCTGGCGCTCACAAACCTGCGGGTGATCCAGCACGACGCCGTGGAGGTCGCCCGCGACATGATTCCCCCCGGCTCGCTCGCCGGGGTCCATGTCTTCTTCCCCGACCCCTGGCCCAAGAAGCGCCACCACAAGCGCCGGCTGCTGCAGCGGCCATTTGCGGAGCTGCTGGCGAGCCGGCTCGCCCCCGGCGGGTACTTCCACGTCGCCACCGACTGGCAGGAATACGCCGAGCACATCCTGGCCACCCTCGGGGCCGTGAGGGACCTCGAGAACCCCCACCCCGGGTTCGCCGCCCGCCCCGCCGATCGCCCCGAGACGAAGTTCGAAAGCCGCGGACGCCGGCTGGGGCACGGCTCGTGGGACACGATCTTCCGCAAGCGAACCCCTTACCCCGGAGGCAACCCTTGAAGCGACCCGTGCACGAAGGACTCGATTGCGAACGCCGGCGCCTCGTCACCCGGCTGGCCGCCGCCGGCGCCCTCGGTGCCGCGGGGCTCTCCGGCTTCATCAGCCGCGCGCTCGCCAAGGGCGATCTCCCCCCGGGCATCCACCAGGTGAAGGGCACGGCGACGGTGAACGGCCGCCCCGCGGCTTCGGGCACGCCAGTGACGCCTCGCGACCGGATCGCCACCGGCCCCGGCAGCTCCGCGGTCCTCGTCGTCCGCGACGACGCCTTCCTCGTCCGCGAGAACACGAGCTTCGAGATGGCCGAAACGGGCGGCGTGCTGAGCCGCATCCTCATCCAGTCCGGGCGGGTGCTGTCGGTGTTCGGGAAGAAGCCGGTGGTGATCAAGGCCGCCAACGCGACCATCGGCATCCGCGGCACGGGGGCATACGTGGAGGTGGACCCCGGCAAGGTCTACTTCTGCCTGTGCTATGGCGAGGCCGACCTCGACGGCCCGGGCATGTCCGCCCCCAAGCGCATCAAGACCACGCACCACGAAAGCCCGCTCGTCATCACCGACCGTGGCGGGGTGATGGCAGCCGATCCGGCGGCGGTGGTGAACCACACGGACGACGAGCTCGTGATGCTCGAGGCCCTCGTCGGGCGCGAGCCGCCGTTCACGCCCGGTGCCTACCCGTCCCTCCGGTAGCCGGCCCATGGGGCCATGGCCTCATAGTTGAGTGGTTTACTCAACTATCGGGCGCCCCTATAATGACGGGTTCCGCACCCAGGAACCCGCCTTGAACCAGCGCAGCCAACTCCCCATCCCCGACGTCCAGGGCTCCCCGGACGGGCGCCGGCTCGCCATCGACAAGGTGGGGATCAAGTCGATCCGCCACCCGATGCGCATCCTCGAGCGCGCGGGCGGGATCCAGCACACCGTGGCGACCTTCGCCATGTACGTGGGGCTGCCGCACCAGTTCAAGGGCACGCACATGTCCCGGTTCGTGGAGATCCTCAACGCCCACGAGCGCGAGATCACCGTGGACTCCTTCCGGGCGATGCTGCGCCAGGTGGTGAAGAAGCTCGAGGCCGAGACCGGCCACGTCGAGATGGTCTTCCCCTACTTCGTCTCCAAGAAGGCGCCCGTCTCGGGCGTCGAGAGCCTGCTCGACTACGAGGTCACCTTCATCGGCGAGATCGTGGAAGGGCGCGAGCAGTTCGCGATGAAGGTGCTCGTGCCGGTGACGAGCCTGTGCCCCTGCTCCAAGAAGATCTCCGAGTACGGCGCGCACAACCAGCGCTCGCACGTGACCGTCGCCGCGCGCGTGTCGACCTTCGTGTGGATCGAGGAGCTGATCGACCTGGTCGAGAAGCAGGCCTCCAGCGAGCTCTACGGGCTGCTCAAGCGCCCCGACGAGAAGTACGTGACGGAGCTCGCCTACGACAACCCCAAGTTCGTCGAGGACATGGTCCGCGACATCGCGGCGAAGCTGAACGCCGACCCGCGCATCGAGGCCTACGTGGTGGAGTCCGAGAACTTCGAGTCCATCCACAACCACTCGGCCTACGCGATGATCCGCAAGAACTGGCCGGCCTGCTGAGCCCTCAGTAGCGCTTGGTGAGCGTGAGGTTCGCGCCCTCGCGGCGCATCTCGGTGCGGTTGATGAAGCTCATCCCGAGGAGCGCGATGTCCAGGCCCGGGGAATCGTGCACCACGGCGTCCACGCCGAGGAGCGTCATGTCCCCCACCGAGACCGAGTCCAGCTTCACGCGGTACACGAGGACGCGCCCGTTGGCCGTCTGCGAGACGGCCTGCTGGCCGCGCCTGTAGTCGATGCCCAGGCGCGTGGCATCGGCGGCGGGGAGCGTCACGAGCGTCGCGCCCGTGTCGACGAGGAAGCGCACCCGCGAGCCGTTCACCCGCCCTTCCGCCGTGAAGTGCCCGTTGCCATCCGCGGCGAGAGTGACCGAGGGAAGCGATCCGGTGAGCGCGGCGGATTCGACGTGCTGCCCCAGCTCGAGGACCTGCCGCTTGCCGTCGATCTCGAGCGTGGCCGAGCGCGAGTCCGCCGAGACGAGGAGCACGCCTTCGGCGGTGCGCTGGCCGGCGGAAAGCGTCCGGGGCGCGCCGCGGTCGATCACCACCAGCGCCTTCCCGGGGAAGAGCCCGATCACGTTCACCTCGGTGGCGTGCGCGCGCGGCGCGGCCGCGAAAGCCGCGACAATGCCGGTGCCGATGAGTCCCCGGATGCCCATTCGATGAAACCCGTCGCCGTCTTCCGCCACGCCCCCACGGAGGGGCCGGGCTATTTTGCCACTTTCCTGGACGAGGCCCGCATCGCCTGGCGGCTGGTGCGCCTGGACGAGGGCGAGGCCGTCCCCGCCTCCGCGGCGCCCTTCGCGGGACTCGCCTTCATGGGCGGCCCCATGAGCGCGAACGACGACCTGCCGTGGACGCAGCCGGCGCTCGCGCTCATCCGCGACGCCGTGGCCCGAGGCGTGCCGGTGATCGGCCATTGTCTCGGCGGCCAGCTGCTCGCGAAGGCGCTGGGCGCGGAGGTCACGCGCAATCCCGTGAAGGAGATCGGCTGGCATCCCGTCACCGTGGAGGACGGCCCCGTCGCGAAGGCATGGCTGGGCGAGGACCTGCGCGGCTTCACCGCCTTCCAGTGGCACGGCGAGACCTTCGCGCTTCCGCCGGGGGCCACGCGCATCCTCGCCGGGGCCCGCTGCGCCAACCAGGCCTACGTCGTCGGCGGCATCCACCTGGGCATGCAGTGCCACGTCGAGATGACGCCGGAGATGGTCCGCACGTGGTGCGAAACCGGCGCACCCGAGATCGCCGCGAGCCGCGCGAGCCCGGCCGTGGAGGCGCCGGAGGAGATCCTCGCGCGCACGCAGGCGGGCCTCCCCGCCCTCACGACGGTGGCGCGGCGCCTCTACGCCCGGTGGGCGGAAGGGCTCCTGCGCTAGTCGCGGAAGTTCTGGAAGGTGAGGGGCACCTCGGTGACCTTCGCACGCACGAGCGCGATGGCCTCCTGCAGCGTGTCCTTCTTGGCGCCCGTGACGCGCACCACCTCGCCCTGGATCGCCGCGGTCACCTTGAGCTTCGCGTCCTTGAGCATCTTCACGATGCGCTTGGCGAGCTCGGTCTCCACGCCGTTCTTCACCGTCACCTTCTGCTTCACCTTGTCGCCGCCGATCTTCTCCGGCTTGTCGAGGGTGAGCAGGCGCAGGTCCACGCCGCGCTTGGCGAACTTGGCGTTGAGGACGTCGCGCACCTGCCCGAGCTTGAACTCGTCGTCGGCGAACGCGGTGAGCTCGAGCTCCTTCTGCTCGATGCGCGCGTCCGACCCCTTGAAGTCGAAGCGGTTCGCGATCTCCTTGTTGGCCTGCTCGATCGCGTTCTTGACCTCGACGGCGTTGGCCTCGCAGGCGATGTCGAATGAGGGCATGGGGCCTCCCTGCGGCTACTTGCGGCCGTGCCGCGCCGCGATGCGCATGCGCAGCGCGTTGAGCTTGATGAAGCCCTCGGCGTCGGCCTGGTTGTAGGCGCCCTGGTCCTCCTCGAAGGTGGCGATGGCGGTGTCGAAGAGCGAGTCCTTCTTCGAGGTGCGGCCCACCACGAGCACCGTGCCCTTGTAGAGCTTCACGCGCACGCGCCCGTTCACGTGCTCCTGGGAGGCGTCGACGAGCGTCTGCAGGAGCTTCCTTTCCGGGCTGAACCAGTAGCCGGCGTACACCAGCCGGGCGTAGCGCGGCATGAGGTCGTCCTTGAGCGCGACCACCTCGCGGTCGAGCGTGAGCGACTCCATCGCGCGGTGGGCCTTGAGCATGATCGTGCCGCCGGGCGTCTCGTAGCAGCCGCGCGACTTCATGCCCACGGAGCGGTTCTCCACGAGGTCGAGGCGGCCGACGCCGTGCTTGCCCCCGAGGCGGTTGAGTTCCGTGAGGACCTGCGCCGGCGACATCTTCTTCCCGTTCACGGCCACGATGTCGCCGCGAACGTAGTCGAGGTCGACGATCTCGGGCCGCGCGGGCGCCTTCTCGGGGGAGACGGTGATGCGCCACATCGACTCCTCGGGCTCGAAGGCCGGGTCCTCGAGGATGCCGCCCTCGTAGGAGATGTGCAGCAGGTTCGCGTCCATCGAGTACGGGGCGCCGCCGCCCTTCCTCTTCTTGAAGTCGACCGGGATGCCGTGCTTGTCGGCGTACTTGAGGAGCTTCTCGCGCGACAGCAGGTCCCACTCGCGCCACGGCGCGATGATCCGCACCTCGGGCATGAGCGCGTAGGCGCCCAGCTCGAAGCGGACCTGGTCGTTGCCCTTGCCCGTGGCGCCGTGCGAGATCGCGTCCGCGCCGGTCTTGCGCGCGATCTCGACCAGGTGCTTGGCGATGAGCGGGCGCGCGATCGAGGTCCCCAGCAGGTACTCGCCCTCGTAGAGCGCGTTGGCGCGGAACATCGGGAAGACGAAGTCGCGCACGAACTCCTCGCGCAGGTCCTCGACGAAGATCTTCTTCACGCCCATGAGCTTCGCCTTCTTGCGGGCGGGCTCGAGCTCCTCGCCCTGGCCGATGTCGGCCGTGAAGGTAATGACCTCGCAGCCGTAGGTGTCCTGCAGCCACTTGAGGATGACGGAGGTGTCCAGGCCGCCGGAATAGGCGAGGACGACTTTGGCGGGTTTCTTCATGGCGTATGGCTCTCGGGTGTCAGGTTGTGCGGGAGGGGGGAAGGCCGAGCAGGGCGCGCTGCTCCGCCGTGGGCTCCTGCCGGAAGGCGAGCGCGCTCACCTCGAACAGCGGCAGGCTGGTGAAGACGGGGGCGAAGCCCGCCGCGCGCAGCACGCGCACGAGCGAGGGCAGCGTGAAGCCGTTGCGGTGCGCGTAGAAGTCGCGCCCCGTCTCGGCGATCTTGCGGCCGAAGCCGTAGACCACGTCGTTCACGCTGACGGGCCCGGCGGGGGAATGGTAGAGAGGATCGTCGATGTCGATGCCGCGCGAGACCATCTCGCGGAACACGGCGTGCATGTCGGGCACGCGGATGTCGGCGAAGCCGTCGGGCTTGAGCACGTGCAGGAACCCGGCCAGCACCCGCGGCAGGTCGTGGCGGTGGTAGTGCTCGAGGTTGTGGGAGCAGTAGATGGCGTCGTAGCCGGCCGCCGGCAGGCCGGAGAGCTCGCGCGCGTCGCAGGTGATGTCGGGCGCGCCCGCGGGGTCGATGTCGAGCAGGTGGTGCTCCCAGCCGGCGAAGTGCGGCGGGATGGGGATGCGCTTCGAGTTGCCCCCGACGTTCAGCACCCGGCGCGCGGCCCGCGCCGCCGGGGCGCCCTGCGTGCCGGCGATCGCGTTCACGTCTCGACGCGCCCCAGGAGCAGGTACTCCATCAGCGCCTTCTGCGCGTGCAGGCGGTTCTCGGCCTCGTCCCAGACGACGCTCTGCGGGCCGTCGAGGACCTCGGCGGAGACCTCCTCGCCGCGGTGCGCCGGCAGGCAGTGCATGAAGAGCGCCTCCTTGCGGGCGGCGGCCATCATCTCCGCGTCCACCGTGAAGGCGGTGAACGCGTCCTTGCGGGCGTCGGTCTCGTCCTCCCAGCCCATGCTCGTCCACACGTCGGTGGTGACGAGGTCGGCGCCGCGGCAGGCCGCGACCGGGTCGCCGAAGAGCTCGAGGTGGCTGCGGTCGACGCCGGCCACGCGCGCGGGCTCCAGCTCGTAGCCGGCGGGGCTCGCGACGTTCAGCTTGAAGCCGAGGAGGGTCGCGGCCTGCAGCCAGGTGTTGCACATGTTGTTGCTGTCGCCGATCCACGCGACCGTGCGCCCGGCGATGGGGCCCCGGTGCTCGACGAAGGTGTAGATGTCGGCGAGCACCTGGCAGGGGTGGTACTCGTTGGTGAGCCCGTTGATCACCGGCACGCGCGAGTGGGCGGCGAAGCGCTCGATGATCGCCTGCTCGTAGGTGCGGATCATGACGATGTCGACCATGCGCGAGACGACGCGCGCGACGTCCTCGATGGGCTCGCCGCGCCCGAGCTGCGTCTCGCCCATGTTGAGCACGATGGAGGCGCCGCCCAGCTGGAACATGCCCGCCTCGAACGAGACGCGCGTGCGCGTGGAGCTCTTCTCGAACACCATCGCGAGCATGCGGTCGACGAGCGGCTGGTAGGCCACGTAGTTCTTGAACCGCTCCTTGATGACGCGCGTGCGCCTGAAGAGGTGCTCGAACTCGTCCGCGGTGAAGTCGCGGAACTGCAGGAAGTGCCTCATGGCGGGTCAGCCCGCGACGGCCGGCGCGGGCTCCGCGAGGAAGGCCTTCACCAGGGGCGCGAGCCTCGCCACGAGCTCGCGCGACTCGGCGTCGCCGAAGACGAGCGGCGGCAGCAGGCGAACGACCTTGTCCGCGGTGACGTTGATGACGAGGCCCGCCTCCAGCCCGCGGCGCACCAGGTCCCCGCAGGGGCGGTCGAGCTCGACG
Organism: Burkholderiales bacterium; assembly: GCA_019634955.1. Taxonomy (GTDB): domain Bacteria; phylum Pseudomonadota; class Gammaproteobacteria; order Burkholderiales; family Usitatibacteraceae; genus FEB-7. The sequence continues at coordinate 54,957 of JAHCAK010000001.1, forward strand.
CCGATCATGAGGCCGCGGCCGCGGATCTCCTTCACGCCCGCCACGCCGGCGAGCTCGCGCGCGAGCCCCTGCATGATCGCCTCGCCCTGCCGGGCGGCGTTGGCGAGGAGCCCCTCCTTCTCGATCACCTCGAGCGTCGTGAGCGCGGCCACCGAGACCAGCGGCCCGCCGCCGAAGGTGGTGCCGTGGTTGCCGGGCCTGAACACCTGGGCCGCCACGCCGCGCGCGAGGCACGCGCCGATGGGAACGCCCGAGCCCAGGCCCTTGGCGAGCGGCATCACGTCCGGGACGATGCCGGCCCACTGGTGCGCGAACCACTTGCCGGTGCGCCCGATGCCGCTCTGCACCTCGTCGATCATGAGGAGCCACTGGCGCTTGTCGCAGAGCGCGCGCACCTTGCGCAGGTAGTCGAGGTCGGCCACGTGGATCCCGCCCTCGCCCTGCAGCACCTCCAGCAGGACGGCGACGACCGAGGGGTGCTCGGAGAGCCGCTCGATCGCGCCGATGTCGTTGTAGGGCACGCGCAGGAACCCGCCCATGAGCGGCTCGAAGCCGGCCTGCGCCTTGCGCGACCCGGTGGCCGAGAGAGTCGCGAGCGTGCGGCCGTGCCAGGCCTTCTCCATCACCACGATGGCGGGATTCTCGATGCCGCGCTGGTGGCCGTGCAGGCGCGCGAGCTTGATCGCGCACTCGTTCGCCTCGGCCCCGGAGTTGCAGAAGAACGCGTTGTCCATGCCCGCGAGCTCGCACACCTTCTGCGCGGCGCGCTCCTGCTCGACGACGCGGAAGAGGTTCGAGGTGTGGATGAGCCGCCCGGCCTGCTCGGCCAGCGCGCGCGTGAGGACCGGATGGCCGTGCCCCAGCCCGCTCACGGCGATGCCGGCCAGCGCGTCCAGGTACTTCTTGCCCTCGGTATCCCAGAGCCAGGCGCCCTCCCCTCGCGCGAACGCGACCGGCTGGGGCGAGTAGGTCTTCATGAGATGGGCGGCAGTCATAAGCGCCTCGCAGAAACGATCACGGCGGCCTCTGCGCCGCCGTGGATGTGGGAAGGGGAATTATCGGCCAAATGCGACGGGGCCCGCAACCGCGCCGGGCCGGGCGCGCTAGAATGCCGGCCTCCTTCCCACCCGTGAACGCCGGCGGGCCAGCCCCGGCGGCTTGCGCCATGTCCACCGCCCCCGAGGGCGTCATCATCCAGGGCATCACCCGCGCCGGGCGCGCCTTCCGCCCCAGCGACTGGGCCGAGCGCCTGTGCGGCGTCCTGTCGACCTTCGGCGGGGACCAGCAGATGCGCTACTCGCCGTTCGTGCGGCCCATCCTCATGGACGGGGTGCGCTGCGTCTTCGTGAAGCCCGAGCTGCGCGCGATCGAGCCGCGCGCGTACCGCTTCCTGCTCGACTTCGCGTCGGACAACGAACTGGTGGTGATCGATCCGGCGCACCCGGAAGGGTCCGCGGCGTTCTGCCCGGTGCCGGGCGTGGAACTGGGGCCCGGGGGGCGGGACGCCCCCGGGGAGGGGCCCTAGGCGCGGCCCGCGAGCGCCTTGACCTGCTGGGCCAGGCGGCTCTTGTGCCGCGAGGCCTTGTTCTTGTGGATGATCTTCTTGTCGGCGATGCGGTCGATCGTCGAGACGTTCGCGTCGAGCGCGGCCTGCGCGGCCTTGGCGTCGCCCGAGGCGATCGCGGCCTTCACCTTCTTGATGGCGGTGCGAAGGGTGGTGCGAAGGCCCATGTTGGCAGTGCGCTGCTTGGCTGCCTGCTTGGCGCGTTTGGCTGCCTGCTTGGAGTTGGCCATGTCGTGTTCCTGGAGTCTGGGAAGGCCCGGCCACGGCCGGGGGTTCGAAAGCGAAGCCTGATATTATACAGCGCTTGTCCTGTCAAAACAAAGCCCTAGCTTCCCCGCCGCTTCCCGGGCCCGCCAACCCCCCGCGCCCATGAACCTCCTCAAGGCCGCCGCCTCGGTGAGCGCCATGACGCTCGTGTCGCGCGTCACGGGCTTCGCGCGCGACGTGCTGCTCGCCATCACCTTCGGGGCCGGCTTCGCGATGGACGCCTTCGTGGTCGCCTTCCGCCTGCCGAACCTGCTGCGGAGGCTGTTCGCGGAGGGCGCCTTCTCGCAGGCCTTCGTGCCCATCCTCGGCGAGTACCGGGCCCGCCAGGGCGAGGAGGCCACGCGGGCGCTCACCGCGCGCGTCCTGGGCGTGCTCTCGGTCGCGCTCCTCGCCGCCACGGCGGTCGGGGTGGTCGCAGCCCCCCTCCTCGTCTACGCGAGCGCCGCGGGTTTCGCAAAGGACGCCGACAAGTTCGCGCTCACGGTGCAGATGCTGCGCATCTGCTTCCCGTACATCTTCTTCATCTCCCTCACCAGCTTCGCCGCCGGGATCCTCAACACCTGGGGCCACTTCAAGGTGCCGGCCTTCACGCCGGTGCTGCTGAACCTCTCCTTCATCGGCTTCGCGCTCTTCGCGGCGCCGCACTTCGACCGCCCGATCCTCGCGCTGGCGTGGGCGGTGTTCGCGGGCGGCGCGCTGCAGCTCGCCTTCCAGGTGCCGTTCCTGCTGCGGATCGGCATGCTCCCCCGGCCGCGCTGGGACCCGAAGGACGAGGGCGTGGTGCGCGTGCTGAGGCTCATGGCCCCGGCCGCCCTCGGCGTGTCCGTCGCGCAGGTGAGCCTCGTGATCAACACGCACATCGCCTCCTGGCTGGGCGACGGCCCCGTCTCGTGGCTCTACTACGCGGACCGGCTGATGGAGTTCCCCTCCGCCCTGCTCGGCGTGGCGATGGGCACGGTGCTGCTGCCCTCGCTCGTGAAGCACCACGCCAACGGCGACCCGGCGGCCTACTCGCGGCTCCTCGACTGGGGGCTTCGCCTCGCGCTGCTGCTCGCCCTGCCGGCCGCGGTGGGGCTCGCCCTTCTCGCCGTCCCGCTCGCGGCGACCCTCTTCTGGCACGGCGAGTTCACGCGGCACGACGTGCTCATGACGCGCGCCGCGCTCATCGCCTACGCGATCGGGCTCGCGGGCATCATCCTGGTGAAGATCCTGGCGCCCGGGTTCTACGCGCGCCAGAACATCCGCACGCCGGTGAAGGTGGCGCTGGCGACCCTGGCGGTGACGCAGGCCGCGAACATCGCGCTCGTGCCGTGGCTCGGGCACGCGGGCCTTGCGGCGGCGATCTCGGCGGGCGCCACGTTCAACGCCGGGTGGCTGTGGTGGCTGATGCGCCGCGGCGGGCACTGGCAGGCCTCGCCCGACTGGGGCGCCTTCCTCCTCAAGGTGGGCGTGGCGCTCTACATGATGGGCGGCGTGATCTGGTACGGCATGGGGTCGGAGTCCTCGTGGTTCGGGATCCCGGCGGGCACGCGCGCGCTCAAGCTCGCCGCCGTCATCGCGGGCGCCATGGCCGCCTACTTCGCCACGCTCTGGGCGCTGGGCTTCCGGCTGCGCCAGTTCTCGAGGCAGGAATGAGCCTGCGGGTCATCCGTGACGCGAGGCCCGGCGCCCCGGACGCGGTGGTCGCCATCGGCAGCTTCGACGGCGTGCACCTGGGGCACCGCGCGCTCCTCGCGAAGGTGGTCCGCGAGGCGGCCGGGCGCGGGCTCGCCCCCGCCGTGCTCACCTTCGAGCCCCTGCCCCGGGAACTCCTCTTCCCCGACCGCGCGCCGCCGCGCCTCTCCACGCTCTCGGCCAAGCTCCACGCCTTCGCCGAGGCGGGCATCGCCATCGCCTACGTCTGCCGGTTCGACCGCGCCTTCGCCGCGCTCACGCCCGAGGCGTTCGCCGCCCGGCTGCGGCAGCTCCACGGCGCGCGCCGCGTGCTGGTGGGCCACGACTTCCGCTTCGGCGCCCGGCGCGCGGGCGACGTGGCCTTCCTCGCCGCCGAGGGCGCGCGACTGGGCTTCGAGGTGGAGACGCTCCCCACCGTGGCCGACGGCGAGGACCGCGTCTCCAGCACCCGCGTGCGCGAGGCGCTCGCGGCCGGCGACCTCGACCTCGCCGCGCGCCTGCTGGGGCGGCCCTACGCCATCTGCGGGCGCGTCGTGCACGGCGCCAAGCTCGGCCGCAGCCTCGGCTTCCCCACGGCGAACGTCGCCCTGCCCCCGGGCCGGCCGGTGATGACGGGGGTGTTTGCGGTAAGATGTGGCGGTGCGGCAACTCGCGGACTCGAGGGAGTGGCGAGCCTGGGATACAAGCCGGTCGTGGCCTCCGACGGCCCGGCGACCCTGGAAGCCTTCCTCTTCGACTTCTCCGGCGACCTCTACGGGCGCCGCCTTTCCATCGAGTTCCTGAAGAAGCTGCGCGACGAGGCGAAATACGCCTCGCTCGACGAGCTCGTGGCGCAGATCCGCCTGGACTGCGACGCGGCGCGGGCCTATTTCCGCGAAACGGGGACCTGATGGCAAACGACGCGAAGACCGACTACAAGCAGACCCTCAACCTGCCCGACACGCCCTTCCCGATGCGGGGCGACCTGGCGAAGCGCGAGCCCGGCTGGGTGAAGGCGTGGCAGGAGAAGGGCCTCTACCGGCGCATCCGCGAGGCTTGCCGGGGGCGCCCCCTCTTCGTCCTGCACGACGGCCCGCCCTACGCCAACGGCGACATCCACATCGGCCACGCCGTCAACAAGATCCTCAAGGACGTGATCGTCAAGTCGAAGACGCTCGCGGGCTTCGACGCGCCCTACACGCCCGGCTGGGACTGCCACGGCCTGCCCATCGAGCACCAGATCGAGAAGAAGCACGGCCGCCACCTCGACGCCAACAAGGCGCGGGCGCTCTGCCGCGCCTACGCCGCCGAGCAGATCGAGCGCCAGATGGCGGATTTCCGCCGCCTCGGCGTGCTCGGCGACTGGGAACACCCCTACAGGACGATGGACTTCGCCACCGAGGCCGACGAGATCCGGGCCCTGGGGCGCGTGTGGCAGCGCGGGCTCCTCTATCGGGGCCTCAAGCCCGTCAACTGGTGCATCGAGTGCGGCTCCGCGCTCGCCGAGGCCGAGGTGGAGTACGAGGACAAGACCTCGGCCGCCATCGACGTCGCCTTCGCGGCCGCCGATGCCGCGGCGCTCGCCCGCGCGTTCGGGCTCGCGACGGCGCCGGAGCGGGCCTTCGCCGTCATCTGGACCACCACCCCGTGGACGCTCCCGGGCAACCAGGCCATCGCCGCCCACCCGGGGCACGAGTACGAGCTCGTGGACACGGCCAGGGGCGCGCTCGTCCTCGCTGCGGAGCTGCGCGAGGCCTGCCTGAAGCGCTTCGGGCTGGAGGCGGTGGCGGTGCTCGGCCGCGTGGCCGGCGGCGCGCTCGAGGGCCTGCGGTTCCGCCATCCGCTCGAGGCGCGCGACGTGCCGGTGATCCTCGGCGAGCACGTCACGCTCGAGGCGGGCACGGGCCTGGTCCACACCGCCCCGGCGCACGGCGCGGAGGACTTCGACGCGGGCGTGAAGTACGGCCTGCCGCTCGACCAGCCGGTGGACGACCGCGGCCACTTCAAGGCCGGCGTCCCGCACTTCGCCGGGCTGGGCGTGCGCGAGGCCGAGAAGCCGATCCTCGAGCGGCTGGCGGCCGATGGCGCCCTCCTGCGCAACGAGCCCTTCCGCCACAGCTACCCGCACTGCTGGCGCCACAAGACGCCGATCATCTTCCGCGCGACCACCCAGTGGTTCATCGGGATGGACCGGCCCTCCCGGGGCGATGGCGCGGGCGACGGCCGCACGCTTCGCGAGGTGGCGCGGCAGGCCATCGCCGACACGACCTTCTACCCCGCGTGGGGCCGCTCGCGCATCGAGGCGATGATCGCCAACCGCCCGGACTGGACGCTTTCGCGCCAGCGCAACTGGGGCGTCCCGCTGCCCTTCTTCCTCGACCGGGAGACCGAGGAGTTGCACCCCGAAACCGGGCGGCTGCTGGAGGAGGCGGCGAACCGCGTAGCCGCAGGCGGCATCGAGGCGTGGTTCGCCGCCACCTGCGAGGATTTCGGCGTGGACCCCGCGAAGTACCGCAAGCTCACCGACACCGTGGACGTGTGGTTCGACTCGGGGACGACGCACTTCTCCGTGCTGCGCGGGCTCGAGGGCCAGAAGTGGCCGGCCGACCTCTACCTGGAGGGCTCCGACCAGCACCGCGGCTGGTTCCAGTCGAGCCTGCTCACGAGCTGCGCCATGCACGGGCGCGCCCCCTACGACGCCCTCCTCACGCACGGCTTCGTGGTCGACGGCCAGGGGCGCAAGATGTCCAAGTCGCTGGGCAACGTGATCGCGCCGCAGAAGGTCAGCGACACCCTCGGGGCGGAGATCATCCGCCTGTGGGTCGCCTCCGCCGATTATTCCGGCGAGCTCTACATCTCCGACGAGATCCTCAAGCGCGTCGTGGAGAGCTACCGGCGCATCCGCAACACGCTGCGCTTCCTTCTCTCCAACACCGCCGACTTCGACGCCTCGCGCGACCTCCTGCCGCCGGAACAGTGGGTCGAGATCGACCGCTACGCGCTGGCGATGACCCGTCGCATGGCGGAAGCGGCCGCCGCCGACTACTCGCGCTTCGAGTTCCACCTGGTCGTCCAGCGCCTGCAGACCTTCTGCTCCGAGGACCTCGGCGGCTTCTGGCTCGACGTGCTGAAGGACCGCCTCTACACCTGCGCGCGCGGGAGCGCCGCGCGCCGCTCGGCCCAGTCGGCGCTGCACCACGTGACGCAGGTGCTCCTGCGGCTCATGGCGCCCATCCTCTCGTTCACCGCCGAGGAGGCCTGGGCGGTGCTCCACCCCGGCCGCGAGGAGAGCGTGTTCTTCCACACCTGGGAGGGCGTGCTGCCGGCGCAGGCCGGGGAGGACGCGCTCGTCGCCAAGTGGTCGCGCCTGCGCGAGATCCGCGCGGCGGTGCAGAAGAACCTGGAGGAGCTGCGCCAGTCGGGCGGCATCGGCTCCTCCCTGCAGGCGGAGGTGGCGATCGCCGCCCCCGAGGGCGACCGCATCCTGCTCGAGAGCCTGGGCGAGGACCTGCGCTTCGTGATGATCACCTCCGCGGCCACCGTCGAGCCGGGCGCGGCGCTCGCCGTGCGCGTGGCCGCGAGCGCGCACGCGAAGTGCGACCGGTGCTGGCACTTCCGCGAAGACGTCGGCGCCGACCCGCGCCACCCCGCGATCTGCGGCCGGTGCGTCTCGAACGTCGAGGGCGCGGGCGAGGTGCGGCGGCATGCCTGAGGCCCGCCCCGGCCCCTGGTGGCGCTGGCTCGCCCTGTCGGCCGTCGTCGCCGCCGCCGACCTCGCCACCAAGGCGTGGGTGAGCGCGGCCTTCCAGGTGGGGGACGTGCACGTCATCACGCCGTTCTTCAACCTGGTGCTCTGGCACAACCCGGGCGCCGCGTTCAGCTTCCTCGCGGGCGCCGGCGGCTGGCAGCGCTGGTTCTTCGTGGCCGTCACGCTCGCGGTTTCCGCGGTGATCCTCGCGATGCTGAGGAAGAGCGGCGGCAACCGGCTCCTCGCCGCCGCGCTCGCCCTCGTGCTGGGCGGCGCGCTGGGCAACCTGTGGGACCGCCTCACGCTCGGCCACGTGGTCGACTTCATCCAGGTGCACGCCGCGGGCTATTATTGGCCGGCCTTCAACGTCGCCGACTCCGCCATCACCGTGGGCGTCGTCCTGATCCTGTGGGACGGGGTGCGCGACGCGAGGGCCGCCCGCGCCGGCCAACCCCACAGGAGCGCCCCGCCGTGACCGCCCCCATCGACATCGTGCTCGCCAAGCCGCGCGGCTTCTGCGCCGGCGTGGACCGCGCCATCGCCATCGTCGAGCGCGCCCTGGAGGTCCACGGCGCGCCCATCTACGTCCGCCACGAGATCGTCCACAACAAGTTCGTGGTCGAGGACCTGCGCCGCAAGGGCGCGGTGTTCGTCGAGGAACTGTCCGAGGTGCCCTCGGGCGGCACCGTCATCTTCTCGGCGCATGGCGTCTCGATCGCCGTGCGCGAGGAGGCCGAGCGGCGCGGCCTGCGCGTCTTCGACGCCACCTGCCCGCTGGTGACCAAGGTCCACGTCGAGGTCGCCCGCATGCGCGAGCAGGGGCGCGAGGTCGTGATGATCGGCCACCGCGGCCACCCCGAGGCCGAGGGCACGATGGGGCAGTCCGGCTCGGGGATGTACCTGGTGGAGACCGAGGAGGACGTGGCGCGCCTGGCCGTGAAGGACCCCGGCAACCTGGCCTACGTCACCCAGACCACGCTCTCGATGGACGATGCCTCGCGCATCGTCACTGCGCTGCGGTCGCGGTTTCCGGCGATCGTCGGCCCGAAGAAGGACGACATCTGCTACGCCACGCAGAACCGCCAGGACGCCGTGAAGTTCATGGCCCCGCGCTGCGACGTGGTGATCGTCGTGGGCTCGCCCAACAGCTCCAATTCCAACCGCCTGCGCGAAGTGGCCGAGAACCTCGGCAAGAAGGCCTTCCTGGTCGACCGCGCCGAGGAGGTCCGCCCCGAATGGCTCGCCGGGGCGCGCACCGTCGGCGTCACGGCCGGGGCGTCCGCGCCCGAGGTGCTCGTGCAGGACGTCATCGCCGCGCTGCAGCGGCTCGGGGCGGCGCGGGTGGCCGAGCTGGAGGGGATCACGGAAGCCGTGACCTTCCCCCTGCCCAAGGCGATCGCCAAGGCGCCGCCGGCGGGCTAACCCGGCTGGTTCGGGGGCGGCCGGTGCGCTGGCCCGGGCTTGAAGGAAGGCGCCGGCGGCGTGTACTTGGCGTCGGGCTTGAGGCCCACGCACCGGGGTTTCGCCCCGGAGAGGTCCATCCGGAAACCCGCCTCGCACTTCTTCACGCAGTAGGCGTTGCGGACCACCTCCGACTTGCTGCAGGTGTCGAGCGCGGTCCGCAGGCGCTGCTGCGGCTCGTAGGAAGGCATTCCGCCGCCCTGCGCGGCCGCCGCGGGCGAGAGGCCCGCCGCGACGGCCGCGGCCGCGAGGAGGAGCGCGGGCCTCATCGTTGCATCAGCTCGCGCCAGGAGATGCGCCGGGCCGCGCCGCCGCCGCCGCCGATGTTCACCGCGAACGGTGTCTTGGTTCCCGTCGCGCCCGTCGCGATGCCCTTGAACACCCCGCTGGGCAGCCGCACGACGACGAGGCCCACCGTGATCTGGCCCGTGAACTTCTGGCCGGCCACGCCGAGCGCGGAGGACTGCACGAAGGTGCCGGACTTGTAGTCGAACTGGTAGATCCAGCTGTCGCCACCCACCGCGCAAGCGCTGTTGTTCGGCACGTTCGTCGCCACGATCAGCGTGCCCTGGACGAGCTGCAGGTCGAGGTTCACGCGCTCGCCCGGGGAGTCGTTGCCGGGATTGAAGTCCATGAACCAGCCGTCCTTCGTCGCCCAGTCGACGGTGTTGTTCGTCGTCGTGCGCGTGGTCGGCCCGGCCACGAGGAGCGAGTTCTGCACCACGTTGCCGGTGCGGAAGTTCCCGTAGGAGACCCCCTTGTCCTTGATGGCGTAGAGGGACTGCTGGTAGGCCCACTGGTTGGGCGGCGAGAGCGTCGCCGGGTCGACGAGGTCGTCGGTGCCCAGGTAGCGGCCCGTGCCGACGTAGACGATCGGGAAGCCGTCGATGAGCGCGAGCTCCATGCGGGCGGTGATGGACTGCGGCTTGCCGCTGCCGTCGCGCAGCGTCGCGAGCCGCGTGACCGAGCCGCTCGCCATGTCGAACTTCCACACGTTGCCCTTGAGGTCGCCACCGTAGACGTACTTGGCGGTGTTGTCGTTGTTGAAGTTGTCCGCGAAGGCCGCGATGTGGTTGAGGCCGGCCGGCGTCGTCGTGTCGCCGTCGCCCGTGTCGATCTTGCTCAGGATGTTGCCGGTGGCGAGGTCCACCACGAAGAGGTAGCCGCGCCCCGTGCCCGGCGAGACGTTGTTGAGCCCCGAGGTGAGGAGCGCCACCCACTTGCCGTCGCTCGGGCGCTTCGTGATGACGGGGTTGGTGTGGGTATAGCCCACGTCCGGGTCGCTGATCGCGCAGAGCGTCGGGTCGTGGCAGATCTCCCACAGCACCTTCGGGGTCGAGGGGACGGTGACGTCGAGCGCGTAGTAGCCGCGGCCGCCGTGGTTGAGCCCCGCGATGAGGACGGTCTTCCAGGAGCCGCCGAAGTAGGCGTCCATGATCTCCGGCGAGCCGTCGACGTTGAACTCGTGGGTCACGGTCCAGTTCTCGGTCGCGAGCCGGTGCAGCTTCGGCATGACGATGCGCGGCACGTAGGCCCACATCTCGTTGCCCGTGTCGCCGTTGAGGGCGTGCAGCATGCCGTCGTTCGCGGCGATGAAGAGCGTGGCCTGCCGCCCCTCGTTGGCGATCTTGTAGTCGGCGTAGGTCGGGGTCACCGCGTCGGTGAAGTTGAAGCGCGGCGACTTCATGAAGGCCGGCGTCGCGTTCACCGGGTCGCCGAGAACGTGGTCGCGCGCGCGGAACGGCGGGTTGGTCTCGGGCGCGGCGAAGGACTCGTGCTGGCGCTGGCCGCGCAGCCAGTTCACGAGGTGGTCGCCGTTGTTGGCGATCGCCTTCTGGGCGGCGGTGAGCAGCGCGCACTGCGAGAGCGCCGTGCACTTGTTGTCGAAGTAGGCCCGCTCGGGGGCGATCCCGCCGGCGACCGCATTGGAAAGGTTTGCGTAGGTGAAGAGCTTCCTCTTGCTGCCGCCGCTCTCGTCGATGGTGTAGATGGCGCGCGAGTCGGAGTTGCCCGTGGTGCGGCCGTCGAGGAGCGCCTGCGCCGACCAGACGATCGCCGGCAGGACGTTGCCGGAGACCGTGTCGATGCGCTGCGCCACGATCTCGCCGTCCCACTTCACCGTGCGGAAGGTCGAGCTGTAGATGTAGTTGTCGGTTTCGGTGATGTTCGGGCTGGAGGTCGCCGAGGCCGCCGCCGCGGCCGTCTGGATGTTGAGCGCCGCGAGCGCGCTCTGCAGGCCCTGCGTGAGCGAGTTCGGGTCGCTGGCGCTGAAGTACCGGCCGCGCCCGTTGACGGCGGCGTGCCAGAGGTCGTCCAGCGTGCTCGGCTGGTTCGAGGACGGCACCGGCCAGTTGCAGGTGCCCGACGTCCACGAGCACGCGTTGTTGGTGCCCGCCTTGATCTTGGCGAAGTCGCCCGTGAGCGCGGTCTCGTAGTCGGCCTGGTAGTCCATGAACCCCTCGAGGCCCAGGCCCAGCGTGAAGGTCACCATGTGCTGCGCCGGGTTCTGGTCGCGCGACGACGTGGGCACGTTGTTCTGGGAGACCGCCCCCGAGGTGCGAAGGTCGGTCTTGTAGTAATAGGCTGCCACGTCCGCGAGCGTGTCGGAGGCCCCGGAGAGGCCGCCGTCATAGGCGCCGTAGGCTCGCGTGGTGTAGCCGCTGTTGGCGTTGTCCTGGTTGCCGATCGCCGAGAAGGTGTCGTTCCAGTACCCGTCCGTCGTGAGCAGCGTGAAGTTCTGCTGGCAGGAGAACTCGACCGGGTCGGGCGTCATGCCCGAGTTGATGCCGCTCGTCTCGCCCGCGTAGTAGCGGCCCACGCGGTGCAGCGCCGTGCGGTTCGGCGTGCTGCCGTTGGTGGTCTGCGCGTACACGAGGTCGTACCACTTCTTCTTCTGCGTCGCGTCGAACTTCGACACGCCGATGAACTTGTCGGCGGTCACGGGGCTGTTCGGGTTGATCGTGATGAAGCCGATGCGGAAGCGGTCGTCGATGGAGAGGAACGCGCGGCCCGTGGCGGTCTTCATGAGCGCCATGCGCGTGCGGTAGTAGGTCCACCAGTTGGCGAAGTTCTGGATCTCCTCGGCATAGGTGCAGAAGCCGGCCGCCGCGCAATCCGTGCGCACGGAATCGGGCCCCTTGGGGAAGCTGGGGGTCGCGGCCGAGATGTCCACCCGGGTGAAACGCCCGTACCGGGGGTAGCGGTAGGTGCCCTGGTTGAACTTCTTCTGGCAGCGCGGCGTGCCGGCGGAGTTGCCGGACACCACGGCGGTGCTGGTCGCGTCCGCCTGCGACTTGCACCAGCGGATCGGCGCGGGGATGGTGTTGGGACTGCCCGGCGAGGCGCCCGCGGCCGTGGCGAGCGCGCAGTTCACGAGGTTCGCGTCGCTGCAGTACTCGTGCGGCGTGATGTTGAAGTAGTGCGCGTTGGAGTTCTTGATGAGGACCTTGTTGTAGTAGGCCGTCGTCGGGAAGCCGACGTTGGCGCCGCTCGCGCCCCAGTAGAGAAAATGGCTCGTCGTGCCCGAGAACGGCGAAACGTTGTGAATGCCGTTCTTGCGGCACCGGGCGGGGTTCACGAGGTCCGCTCCCGTGGGGTTGGCGACGTTGCAGTAGATCACCTCGCTGAAGCCGCTGACGAGGTTGGTCTTGGCGGTGCCGAGGTAGGCGTCGTCGGGCGCGAGGGCGGGGTTGGCGTTGCCCAGGCTGACCCCCGCGAAATCGATCGCCGGGGCATAGGTGACGTTCGGGTTGTACCAGATCTTGTTGAAAACCGTGGCGTAGAACGGCGCCTCGCCGTACTCCGTCGGCGCCGTGTTCGAAGCGGTGTCCGGGTCCGTCTCGTCGTTGCCGCACTGCCAGCCGCTCGCGCTGCTCGTCCCGCCGGGGCCGACGCAGGAGGTGCTCGTGCAGCGCTTGCAGTTGTAGAGGATGGAGCCGCCGCTGGTGCGGAAGATGTGGTCGGGCATGTAGTTCCAGGCCATCGACCCCGAGTCGTCCAGCACGTACATCAGGTTCGGGAGCACCGCGTCGGAAGGCGAGTTCGCGAGCGGCACCTGGGCCACGTCGGCGATCTCGGCGAGCGCCGGACGTGCCGGCACGAGTCCGATGGCGGCCGCGGCAAGCGCCGTTGCGAGGATCCTGCGGAATCGGGAGGGGGTCATGCGTGTCGCTCCTGGGGAGTGAGGCGCCGTTTAGATGCTCACGAGGACGCTGGTCTGGATGACGCTCACGGTGTCGCGAGGGCCCTCGACGCGGGTCGTGATGCGGTAGTAGATCTGCGGCGAGCCGATGAACTGCGGCGCGCCCACGGCCATGCTGCCGCCGGAGGCGGCGGCGCTGGCCGCGTAGAAGAGCGCGCACTCGTTCGCCACGCCGCCGTTCATGCCGTTGTAGGCCGTGTCGGGCTGGGTGCACATGCGGTGGATCACGTAGCGCACGACGTTGCCGGAGGCATCGGGCGCGCCCCCGTTCACCGCCGCCGATTCCGACCAGCTGGCGGGATCGAACCAGTTGGGCTCGACCACGGGGCGCGACGAGAAATAGCCCGCGCCCGTGTTGGTGTTCTGGAGCACCGCCCCGGCGCTGTTGGCCTGGAGCCACTGCACGGCGTTCTGCGTGCCGCGGTCGGCCACCATGATGGCGGCCTGCTTGAACGCCATGTTGCCGGCGACCACGGTGCCGGTGTCCACGGCGCGCATCAGGGAAACGCCCGCGAGCGACATGGCCACGAGGACGATGAGGGCGATGAAGAGGACGAGCCCCTCCTGCGCGCGGCGCGCGGCGGGAGCCGGGGCTCGGGAACGGGCTTTGCGGGTGTCGGGCATGGCCGGGGTCCGGTGGATGTCGCGTCGGTCAGGCGTTCTGCGGGAACCACACCATGTTGCGGATGGGCACGAGCACCTCGAAGGTGCGGTAGCGGTAGCACCGCCAGTTCACCGGGTCCGCGATCGAGATGTCGAGGTCCGCGCCGCCGGGCAGCGCCGGGGTCGCCGCCCCGATCCACTTCGGGTAGACGGTCGTCGCGTCGCACACGCCCGTGGCCGGGTTCGGGCGCTCCGGCGTGATGCTGCGCGCCGTGACCACCAGGCGGATGGCGATCACCTTGGCCCAGTCGAGCCCGGTGGCCGCCGCCGGCATGTTGTTGGCCCACTGGTCGGTGTTGCCGACCACGAGGTTGTCGTTCACCGTCGCGTCGGTGGCGACGCGACCGTCGGAGTTGCCGTCGTAGCCGTACTGGGCCTGGAGCTGCACCACGCCGTCGGCCAGCGCGAACGTCTGCCCCGGGGCGCCGGGCGTGAGCTCGTTGATCGCCACGAGCTGGGAGTGGCCAAGGCCGTCGTTCTGGATGGCGTAGGTCACGACGGTGGGCGCCGCGCCGATGTTGTACAGCCGCCCGCCGGTGCCCGTCGCCGGGTTCCAGGCGTTGTACGAGATGTCGTTGGGCGGAGGCAGCCCCCCGGGGCGGTTGTAGTCCGCCGGGACGTTCGCGCCCTCGTCGTTCTTGTAGTTGCCGCTGTTGTGGATCACGTTGTCGGAGTTGCCGGGGGTGCCGGGCGTGTCGGTGGCCTGCGCGAGCGTGCACGGCCGGCCGCTCTCGGCGGCGATGACGAGGTCGCCGGGCTTGAAGCCGAAGCGGTTGTCGACCTTGTAGACGGCCGCGGGGCTGGGCATCGTCTGGATGATCTTCGCCGGCGCCATGAAGAGGTCGGAGTTGCCGAACGCGAGGCGGATGCGGTCCGGGGCGCCCACCGCGCCGTTGATGATCTCGACGGGCACCAGCTTGAACTGGATGGGCGCATTGCCCGGCTCGTACCAGCCGTTGATCTGGCAGCCGAGCAGCGGCATGTAGTTCAGGCCGTAGCCCGCCATGCGGATGTCGCGCTCGATCTGGAAGAGGCCGAACACGCCGTTCTGCTGGGCGTCGCTCGCGCCGGTGGTGGTGCGCTTCTGGCCCTCCGACACGGCGAAGACCTGGAAGATGACGACCGTGCCGATGAGGCCGATCAGCACGCCCACCAGCACCTCGACGAGGGTGAAGCCGCGCGACTTCCGGGGATGGTTTCCGATTCTCATGTTGGCGGTTCCGGGGCGTGCCCTAGGGGTCGCTGATGAAGGCGACGGCGACGTGGTTGCTCGGGGCGACCGCGTCCGGGGCCTTCCAGCGCAGCGTGACGGTGACCTGGCGGCCGCCGGCGGCGGGCGTGGCGATGGCCACGTCGGGCCCGTAGGTGTCGGAAGCGGGCAGGAGCGTGCGCACCTTCTGCACCCAGCGCTGCGCGGGCACGTAGGAGGCGACCCCCGACGAGATCGCGTAGTTGGCGACGTTGGAGTAGCCGACGCCCCGGTCGACCCAGATTTCGCTGATGATCTCGTTGGCGAGGAAGGCCGCCTCGGTGCGGTAGCGGGCGTTGGAGACGTTGCTCACGGAGACGGCCTGCATCGCCACCAGGGCGAGCACGCCGAGGGAAAAGATGAGGATGCCGATGAGCGCCTCGAGCATCACGACGCCCTGCTGGTTGCCGGGTCTGGGTGCCATGGCTTTGCCTCCTAGCAGGCCCGCGGGTCGCCGGCTGCGACCTTCGGGTCGCACATCCGGATGGCGCCGCCCGTGGGCACGACGATCTGCAGGGTCCGCCGGTCGGCCACGACGGTGATCGTGGGGTTGTCGACCAGGACCGAGGTGATGGAGGGCGAGGCGTCCGCATTGGGCACCACGCGCCCCAGCGCGCTGAAGGTGACCGTGTCCGCCCCCCCGGGCGCGACCACGATGGTCGCGTTGGGCGAGCCTTCCTCGGCCGGCCGGGACTGCAGCGGGTTCGTGTCGGGGTCGGAGAAGAAGTTCACGCGCCACTGCGTGTTGCCGGCGCCGTCGAGCTTGAACTGGACGGCGGCATTGCGCCGGATGGCCTCGTTGCGGGCCGTCTGCATGCCGGCGAGGATGGAATCGGCCGCGGTGCGGATCTGCGTGTTCTGGATCCACGTGCCGTACGCCGGCACCCCCATCGCGATCACGATGCCGACGATGGCGATCGTGATCAGGACCTCGATGAGGGAGATGCCCGACTGGGCCGCGGGGCGCATCAGCAGTACCCTTTCCTCGAGATCCAGCAGGCCGCCTGCGCGCCGCCCCAGCCGGCCGGGGTGGCGGTGGTGGCGCGCACGTTCTGCTCGTTGATCGTGAAACCGAAGCCGACCATGCGCCCGGCGCTGCCGGTGGCCGTGGCGGTGTAGGTCTGGCCGAGCGAGCGGCAGTTGAAGGTGAAGTTCTTGGCCACGGCCGGCGCGGCCGCGCCGCAGTTGTCGAGCGCCGCCCCGTCGTAGCTGCGGTTGTCCTGGTAGAACTGCTCCATGCGCACCCGGAAGTCGGAAAGGCCCGTGTGCGCCTCGACGAGCTGGCTGCGGGTGATGTGCTCCGTGTACATCGGCACGGCGATGGCCGCCAGGATGCCGATGATCGCGACGACGATCAGGATCTCGACGAGGGTGAAGCCGCTTGCCTTCTTCATGGGGTTCCTCCAGGACGATTCGAATATAGGCAGGCCCGCGTCGGCCCGCCAGTCGGCCCGACGCGAGGCGCCGGGGGGCCGACGAACGGAAGGCGCCCGGGCATCCCGCCCGCCGCCGCGCGCCATGGCCCGGCCCTCGCGTAAAGGCCGGCTCCCGCGCTATAATGCCCGACTCGCGTGCTGTTGTAGCTCAGCTGGTAGAGCAACTGATTCGTAATCAGTAGGTCGGTGGTTCGAATCCACTCAACAGCACCAGGAATTCGCCAAGCGAAAACGCCGTGGGTCGCCCCACGGCGTTTTCCGTTCCGGCGGCCGGCCGCCCGCTCAGCAGGCGCCCTTCGTGTCGCCGTGGGCCTGGTGGGCCGGCCAGGCGCTCGCGTCGATGGTGATCGTCTTCTTCTTCGACGGGTTGCCTGGCGGGACGTGGCAGATCTCGATCTGCTCCCCGCCCGCGGTTTCCGGTGAACCGGGGTTCTGGATGATCACCTGGTGGGCGAGCACGTCGGTGGAGCCCTCGACCCGCGCGCCCTTCACGTGGACGCGCATGCCCGCCGCCAGGTCCTGGAAGGTCTTCCTCTCCGCGCCCTTGCGGATCGCGGTGACGCCCGGGCGGACGATGACGGTGCGCCCGGCGAGCGAGAAGGTGCCGTCGCCCGCGGGATCGAACGACAGGATGGCCTCCACCAGCCCCTCCAGCTCGATGCCCGCGTTGCCAATGCCGCGGCGGTCCTCGTCGAGCAGGACCACCTCGCCGTCGACCACCTGCACGCGGATGGTGATCTGCTGGTTGGCCGCGACCTCCGCGAACTCGAGGGTCCCGATGAGATCGCCGCCCTGCCGGAACTCCAGCGTGAACCGGCCCTCGGGCAGGCCGCGCAGCGTGAAGGTGCCGTCCGCGCCCACCGTGGCCGTGATGGCGGGCTGGCCCGCCAGCGTGACGACGATCGGGTCGTCGGCCGCGGTGAAGGCGACGCCCGCCTTCGCGGCCTTTGGCGCCGCGGCCACCGTGCCCTGCACCATCGCGGTCGCCTTCGGTCCCGCGATCTCCGCGGAAATGCCGCCGCCGCCACCACTGCCGCAACCCGCGAGGAATGCGATGCCCGTCGCGAGGGAAAGGGCCGCGAGCCTGCCCATGAGCCAGTCGCGCATCATGCCGCGCCTCCTTCTTGCAAATGAAACATCCGGGGCGCAATGGAACCACGATCCCCCGCGCGGTTCTGTGAACTGGCGCACTTGTCGTGGCGGGGCGACAGGTGGCGCCACGAAAATCGGATAGGATTCCCGCTGCCCCGTTCGGGGCACGCGGCTGCCGCGCCCCGCGGTGCCGATGCAGGAAAAGGAGCCCCCGATGCCGTTGACGGTCCAGGAAATCCTCGATGACAAGGCCGTGAAGGGCGGCCGCACCCACGGCGTGGCGCCGGGCGCGCCGGTGCGCGAGGCGGTGGCCACCATGGTCCGGGAGGACATCGGCTCGGTGGTGGTGCTCGACGGCGGGCGGCTCGCGG
Organism: Burkholderiales bacterium; assembly: GCA_019634955.1. GTDB lineage: Bacteria > Pseudomonadota > Gammaproteobacteria > Burkholderiales > Usitatibacteraceae > FEB-7. The sequence goes on from JAHCAK010000001.1 coordinate 72,662, forward strand.
GCATCGTCACCCTGCGCGAGCTGCTGCGCGGACTCGACCGGCAGGGCCCCCGGCTGCTGGAGGCGGAGGTCCGCGAGGTCATGAACCCGGATCCGGCCGTCGTCCACCCCGAGGATTCGGCCGACGGCCTGCGCGCGATGATGACCGAGCGGCACGTGAGCCACGCGCCGGTCCTGAAGGACGGCGCGCTCGTGGGCATCGTCTCGTTCCACGACATCGCCCGCAGCGCGGTGAAGGACGTCGCGTTCGAGAACAAGCTCCTCAAGCAGTACATCAAGAACTGGCCGCAATCCTAGCGGCCGCCAATCGCCCCGCCCCCCCCTACTTCAGGAACAGCCGGTAGGCCGGGTTGCGCGTCTCGTCCGCGTAGTCGTAGCCCAGTTCCTTCAGGAACCGCCGGAACGCCGCCTTGTCCCGGTCCGGGACCTGCAGCCCCACCAGCACGCGACCCACGTCCGCGCCGTGGTTGCGGTAGTGGAAGAGCGAGATGTTCCAGCCCGAGCCCATGCGCTTGAGGAAGTTCATGAGCGCGCCCGGGCGCTCCGGGAACTCGAACCGGTAGACCATCTCTCCCGCCCGGTCCGGCGCGTGGCCGCCGACGAGGTGGCGCACGTGCAGCTTGGCCATCTCGTTGTCGGAGAGGTCCACGGCTTCCAGCCCCGCGCGCCGCAGCTGGTTGATCAGCCGCTCCGTCTCCTCGCGGCCGGAGACCGTGACGCCGATGAAAACATGCGCCTGCGTGGGGTCGGCGATGCGGTAGTTGAACTCCGTCACGTTGCGCCGGCCGAGCAGCTCGCACAGCGCGCGGAAGCTGCCGGGCTTCTCGGGGATGGTCACCGCCAGCACCGCCTCGCGGTGCTCGCCCAGCTCGGCGCGCTCGGCCACGAAGCGCAGGCGGTCGAAGTTCATGTTGGCCCCGCAGGCGATGGCCACGACGGTGCGGCCCTTGAGGCGCCGGCGCGCGAGCCAGCGCTTGGCCCCGGCCAGCGCGAGCGCGCCCGAGGGCTCCACGACCGTGCGCGTGTCCTCGTAGATGTCCTTGATGGCGGCGCAGATCTCGTCGGTGTCGACGAGGACCATCTCGTCGACGAGCTCGCGGCACATCCGGAAGGTCTCGCGCCCCACCTGCCGCACCGCCACGCCGTCGGCGAAGATGTTCACGTGCGGCAGCGTCACGCGCCGGCCGGCCTTGAGCGACGCCGTCATGGCGTTGGAGTCCGCGGGCTCCACGCCGATGATGCGCGTGGCCGGCGACAGGCCCTTCACCCAGGCCGCGATGCCCGCGATGAGCCCGCCGCCGCCCACGGGGACGAAGATCGCGTCGATCGGCCGCTGGTGCTGGCGCAGGATCTCCATGCCGATGGTGCCCTGCCCGGCGATCACCAGCGGGTCGTCGTACGGGTGGACGAAGGCGAGGCCCTGCTTGCGGGCGAGCGCCCTGGCGTGCTGGGCGGCCTCGTGGTACGAGTCGCCGTGCAGCACCACCTTCGCGCCGCGCGCGGCGACGGCTGAGACCTTGATGCGCGGCGTCGTGACCGGCATCACGATCGTGGCCGAGGTGCCCAGGCGCTGCGCGCCGAGGGCCACGCCCTGCGCGTGGTTGCCGGCGCTCGCGCAGATCACCCCGCGCGCGAGCTGCGCCGGCGTGAGGTGCGCCATCTTGTTGTAGGCGCCCCGCAGCTTGAAGGAGAAGACCGGCTGCTTGTCCTCGCGCTTGAGGAGGATGTGGTTGCCGGTCCGGCGCGAGATGGCGGGGGCGGGCTCCAGGGGGCTCTCGATCGCCACGTCGTAGACGCGGGCGGCGAGGATGCGGCGCAGGTAGTCGTTCTTCATGATGTTCCCAGACCCCAAGAATACCAATATATGATTGGCGCCATGGACCAGGACGCTCTCAAGAGGCTCTGCGCCGAGGCCGCCCTCGCCTTCGTCGAGGATGACATGATGGTGGGCGTGGGCACCGGCTCGACCGTGAACCACTTCATCGCCGCGCTGGCCGCGCGCCGCGGCCGCGTCGCCGGCACCGTCTCCAGCTCCGAGGCGAGCGCCGCCCGCCTGCGCGAGGCGGGCATCCCCGTGATGGACCTCAACGCGACCGGCGGCTGCGACGTCTACGTCGACGGCGCCGACGAGGTGACCGAGCACCTCGCGATGACGAAGGGCGGCGGAGGGGCCCTCACGCGCGAGAAGATCGTCGCCCAGGCGAGCCGGAAGTTCGTCTGCATCGCCGACGCCTCCAAGCTCGTGCCCGTGCTCGGTCGCTTCCCGCTCCCCGTCGAGGTGATCCCCATGGCGAGGAGCCTCGTCGCGCGCGAGATCGTGCGGCTGGGCGGCCGCCCCGTGTGGCGGGAAGGCGTGGTCACCGACAACGGCAACGCGATCCTGGACGTCCACGGGCTCGTGATCACCGACCCCGCGGCGCTCGAGTCCGACCTGAACCAGCTCCCCGGCGTCGTGACGAACGGCCTCTTCGCCCGCCGCCCGGCCGACGTCCTGCTGCTCGGGACGCCGCAGGGCGTGCGGCGCATCGACCGGGCCGTCACGCGCCCGTCACAATGAACGCCTAGCATCAGCCATCCGGCGACGGGCGCCGCCCGCCCCGCCGCCAGCCGCCACGAGGAGCGCGCGCATGCCCCTGAACACCCAGGAACACACCTCCAAGCGCTACGACGCGGAGCTGGAGACCGTCCGCTCGCGCGTGCTGCAGATGGGCGGGCTCGTGGAGACGCAGATCACCGCCGCCATCGAGGCGCTCTCGACCGGCAACCTCCAGCTCGCCGAGCAGACCATCGCCAACGACCACCGCGTGAACGCGCTCGAGGTGCAGATCGACGAGGACTGCGCCCACATCATCGCCCGCCGCCAGCCCGCGGCGCAGGACCTGCGCATGATCGTGACCATCATCAAGATGATCACCGACCTCGAGCGCATCGGCGACGAGGCCGAGAAGATCGCGCGCATGACCAAGCTCATCTACTCGGCCGAGCGCCTGCTGCTGCCGCGCTTCGGCGAGATCAAGGTGGCCGCGGGCTACGCGCTCGAGATGCTCAAGAAGGCGCTCGACGCCTTCGCGCGCGTCGACATCACCGCCGCCGCCTCGGTGGTGCGGCAGGACCGGGTGCTCGACGAGCAGTTCCGCGGCATCATGCGCCAGCTCATCACCTTCATGATGGAGGACCCGCGCACCATCTCCACCTCCATCGAGATCCTCTTCGTGGCCAAGGCGCTGGAGCGCATCGGCGACCACTCCAAGAACATGAGCGAGTACGTGGTCTACCTGGTCAAGGGCAAGGACGTGCGCCACATCACGGCGGAGGAGTTCGAGCGGGAGACCTCCTCCTCCGACTGACCCTTGCCTGCAGGAAGCGAAAAAGCCGCCTTCCGGCGGCTTTTTGTCATGCGGGAACGCCGATTTCCGCCGATGCTCCGCCGATTGCCGCAGATCAGGCCCGGATCGAACGCCGAGACTTGATCCACCGTGCACGAGGTGAGCGGCAAGCACGCCCATCCTGATAATGATTCATCTGCGGCAATCGGCGGAGCATCGGCGGGAATCGGCGTTCCCGCACCGCTCAAGCCTTGGGCACGTACCCCTGCGCCGTGTCCGCCCCCTCGCCGAAGAAGTGCCGCACCATCTGCTCCTCGAGGTACTTGCGCGCCCGCGGGTCGGCGAGGTTCAGGCGGTTCTCGTTCACGAGCATCTTCTGCTGCTCGAGCCACTGCTTCCACGCCTCCTTGGAGACGCCGGCCCAGAGCTTCTTGCCCAGCTCGCCGGGGTACGGGGGGAAATCGAGGCCCTCGGCCTCGCGCTTCAACTTGACGCAATTGACCATCCGGGTCATGGCTGGAGTCCCTTCATGAAGATCTTGGATCGGCGCTCGTAATTGTAGAGCGACTGCTTGCGCGCCGGCAGGCGCGCGATGTCGGCCTCGGCGAAGCCGCGCTCGATGAACCAGTGGGTCGTGCGCGTGGAGAGCACGAAGAGCGTGCGGAAGCCCGCCTGGCGCGCCCGCGCCTCGGCGAAGGCGAGCAGGCGCTCGCCGCGCCCGCCGTCGCGGTAGAAGGGGTTCACGGCGAGGCAGGCGAGCTCCGCGGTCGACTCGTCCGGGAAGGGGTAGAGCGCGGCGCACCCGAGGATGTTGCCGCCGCTCTCGATCACGAAGAACCGCCCGATCTCGCCCTCCAGCCGGTCGCGCTCGCGGCGCACGAGGATGCCCTGCTGCTCGAGCGGCTCGATGATCTGCACGATGCCCGGGATGTCCTCGGCGGTCGCGTCGCGGATCACCTCGGGCGATTCCGGCACCAGCATCGTGCCGATGCCGTGGTGCGTGAAGAGCTCGATGAGGAGCGCCCCGTCGACGTGCCGGCTGATGAGGTGCGAGCGGCGCACCCCGTTGGCGCAGGCCTTCACCGCGCACGGCAGGTAGACGCGCACGTCCTCGGGCAGCGCCCCGTTGGCCGCGAGGAGCTCCCCGGCCTGCTTGACCGTGAGCTCCGAGAGGAGGCGGCCCTTCGCGTCGGTGGCGCCCGCCGTCTCGGTGAGGAAGATGAGCTTGTCGGCCTGCAGCGCGATCGCGGTCGAGGTGGCCACGTCCTCGAGGGTGCAGTTGAACACGTCGCCCGTGGGCGAGAAGCCGATGGGCGAGATGAGCACCACCTCGTGGTCGTCGAGGCGCTTCCGGATGCCCTCGGCGTCTATCTTGCGCACTTCGCCCGTGTGGCCGAAGTCCACGCCGTCGACCACGCCCACGGGCTTGGCCGTGACGAAGTTCCCCGAGGACACGCGGATGTCGGCCCCCCACATCGGGCTGTTGGCGAGCTCCATCGAGAGCAGCGCCTCCATCTCCACCCGCACGATGCCGTTGGCCTCCTTCACGCAGGAAAGGGCCTTCGCGTCCGTCACGCGCCGGGCGCCGACGTAGCGCGACTCGACCCCGTGCTGGCGCATCTGCTCCTCGACCTGCGGGCGCGTGCCGTGGACCAGCACGACGCGCACCTCGAGGCTCACGAGGACGTTGATGTCGTGGGTGAGCTGCTGGAACTCGCCGTCGGCCAGCACCTCGCCGCCGAAGGCGATGACGAAGGTGGCCCCGCCCCACTGGTGGATGTAGGGCGTGGCCGACCGGAACCACTTCACGAAGGCTTCGGTCTTGAGGGCGGGGGGCTTGGGCATCGGGCGCAGGGGAGGATCGCGAAGCGGATTCTACCGGCGGAAGTCGCCCCAGAGCGCCTGCATGGCGGCGAGCGCCGCGAGCGGCGCCGTCTCCGCGCGCAGCACGCGGGGGCCGAGCGACAGCGGCTGGAAGCCCACGGTCTGCGCGATGTCGACCTCGCGCTCCGAGAGGCCGCCTTCCGGCCCCACGAGCAGTTCCACCGGGCCGGCGGGCGCCTCGCGGCCGGCGAGACTCTCGCCCACGCCGGGCGAGAGCATCCAGCGGGCGGCCGCGGAGGGCTGCGCCGCCCAGTCGCGGAAGGCGGCGGTCGGCCGCAGCTCGGGCACTCGGTTTCGCCCGCACTGCTCGCAGGCGGCCACCACCACGCGCCGCCAGTGCGCCTCGCGCCGCGCGGCCCGCTCGCCGGCGAGCCTGACGACGCTCCTCTCGCAGACGAGCGGCTGGATCCACGCCACGCCCAGCTCCACCGACTTCTGCAGGATCCAGTCCATCTTGTCGGCTTCGGGAAGGCCCTGGACGAGCCCCACGGCGACCGGCGACTCGCGGTCGGCTTCGCGCCAGGCGCCCGTCTTCACCTCGACGCGCGCCCGGTCCATGCGCTGGATGACGGCGTCGTACTCGCCGCCCGCGCCATCGAAGACCACGATCGCGTCGCCCGGGCGCAGGCGAAGCGCCTTGCCCACGTGGTTCGCGGCGTCGTCGGGAAGCGGGAACTGCGCGCCCGGGCCGAGCCGGAAATCGCAGAAGATGCGCGGGGATGCCATGGGGAAGGCGGGATTGCGGCGGTCGACCCGATGCTAACATACCGGCCGCGCCCGACCCGGCGCCTCCCATGCCCCCGACCGACCCGCCAGGCGGCGCGCTTCCCGGCGCCGCGTCACCGCTCACCGTCGAGTTCACCTCGCGCGTCGTGCGCGCCGTGCGCGCGGTCGCCTCCGCCGAGATCCTGCCGCGCTTCCGCACCGTCGCCGCGCGGCGCAAGGCCGACGGCAGCCTCGTCACCGAGGCCGACCTCGCCACCCAGCACGCGCTCGCCGCCGCCCTCGGGGCCCTCGAGCCGGTCGCCTTTCTCGGCGAGGAGATGCCCGAGGCCGAGCAGCACCGCGTCCGCGAAGCCGGCGGGCGCCACTGGTGCGTGGATCCGCTGGACGGCACCGCCAACTTCAGCGCCGGCGTGCCCTATTTCGCCGTCTCGGTGGCCCTGATGGAGGGCACCCGGCCGCTCCTCGGCGTGGTGGTCGACCCCATCGCCGACGAGGCCTACTTCGCCGTCCGCGGGGCGGGCGCCTGGAGGGACGGCTTCGCGCTCCCCCCGGCGTCCCGCGAGGTGACGCTGGCCGAAGCGGTGGCCGAGGTGGACCTGCGCCGCTCGCTCGCCCATGTCCGCCACGAGATCAAGCACCGGCCGCCGTTCGCGAAGCGCCTGACGAGCGGTTCCACCGCGCTCGCCTGGTGCCACCTCGCGGCCGGCCGCCGCGACCTCTTCCTCCACGCCGGGCAGAAGATCTGGGACTACGCGGCCGGCGCCCTCATCGCCGAAGAGGCGGGCGCGGCCCTGTGCACGCTGCGCGAGGACGACTTCTGGGCCGGCCCGGCCTGGGACCGCTCCGTGATCGCCGCGCGCACGCCGGCGCTCTTCTCGCAGTGGCGCGACTGGGTGCGCGCGACCCTGCCGCCGCGCTAGGCGACGAGGTCGCGGACGTAGTTGGGCAGCGCGAAGACGGCGCGGTGGGTCTCGCCGTTGTAGTACTGCAGGTCGCCCACGCCGCGCGCGGCCAGCCGGCGCTCCGCTTCCGCCGGATCCAGCCCGCGAGGGTCCAGCGTGTCGGAGGCGCAGGCGAAGCCCCAGATGGACCCGTAGAGCGGGATGTGCACGAAGTAGGGCGCCACCACCCGGAAGACCTCGCGCAGGTTGGCGAGCGTCCGGCGCACGCGCGCCGGGTGCGAGAAGGGCGAGCCCAGGTGCAGCACCAGCGCCGCGCCCTCGGCCATCGCGCCCTTGGCGAGCGCGAACGTGGCGGGCGCGTAGAGCGCCTCGGAAGGCCCCACGGGGTCGGTGAGGTCCATGGCCACGAGGTCGTAGCGCGCCGCGGTCGAGCGCAGGTAGGCGAGCCCGTCGCCCACCGTCACCTGCAGGCGCGGGTCGTCGAAGGCGCCGCGGTGGACCTTTCCGAAGCTCGCCTTCGCGATCGCGATCACCTCCGGGTCGAGCTCGGCCATGTGCACGCGCTCCATCGTCGCGTGCTTGAGGAGCTCCTCCGCGGAGCCGCCGTCGCCGCCGCCGATCACCAGCGCGCGCCGGGGCGCCGGGTGCGCGACGGCCGCGGGGTGGACGAGGTTCTCGTGGTAGAAGAACTCGTCGCGCTCGCTCGTCATGTTGTAGCCGTCGAGGCGGAAGATGCGCCCGAGCTCGGGCGTCTCGTACACCTCGAGCAGCTGGAAGGGCGTGCGGCGCCGCTCGACGAGCGTGCCGTCGAACCACGCCCCGCTCGCCTCGTTGAGGCGCTCGATGATGCGTTCGGTCATGGGTGGTACCCCCGAAATGAAGGCGCCCGCCTGCGGCGGGCGCCGGGAGAGGCCGGGGCGCGCTACTTCACCGCCGCGAGCCGCTGCTTCCGCATGGGGAGGTCGCGCCCGCGCCACACGCGCTCGACCAGCACGTCGGCGGGCTGGAGCGCCGCGGCGAGCGTCTCGTAGAGTTTCTCCGCCTTGCCGCTGTTGTCGCTCGTGACGTTGCAGACGTACACATCGAGCGTGGCGCCGTCGCGCTCGGGCCAGGTGTGGATCGCGAGGTGCGATTCCGCGAAGACGACCGCGCCCGTGGCGCCGCCGGCCTGGGTCGCGTCGAGACCCTCGAACTGGTAGAAGTGGTCCCCGAGGACCGTGAGCCCCACGTCCTTGCACGCTGCCACGCAAGTGTCGCGAAGGCTGGCGGAGGAGGCCAGCATGTCGCGGTTCCGGCAGCCGTACAGGTCGGCGATGATGTGCAGTCCCTTCACTCCGTTACCTCCCTCTGTTGGCGGGTTGCCGCGAAAGGGGGCACTGTCGCGAAGGCTGGGGCGCCGGCGGCCTTCGCGGGTGGCGAGGCCGGGCGCCCGGATCAGCCGGGCGGCGGGTGGGACCCTTTCTGCGGTGGTATGTACAAGCAGTTCGTGCGTCGAAAACGAAGCCGGGAATTATAGGCGATTCTGCACCCCGTATGCAGCTTTTTTCAAGGTTTTCCGGGGCTTGGGCTCGCCGTCGCCGCGCGCGGCCACCCCCGTGGTTTCCTCGATGAGCTTGGCGCCCTCGGCGGCGAGGAAGGCCCGGAAGCTCTCCGCCAGCGGCGACAGGCGCTTGCCCTTGCGGCTCACCACGTGCCAGTCGCGCGTGACGGGCGTGCCCACCACGTCCAGCCGCGCGAGCTTTCCCGCGGCGAGCTCCAGCCCCACGGTGTGAAGCGACAGGAACGCGAGCCCCATCCCGGCCATCACCGCCTGCTTGATCGTCTCGTTGCTCGCGAGCTCCATGCTGGAGGCGGGCTTCACGCCGCGGTCGGCGAAGACGCGCTCCATCGACATGCGCGTGCCGGAGCCCGGCTCGCGGATGAGGAAGTTCTCGCCGGCGAGTCGCGTGAGGTCGAGGCGGCGCTTCGCCGCGAGCGGGTGGTCGGGGGCGGCGATGATGCCGTGCGGGTGCTTCGCGAAGGCGGTCGCCTCGACGTCCAGCCCGCGCGGCGGGCGGCCCATGATGGCGAGGTCCACCTGGTTCGCCTGCAGCGCCGCGATCACCTCCTCGCGGTTCACCACCGAAAGCTTCACGGTGACGCCGGGGTGCCGGCGCGAGAACTCCGCGAGCAGGCGCGGCGCGAAGTACTTGGCCGTGCTCACCACCGCGAGGTGCAGCCGCCCGCCGGACACCCCGCGGATCGCCGCGAGCGTGTCCTCGCAGTCCTTGAGGCCGCTCAGCAGCTCGAGCGCGAATCGCGCCACCTCCGCGCCGGCCTCGGTGAGGTGGATCTTCTTGCCCACCTGCTCGAAGAGCGGCAGCTCCGCCTGCGCCTCCAGCCCCTTCACCTGCATGGAGACGGCCGGCTGCGTGAGGTGCAGCTCCTCGGCCGCGCGCGAGAAGGAGAGGTGGCGCGCCACCGCCTCGAAGACCTTGAGCTGGCGCAGCGTGATGTGGCGAAGGGGCATGGCGGCCTCCGTGAAGCCTTATGGAAACGATAATTTTTCCTGAGTGTATCTTATGGGCGATCGGGGCCAGACTGGCCGCATCCCCCGTCCGGAGCCCCGCCATGAACGCCCCCGAGCCCGTCGCGGCCGACCCGCTGGCCGCCCACCGCATCGCCGCCGCGCCCTGGTACCGCCCCGTCGCCGACGAGATCGCCCTCTTCGAGGCCGCCTGGCAGGCGCGCATGCCGATGATGCTCAAGGGCCCGACGGGCTGCGGCAAGACCCGCTTCGTCGAGCACATGGCGTGGAAGCTCGGCAAGCCCCTCGTGACGGTCGCCTGCAACGAGGACATGACGGCCGCCGACCTCGTGGGCCGCTACCTGCTGGACGCGAGCGGCACGCGCTGGCAGGACGGCCCGCTCGCCCTCGCCGCGCGCCACGGCGCCCTCTGCTACCTCGACGAGGTGGTCGAGGCGCGCCAGGACACGACCGTCGTGATCCACCCGCTCACCGACACGCGCCGCGCCCTGCCGCTGGAGAAGAAGGGGGAGCTCCTTCACGCCCACCCCGACTTCCTGCTCGTGATCTCCTACAACCCGGGCTACCAGAGCGTGATGAAGGACCTGAAGCCCTCCACGAAGCAGCGCTTCGGCGCGCTCGACTTCGGCTACCCGGCACACGAGGTCGAGGCCGAGATCGTCGCGCACGAGGCCGGCGTCGACCCGGCGGTCGCCTCGAAGCTGGTGAGCGTCGCCGAGCGGGCGAGGAACCTCAAGGGCCACGGCCTCGACGAGGGGATCTCCACCCGCATGCTGGTGCACGCGGGCTCCCTCATGGCGCGCGGCGTGGAGGCCGTCGCCGCCTGCCGGGTGGCCCTCGTGCGGCCCATCACCGACGACCCCGACATGCGCGACGCGCTCGACGCCGCGGTCACCACCTACTTCTGAACCGCGCCGCGGAGAGCCTGCCGTGGCCGTGAACCTCGACGAGCGCCGCGAGCTGCTCGAGGACCTGGGTCCCCACGCGGCCGACCTGCTGCGCGCTGCCTGGCAGGAGGCTTCGCGCGCCTTCTCGCCGCGCGGGCTCGAGGCCTTCCTCGACGGCGCCGTGGCGATGCACGCCCTCGGGCGCGGGGCCGAGCCGGTGGCGGCCTGGGTCCGGGCCGCGCCGGCCGTCGCGCGCGAGGCCGGCGAGGAAGCGGCGGCGGAGCTGCGCCACGCCGCGCTCGCGCTCGCCTCCAAGACGAGCGGCACCGTCATCGCGGCGACACTCTCGGCCGCCCCCACGGCCGCGCGGCGGCTGGCGGACGCGGAGCTCTTCCGGGGCTGGCTCGCCCTCGTGGCGCAGCTCGCGGCGCAGGCTCCGCGCGGGGTGCGCCCGATGCTCGAGAATCTCGACCGGCTGCTAGCCGTCCTCACGCTGGGCGGCCTGCGCCGCTGGGCGCAGTGGGGCGCACGGGCGCATGCGACCGACTTCGCCGCGCAGGAGCGCTACTTCGCGCTCGCGAGCCCCGACTCGGCCGCCATCCTGCAGCAGGAACGCAAGGGCACGCTCCTCGTGGACGCGCACCGCCGGCTCTCGGCCTACCTGCGCGCGCTTTGGGGCCGCGATTTCTGGCTGCGCCCGGCCGGCGGCGAAAGCGAGGCGGCGCGGCCCTTCATCGAGGACTGGACCATCCACCTTCCGGACGCGCTGGACGACGCGCCCGAGGCCACCGGGCTCGAGCTCTACCGGGCGATGGCCGCGCACGCGGCGGCGCACCTGGCGTACACGCGCGAGGCGCTTTCCGCCGAAGGCCTCACGCCCCTTCAGGCCGCGGCCGTCGGCGCGATCGAGGACGCCCGCGTGGAGTGGCTCGCCGCCCGCGATTTCCCCGGCCTCGCGACCCTCTGGGCGCGGCTGCACCGCGCCACGCCCGCCGACGAGGGCCGCGTCGGCGCGATCCTCGACCGCATCGCCCGCGCGCTCGCCGACCCTTCCTACGCCGACCCCGATCCCATCGTCGCCGCAGCACGCCGCCATTGGGCCGAATGCGCATTGCCGCGCGAGTCCAACCGCGTATCGTGGGAAGTCGGCGTGGCCGTCGCGAACGAGATCGCGCGGCTGCGCCTGCCCTTCCATCCGCGCGAGGATTCGGGGGCCGTGCCCTACCGGGACGACAACCGGTACCTGTGGTCCTTCGACGAGGCGGACGCCCTCGCCGGGGCGGCGCCGTGGCAGGAGCGGCAGGTTCGCCGGCGCGTGAGCCTCATGGAATTCGTGAACGAGGTCGACGCCGAGGGCGCCGGCGACGACGCGCAGGAAGTGTGGACGCTTTCGACCGAGCTCTTCCCCTACGAGGAGGACGGCCGCAGCTGGAACGCGCGCGAGGGCCGGCCGCCGGCGCCCGAGCCGGTGCGCTACCCCGAGTGGGACTACCGCCTGCAGGTCGACCGCCCCGACTGGTGCACCGTGGTCGAGGGCCGCGCCGCGGCCGGCGACGCCGCCGTGGTCGACGCGCTGGTGGCCGCCAACAAGCCGCTGGCGCAGCGCCTTCGCCGCCTCATCGAGGCGCTGCAGCCCGAGGGCGTGCAGCGCCTGCGCCGCCAGGAGGAAGGCGACGACCTCGACCTGGAGGCGGCGGTGCGCGCCGCCGTCGACCTCCGCCTCGGCGCCACGCCCGACACGCGCGTGCACCGCCGCAACGTGCGACGCACGCGCGACCTCGCCGTCCTCTTCCTGCTGGACCTGTCGCAGTCCACCAACGAGCGCGTGCACGGCGGCCGGTCGACGGTGCTCGACCTCACGCGCGAGGCGACGGCGCTGCTGGCCGACGCCATGGCGGGGCTGGGCGACCCCTTCGCCATCCACGGCTTCTGCTCCAACGGCCGCCACGAGGTGGGCTACACGCGGTTCAAGGATTTCGAGGAGCCCCACGGGGCCGCCTCGCGCGCGCGGCTCGCGGCGATGAAAGGCGAGCTCTCCACGCGCATGGGCGCGGCGATGCGCCACGCGGGCGCCCTCCTCGCCCGCCGCCCGGAGAGGAAGCGCCTGCTGGTCGTGCTGACCGACGGCGCGCCCTCCGACGTCGACGTGCGCGACCCCGGCTACCTGCGCGCGGACGCGAGGAAGGCCGTGGAAGCCCTGGCTCGCGACGGCATCGCCGCCTTCTGCGTGAGCCTGGACGCGCAGGCCGACGACTGGGTGCGCCGCATCTTCGGCGCCGGCCGCTACGCCGTCGTCGACCGCGTCGAGCGCCTGCCCGAGCGCCTGCCGATGCTCGCCCTCGGCCTGCTGCGCTGACCCGCGGGCAATCAGGCAAACCTTATGGAAATGATAAACAAGCGTGACTATCCCTTATGAAAGGGAGCGCTTAAATTGACCCCAGACCGCACCCACCCGAGGAGCCCCGAATGAAGCCAGCCGCCAAGGCCTACAGCGCCGGCGTGAAGGAATACCGCCACACCTACTGGGAGCCGCACTACGACGTCAAGGACACCGACATCCTGGCGTGCTTCAAGATCACGCCCCAGCCCGGCGTGGACCGCGAGGAGGCCGCCGCCGCGGTCGCCGCCGAGTCCTCGACCGGCACCTGGACCACGGTGTGGACGGACCTCCTCACCGACCTCGACCACTACAAGGGCCGCGCCTACCGCATCGAGGACGTGCCCGGAGACGACACCTGCTTCTACGCGTTCGTCGCCTATCCCATCGACCTCTTCGAGGAAGGGTCGGTCGTGAACGTGTTCACCTCGCTCGTGGGCAACGTCTTCGGCTTCAAGGCCATCCGGGCGCTGCGCCTGGAGGACGTGCGCTTCCCCATCGCCTACGTGATGACCTGCGGCGGCCCGCCCCACGGCATCCAGGTCGAGCGCGACAAGATGGACAAGTACGGGCGCCCGCTGCTGGGCTGCACCATCAAGCCCAAGCTGGGGCTCTCGGCCAAGAACTACGGCCGCGCCGTCTACGAGTGCCTGCGCGGGGGCCTCGACTTCACGAAGGACGACGAGAACGTGAACTCGCAGCCCTTCATGCGGTGGCGCGACCGCTTCGGCTTCGTGGCCGAGGCCATCCGCAAGGCCGAGGCCGAGACGGGCGAGAGGAAGGGCCACTACCTCAACGTCACCGCCCCCACGCCCGAGGAGATGTACAAGCGCGCCGAGTTCGCCAAGGAGCTCGGCATGCCGATCATCATGCACGACTTCCTCACCGGTGGCTTCTGCGCCAACACGGGCCTGGCCAACTGGTGCCGCGACAACGGCATGCTGCTGCACATCCACCGCGCCATGCACGCCGTGCTCGACCGCAACCGCCACCACGGCATCCACTTCCGCGTCCTCACCAAGGCGCTGAGGCTTTCGGGCGGCGACCACCTGCACACCGGCACCGTGGTCGGCAAGCTCGAGGGCGACCGCCAGTCGACGCTGGGCTGGATCGACCTCCTGCGCGAACGCTACGTGAAGGAGGACCGCTCGCGCGGCATCTTCTTCGACCAGGACTGGGGCTCCATGCCCGGCGCCTTCGCGGTGGCCTCCGGGGGCATCCACGTCTGGCACATGCCGGCGCTGCTCGCCATCTTCGGCGACGACGCGGTGCTGCAGTTCGGCGGCGGCACGCTCGGCCACCCCTGGGGCAACGCGGCCGGCGCCGCCGCCAACCGCGTGGCGCTGGAAGCCTGCGTGGAGGCGAGGAACGCCGGCCGCCAGGTCGAGAAGGAAGGCAAGGAGATCCTCACCCAGGCCGCGCGGTCGAGCCCCGAGCTCAAGATCGCGATGGAGACCTGGAAGGAGATCAAGTTCGAGTTCGACGTCGTCGACAAGCTCGACGTCGCCCACGCCTAGCGCCCGCGAAGGAGCACACGATGAGCACGATGCAGGACTACCACTCCCGGCTGTCGGACCCCGCCAGCCGCAAGTTCGGGACCTTCTCCTACCTGCCGCCGATGCCGGCGCAGGCGATCCGCAAGCAGGTCGAGTACCTCGTCGCCCAGGGCTGGTCGCCCGCAATCGAGCACACCGAGCCCGCGCACGCTTTCAGCTGCTACTGGTACATGTGGAAGCTGCCGATGTTCGGCGAGACGAGCGTCGAGAAGGTGCTCGCCGAGGCCGAGGCCTGCCACAAGGCCAACCCCGGCAACCACGTGCGGCTCGTGGGCTACGACAAGCTTCGCCAGACGCAGGGCACGGCGATGGTCATCTACCGCGGCAACGCCGTGTAGGGCCGCCGCCATGGCGATCGCCGCCCTGCTCTTCGACGTCGACGGCACGCTCGCCGACACCGAGGAAACCCACCGCCAGGCCTTCAACGCGGCCTTCCTCGAGTTCCGCCTGCCGTACGCGTGGAGCGCCGACGAGTACGAGGTGCTGCTGAACGTCTCGGGCGGCAAGGAGCGCCTCGCGCACTACTTCGAGGGCCTTCCCGCCCCGCGCGCCGAGAAGGACCGCCTGCTCGCCAACGTGGCGGGCCTGCACCGCGTGAAGACCGAGCGTTACGCGGAGCTCGTCGCGAGCGGCGGCTCGCCGCTGCGCCCGGGCGTGAAGCGCCTCGTGGGCGAGGCGCTGGCCGCGGGCGTGAAGGTCGGCATCGCTTCCACCACGACCTCGGCCAACGTCGCGGCGCTCCTCGACGCGGAGCTGGGCCGCAATGCCCACCAGCGCTTCGCCGTGATCGCCTGCGGCGACGTCGTGCCTGCCAAGAAGCCTGCCCCGGACATCTACCGCCTCGCCCTCTCGACGCTGGGCCTATCGCCCGCGCAGGCCGTCGCCTTCGAGGACTCGGCCAACGGGCTCGCGAGCGCCAAGGCGGCGGGGCTCTTCACCGTGGTCACGCCCACGCGCTGGACGGCGAGCCAGGACTTCGGCGAGGCGGACCTCACGCTCCCGCACCTGGGCGACCCGGAGGCGCCGCTCGACGCGGCCGCCGCCGCGCGCGCCGGCGGCGCCTTCCTCACCCTGGATGCGCTCGCGCGGCTGCATGCCGGCGCGGCGAGGCAGGCGGCCTGAGCCCGACACACGATTCGAAGCGGGCGCGAAGACCCGCCACCTCCGGAGCGAGACGATGAAGCAGACGATCCAGGTAGAGACCCGGCCCACGATCACCGAGTTCCTGCTGCGCGAGCAACGCAAGGCGACGGCGGCCACGGGCGCCTTCACGGCCGTGATCAACAACGTGCGCCTCGCCTGCAAGCGCATCGCCCACGCGGTGGGCCAGGGCGCGCTCTCGGGCGCGGGCGGCACGGCGGGCTCGCAGAACGTCCAGGGCGAGACGCAGATGCAGCTCGACGTGCTCGCCGACGAGATCTTCGTGCGCACCAACGAGTGGAGCGGCACGCTCGCCGGCCTCGTCTCGGAGGAGCGCGACGACCCGGTGCAGATCCCCGAGGAGCACCCGCGCGGGCGCTACCTCCTCGTCTACGACCCGCTCGACGGCTCCTCCAACATCGACGTGAACGTCTCCGTGGGGAGCATCTTCTCCGTGCTGCGCTGCCCCGAGGGCGTCACGGAGCCGCGCGCGAAGGACTTCCTGCAGCCCGGCACGCGGCAGGTGGCCGCGGGCTACGCGATCTACGGCCCGACCACGATGCTCGTGCTCACGCTGGGCCGCGGCACCCACGGCTTCACGCTCGACCGCAACATGGGGGAATTCATCCTCACCCACCCGGACATGACGATCCCCGCCGCGACGCGGGAGTTCGCCATCAACGCCTCCAACGAGCGCTTCTGGGAGCCGCCCGTGCGCCGCTACGTGGCCGAGTGCGTGCAGGGCAAGGCCGGCCCGCGTGGCGCCGACTTCAACATGCGCTGGATCGCCTCCATGGTGGCCGAGGTGCACCGCATCCTCGTGCGCGGCGGGCTCTTCATGTACCCGCGCGACACCAAGGACCCCTCCAAGCCCGGGCGCCTTCGCCTGATGTACGAGGCCAACCCCATGGCGATGATCGTCGAGCAGGCGGGCGGCGCGGCCTCCACGGGGCGCGGCCGCATCCTCGAGCTCGAGCCCACGTCGCTGCACCAGCGCGTGCCCGTGATCCTCGGATCCCGCGACGAGGTCTCGCGCATCGAGGCCTATCATCACGACCACGACGCGGGGGTGTCGCCGCCCACGCCGCCGCCGCTCTTCGGCGAGCGCTCGCTCTTCACCAAGGCCTGACGAAGCCGCCCCCCCAGGAGGAAGCCCCCGATGTCCGCGAAGCACCCCATCATCGCCATCACCGGCTCGTCCGGGGCCGGCACCACGTCCGTCATGCGCACGTTCGAGCAGATCTTCCGGCGCGAGAGCGTGAACGCGGCCTTCATCGAGGGCGACAGCTTCCACCGCTACGACCGCGCCGAGATGAAGGCGAAGATGGCCGAGGCGCTCGCCGCCGGCAACCGCCACTTCAGCCACTTCGGGCCCGATTCCAACCTCTTCGCCGAGCTGGAGGAGCTCTTCCGCACCTATGCGGAGACGGGGCGCGGGCGCCATCGCAAGTACCTGCACGACGAGCGCGAAGCGGCGCCCCACAAGCAGCCGCCCGGCACCTTCACGCCCTGGGAGGACCTGCCGGCCGACACCGACCTCCTCTTCTACGAGGGGCTGCACGGCGCGGTGGCGGGCGAGGGCTTCGACGTCGCGAAGCATCCGGACCTCCTCATCGGCGTGGTGCCCGTGATCAACCTCGAGTGGATCCAGAAGCTGCACCGCGACCGCTCGATGCGCGGCTACTCGACGGAGGCCGTGACCGACACGATCCTCCGGCGCATGCCCGACTACATCAACTACATCACGCCGCAGTTCTCGCGCACGCACATCAACTTCCAGCGCGTGCCGACGGTGGACACCTCCAACCCCTTCGTCGCGCGCTTCATCCCGACGCCCGACGAGAGCTTCCTCGTGATCCGCTTCGCCAACCCGCGCGGCATCGACTTCCCGTACCTGCTGTCGATGCTGCACGACTCCTTCATGTCTCGCGCCAACACCATCGTCGTGCCCGGCGGCAAGATGGACCTCGCCATGCAGACCATCCTCACGCCCATGATCTGGCGCCTCATGGAGAGAAAGAAGCAGGCCGGCGCCCGCTAGCGGCGGCCCGCCTCCCGCATCCGATAAAATAGGGACCCCCCACATGCAGTCCGCCCTCGCCCCCACCCGCATGGCCACCCCTTCCGTCTCGCCGCACGACCTCGCCAACGCCATCCGCGCCCTCGCGATGGACGCCGTCCAGAAGGCCAACTCCGGCCACCCCGGCATGCCCATGGGCATGGCCGAGATCGCGGAAGTCCTCTGGCGCCGCTTCCTGCGCCACAATCCGGCCAACCCCGCGTGGGCCGACCGCGACCGCTTCGTGCTCTCCAACGGCCACGGCTCGATGCTGCAGTACGCGCTGCTGCACCTCACGGGCTACGCCGTGACGATGGAAGACCTCAAGGCCTTCCGGCAGATGCACTCGAAGACGCCGGGCCACCCCGAGTACGGCATGACGCCGGGCGTGGAGACCACCACCGGCCCGCTCGGCCAGGGGCTCGCCAACGCCGTGGGCATGGCGCTCGCGGAGAAGCTGCTCGCCGCCGAATTCAACCGGCCGGGCCACACCGTCGTCGACCACCAGACCTACGTCTTCCTCGGCGACGGCTGCCTGATGGAGGGCGTCTCGCACGAGGCCTGCTCGCTCGCCGGCACCTGGAAGCTGGGCAAGCTCATCGCGCTCTACGACGACAACGGCATCTCGATCGACGGCCACGTCGACGGCTGGTTCACCGACGACACGCCGATGCGCTTCGCCGCCTACGGCTGGCACGTGATCCCGGGCGTCGACGGCCACGACCCGAAGGCGGTCGAGGCCGCCATCGCCGAGGCGCGCGCCGACCAGTCGCGCCCGACGCTCATCTGCTGCAAGACCGTCATCGGCAAGGGCTCGCCCAACAAGGCCGGCACCCACGACGTGCACGGCGCGGCGCTGGGCGACAAGGAAGTCGCCGCCACGCGCGAGGCCATCGGCTGGCCGCACGCGCCCTTCGAGATCCCGTCCGCCGTCTACGCCGCCTGGGACCAGCGCGGCCGCGGCGCGGAGCTCGAGGGCGACTGGAATGCCCGCTTCGAGGCCTACGCCCGCGCGCACCCCGACCTCGCGAAGGAATTCCGCCGCCGCATGGCCGGGGACCTGCCGCCCAACTGGGCGGAGGTCGTCGAGGCCATGGTCGCCAAGGCCGTCGAGAAGGGCGAGACCGTCGCCACGCGCAAGGCTTCCCAGGTCGCGATCGAAGCCATCGCCCCGCACCTGCCCGGCTTCCTCGGCGGCTCGGCGGACCTCACCGGCTCCAACCTCACCAACTGGTCGGGGTCCAAGGCCGTGAAGGCCGACGGCAGCGGCAACTACGTGAGCTTCGGCGTGCGCGAGTTCGGCATGGTCGCCATCGGCAACGGGCTCGCGCTGCATGGCGGCTTCATCCCCTACTCCGGCACCTTCCTCGTCTTCAGCGACTACGCGCGCAACGCCGTGCGCATGGCCGCGCTCATGAAGGTGAGGAACGTCCTCGTCTTCACGCACGATTCCATCGGCCTGGGCGAGGACGGCCCGACGCACCAGGCGGTGGAGCATGTTTCGAGCCTTCGCCTCATCCCCAACCTCGACCTCTGGCGCCCCTGCGACACGGTGGAGACGGCAGTCGCCTGGGGCGAGGCGGTCGGCCGGCGCAACGGCCCCTCGGCCCTCGCGCTCTCCCGCCAGAACGTGCCCTTCGTGAAGCGCGGGGCCGAGCAGGTCGCGGCCATCCGCCGCGGCGGGTATGTCCTGTCGGAAGCGGCCGGTGCGGCGAAAGCCGTGATCATCGCCACCGGCTCCGAGGTCTCCCTCGCCCTCGCCGCGCAGAAGACGCTCGCCGAGGCGGGCATCCCGGTTCGCGTGGTCTCCATGCCCTGCACCAGCGCCTTCGACCGCCAGGACGCCGCCTGGAAGGCCGCGGTGCTCCCCAAGGGGCTGCCGCGCGTCTCCGTCGAGGCCGGCGTCACCGACTACTGGCGCAAGTACGTGGGCCTCGACGGTGCCTGCATCGGCGTGGACAGCTTCGGCGAGTCCGCCCCGGCGGGCGCCGTCTACAAGCACTTCGGCGTCGACGCCGACCACGTCGCCGCCGCCGTGAAATCCGTCCTTTAACCGCGCCGCCGCGAGGGCATCCGTAGACCTGGGTCAAAGGGGGGTATGCCCTTTGGCTTAAAATAGGGCTTTCCCCGCACCTTTCCCGTACCGGAGCCCCCCAATGACCATCCGCGTCGCCATCAACGGCTACGGCCGCATCGGCCGAAACATCCTCCGCGCCCACTACGAGGGCGGCAAGAAGCACGACATCCAGATCGTCGCCGTGAACGACCTCGGCAACGCCGAGACCAACGCGCACCTCACGCGCTACGACACGGCGCACGGCAAGTTCCCCGGCACGGTGGCGGTGGACGGCGACCACATGGTGGTGAACGGCGATCGCATCCGCGTGCTCGCCAACCGCGACCCGTCGCAGCTGCCCTGGGGCGAGCTGGGCGTGGACGTGGTGCACGAGTGCACCGGCTTCTTCACCTCCAAGGAGAAGGCCGGTGCGCACCTCAAGGGCGGCGCGAAGAAGGTGATCATCTCCGCCCCCGGCGGCAAGGACGTCGACGCGACCGTCGTCTACGGCGTGAACCACGGCGTGCTGAAGGCCTCCCACACCGTCATCTCCAACGCCTCCTGCACGACCAACTGCCTCGCCCCGCTGGTGAAGCCGCTCAACGACAGGATCGGCCTCGTGAACGGCCTCATGACCACGGTGCACGCCTACACCAACGACCAGGTGCTCACCGACGTCTACCACGAGGACCTGCGCCGCGCCCGCTCGGCCACGATGTCCATGATCCCGACCAAGACCGGCGCCGCGGCGGCCGTGGGCCTGGTGCTGCCGGAGCTCAACGGCAAGCTCGACGGCTACGCCGTGCGCGTGCCCACGATCAACGTCTCGCTCGTCGACCTCTCCTTCGTGGCCGCGCGCGACACGACGGTGGACGAGGTGAACGCGATCATGAAGGAGGCCGCCGAGAGCGCCGCGCTCAAGGGCATCCTCAACTACAACAAGGGCCCGCTGGTCTCGATCGACTTCAACCACGACCCGGCTTCCAGCACCTTCGACGCGACGCTCACCAAGGTCTCGGGGCGCCTCGTGAAGGTCTCCGCGTGGTACGACAACGAGTGGGGCTTCTCCAACCGCATGCTCGACACCACCGTCGCGCTGATGGCGGCGAAGTAGGCCCGCCGTGGCTTCCTCGCCCGCCCTGGCCTGGTCGATCCTGCTGCTCGCGGGGCTGGCCGAGGTCTGGTGGGCGGTGGGGCTCAAGTACACCGACGGCTTCACGCGCCCGCTGCCCACCGCGCTCACCATCGCCGGCATGGTGGTGAGCGTCTGGCTGCTGGCCGTCGCCCTGCGCACCATCCCGCTGGGCACGGGCTACGCCGTGTGGACGGGCATCGGCGCCGTCGGCACGGCGATCGCCGGGATGGTCCTCTTCGGCGAGTCGCGCGACGCCGCGCGGCTCGCCTGCATCGCGCTCATCGTCGCGGGCATCGCGGGGCTCAAGCTCCTCACGCCCGACCCCTGAACCCTTCCCCGGAAGAACGACCATGAAAGTCCTCAAGCTCGCCGACCTCGACCTGAAGGGCAAGCGCGTCTTCATCCGCGCCGACCTGAACGTCCCGCAGGCCGACGACGGCACGATCACCGACGACACGCGCATCCGCGCTTCCGTGCCCGGCGTGCGCATGGCGCTCGACAAGGGCGCGGCGGTGATGGTGACTTCCCACCTCGGCCGCCCCAAGGAGGGCGAGTTCTCGGAGGCCGATTCCCTCGCGCCCGTGGCGAAGCGCCTCGGCGAGCTCCTCGGCCGCGAAGTGCCGCTCGCGCGCGACTGGGTCGACGGCGTCCAGGTCCAGCCCGGGCAGGTGGTGCTCCTCGAGAACTGCCGCTTCAACAAGGGCGAGAAGAAGGACGACGAGGCGCTCGCCCGCCGGATGGCCGCGCTCTGCGACGTCTACGCCAACGACGCCTTCGGCACCGCGCACCGGGCCGAGGCGACCACGCACGGCATCGCGAAGTTCGCGAAGGTCGCCTGCGCGGGGCCGCTGCTCGCCGCCGAGCTGGACGCCCTCGGGCGCGCGCTCGCGAACCCGAAGCGCCCGCTGGTGGCGATCGTCGCGGGCTCCAAGGTCTCCACCAAGCTCACGATCCTGAAGAGCCTCTCGCAGCGCGTGGACCAGCTCATCGTCGGCGGCGGCATCGCCAACACCTTCATGCTGGCCGCGGGGCTACCCATCGGCAAGTCGCTGTGCGAGGCCGACCTCGCCCCCGAGGCGAAGGAGATCGCGGTGATGATGCAGGCGCGCGGCGCGGCCGTGCCCATCCCGGTGGACGCCGTCTGCGGCAAGGCCTTCGCCGCCGACGCGGCCGCCACGACCAAGGACGCGAAGGCCGTCGCCGACGACGACCTGATCCTGGACATCGGCCCGCAGACCGCGAAGCGCTACGCGGAGATCCTCGCTGCCGCCGGCACCATCGTCTGGAACGGCCCGGTGGGCGTCTTCGAGTTCGACCAGTTCGGCGCCGGCACCAAGGCCGTGGCCGAGGCGATCGCCGCCTCGCCCGCGTTCTCCATCGCCGGCGGCGGCGACACGCTCGCGGCCATCGCCAAGTACGGCGTCACCGACCGCATCGGCTACATCTCCACGGGCGGCGGCGCCTTCCTCGAGTTCCTCGAGGGCAAGGTCCTGCCGGCCGTGGCGATGCTCGAGTCGAGGGCCGGCGGATAGGCCCCGCCCCGCTCCCGGGGTAGCATCACGGTCGGACAACGCAGAGGAGCCCCGGAACAGATGCGAAGCACCAAGATCGTGGCCACGCTCGGGCCGGCCTCGAGCGACCCCGCCGTGCTCGAGCGCATGATCCGCGCCGGCGTGGACGTCGTGCGGCTCAACTTCTCGCACGGCACCGCCGCCGACCACGAGGCGCGCGCGGAGCTGGTGCGCGAGACCTGCCGCAAGGTGGGCCGCACCGTGGGCATCATGGCCGACCTCCAGGGCCCCAAGATCCGGGTCGGCAAGTTCAAGGACGGCAAGGTCCCGCTCAAGCCGGGCGACCCGTTCATCCTCGACGCCGCCTGCGCGCTCGGCGACGCCGGCCGCGTGGGCCTCGACTACAAGGAGCTGCCGCGCGACGTGAAGGCGGGCGACGTGCTGCTGCTCGACGACGGCAAGATCGTGCTGGACGTGCGCGAGGTGCGCGGCCACGAGATCCACACGGTGACGCGCCACGGCGGCACGCTCTCCAACAACAAGGGCATCAACCGGCAGGGCGGCGGCCTCACCGCGCCCGCCCTCACGCCCAAGGACATCGAGGACATCCGCACGGCCGCGCGGCTGAAGGTGGACTACCTCGCCGTCTCCTTCCCCAAGAGCGGGGCCGACATGTACATGGCCGGCGAGCTGCTGCGCGCCGGCGGCGGGCACGCGCTCCTCATCGCCAAGATCGAGCGCGCCGAGGCGATCCCGGCGCTGGAGGAGATCATGCGCGCCTGCGACGGCATCATGGTCGCGCGCGGCGACCTCGCGGTGGAGGTGGGCGATGCCTCCGTGCCCTCGCTGCAGAAGCGCATGATCCGGCAGGCGCGCGAGCTCAACAAGCTCACCATCACCGCCACGCAGATGATGGAATCGATGATCTCCTCGCCCGTGCCCACGCGCGCGGAGGTCTCCGACGTGGCCAACGCCGTGCTCGACGGCACCGACGCCGTGATGCTCTCGGCCGAGAGCGCCTCGGGCCAGTACCCGGTGGAGACCATCGAGGCGATGGCCCGCATCTGCATCGAGGCGGAGAAGTCGCAGACGGTCACGCTCGACCGCGACTTCCTCGACCGCGTCTTCCAGCGCGTCGACCAGTCGATCGCCATGGCCGCGCTCTTCACCGCCTTCCACCTGAAGGTGAAGGCCATCGCCTCGCTCACGGAGTCGGGGTCGACGGCCCTGTGGATGAGCCGCCTCAACTGCGGCGTGCCGATCTACGCCCTCACCTCGCAGACGCCGACGCGCTACCGCGCCACGCTCTTCCGCGGCGTCTTCCCGCTCACCGTCCGCTACGTCGGCCACGACCGCGAGGAACTGCTCGCGGAGGCCGAGGCCGTGCTCGTGAAGGGCGGGGTGGTGAAGGAAGGCGACCTCATCGTGCTCACCATCGGCGAGCCCATCGGCAAGGCCGGCGGCACCAACACGATGAAGATCGTGAAGGTGGGCGAGCACCGCGGCAGCTAGCGTCCCGCCTCACTGGTGGGTCACGATCCGCTGGATCCTCGCGTGCGTCTCGCAAGCGCCCTCGCCGCGCGCGCGCCCTTCGGCGATCGCCTTCTCGGTGGCGGCCAGCACCTCCGCGTGACGGCGGCGGTGGCTCTCCGACTCTCCCGGCGGCGTGGCCTTCATGCTCGCGAGCATCTGCTCGGAGGCACGCCGGCACGCCGTCTCCCGCTCCGCGCGGCATTCCGGCTCGGCGAGGTCGCGGCAGGGCCCGGTGGCTTCGGCCGGCGCGGCCGCGAACGCAAGCACGATCGCGGCAACCCGCATCGCGCGCGCCCTCATGGCATCCCCCGCGGCCGGTGCGTGAACCAGGCGAAGAACGCGGTTCCGTCCGCGCGCCGGTCGATGAACCAGCCTTCCCCGGCGCGCGCCTCGCCCCCCCACCACTGGCCGTTCACCCAGCTCCGGTCGGCGGCGTCGATCCCCTGCGCGCGGCAGCGCGCCGCGTTCTCGTCGTCGAAGTAGCGCTGCGCGTCGTAGGCGCCGCTGCCGAAGCCCGCGGAGTCCGGGCCCGTCGAATCCCACGCGAAGCGCGCGCTCGCGCAGCCGGTGAACTCGATCGAGACCGATCCCCAGCGCTCGAGCCGCAGTTGCGCGAAGGAGAGCCCCGCTCCGAACGAGGTGCCCGTGGCGCTCAGCACGCCCGCGAGCTCGAGCCTTCGCCCGTTCATCACCGCGTCGCCCACCACCCAGTACTGCGTGCCGGCGTGGGTCGCATCCGCCCCGGGCGTCGCGGCCGACGGCCGGTGCGTGAACCACGCGAGGAACACGGCGCCGTCCGCGCGGCGGTGCAGGAAGAGCCCCTCGCCCGCCCGCGCCTCGCCGCCCCACCACTGCCCGTTCACCCAGCTCGCGTCGGCGGCGTCGATCCCCTGCGCGTCGCAGCGCGCGGTCGCCTCGTTCGTGAAGTAGCGCTCGATCTCCCAGGCGCCCGTGCCGAAGCCCGCGGCGTCCGCGCCCGTCGAGTTCCACGAGAAGCGCGCGCGCGTGCACGACAGGAACTCGATCCGCGCCGAGCCCCAGCGCCGCAGCGCGAGGTCCTGGAAGCGCAGCCCCGGCCCGAACTCGGCGCCCGAGGCGCTCCAGAGCGTGCCGACCTCGACGACCCGGCCCTGCATCCGGCCGTCGCCCACGACCCAGAACTGCGAGCCGACCTGCGCCGCGTCCACCACCGGCGCCGACGCCTTCGCGATCACGGCGACGAAGACCGGCCCGGAGAGGCCGCCGGCGCCCACGTTCACCACCGTCGAAAGCGTCTCGCCCGTGGCCGGGTCCAGCTTCACCACCGCCTCCCCGCTCACCACCAGCAGGTTGCCGTCGGGCGCGTAGTCGATGCCCGTGGGCCGCGAGAGCGACCCGCGCAGCAGCGAGACGGCGCCGCTCGCGAGGTTCCAGCGCAGCAGTTGCCCGGAACCCTCGGCGGTGATGAACAGGTGCTGGCCGTCGCGCGCCGGCAACAGGCCGCGGGTGTTGCGGATCCCGGCCGTGCGCGCCGCCACCGCCACGGAAGCCTGGCCCGTGCGCGGGTCCCAGCGCACGACGCTGTGCGAGTCGTAGCCCGGCACGTAGAGATTGCCGTCCGGCCCGAACACGAGACCGTTGTCCGGGCCGCCCAGCCCCGCGGCGCGCGGCGCCACCACCGTCGCGGAGAGCGCCCCGTCGCGGCCGTAGCGGCGCACGTCCTGCGTGCGGTAGCCGCCCACGAAGGCGTTGCCCGCGGCGTCGAACGCGAGGCCCGTCGGCCCCGTGGGGCCCGTGCGCGTGAACTCGCCGGCGTACGCGAGGGTGTCGTTGCGGTACTTGTGGATGGTGGAGGTCTCCTCGCTGATCACGTAGAGGAACCCGTCGGGCCCGAGCCGCACCGCCTGCGCCCCCTGGATGCGGTCGCGCGAGTCCAGCTCGCGCAGGAAGGCGCCGGTGCAGGCGTCGTAGACGTGGACGGTGGACCAGTACCCGCTGACGAAGAGGCGGGAGGGGCACTCGGCCTGGGCGGCGGCCGGTGCGGCCCGCAGCGCGAGCAGGAGGGCGATCAGGAGGATGCGGTGGGCCATGGGGGCTCCGGGGCGTGAAGGAGCCCGCACGATGGCCGCCGCGGCGCCCGCCGGCCCGGTGAAAAACCTCCAATTTTCTTCCGATCCACCCCCGCGGCCCGGCAGCGCCCGCGGCCGAGGCCCTAGAATCGCGCCATGCCTGCCCCGACCCGGCCGCCGTGGCGCCCGACCGCCCCCCTGCGGATCGGCGAGTTCCGGGCGCTTCCCGCCTCCAACGAGCTGGAGGGACCCGGCGGCACCGTCCGCCTGCGCCCGCTCCTCATGGACGTCCTCCTGCGCCTCGCCGCGCAGCCGGGCGAGGTCGTCCCGCGCGAGCGGCTGATCGAGGACGTCTGGCCGCGGCGCATGGTGAACGACGAGGTGCTCTCGCGCGCCATCGCGGAGCTGCGGACCGCGCTGGGCGACGACCCGCGGCAGCCGCGCTACGTCGAGACGATCCCGAAGGCGGGCTACCGGCTCGTGGCGGCCGTGGGCGAAGCCGCGCCGGCGCCGCCGCGGCCCGAAGCCCGGCCGGTGCGCGCCCGGCTCGTGGTCCTCGCCGTCGCCGTGGCCCTCGTCGCCGCGGGGGCGCTCACGCTGCACAAGACCGCGGCCCCCGCGCCGGCGCTCGCGGAGCGCATCGCCGCCGCGAAACCCCTCACGGCCGACCTCGCGCTCGAACTGGGCCCGCGCTTCTCGCCGGACGGGCAGCGCGTCGCCTTCGCCGTGGGCGAGGGGCTCGCCTTCCGCATCGCCGTGCAGCCCGCCGCGGGCGGCGCGCGCCGCCTCATCGGCGAGGAAGGGGCCACCCACCTCTCACCGGTGTTCTTCCCCGACGGCCGGCGGCTCGCCTACTGGCGGCAGCGCGAGGGCGACTGCGCCATCGTCGAGCACGACCTCGACTCGGGCCGCGAACGCCCGCTGCTGGGCTGCGCGATGCGACCGCGCTCGCGCTTCGACCTCTCGCCCGACGGCACGCGCCTGGCCGTCACCGCCACGGCCGCGACCGCGGTGCCGCCGGGCATCGTCCTGGTGGACATCGCTTCGGGCGCCGCGACCTCGCTCACCGTCACCGCCCCCGGCGGCCAGGACGACCTCTACCCGCGCTTCAGCCCCGACGGCCGGCGCATCGCGTTCTTCCGCGGCACGGAGTCGCACCGGCGGCTGTGGATCGCGGAGACCGCCGACCCGGCGAGCGCGCGCGAGGCCCTGCCGATCGAGGGGCTCGCCTACGGCGCGGCGTGGCTCGCGCCCGAGGGCCCGCTCATCGTCGCGGCCGACTGGCTCGGGTTCCGGGCGCTCACCCTCGTGGACCTCGCCACGCACGAGGCACGGCTCCTGGGCGCGCGCGGCGCGCGCTTCCCGGATGCGAGCCCCGCGGGCGACCTCGCCTGGGAGAACGCGGTCTTCCGCGCCAACCTTCGGCTCGTCGATCCCGCGCGCGAGGACGCCCCGGCGCAGCCGCTCTGGCCCTCCACGCGCTACACCAACATGCCCGTCTTCTCGCCCGACGGCGGCCGGGTGGCGTTCGTCTCGAACCGGGACGGGCCCGAGGCGCTCTACGTTGCGGCCCTCGACGGCGAGGCCGCGCGGGTCTCGCCGCCGGGCGAGCACCGCTACATCCGCCCGCGCTGGGCGCCCGACGGCCGGGCGCTCTACGCCGTGCGCATTCCCGTGGGCGCGAAGCCCGCGCCGCAGGTGGCGGTGCGCGTCACGCTCGCCGACGGGCGCGAGGAAGCCCTCGAGGCGCTGGGCACGGCGATCAACGCCGTCTCCCCCTCCGCGGACGGGCAATGGCTCTACGCCGGCATCCTGGAAGGCGAGTCGATGCGCGTGGTGCGGGCGCCCGCCGCCGCGCCCGCCGCCCCGGAGCGCCTGCCGCTTCCCCCGGTGGCGGAGTTCCACCTCAACGCCACCCACCTCGCCTACACCCGGCCCGGCCGCACCGGCGCTTCCCTCTGCCGGCTGGCCGACCTCGCCTGCGAGGCGCTCGACGTGCCGCTGGACGACGCCAACCGGTTCGACTGGGTGCTGGCGGCGCAAGCCCTCTACTACCCGGTGCCGGCGCCCGGCGGCCGGCGCCTCGCGCGTTACGATCTCGGGGCCCGGAAGCTCGCGTGGGTGAAGGACATCGCCCCCACGGCGAGCGGCCTCGCGCTGGCGGTGAGCCCGGACGAGGCGCGGCTCGTGGTGTCGCGCCAGGATCCCCCCGCCATCGACCTCATGATCGCGCCTGCGCGGCGCTGATCGCGCGGGAAGACCCCCTGCGGGGGTAATCCTTCCGCGCCCCCGGGCCGCCCCATCCGGGCGATCGCGGCCGCCCTCCCGCCCCTGATAAAATTGCAGTTTCGCTCCCCTGTCCCGCCCGCCCCCCTCCGGAGGAACCATGGCACTCGTATCGATGCGTCAACTGCTGGACCACGCGGCCGAGCACGGCTACGGCCTTCCCGCCTTCAACGTGAACAACCTGGAGCAGGTGCAGGCGATCATGGAGGCCGCGGCCGAGACCGACAGCCCGGTGATCATGCAGGCCTCCGCGGGCGCCCGGAAGTACGCCGGCGAGACCTTCCTCAAGTACCTGATCGAGGCGGCCGTGAAGTCCTACCCGAACACGCCCGTGGCGATGCACCAGGACCACGGCCAGTCCCCCGCCGTGTGCGAGGGCGCGATCAAGCTGGGCTTCTCCAGCGTGATGATGGACGGCTCGCTCGAGGCCGACGGCAAGACCATCTCCAGCTACGAGTACAACGTGAACGTGACGAAGCAGGT
This sequence comes from Burkholderiales bacterium, assembly GCA_019634955.1. GTDB lineage: Bacteria > Pseudomonadota > Gammaproteobacteria > Burkholderiales > Usitatibacteraceae > FEB-7. The sequence continues at coordinate 101,097 of JAHCAK010000001.1, forward strand.
CGTCGACATGGCGCACCGCCTCGGCGTCTCCGTCGAGGGCGAGCTGGGCTGCCTCGGGTCGCTCGAGACCATGAAGGGCGACAAGGAGGACGGCCACGGGACGGACGCGACGATGACCCGCGACATGCTCCTCACGGACCCCGAGCAGGCCGCCGACTTCGTGAAGAAGACGGGCGTGGACGCGCTCGCCATCGCCATCGGCACCTCCCACGGCGCCTACAAGTTCACCCGCAAGCCCACCGGCGACATCCTCGCCATCGACCGCATCAAGGCGATCCACGCGCGCATCCCCAACACGCACCTGGTGATGCACGGCTCGTCCTCGGTGCCGCAGGACCTGCTCGCCATCATCCGCGAGCACGGCGGCGAGATGAAGGAGACCTACGGCGTGCCCGTCGAGGAGATCCAGGAGGGCATCAAGCACGGCGTGCGCAAGGTGAACATCGACACCGACATCCGCCTCGCCATGACGGCCGCGGTGCGCAAGTTCCTCGCCACCAACCGCAGCGCCTTCGACCCGCGCGACTACCTCAAGCCCGCGCGCGCCGCCGCCAAGGAGATCTGCAAGCAGCGCTACCAGCAGTTCGGCTGCGCCGGCATGGGCTCGAAGCTCCAGCCGATCGCGCTGGAGAAGATGGCCGACCGTTACGCGAAGGGCGAGCTCAAGGCCGTGGTCGTCTGACCATGGACCTCTTCGAGTCGAGCATCCGGAGCCTGCCGCTCGTCGCGCGCGGCAAGGTGCGCGACATCTACGCGGTGGGCGAGGACAAGCTGCTGCTGGTCGCCACCGACCGGCTGAGCGCCTACGACGTGATCATGCCCACGCCGATCCCGGAGAAGGGCCGCGTCCTCACGGAGGTGGCCAACTTCTGGTTCGCGAAGCTCGCGCCCATCGTGCCCAACCACCTCACCGGCATCGACCCGGAGAGCGTGGTGGCCCCGGGGGAGCGCGAGCAGGTGCGCGGGCGCGCCGTCGTGGTGAAGAAGCTCGCGACGCTGCCCATCGAGGCGGTGGTGCGCGGCTACCTCGAGGGCTCCGGCTGGAAGGAGTACCGCGAGACGCAGTCGGTGTGCGGCATCCGCCTCCCGCCGGGGCTGCAGCGCGCCTCCAAGCTCCCGCAGCCCATCTTCACGCCGGCCACCAAGGAGCAGGCCGGCACCCACGACGAGAACATCACCTTCGAGCGGATGGCGCAGATCGTGGGCGAGGCGCGGGCGGCCGAGGTGCGCGACGTGGCGATCCGCCTCTACGTGGCCGCGGCCGAGTTCGCGCTCGCGAAGGGCATCATCATCGCCGACACCAAGTTCGAGTTCGGCACCGACGCGGCCGGGCGGCTGCACCTCATCGACGAGGCGCTCACGCCGGATTCCTCGCGCTTCTGGCCGCTCGACAGCTACAAGGTCGGCGAGAGCCCCGAGAGCTTCGACAAGCAGTACATCCGCAACTGGCTCGACTCCATCGGCTTCAAGCGCACGCCCCCGGCGCCGCCGGTGCCGGCGGAGGTCGCGATGCGCACTTCCGAAAAGTACCAGGAGGCGCTCCGGCGGCTGGCCGCATGAGGCGGCGCGCGGTCCTGCTCGACATGGGCGGGGTGCTGGTGGAGCTGGGGGGGGAGAAACCCTTCCTCGACATGATCGGCGGCGGCATGCAGGCCGACGAGATGTGGCGGCGCTGGCTCGCCTCGCCCGCCGTGCGCGCGCACGAGACGGGGCGCATGGGCACCCCCGAGTTCGCGGAAGCGGCCGTGCGCGAGTTCGGCCTCTCGCTCGCCCCCGGGGAATTCCTCGACCACTTCCGCGGCTGGCTGCAGGGCCCCTACGAGGGCGTCCACGACCTGCTGGACGAGCTCGCCGCGCGGCACCGCACGGCCATCCTCACCAACATCAGCGCCGTGCACTGGCCCATCGCGCAGGGCTACGGGATCTTCGAGCGCGTCGAGCGCGTGATCGCTTCCCACCAGGTGGGCGCCATCAAGCCCGACCGCGAGTTCTTCGAGATCGCGCTGGCGGAGCTGGGTGCGGCGCGGGAGGAGGCAGTCTTCATCGACGACAACGTGGTGAACGTGGAGGGCGCACGCGCCGCGGGGCTGGAGGCCCACGTGGCACGCGGCATCGGCGAGACGCGCGACTGCCTGCGCGCGCTGGGGCTGCTCGGCGCCTAGCGCAGCACCGACCCGAGCCAGTCCGAGACCGTCCGCGCCAGCTCGTCCTCGCGCCCGGCGTAGAAGTGGTCGGCCCCGGCGATCATCGCCTGGCGCGACCCCTCGGGCGCCATCCCGACCGTGATGCGCCGCCGCCACGCCGCCGAGACGCTCGGCTCCAGGTCGCGCTCGCCGTAGACGTCGAGGATCGGGCGCGGGCTCCCCCAGGTGGCGAGGCTGTAGCCGCCGGTGAGCCCGAGGCAGGCCCAGGCGGCGAAGGGCGAGCGCTCCACCGTGTCGAAGTACTCGTTCGCCATCCACGAGCCCAGGCTGTGCGTGACGAGCGCGATCTTCTTTTCGCCGCGCGCCTCGAGCCACGCCGCGGCGCGCGCGATGCGGTCGATCGCCTCGGGGAAGAGCGCGGGGTAGTACGCCTCCGACCGGGCGTCGGCCGCCTGCACCGGCATCTGCACCGAGAGCGTGGTCCACCCGAGGTCCGTGAGCTTCGATCGCAGCACGCCGATCACGCCATGGTCCGGGTGCACGCCGATCCCGTGGACGATGACCACCGCGCCCTTCGGCTTGGCCGCCGGCGCGTGGATGGCGAGGTAGCGGCGGCCCGCCGCGGTCTCGAGCCACACGGCATCCCCCACCACCAGCCCGGGCACCACCTCGTCGGCCCACCGCTTCTCGCGCGCGTAGTCCTGCGCGGCCGCCGGAAGGGCGGCCAGCAGGGCCAGCAATGCGAGCCTCGCGAGCATGCGTGAGAGAATACACGCCCGGCCCCCCGGATGGCATCCATGGAATTCCTCACCTTCGCCTGGGTCACGAACCCCGAGATCTGGCTGTCGCTCGTCACGCTCTCGGCGCTCGAGATCGTGCTCGGGATCGACAACCTCGTCTTCATCGCGATCCTCACGGGGCGGCTGCCGGCGCACCAGCGCGCCCTCGGCCGCCGCGTAGGCCTCGCGCTCGCGCTCATCACGCGGCTCATGCTCCTCGCGACGCTCGCGTGGATCGTGGGCCTCGTGGAGCCCGTGTTCACCGTGGCCGGCAAGGCCTTCTCGTGGCGCGACATGATCCTCATCGGCGGCGGCCTATTCCTCCTCTGGAAGGCGACCGTCGAGATCCACGAGATGGTGGAGAAGGAGGAGGACGAGCCCGACAGCCCGCAAGGCGCGGCGGGCGCGACCTTCCGCGGCGTCGTGCTGCAGATCGCCGTGATCGACATCATCTTCTCGCTCGATTCCGTCATCACCGCCGTGGGCATGGCCGACCAGCTCTGGGTGATGGTGACGGCGGTGGTGATCGCGATGATCATCATGATCATCGCCGCCAACCCGCTCGCGGAGTTCGTCTCCACGCACCCGACGGTGAAGATGCTCGCGCTCGCCTTCCTGCTGCTCATCGGCGTGATCCTCATCGCCGACGGCCTCGGCCTGCACGTGCCCAAGGGCTACATCTACTTCGCGCTCGCCTTCTCGGTGGCCGTGGAGACGCTCAACCACTTCGTCCGCCGTCGCCGCAAGCGGCTGAAGGGCGCCTGAGGAACGCCGCCGCATGAAGACCCGCATCGATCCCCGCGTGCTCACGCGCGAGCTGCTCGCCTTCAACACGATCAACCCGCCCGGGATGGAGCGCGCCTGCGCCCGCCACCTCGGGGCCATCCTCGAGGCGGCGGGCTTCCGCACCGCCTACCACGAGTTCGCCGAGGCGCGGACGACCCTCGTCGCCGAGATCGGCGGCGACGCGGAACGCCCGCCCATCTGCTTCACCGGCCACATCGACACCGTGCCGCTGGGCGCCAAGCCCTGGACGAAGGACGCCTTCGCGGGCGAGACCGACGGCGACCGGCTCTACGGCCGCGGCTCGACCGACATGAAGAGCGGCATCGCCGCGTTCGTCGCGGCGGCGGTGGAGCTTGCGCCGCGGCTCGCGCGCAGCCCCGGCGTGGTGCTGGTCATCACCGCGAGCGAGGAGGTGGGCTGCGAGGGCGCGCGCCACCTCGCCGAGCACAAGCTCCTCGACCGCGCCGGCGCCATCGTCGTGGCCGAGCCCACGGCCAACTACCCGTTCGTCGGCCACAAGGGGCTCGTGTGGTTCGAGATCGAGACCACGGGCGTCACCGCCCACGGCTCCATGCCGGAGGTGGGCGACAACGCCATCAACAAGATGGCGCGCGTGATCGGCGACCTCGAGTCGTTCCGCTTCCCGGTGGAGTCGCACCCCGTGATGGGGAGCCCCACGCTCAACGTGGGCACCATCCGCGGCGGCCTCAACACCAACTCCGTGCCGGATTCCGCCAAGATCACGGTCGACGTGCGCACCGTCCCCGGCATCGACCACGGCCACCTCTGCCACTCGCTCGAGCGCCTGCTCGCGCCGCGCGAGGCGCGCGTGAGGACGATCGTCGACACGCCCTCGCTGTACACGGAGCCGGAGAACGAGTGGGTGCAGGAAGTCTTCGAGGTGTGCTCGACCTTCCTCGACGGCCGCCCGGACCCGAAGACCATCACCTTCTCCACCGACGGGGCGTGGCTCAAGCCCGGCTACGGCGGCCCGCCGGCCGTGATCCTCGGCCCCGGCGAGCCGAAGCTCGCGCACCAGACGGACGAGTGGTGCTCGATGGCGCGGATCGAGCAGTCGGTCGACGCCTTCGCGACGCTCATGCGCCGCTGGTGCGGCGTCTAGGGGCGATGGGCGCGGAGGGCGGCACGGCGCAGCGCGCGGCCGCGTTCTTCCTCGCGGCGGCGCTCTTCGTCCTGCCGTTCACCTCCAGCGTCGCGCTGCGCAACGGCTTCATGGCGCTCGCGGCGGCTTGCCTGCTGTGGGCGGCTTTCCGCGGCGGCCTCGCGCGCCCGCGCCTGCCCCCGTGGCGCGTGCTGGCGCCCATGCTCGCGTGGGGGGCGTTCTGCGTCGCCTCCGTCGCGTGGAGCAACGACCCGGCCTACACGCGGTCCGAGCTGCGCCCCGAGCTCCTGTACCCCTTCGCCGCATTCCTGCTCTTCCACGCCGCCACGCCCGACGCGCGCGCGCTGGACCGCTGGGCTTGGATCGCCGTCGCGGGGCTCGCGGCGCTGGCGCTCGCCGCCGTCGCACAGAGGGCGCTCGAGGGCGCGTGGGACCCGAAGCGCTGGCACGGCGACGTGGGGAGCTTCGCGACGCACACCGTGCTCGCGCTGCCGCTGCTCGCCTGGGCCTTCCTTCGGGCGCCGGGCGGAAGCCTTGCGCCGCGCGCCGGGCTCGTGGCGACGGCAGCCCTCACGCTGCTGGTCACCTCGTGGAACGACAACCGCATCGCCTGGATCGCGTTCGCGGGCATGGCGTTGCTCGCGGCCGCGCTCTGCGCCCCGGCCCTGCCGCGGCCGGCGCGCATGCGGGTGGCCGGCGCGGCACTTCTCGCCACCGCCGCCTTCGGCGCGCTCTTCGCCCTCTCGCTCGAGAGCCGCACGGAAAAGCTGCAGGGCACGGAGCGCGAGGCGGAAGCGCGCTTCGAGCGCGACCCGCGGCTCGCCATCTGGCGCTTTTCCGCCGACCGCGTGGCCGAGGCGCCGTGGATCGGCCACGGCTTCGGGCGCGGCATCCTGCGCCACGAGATCCGAGCCGGCACCGTGCCGGGCGTGGACAACCCGCTCTACGGCCACGCGCACAACACCGTGGTGAACGTGGCGTTGCAGGGCGGCGTCGCGGGGCTGGCCCTCTTCGCGTGGCTGGTCGCGGCGGTGGTGCGCGAGCTGGCCGCGGGCCTACGCGAGGCGCCACCGCGCCGCCACGTGGCGGTGCTGGGGCTCGTGCTCGTGGCGGGCTTCGCCCTGCGCAACATGACGGACGACTTCCTCGTGCGCCACAACGCCGTGCTCGCGTGGGCGCTGGCGGGGGCGCTGCTGGGGGCAATGCGGCCTACTTCCGCCAGAACGCCGGCGTGAAGAGCACCACGATCGCGAAGAGCTCGAGACGCCCGAGCAGCATCGTGGCGGTGCACACCCAGGTCTGGAAGTCGGTGAGCGGCGCGTAGGTCGAGGCGGGCCCCACGAGGCCCAGCCCCGGGCCCATGTTGTTGATCGAGGCGAGGACGGCGGACACGGCGGTCACGATGTCCAGCCCGCTCGCCATGAGCATCATCATCGCCACGATCACGGTGCCGCCGTACATGAGCATGTAGGCGAGGACGGCGAAGATGAGGCTGTTCTCGATCACGCGGCCGTCGACCTTCACCTGGACAACCGCGTTCGGGTGGACGATGCGCGTGAGCTCGCGCAGCGCCTGCCGGAAGAGCACCACCGCGCGGATCATCTTGATGCCGCCGCCCGTGGAGCCGGCGCTCGCGAGAAAGCAGGACAGGAAGAGCAGCAGCGCCGGCGCGAACACGGGCCACTGCGCGTAGTCCGCCGCGGAGTAGCCCGTGGTGGTCCCCACGGACACGACGTGGAAGACGGCGTGGCGCATCGCGGTGGCGAGGTCGTCGTAGGTGCCCTGGCCCCACAGGTGCATGCCGACCATGAAGGTGGCCGCACCGGCCCAGAAGGCCACGCGCTTCGCCTCGGGGTCGCGCGCGTAGGCCATCGGCCCCTGCCCGCGGATGGCGAGGAAGTGGACGGTGAAGTTGATGGCCGACATGAGCATGAAGATCACCGCCACGGCCTCGACGAGCGGGGAATCGAAGTGGGCGAAGCTCGCGTCGTGGGAGGAGAACCCGCCGAGCCCCACGGTGGTGAAGGCGTGCATCACCGCGTCCGCCGTGCCCATGCCCGCGGCCGCGTAGCACGCGGCGCAGGCCGCCGTGAGGATGAAGTAGACGAACCACAGCCCCTTGGCCGTCTCCTCGATGCGCGGCGTGAGGCGCGTGTCCTTCATGGGGCCCGCCATCTCCGCGCGGAAGAGCTGGCTGCCGCCGACGCCCAGCAGCGGCAGGATCGCCACCGCGAGCACGATGATGCCCATCCCGCCCATCCAGATCATGAGCGAGCGCCACAGGTTGATCGACAGCGGCAGCGCGTCCAGCCCCGTGAGCGCCGTGCCGCCGGAGGCCGTGAGGCCGGAGACGCATTCGAAGTACGCGTCGGTGAAGGAGAGCCCCGGGATCTGCGCGAGCAGCGGGATCGTCGCGAAGGCCGGCAGCACCGTCCAGACGAGCGCCACGAGGAGGAACCCGTCGCGCGGCTGGATCTCGCGGCGGTGGCGCCCGCGCGTGCCGAGGTAGAGCACGAGCCCGGCCACGAGCGACGCGACGATCGCCTCGACGTAGCTGCCCTGCGCGCCGTCGTTGGTCGCGCGGGAGACCGCCCACGGGATCGCGATGCTGCCCCCGAAGATCATGAGGACCACGCCCAGCACGCTCAGGACGGGCGCCACGCGCTCGTAGAGCGTGAGCGGCCGGCCGCCGGCCGCGGGCAGGACGATGCGCTTCAGGCGCCGCACGCCGGCGCGCTCAGAAGAACCCCACGCCGACCTCGAAGAGCTTTTCCACCTTCGGGATCATGCGCTTCTGGGTGAGGAAGACGAGGACGTGGTCCTCCGCCTCGATCACGTGGCCGTCGTCCTCGGCCACGATCGCCTCGCCGCCGCGGATGATCCCGACGATGGTGGCGCCGGGCGGCAGGTCGATCTCGCGGATGCGCCGGCCGACCACGCGGGAAGTGCGGCGGTCGCCGTGGGCGATGAGCTCGAGCGCCTCCGCGCGCCCGCGGCGCACGCTGTGCACGGCCACCACGTCGCCGCGGCGGACGTGCTCGAGGAGGCTCCCGAGCGTGGCCTGCGCCGGCGAGATGGCGATGTCGATCTGCCCGCCCTGCATGAGGTCGCCGTAGGCGCGGCGGTTGATGAGCGCGATCACGCGGCGCGCGCCCATCCGCTTGGCGAGCAGCGCCGACATGATGTTGGCCTCGTCGTCGTTGGTCACCGAGACGAAGAGATCCGTGTCGTCCACGTTCTCGTCGCCGAGGAGGTCCTCGTTGCTCACGTCGCCGTTGAGGACCAGCGCCGAGCCGAGCTGGCCCGCCAGGAACTCGCAGCGCCGCTTGGAGGCCTCGATCACCTTCACGTTGAGCCGGTCCTCCAGCGCGCGGGCGAGGCGCAGCCCGATGTTGCCGCCGCCGGCGATGATGACGCGGGCCACGGGGCGGTCCCGCTGGCGCATCTCGGCCATCACGCCGCGGATGTCGGCCGCGGCCGCCACGAAGAAGACCTCGTCGCCCGCCTGCACCACGGTCTCGGGCGCGAGCGGCATCGGGCGGTCGTGGCGGTAGATGGCGGCCACCTTCACGTCGGTGGTGGGCAGGCGCATCTCGAGGTCGCGCAAAGGGTGGCGCACGATGGGCCCGCCCTCGACCGCGCGCACCGCGACGAGCGCGATCTTGCCGCCGGCGAACTCGGCCACCTGGAGCGCCTCCGGGAACTCGATCAGCTTGCCGATGTACTCGGTCACGATCTGCTCCGGGCAGATGGCGTGGCTCACGGAAAAGCAGTCGCTCTCGAGGAGCTGCGGGTGGCTCTGGAACCAGGTCGAGCGGATGCGCGCGATGCGAGTCGGGATGTTGAACACCGCGTGCCCGACCTTGCTCGCGACCAGGTTGGTCTCGTCGCTCGCGGTCACCGCGAAGAGCATGTCCGTGTCGGCGGCGCCCGCGTCGGCGAGGATCTCGGGGTGGGCGGCGTTGCCCGTGACGGTGCGCAGGTTCAGGCGCGAGGCGAGCTCGCGCAGCCGGTCGGCGCTCGTGTCCACGACGGTCACGTCGTTCTTCTCCGAGACGAGGCTCTCGGCCACGCTGGCGCCGACCTGCCCGGCGCCGAGGATGAGGATCTTCAAGGGATAGGGTTCGTTGGGTAAGCCGTCGCGAATCTTACGCCGGCCGGTTCCAGCGCGCGCTACAGCGAGGTGATGAGCTTGACTGCCAGGGCCAGCAGGAAGACGGCGAAGGCCTTCTTGAGCGTGGCCACGGGCAGCCGGTGGGCGAGGCGCGCGCCCAGCGGCGCCACGAACACGCTCGTGACCGAGATGCCCACGAGCGCCGGCAGGTAGACGTAGCCCACCGTCCAGGCGGGAAGCCCCGGCACCGTGAGGCCGGCGGCGACGAAGCCCACGGTGCCGGCGATGGCCACCACGAAGCTGATGGCGGCCGAGGTGCCGATGGCCGACTTGAACGGCACGCCCCAGAGCGTCATGAAGGGCACCGAGATCATCGCGCCGCCCACGCCCGCGAGCCCGGAGAGGCCGCCGATGAGCGTGCCCACGCCGAAGAGGCCCGCGCGCCCCGGCAGCGGCCGCTCGTGCTTCGGCTTCAGCCCGAAGAGGATCTGCGCGGTCACGTAGAAGACGAAGGCGAGGAAGAACCACTTGAGGAAGGCCACGGGCGCCGCGCGCGCGATCGCCCCCGCGCCGAGACCCGCGGCGACGATGCCGGGAGCCAGCCCGCGCACGATGTCGCCGCGCACGGCGCCGTGCCGGTGGTGGGCGCGCGCGCCCGAGGCGGTGGCGAGCACGATGGCCGCGAGCGAGGTGCCGAGCGCGAGCGGCATCACCAGCTGCGGGGCGAAGCCGAAGGCCACGAAGACGAGCCCCAGCGTCGGCACGATCATGGAGCCGCCGCCGATGCCGAGCAGGCCGGAGGTGAAGCCGACGAAGACGCCCAGGCCCAGGTAGGTGAGCCAGGTGGCCGCGTCACCGGGCATCGCGCGCGAGCAGCCGGCCGATCGCCTTCCATTCCGCGGCCGTCACGGGCGTGACCGACAGGCGGTTGCCGCGGCGCAGGATCACCATGTCGCCGAGCGCGGCGTGCGCGCGCAGCTCGTCGAGCGGCAGGAGGCGGGTCTTCCGCACGAGTTTCACGTCGACCAGCATCCAGCGCGGCTCCTCGCGGCGGGACTTCGGGTCGAAGTACGGGCTCTTCGGGTCGAACTGCGTCTCGTCGGGGTAGGGAGCGCTCGCGACCTCGGCGAGCCCCGCGATGCCGGGAACCGCGCAGCTCGAGTGGTAGAAGAGCACGCCGTCGCCCGGGCGCATCGCGTCGCGCATGTAGTTGCGGGCCTGGTAGTTCCGCACGCCGAACCACGGCGTGACCTGCTTCGGGGCGCGGGCGAGGTCGTCGATCGAGAACTCGTCCGGCTCCGACTTCATGAGCCAGTAGGGCATGGGAAGGGTCGGGAGAAGGTGCCGGGATCCTGCGGTGTTCGTCCGGGCCGCACGCTCGAACCCAGGGGTTCAAGGCGGTTGCCTACCGGGTGCCGTAGGTACATCCGACGGGGGACGCGCACAAAAGCACCACATTGGCGGGCATCCAGGCGTACCAGATTATCGGCTCGAAGATGTAAGCCCGGACGAACACCGCAGGAAACCGGCAGGCCATTCGCGCGGCCCGCGGGCCGCTAGAAGAGCTTGTCCTGGTCGGCGGCGAGTGCCGCCTCCAGTGTTTCCTGCATGGCGAGGATTCTACGCCGATGCTCCGGTCCGTCAACGGAAGCGCCGCCCTTGCCGGGCTTCTGGTGCAGGTGCTCGTGCGCGATGTTGACCGCCGCGATGATGGCGAGGCGCTCGTTGCCCGAGAGCTTGCCGCCCTCGCGCAGGTCCTTGATGCGCTCGTTCAGGTAGTCGACGGAGGCGAGCAGCTGCTTCTCCTCGCCCTCGGGGCAGGCGAGGCGATAGTCGCGCCCGAGGATGTGGACGGAGATCCCCCGGTCGCGCGCCCTGGACTCGTCGCCGCTCACGCCTCGGTCTCGGGAATCTGCTTGAGCAGCGCCTCGATGCGCGCCTTCGCGGCCGCGAGCTTCTCGGCCAGCCGCGCGTTCTCGTCGGCCTTGGCGGCCAGCTGCTGGCGAAGCTCGCGCCCCTCCTCGCGCAGCTTCTTCAACTGCGCGACGGCCTGCTCGACCTTCGCCTCGAGGGCGGAAAGCTCCGGATCCATTCGCGAAGCCTATTGGAAAACCATTTCCCAGTCAATGCGTAAGCGCTTATTTTGAAAGTGATTTCGAATGTAACGGATGGCCTTTCGTCCTATCCGGGCGTATCATGGGCACCGCTTTCGGGTGCACGGGAAGCCGGTGAGAGACCGGCGCTGCCCCCGCAACGGTAAGCCAGTGGGGACCACCCTCCAGCCACTGCGGCCCTCGCGCCGCGGGAAGGCGGTGGTCAAGCCTGGCGAGCCCGGAGACCGGCCCGGAAGCATGGTGGGGACAGGTTTCGGGGACGGTTCTTCAGAACCGTCCCCGAAACCTGTCCCCGTGTTCGAACCTGTGGCCTGCGGGGACGCTGGCCACGCGGAACAGGAATCTCCATCCCATGAAGACCATGCCCCTCGCCGGCCTCGCCGCCGCGATGGCGCTGGGCGCCCATGCCCAGCAAGCCTCTCCCGCCCCGACCCTCGCCTTCGCCCCCCTCGACGCCATCGTCGTCACCGCCGCCCGCACCCCCCAGAAGGCCTCCGAAGCCCTGCGCGACGTGACCGTGATCACGCGCGAGGCCATCGACCGCGCCGGGCCGATATCGCTGGCCGAGCTGCTGCAGCGCGAGGCCCTCGTCGAGTTCCGCGGCACCGGCGGCGCGGGCCAGCCGGCCGGCCTCTTCCTGCGCGGCGCCAACGCCGGGCACACGCTGGTGCTTGTCGACGGCCTGCGGGTGAGCTCGGCAACCGTGGGCACCACCTCGATCGAGAACCTGCCCCTCGACATGATCGAGCGCATCGAGGTGGTGAAGGGGCCGCTGTCCAGCCTCTACGGCCCCGACGCCATCGGCGGCGTGGTGCAGATCTTCACGCGCGCTTCCGCCAAGCCGCGCTTCTTCGCCACCGGCGCCTACGGCACCGACGCCGACCGGATGGCGAGCGCCGGCTTCACCACGACCGAGCGCGACACCACGCTCTCGTTCGCCGCGGGCGCGCGCAAGGTGGACGCGCCCAGCGCCACCAACGCGCGCGCCTGGTGCCACGACCCGGACCGCGACCGCTACGAGAGCGCGTTCGCCAACGCGCAGGTCGTGACGCGCCCCTGGCCCGGCGAGACGATCACGCTCTCCGGCTTCGTGAGCGAGGGCAAGGCCCGCTTCGACGGCTGCCCGGACGCGCAGGGCCGCTTCGCCGACGACCGCAACGAGCAGACCCTCGCGGGCGCGCGGCTCTCGTCGTTCATGTTCTTCGCGCCGTGGTGGTCCAGCCGCTTCACGCTCGGCGAGGGCCGCGACGAGCTGCGCATCGAGGGCAGCGAGCCGCTGCGCTTCGAGACCCGCCAGACGCAGGCCTCCTGGGTGAACGAGTTCGGCACGAAGGTGGGCACGGCGATGGCCGGCCTCGAGACGGTGCGCCAGCAGGTGCTCTCGGGCGTGGCCTTCACGAAGACGCGCCGCGACACCAACTCGGCGTTCGTGGGCTTCAACGAGACCTGGCGCGGCCAGCGGCTGGAGGTGTCCCTGCGCCGCGACGACGACGACCAGTTCGGCTCCCGCAACACCGGCACCGCGAGCTACGGCGTGCCCGTCCCGGGCGCGGGCTACCTCACCGCCACGGTCGGCCGCGGCTTTCGCGCGCCCACCTTCTACGACCTCTACGCCCCCGCCTCGGATTTCTACGTGCCGAACCCCGACCTGCGGCCCGAGAAGAGCCGCAGCCGCGAGCTGGGCCTGCGCGGCGAGCCCTTCGCCGGCTGGCAGGCGCGCGTGGCGGCCTACGACCACCGCATCGACGACCTCATCACCTACGTCTACCCCACGATGCAGAACGTGCGCCGCGCGCGCATCCGCGGCGCCGAGGCGGCCGTCGAGGGCACCGCGTGGTGGGGCGTGCGCGTGAAGGCCTCGCTCGCCGTGCAGCGCCCGCGCGACGAGGACACGGGCTACCGCCTGCAGGGCCGCGCGCAGCGCTTCGGCCGCGTGGAAGCCTCCCGCGCCTTCGGCAAGTGGTCGGTCGCGGCCGGCGTCACCGCGAGCGGCGAGCGCTTCGACTCTCCCGACGAGTCGCCGGCCATGCGCCTGCCGGGCTACGCCATCGCCGACGCGCGCCTCTCGTGGGCGGCGGCCAAGGGTTGGCGCGTCGAGCTCGCCGCCACGAACCTCCTCGACAAGCGCTACGAGCACGTGATCGGCTACGACGCGCCCCGCCGGGGCGTGCTGCTGAGCGTGCGCTTCGAGGCCCCGTGATTTGCTAATCTGGCGGGCATGGTCCCCGACCCGATAGGCGTCGACTCCCTGCGGCGCGTGCTGGTGGTGAAGCTGCGCCACCACGGCGACGTGCTCCTCACCTCGCCCGTGTTCACGGTGCTCGCCGCGCGCGCCCCGCACGCCGAGATCGACGCGCTGGTCTACGCCGACACGCGCGACATGCTGGCCGGGCACCCGGCGGTGGCGCGCCTGCACCTGGTCGACCGCGAGTGGAAGCGGCAGGGGCTCCTCCTGCAGGCGCGGCGCGAGGCGGCGCTGCTCGCGGCGCTGCGCGAGCGCCGCTACCAGCTCATCGTCCACCTCACCGACCACTGGCGCGGCGCCTGGCTCGCGCAGCTGCTGCGGCCGCGGTGGTCGGTCGCGCCCGCGCGCCCGGGCTGGGCCTGGAAGGCGTGCTTCTCGCACCGCTTTCCCCTGCCCAAGGGGACGCCTCGGCACACGGTGGAGGCGAATCTCGACGCCCTGCGGCGCGTGGGGCTCTACCCCACCGAGGACGAGAAGCGCCTGGTGATGGTGCCGGGCCCCGAGGCCGAGGCGAAGGTGGACGCTCTCCTGGCGCAGCACGGCCTCGCCGCGCGCGGCTTCCTGCACGTGCACCCCACCTCGCGCTGGCTCTTCAAGGCCTGGACGGACGAGGCCAACGCCGAGCTCCTCGCGCGGCTGGCGGCCGACGGGCACCGCCTCGTGGTCACCGGCGCGCCCAACGCGCGCGAGCAGGCCATCGTGAAGCGCATCCTCGAGCGGGCGCAAGCGCCCGTGGTCGACCTCTCGGGCGCCCTCACGCTTCGCGAGATGGGGGCGCTCGCGGCGCGCGCGCGCCTCTTCTTCGGCGTGGATTCCGCGCCGATGCACATCGCGGCGGCGATGGGCACGCCCGTGGTCGCGCTCTTCGGCCCGAGCGGCGAGCGCGAGTGGGGCCCGTGGATGGTGCCGCACCGCGTCGTGGCGAGCGACCACTCCTGCCGGCCCTGCGGCAACGACGGCTGCGGCGGCGGCAAGCTGAGCGAGTGCCTCACGGGCCTGCCGGTCGACCGCGTGCACGCCGCCGTGAACGAGCTCCTCGCGCAGCCGTGAGCCCCACCGTCCGCGGCCGCGGCGCGATGGGCCCCCGCGTGGCCCTCGTGCGCAGCCGCTTCGACGCCTTCGGCGGCGCGGAGCGCTTCGTGCAGTCGGCCATCGCGGCGCTGAAGGCGCAGGGCGCCTCCCTCACGCTGGTCACGCGCCGCTGGCCCGACAACGACGGCACCGCCATCATCGTCGACCCCTTCCACGTGGGCAGCCTCTGGCGCGACCGCAGCTTCGCGCGGGCCGCCTGCGCGGCGCTGGCGAAACGCCGCTTCGACCTCGTGCAGTCCCACGAGCGCATCGCCTGCTGCGACGTCTACCGCGCCGGCGACGGCGTGCACGCCGAGTGGCTCGCCCAGCGCGCACGCGTGCAGTCCCCGCTCGCCCGGCTCGCCACCTCGCTTTCGCCGCACCATCGCTACCTGCTCGAAGCCGAGCGCCGGCTCTTCACCGCCGCGCGCCTCAAGGCCGTCATCTGCAATTCGGAGATGGTACGGGCCGAGATCGCGCGCCGCTTCTCCACGCCCGCGGAGAAGCTCGTCCTCATCCGCAACGCCGTCGACGGCGCGCGCTTCCACCCGGGCCTGCGCGCCGAGATGGGGGAAGCCGTGCGCCAGCAGGTGGCCATCCCGCGCGATTCCCCCGTTTTCGCCTACGTGGGGTCCGGCTTCGAGCGGAAGGGCGTCGGCCCCTTCCTGCGCGCGCTCGCCCGGCGGCGCGAGCCCGCGTGGGGAATCATCGTCGGCAAGGACAAGAGAGCCGCGCGCTACGGCGCGCTCTCGGTGAAGCTCGGCATCGCCGCGCGCGTGCGCTTCGTGGGCGGCATCTCCGACGTGCGACCCTTCCTCGCCGCCGCCGACGCCTTCGTGCTGCCCACGCTCTACGACCCGTTTCCCAACGCGGCGCTCGAGGCGATGGCCACGGGGCTGCCGGTCGTGACGAGCACGAAGTGCGGCGCCGCCGAGGTCGTGCGCGAGGGCGAGAGCGGCTTCGTGCGCGATGCCCTCGACATCGACGGGCTCGCCGACTGCCTCGACCGGCTGGACCCCGCCACGGCCGGGCGCATGGGCGAGGCGGCGCGCGAGGCGGTCGCCCCCCTCACCCCCGAGGCGATGGGCCGCGAGTACCTCGCCCTCTACGAGAGGCTGCTGTCCGGCAAACTGGGATAATGCCGCGATGACCGACCCGCATCCCGACGGCCGCGCGCTCTACCGCCGCCTCCTCACGCACGTCTGGCCGTACCGCGCCGCGCTCTTCGGGGCGATCGTGGCCATGGTCGTGGGCGGGCTCTCGGACGCGGCGCTCGTGAAGCTCACCGGGCCGCTCGTGAACGAGCTCTTCGTGAACCGGAACCGCGAGCTGGCCATCCTCATCCCGCTGGGCGTGGTGGCCGTCTTCCTCGTGAGCGGGCTGGCGAGCTTCAGCTCCGGCTATCTCGTGCAGTGGGTCAACAACAAGGTGATCCTGGACCTGCGCGCGGCGATGTTCGCGAACGTCCTGCGGCTGCCGCCGGCCTTCTTCGACGAGGTGCCCACGGCGCGGCTCGTCTCGCGCTTCACCCACGACGTGACGCAGATCGCCTCGGCCTCGACGAGCGTGCTCGCGACGCTGGTGCGGGACACCGTGACGATCGCGGCGCTGCTGGCGATCCTGCTGTGGTCGAACTGGCGCCTCACCCTCATCACCTTCGTCGTGATCCCGCCGCTCGCGCTCGCGGTGCGCTACTTCAGCCGGCGGCTTCGCGACATGAGCCGCGCGAGCCAGAAGGCCGTGGGCGGCGTGGCCGAGGTGCTCGACGAGTCGATCACCAACCAGCGCGTGGTGCGCGTCTTCGGCGGCCAGGCCTACGAGAGCGGGCGCTTCGCCAAGGCAGCGCAGCTCATCCGCCGCTACAACATGAAACAGGCGGCGGCCGCCGCCGCGACCGTGCCCGTGACCCAGCTGCTGGTGGCCTGCGCGGTCGCCGCCATCATCTACTTCGCCGCGGAGCTCGCCTTCGCCGGCCAGACGGATGTCGGCCGCTTCGTCGAGTTCATCGCCGCCACCGGCATGCTGCTGCAGCCGCTCAAGCGCCTCACCGGCGTGAACGAGCACCTGCAGCGCGGGCTGGCCGCCTGCGAGAGCGTCTTCGGCCTCATCGACGAGAAGCCGGAGGAGGACCGCGGCACCGTGACGCTGGGCCGCGCGCGCGGCGCCGTGCGCTTCGAGGGCGTCTCGCTCACCTACCGCACGGGCGCGGGCCCCGCGCTCGACGGCGTGACGCTCGACATCGCCCCGGGCGAGACGGTCGCGCTCGTGGGCGCCTCCGGCAGCGGCAAGTCGAGCCTCATCCACCTGCTGCCGCGCTTCTACCACCCCACGGCAGGGCGCGTGACGCTCGACGGCCACCCGCTCGAGGACCTCACGCTGGAGAGCCTGCGGCGGCAGGTCTCGCTCGTGTCGCAGAACGTCGTTCTCTTCAACGACACGGTGGCCGCCAACATCGCCTACGGGCAGGGCGAGCGGGCCTCCGAGGCCGACATCCTGCGCGCCGCCGAGGCGGCCCACGCGATGGAGTTCATCCGCGGGCTGCCGCAGGGGCTCGCCACCGAGATCGGCGAGAACGGCGCCAAGCTCTCCGGCGGGCAGCGCCAGCGCATCGCCATCGCGCGCGCGATCCTCAAGGACGCGCCCATCCTGCTGCTCGACGAGGCCACCTCGGCGCTCGACACCGAGAGCGAGCGCGCGGTGCAGGCCGCGCTGGAGACGCTGATGAAGGGCCGCACCACCATCGTCATCGCGCACCGGCTCTCGACCGTCGAGGGCGCCGACCGCATCGTCGTGCTGGCCCGCGGCCGCATCGTCGAGGAGGGCACGCACGCGGCGCTCCTTGCCGCCGGCGGCGCCTACGCGGGGTTGCACCGCCTCCAGTTCGCCGGAGCCTAGGCCGTGGCGGGCGAGAGCCTTCGCATCCTGCACACGGAGTCCTCGCTGGGCTGGGGCGGGCAGGAGATCCGCGTGCTCACCGAGGCGCGCGGGGTGGCCCGGCGCGGGCACGACGTCGCGATCGCCGCGCCGGAGGAGTCGCGCATCCTTCAGGCCGCCGCCGGCTACGGGGTGGAGGCCATCGCGCTGCCCATCGGGCGCAAGTCCCTCCAGGGCCTGCTCGCGATGACCGGCCTGCTGCGCAACCGTCGCTTCGACGTGGTGAACACCCACAGTTCCACGGACAGCTGGCTCGCGTCGCTGGCGGCCTGCTTCCAGCGCCACGCGCCGCCGATCGTGCGCACGCGCCACATCTCCGCGCCCGTGCCGCGCAACTTCGCCACGCGCTGGCTCTACCGAAGCGCCACGCGCCGCATCGTCACCACGGGCGAGCGGCTGCGCCTGCAGGTGATCGAGGAGACGGGCGTCGACCCCGGCCACGTCGTCTCGATACCGACGGGCATCGACCTCGACCGCTTCCGCCCGGGCCCGGCGGCGCAGGCGCGCGCGGACCTGGGGCTCGCCGTCGACGGCAGGGTGATCGGCATCGTCGCGACGCTGCGCAGCTGGAAGGGCCACCGCTACCTGTTCGAGGCGTTCGCGGGGCTCGCCGACCGCCATGCGCGGCTCGTGGTCGTGGGCGACGGGCCGCAGCGCGAGGCGCTCGAGGCGCTCGCGAAGGAGCTCGCGATCGAGCCGCGCGTGACCTTCGCCGGCAACCGCGAGGACGTCGCGCCCTGGCTTCGCGCCCTCGACCTCTTCTGCCTGCCGTCCTACGCCAACGAAGGCGTGCCGCAGGCGTTGATGCAGGCGATGGCGTGCGGGCTGCCGGTGATCTCCACCCCCGTGGGCAGCATCGCCGAGATCGTCGAGGACGGCGTCTCGGGCGTGCTGGTTCCGCCGGAGGACGCCGGCGCGCTGCGCGCCGCCATCGAGCCGCTGCTCGCGGACGGCTCCCGCCGCGCCCGCCTCGCCGCGGCTGCCCGCGAGTCGGCGCTGCGGCGCTTCGGCGAGGACCGCATGGTCGAGCGCATGCTGGAAGTCTTCACGATGGTGGCGAGGGCGGCGCGTGGGTGAGCGCTTCGCGACGCGCGCGACCGTGGTCACGCGCGCGCTGGCGCGCCGCCTCGCCTCCCCCGGGCTCGCGAAGCCGCCCGCCGATCCGCGGCGCATCCTCGTCGCGCACCACCTGCTGCTGGGCGACACCGTGATGCTCTCGCCGCTGCTCGCGAAGCTGCGCGCCGCCCACCCGCGCGCGGACATCGCGATGACCGTCTCGCCGGCGATGGTGCCGCTCTACGCCACGCGTCCCTGGGGCGTGCGCGCGCTGGCCTTCACGCCCCGCGACGCGGCGACGGCCCGCGCGCTGCTCGCCGAGGCGCCCTTCGACTTCGCGGTCGTGCCGGGAGACAACCGGTACAGCTGGCTCGCGGCCGCCCTCGGGGCGCGCCACGTCGTCGCCCACGGCGACGACCCGCACGCGCTGAGGAATCCGTTCGTGGACGACGAGCGCGCTATCGGCGACGTTCCCGCCTCTTGGGGCGAGCTCGTCGCCGCGCTCGTCGATGGCGATGCGCCCGCCCCCTACCGGCGCGGCGACTGGACGGTGCGCCCCGCCGTGCCCGTGGACCGGCCCGGGGGCGCCTATGCCGTGCTGCACGTCGGCGCGAGCACGGCGCTCAAGCGCTGGCCCGCGGCGCGGTGGGCGGCCGTCGCGGCGGGCCTCGCGTCGCGCGGCCTCGCCGTCGTGTGGAGCGCCGGGCGCGGCGAGGAGCCGCTCGTGGCCGGGTGCGATCCCGAGGGGCGGCACGCCTCGACCGCGGGCAGGCTCGGCCTCGACCAGTTGTGGCAGCTGGTGGAAGGCGCGCGCCTCGTCGTCGCGCCGGACACGGGCGTGGCCCACCTCGCGCGCGCCGCCTTCGCGCCCACGCTCGCGCTGTTCGGGCCGGGGTCCGCGCGCCTTTGCGCTTCCGGGGACTTCTGGCGCGACACGCCGTGGCAGGCGCTCGGCGAGCCCGACTTTCCCTGCCGCGACCAGCAGGTCCTCTTCGGCCGCCACGTCGCGTGGGTGAGGCGCTGCGCCCGCGGCCCGCGCGAGTGCGCCGAGCCGCGCTGCATGCACGCCATCGGCGCCGACTCCGTGCTCGCGGCCGCCGACACGCTCCTCGAAAAGGGGACCTGACGCCGCCTCAGCGCAGGCGCAGCGGCTCCGGCGGGCCGTGGAAGCGGCGCTCGGCGAGCGCCAGCATCCAGAAGGCGAGCAGCGGCACCATGTGGAAGACGGCGCGGTTCACCGTCGAGAAATCGCTCACCCACTCGCCCGCGATCGAGAAGTAGAACACCACCGCGAGGAAATAGGCGCCGAAGGCGACCATCGTCGTCATCGCCGCGATCGGGCCGTCCAGCAGCCGCCTCCAGGCGGCCAGCGCCATCGCCGGCGCGAGCCAGAAGAACAGGTTCCAGTTGCCCATCTGGAAGAGGTTCTGCGCGAGCGCCTTGGTGACCTCGGCCGTGTCCACGTCCGCGGTGAGGGCGTAATTGAACACGCGCAGCCCCGTTTCCCGCAGGAAGAAGAGCACGCCCACGCCGGCCGCGGCCGCCACGCCCAGCCCGATGGCGGCGGCCCGCGGCCGCAGGATCACGAGCCACGCGGGCAGGAAGGAGGCGAGCCAGAAGATGCCCGGCTTCTTCACGAGCGGCAGCGCGAGCGCGAGTGCCAGCGCAAGCCACCCCTGCCGCGCGTCGCCGTCGCGGGCCCAGAGGAAGAAGGCCATCGCCGCGAGCCCGTAGAGCGCGGCCATGTGCAGCTCCGCGTAGCCCGCGAGCGCCACGTGGATGTTCACGAAGGGCACCGTCATCAGCAGCCAGGTGCCGACCGCCGCGAGGAACGCCGACACGCCCCAGGCGCGCGCCTGCCCGTGGAACGCGAAGCCCATCGCCACGCCGCAGGCGAACCACGGCACGTTCATGAGCGCGTCGTCCCATCGCCCCAGCGCGAGCGCGCTCCACACCTGCAGCAGCGGCACCGTCGCGGGGTACGAGGGCGCCGGGTCGGTGAACACCTTCGCGGGGTCGGCGGCGATCCACTCGGCGGCCGGGACGAAGGGGGCCATGTAGCCCAGCTCGAACCACACGCGCGCCTTCGTGGCCCACTGCATCCAGGCGTCCCAGGCGAAGAGCGGCCGCCACAGGATCTCGAGCAGCAGCCCGGCGTAGCGCACCGCGACCAGCGCGAGGAGGATCGCGGCGACGATCGCCTTCCAGCGCGCGAGCCCCGCCCAGTCGCCGCGCAGGTCCGGCATCGCGAGCGCCGCGCGGCGGTTCGCGCACCGCCACACCGGCACGAGCCCGAAGACGGCGAGCGCTGCGGCGAGCGCCCAGAAGCTCCACTTGAGCCCCGCGAGGCTCGTGGCGCGCATGAGCAGCGTGAGCGCGAGGATCCCGATGAAGTGCCCGTAGCCGATGGCGGTGGCCCACGGCAGCGGCGCGCCCTTCGGCAGGAAGCGAAGCCACGCCGTGCCCGCCGCCCAGGGCAGCGCCACGCTCAGGAGGAGGAGGATCGCGTCCACGGCTCAGCCCGGCCCGGTCACGCGGAAGACGGCGCTGCCGGCCGAGAAGTGGATCATCTCCGCCTTCACCGCCTGGGTGCCTTCCCACCGCAGCGTCCTGTCGGCCGGGCTGTACTCGACCCCGCGCTTGCGGTAGACCACGAGCACGTCACCCGCCTTGAAGGTCGCCGCCGGCAGGAGCGACTGCCGCTTGGGCTGCACGGTCACGTTGCGCGGATAGAGGTGGTAGGCGCCGCGGACGCGGTCGAACTCCTCGTCGGCGAACACGAACACGTGCGCGGGCGCCGCCCCGATCTTCTCCTTCGCCTCGCGCATGAAGGCGAAGAGCCGGCCGTCCTCCGCGGCGAGGCGCTTCTCCTCCCAGCTCTTGCCCGCGTACTGCCAGCGCGTGATGTCGAGCTGCTTCAGGAGATTGAGCTGCCAGCGCGCGTCGATGACCGCCCAGCCGAGCAGCGCGATCGCGAGCGCCGCCTGCGGCTCGAAGCGCGTGTGGCCGAGCACGATCACGAGGAGGTAGAGGCCGATCGCGGCGAGGAAGGAGATGCCCAGGAACAACGGCAGCGGGTGGCGAAGCGACGGGTTGCCGCCGGCCATGAAGTGGATCGAGCCGCCGTCCCAGGGCTCGAACTCGGCCCAGTCGCCGAGCATGCGCGTGGCGGTGGCCCACCACGAGGTGGGCACGAACTCGATGCCGTCGACCAGCAGCGGCGCCGCGAGCTCCCCGCGCATCGCGAGGCCCACGCCGACGATGCGGCCGTTCCAGCCGT
This sequence comes from Burkholderiales bacterium, assembly GCA_019634955.1. Taxonomy (GTDB): domain Bacteria; phylum Pseudomonadota; class Gammaproteobacteria; order Burkholderiales; family Usitatibacteraceae; genus FEB-7. Next base: position 122,743 of record JAHCAK010000001.1, read on the forward strand.
CGATCTCGCCCAGGGTGAGCGGCAGCACGCGCCCGCCCGACGACGCGAGCGGCAGGCGCGGCACCTTCGCCTCGCCGCGGTCGGTGCGCCAGATGAACGAGATCCCCTCGCGCGGGAAGGCGCCCGCGAGCCGGACGCGGGCGTAGCGGAAATCCGACGCCGCGAGGGGCTGCTCCAGCGTCGCCGAGACGACGAGCGTGCCGTCCTGCCCGGGGCGCTCGAGCCAGATCGCCTCGCCATCCACGCGCACGGTGCCCTGGACCACGGCGAGCTTCGCGCCGGGAATGGTGCGCGGCTCCACGCGCGACTGCCACGGGCCCGTGTGGAAGGCCATGAGGAAGCCGATGAAGGTGAGGACGAGCGCCGCGACCCAGCAGGAGATCGCCCAGAAGAGCCAGTGGCGTTGCGGGACGGCGGGCAGGGTGCTCAAGGAGGGGAATGCCGACGGCGGGATGCGCGGAAGTATATCGCCTCAGTAGGCGTGCCGGCTCCGCAGCACCTGCCAGGCGGTCATGAGGATGATGCGCAGGTCGAACCACACCGACCAGTTGTCGATGTAGAAGAGGTCGAACTCGATGCGCCGCGCGAGGTCGGTGTTGCCGCGCAGGTCGTTCACCTGCGCCCAGCCGGTGATGCCCGCCTTCACGAGGTGCTTCTGCATGTAGCCGGGGATCTGGTCGCGGAAGCGCTCGATGAACTCCGGCCGCTCGGGGCGCGGGCCCACGATCGACATCTCGCCCTTGAGCACGTTGAGGAACTGCGGCAGCTCGTCCAGGCTCCAGCGCCGCATGAACCGCCCGAACGGCGTGGCCCGGTCCTCGCCCGGCCGCGCCCAGACGGGCCCCGTGCCCGCCTCGGCGTCCACCGGCATCGAGCGGAACTTGAGCATCTCGAACTGCGCGCCGTTCCAGGTCACGCGGCGCTGGCGGTAGAGCACCGGCCCCGGCGAGGAGAGCTTCACGCCGATCGCGAGCGCGGCGAGCAGCGGGCTGATCGCCAGCACGATGAGCGCGGCGAGCACGTAGTCCTCCACCGCCTTCACGAGGACGTTCGTGCCCGACATCGGCGACTCGGTGAGGTTGATGACGGGAAGCCCCGCGACCTCGGTGACCGAGTGGTTGAGGAGCTGGAAGCCGAAGATGTCCGGCACGTAGCGGACCTCCGCCGTGGTCGAGCGCAGCGCGGCCAGCACCTGCTTCGCCCGCAGCTCCGCGCGCAGCGGCAGCGCCATCCACACCTGGTCGATGCCCTCGCGCTCGACGAAGGCCGCCAGCTCGTCGAGCGTGCCGCCCACGGGCACGCCCTCCACGGCGCCCGCCGCGAGCTCCGGCCGGTCGTCGAAGAACGCCACCACGTGCAGGCCCGTCCACGGCGCGGCCCGCAGGCGGCGGGCGATCTCGACGCCCAGCGCGCCCGCGCCCGCCACCACGATGTGCCGCAGGTTGTAGCCGCGCCTTCGCACCGACCGCAGCGCGAGGCGCAGCAGCATCCGGAACGCCGCGAGCGCCGCGAAGCTCGCCACCGCCCAGGTCATGAGCCAGAGCCGCGAGAAGACGTAGGTCGTCTTGGTGAGGATGAGCAGCACCGCGATGATCGCCACGGTGGCGAGCCAGGCCTTGAAGAGGCCCTGCACCTCGATCCAGAGGCTGGTGCCGCGGTAGGGCTGGTAGATGCGGAAGAACGGGAACACCGCGAACACGACGGCGAAGGCCACGGCGAGGCCCAGCCCGTAGCCGCGATTGAACTCCTCCAGCGTGAAGAGCACGGGGAAGAGAAGCCACCCCGTGGCAACCACGACCACCGGATCGGCCAGCCGGAACACGGCCTCGAGGAGCCCCGCGTTCTCCTTGAGGTGCGTGCCGCGGTTCATGGCGCGCGGCCTCGCCCGTGCGACCGCAGCCCCGCTTCGGCGAAGGCGCGGAACTCGTCGCGGAACCGGGGCTCGGAGAAGGCTTCCGCGCGCGCGCGGCACCGCGCCGGGTCGATCGCGCGCGCGGCCTCGAAGCGCTCCACCGCGGCCGCGATCGCCGCCGGCGAGGGCTCGTCGAAGAAGGTCCCCGTCTCGCCCTCGACGACCGTCTCGAGGAGGCCCCCGCGCGCGAGCGCGATCACGGGCGTGCCGCAGGCCATCGCCTCGACCGGCGCGATGCCGAAGTCCTCCTCGCCCGCGAACAGGAACGCCCGCGCGCGGCGCAGGTGGTCGAGCACCGCCTCGTGCGGGGCGTGCCCGAGCAGCCGCACGTTCGCCGGCCGCCGCGCCTCGATCGCCGCTCGCTGCGGCCCGTCGCCGATGACCACGAGGCGGCGCCCCGGCATGGCCCGGAAGGCTTCCACGACAGCGTCCACGCGCTTGTAGGGCACGAGCCGCGAGACCACCACGTAGAAGTCCTCCTTCGGGCCGCCGGGAGTGAAGGCCGCCACGTCGACCGGGGGATGGATCACGGACGCCTCGCGACCGTAGGCGACGCGGATGCGATCCGCGATGAAGCGCGAGATGCCAACGATGTCGTCCACGCGGGCGGCCGCCGCGCGGTCCCATTCACGCAGCGTCGCGAGCTCGCGACGCGCAAGCCACGCGAGCGGCCCCCGAGCCAGGCCGAAATCCCGCAGGTACTCGCCTTCCATCGCCCAAGCATAGCGCATGGGGGTGTAGCAATAGCAGAGGTGGTACTGCCCGGCGCGCGTGCGCACCCCCTTGGCGAAGGCGTGGGCGCTCGAGATCACCATGTCGTAGCCGGAGAGGTCGAAGGACTCGATCGCCCGCCGCATGAGCGGCACGTACTTGCGGAAGTGGCGCCGCGCGAACGGCATCCGCTGCAGGAACGAGGTCGTGATGCGCCGGCCCGCGAACGGGGCGCGGTCGGCCTCGGGCAGGAAGTCGACGAGGACGAAGAGATCGGCCTGCGGCCAGATCGCGAGGATCTGGGCCGCCGCGCGGTCGGATCCCGCCCAGGTGTCCAGCCACTCGTGGACGACCGCGACCTTGGGCGGTGGGCCGCCTGATAGAATTTCCGCCGGTTCCCGACCTGGCCTCGCCATGCGTTCGCTTGCCGCCCCCTTGCGGGGCTTCTCCCGTTTCCTGGTCGTCGTCGCGGCCGCGTGGGGCCAGGCCATCCTTCCCGCGGCGCTCGCGGAATTCTACGTGGGTTCACCGGGAGCCGCGCGCTCCTGAGGCGACCGATGCCGCCCTCCCTCTCCGTCGCGATCGTCACGCACGCCCCGGATTCCCGGCTGCTCGCGCGCACGCTCGCGAGCGTGGCCGAGGCCATCGCCGTCGCGCGCGGCCACGGCACGCTGGGGGATGCGAAGGTGCAGGTGGTGGACAACGGCCCGGAAGGGCTCGCGCCCACGCTTGCGAGCCTCGCCGAGGCGGCCCTCGCCCGCGCGCCCGGCACCGCCTTCGAGCTCGTCACGGGCCAGGGCAACGTCGGCTTCGGCCGCGGCCACAACCTCGCGCTGGCGCAGGCCGCGGCCGATTGCCACCTCGTGCTCAACCCGGACGTCGAGGTGGCGCGCGAGGCGATCGACGCGGGCCTGCGCTACCTCGCCGCGCACCCGGAAGTCGGCGCCATCACGCCCTCCGTGCACGGCGCCGACGGCGAGCGCGAGTACCTCGTGAAGGGCTGGCCCTCGCCCGGCGTGCTGTTCGTCCGCGGCTTCGTGCCGCGCTTCCTGCACGGCCCCTTCCGCCGGCGCCTGGACGCCTACGAGCTGCGCCACCTGGACTGGGAGCGCGAGCAGGCGCCCGTCACCATCGCGAGCGGCTGCTTCCTGCTCTGCCGCACGCAGGCGTTGCGCGCCGTGGGCGGGTTCGACCCCGGCTACTTCCTCTACTTCGAGGATTTCGACCTCACGCTGCGGCTCTCGAAGGTCACGACGGTCGCCTACTGCCCGCAGGTGCGCATCGTGCACCACGGCGGCAAGGCGGCCACGAAGGGGCTGCGGCACATCGCCTGGTTCGTGAAGTCCGCGCGGCGCTTCTTCGCCGCGCACGGGGGCGCGCCGGCGCACTGACCGCGCCGAAATAGGCGCGCAGCTTTCCCCGATTTTCGCGGGCGCGGCACGCGCGCCTTTCCTAGCATGGGCTCCACCTCCTGCCGCGACCTGCGCGAAGGGGGCCACCGGAGAACCCCATGAAGACCCTCACCGAGCAAGAGATCCTCGCCATCGCGGGCGGGCTGCCGCCTGGCGTCGCTCTCGACGACGCCCTCTTCCGCGCGCCTGCCGAGCCGCTCCTCGACCCCATCGCCTTCGCCGCGCTCGCCGCCGACGAGCACCCCGACGACTCCGCCCGCTGATCCCGCGCGGGGCGCCGTCCGGTCGCGCGGCGCCCCGCCGAAGTCCCCGCGACCAAGACCCAGGAGACCCCCATGAAGGAAATCGAAAGGAAGGACCACGCCGAAGTCTCGGGCGGCTACAAGCCCCACGACGACAGCATCCCCTCGCCGTTCCCGTCGCCGGACTTCCCGTTCCCGATGCCCGACACGGTGCCGATCCCCGGCCCCATGCCGGACCCGGTGTGCCTCGACCCGTCGGCCTACGCGCCGAACCTGTAGCCGACCCAGACCCGAGAAGGAGACAGCCATGACCGATTCCAACGTTTCGAAGATCCCGGTGAGCAACGAGATCGATGCGGCGCAAGCGACGGAGGCCAGCGGCGGGTTCAGCCTGTGCAGCCCGGAAGCCCTCGTCGAGATCACCCGGTCCCTGACCCAGTCGTACGAGAACCTGGTCGACTTCACCTCGCACGTGATCGGCCGGGTGGCGGGCGAGTAGCCTCGCCATCGGCGCCAACTCGACCCGAGGGGCTGCCATAGCGCAGCCTCTTTCTCGGAGCCACGATGAAACCTGCAACCGGCCTGCAGATCGCGTTCCTGGTGCTTGCCGTCGAGTTCTTCGCCGTCATTGCCATGCGACCCGTGTCCCGGACCTTCAGCTGGTCCGTCCCGCTTACAGAGCTCGCGACACAGCTCCTCGCCTTGGCGGTTGCGGCAGCCGTACTGCTTGGCGTCGGCGGGCTGCGCCGCCAGTGCCTTGCAGCGATGCGCCGCCCGATACCCGGCGGAATGACGGGCGAACTCATCGTCGTGGCGTTCGCCAAATGCGCCACCGTCATGGCCGTTTCCGGTGCAGTCGTGCTGTGGCACTTCGCCATGGCTTCGCCTGAGGAACTCATGGAATACGCAAAGCCGGTAGATTCCGCGGCGACCTGGGATTCCGTCTTCTCGCCCCAAGGCCTGGTTCGCATGGTCCTGCTCAGCTGGATCATCGGCCCCGTGATCGAGGAACTGGTGTTCCGAGGCTTCCTGTACCACGCCTGGGAACGGCAGTGGGGATGGTTTCCCTCCCTCCTCCTCACCTCGGCATGCTTCGGCATCGCCCACCCGTCGCACATGGCCTCTTCGTTCATGGGCTCGGTGATCTACATCTGCATCATGCGGAGGACGGGAACGATCGTCGCCCCGATCCTCCTGCACGTGCTGTTCAACGTCCTCGTGTCCTGGCCCGTCCTCGGAGAGGTCTCCAGCCGGATACCTCACGGCACGACCACCGACCTCTGGAGCTGGTGGCCGTGGCTCGCGAGCGTGGCGTTCGTGTCCATCGCCCTTCCGGCGTACGTCTGGATGGCCCGTGACGGCAGCCGCGCGGCAAGCGCATTCGCCGTCTCTTCACATTCCTAGGAGCACGCCATGAACGAAATCGATTGCGCAAAAAATTCCGTGAACGACGGGCTGGACGCTGCGCAGGCTGCGGATGTCGGCGGCGGCGAGTGCGGCACAATGGACCCGTACTCCACCGGCGGAACCGCCGACGCCTACGTGCGCGCGTACGACTGGCTGGTCGACGCGACGTCCGAAATGATCGAGCGCATCGCCAACTCGTTCAAGTAGCCGTCTCGAGCCACGGAAGCCGCGCGAGTGAACCCGAACGTCGTCCAGCTGCTGGAGCGGTCCGGCCTGAAGCCGGTGCACATCGCCGTCATCTTCGCGTTCGCCTATTTCGCCATGTTCTTCCTCCTTCGCACCGGGGTCGGCGCGGGGTGGTGGGACCGCAGCATCAACGACGGCGAGATCGTCGCGCGATGCGGCGCGATCCTCATCGGCGTCGCCATGTTCGCCCTCATCCGGGATGCGCGCGCCGCGATGGCGGGGCTGTTCGGCCCGCCCGCGTGCCCCGTGACGGCCGGCGACATCGCGCTGGCCCTCGCGCTCGCCACGGCGTGGAACCTGGGCGTGCACGCCGTGCTCGTGCAGATGCCGATGATCTGGTCCGAGCCCGACCAGTACCTGCGGTTCTGGGGCTACTCGTTCACGCCGCAGCCGCGCACGGCGGCGGCATGGATGCTCGCGGCGACCGCCACGGGGGTCCTCGCGCCGCTCCTCGAGGAGTTCTACTTCCGGGGAATGCTGTTCAACGCCCTTCGCGTGCGCCGGTCCCTCGCGGCCTCCATCGTCCTATCCGCCCTCGCATTCGGGATCCTCCATGGCCGCGCGACGTTCCTCGCCTTCGGCTTTGGCGTGATCGCCGCGCTCATGTTCCTGCGCTATCGCAGCCTCTGGCCGCTGGTCGTCGTGCACGGCGCGTACAACATCCTGGTCATGGTCCCCGGCTTCTCCAGCCTGTTCTTCCGCAAGACCCTCCAGACCGCCACCACGCCCGCGGGCTGGGCTTTCGAGATCGCCCTGGCGATCGCGTTCGTCCCGCTCGCGTTCCTGTTCTGGCGGCGCTTCCGGCCGGCGCAGGAAGCCCTCGAGGCATGACCGCGCCCCCCCGCTTCCGCCGCGAGGTCTACGAGGCCGAGGAGCGCCGCAACTTCGGCCGCATCGTCCTCATCCGCCCCGTCTCCTTCGCCTTTCTCACCGCCGCGGCCGTCGCCGTGGCCGCGGTCGTGCTCGCCTATTTCATCGCCGGGCAGTACGCGAAGAAGGCCTCGATCGCCGGGACGCTCGTGCCGGAGACCGGCGTCCTGCGCGTGGTGGCCCAGCAGCCCGGCCTCGTGCGGGAGCGCCACGTGGGCGAGGGCGAGCGCGTTGCCGAAGGCGAGGCGCTGCTGCGGCTGGTCGATGCGCGGTCGACGACGGACGGCCCCGTCGGCGCGGCCACCGTCGCGCTGGCCGGGCAGCGCCTCGCCGGCGTGCGGCGCCAGCGAGAGGAGACCCGGACGGCGGCGCGCGCGGAGCAGGAGGCGATCGAGGCGCGGATCCGGGGCCTCGCCGCGGAGCTCGCCCAGCTCGACGGGGAACTCGATGCGATCGCCGCCCGCGAGGCCTTGTCCCGAAAGTCGCTCGCGCGGCTCGACGACCTGCAGCGCCGCGGCTTCGTCTCGCCCGCCCAGCGGCAGCAGAAGGAGGAGGAGTCGCTCGACCAGCGGCTGCGCCGCCACGCGGCCCTGCGCGCGAGGCTCTCCCTCGAGCGCGAGATCGCGGGCCTGGAATCCGCGGCCACCGAAGCCCGTGCCCGCACCCGGGCGCAGCTCTCCGCGCTCGACGCGCAAGTGGCCGGGCTCGACCAGGAGCGCATCGAGCGCCGCGCGCAGGCCGAGTCGCTGGTCACCGCGCCCGCGGCGGGCACCGTCGCCGCCGTGCTGGTGGAGCCCGGGCAGGTGGTCGGCGCCGGCATGGGACTCCTCACGCTGCTGCCCGAGGGCGCGCCGCTGCAGGCGCACCTCTTCGCGCCGTCACGGGCCGTGGGCTTCATCCGCGCGGGGCAGGACGTGCTGGTCCGCTATCCCGCCTTCCCGTACCAGAAGTTCGGCAGCCACCGCGCGCGCGTCGTGTCGGTCTCGCGAAGCGCCATCGCCCCCGCGGAACTCGGCCTCGCGCCCCCCGACGGCTCGCGCGAGCCGCTCTACCGCGTGAAGGTCGCGCTGGATTCGCAGACCGTATCCGCGTACGGGCACGCCGAGCCGCTGCAGGCCGGCATGCAGGTGGAGGCCGACGTGCTCCTCGACCGACGCCGCCTCATCGAGTGGGTGTTCGAGCCGCTCCTGAGCCTCGCGGGCAGGGCGTGACATGGCCATCGCGGGCCTGGACTTCGGCGGCGGCCGTCGCCTGCCGGTGTTCCTGCAGACCGAGGCCTCGGAGTGCGGCCTCGCGAGCCTCGGAATGGTGGCGAGCTTCCACGGCCACCGCATCGACCTCGCGGGCCTGCGCCGGCGGTTCACGCTTTCCCTCAAGGGCGCAACCCTCGCCTACCTGATGCAGGTGGCGGGCCGGCTGCACCTCGCGCCCCGCGCCCTGCGGCTCGAGCTCGAGGAGCTCCCGAAGCTGCGAACGCCCTGCATCCTGCACTGGGACCTGAACCACTTCGTCGTGCTGCGCTCCGCCGGGCCGCGCGAGGCAGTGATCCACGATCCTGCGGCGGGCGTGCGGCGCATGCCGATCGCGGAGGTCTCGAAGCACTTCACCGGCATCGCGCTGGAGCTCGCCCCGACCGCCGAGTTCCGCCCGCGCGACGAGCGGCGCCGCGTGCGCCTGCGCGACCTCACGGGGCCGGTGACGGGGCTCGCCCGGTCGCTCGCGCAGGTGCTGCTGCTGGCGCTGGTGCTGCAGGCCTTCGCGCTGCTCGCGCCCTTCTACATGCAGTGGGTGGTCGACGGCGCCGTGGTCGCCGCGGACCGCGACCTCCTCACCGTGCTGGGAATCGGCTTCCTGATGCTCGCGGTGATCCAGGTGGCCGTGGGGGCGCTTCGCTCATGGGTCGTGCTCTACCTCGGCACGACCCTCAACCTGCAGTGGCTCGCCAACGTCTTCACGCACCTGCTCCGGCTGCCCGTGGCGTGGTTCGAGAAGCGCCACCTCGGCGACGTGGTCTCTCGCTTCGGCGCCGTGACCACGATCCAGCGCACCATCACCTCGAGCTTCGTCGAGGCCGTGATCGACGGGCTGATGGCGCTCGCGACCCTGGCGATGATGCTCGTCTACAGCGGCAAGCTCACCGCGCTGGCCGTGGCCGCCGTGGCCGCGTACGCGGTCTCGCGGGGCGCCTTCTACGCGCCGCTTCGCCGCGCCACGGAGGAGCACATCGTCCACGCCTCGCGCCAGCAGAGCCACTTCCTCGAGACGGTGCGCGGCGTGCAGTCGATCAAGCTCTTCGGGCGCCAGGAGGAGCGGCGCTCGCGCTGGCTCAACCTCGTGGTGGACGCGGTGAACCGCGACCTCGTGGTGCAGAAGCTCTCGCTGGGCTTCCGCAGCGCCAACGGGCTCGTCTTCGGCGCCGAGCGCATCGCCGTGGTGTGGGTGGGCGCGCTCCTCGTGCTGGACGCCGCCTTCTCCGTGGGGATGCTCTTCGCGTTCATGGCCTACAAGGAGCAGTTCTCGGCGCGCGTGGCCGGCCTCATCGACAAGCTGATCGAGCTGAAGATGCTGCAGCTGCAGGGCGAGCGCCTCGCCGACATCGTGCTCACCGCGCCCGAGGAGGAATCGCCGGCCTCCGCCCCGGCCGTGGCGCAGCCCTCGATCGAGGTCCGGGGCGTCGCCTTCCGCTACTCCGACACCGAGCCGTTCGTGCTCAAGGACTGCTCGTTCGTGATCGAGCCCGGCGAGTCGGTGGCGATCGTGGGCCCCTCGGGCGGCGGCAAGACCACGCTCGTGAAGATCATGCTGGGGCTGCTCGCCCCCACCGACGGCCAGGTGCTCGTGGGCGGCGTGGACATCCAGAAGCTGGGCGTCGACGCCTACCGCCGGTTCGTGGGCACGGTGATGCAGGACGACCCCCTCTTCGCCGGCTCCATCGCCGACAACGTGTGCTTCTTCGACCCCGCGCCCAGCCACGAGGCGATCGAGCGATGCACGCGGCTCGCCGCCGTGCACGACGACATCGCCGCGATGCCGATGGGCTACCACACGCTCATCGGCGACATGGGCGCGGCGCTGTCGGGCGGGCAGCGCCAGCGCATCCTCCTCGCGCGCGCCCTCTACAAGCAGCCGCGCATCCTCTTCCTCGACGAGGCCACGAGCGCCCTCGACGTGCAGCGCGAGCGGCAGGTGAACGAGGCCATCCGGGGGCTCAACCTCACCCGCATCCTCATCGCCCACCGGCCGGAGACGATCGCCTCGGCCGGGCGCGTGATCGTGCTGCAGGGCGGGCGGGTGGCGCAGGACCTGCGCCGCGTGCCGTCCAGCCCGGCGGGCGCGCCGCTGGCGGGCAGCGTTGCGTGACGGCCGGCGCGTTCGCCTCCGATCCCGGGCCGTCATTCCTCGAACCAGTACTCCATCTCGCTGCGGTTCTGGTTGAAGGTGACGTTGTCGGAAACCGTCTCCGCCCTGACCACGCCGCGGATGGCGGCGAACCGCCCCGTGCCCCCCGTGACGGTGAGGCCCGTCAGGTTCTTCAGGAGCTCCCTCCCGTCGCCCGCCGGAAGCCGGTGCGCGAGGACGTTTCCTCGCGCGTGGATCTTCTCGCCGCTCGCCATCACGTAGGTGACGTAGGTCGTACCGAGGCCGTTGAGGTCCGTGAAGTCCGTCGTTCCCCGGATCCATGCCTCCCTGAGCGCCACGCCCTCGATCAGGGGCGCGTCCTCCCCGTAGGTTCGCAGCAACTCGAAGACGCGGAGCCGGTGCCCGGGCGCGTCCTCCACGTCGATCGCGTGCTGCCTCGTGAACCGGTTCGCCTCGGCCGGCGCCTCGAAGGCCACGATCCGCTTCTTCCTCCCGTCGGCCATCACTCGGCACCCAGGCGATAGTCCCGGGCGAAGCGCGCCCAGGCCGCATGGGAGTCCGCCTGCGCCCGGCGAAGGTCCTCGGGCGTGCAGCCCTTGACCCGCAGCGTGAGCTTCTCCAGCTTTGCCCGGATACCGGGTTGCGCGAGCACCGCGTTCACCTCGCGCGACAGCTTGCCGACGATCCCGGCGGGCGTCTTCGCCGGGGCGAAAAGCATCTGGACGGACTCGAAGGCCACGCCGGGCATCCCCGACTCCCCCATCGTCGGCACCTCGGGCGCCAGGAGCGAGCGCTCCGGCCCGAGCATCGCAAGCACGCGGACCTTGCCTTCCCTCGCGAGCGCGATGCCGTTGCTGAGGGGGCCGAAGTTCACGTGCACCTGCCCGGCGAGCATGTCGGGAAGCACCTGCGCCATCGAGCGGTACGGCACCTTCGTCATCTCGACGCCGGACGCCCGCATGAACTGGGCCGCGGCGAAATGCTCCCCCACGTTGAGCGTCGCGAAATTGACCGTGCCCGGATGCTCCCTGGCGTAGGCGATGAACTCGCCCACCGAGGTGGCGGGAACGCGGGGGCTGACGAACATGCCGAAATCGTAGGTGCCGATCGTCGTGATGGGCGTGAAGTCGGACGGCCCGTAGGCGGTCGTGCCCACGACGGGCAGCGCGGCCGTCGCGGTGACGGCATAGAGGATCGTGTAGCCGTCGGCCGGCGCGGCCGCCACGGCCTGCCCCGCCAGGGCGCCCTCCGCGCCAGCCCGGTTCTCGATCACCACCGGCTGGCCCAGCCGCGCCTCGAGCGCGGGCGCCAGCGTGCGGGCGACGGCGTCGGCGGCCCCGCCCGCGGCGAAGGGCAGCACCAGCCGCACGGGGCGGCTCGGATACTCGGCGCGGGCCACCCACGCGATCGACAGCGCTATGGCAGCGGCGAGAATGCGGGTTAGCGCGCTCATGGGGATCTCCGGCGATGGTGTGCGCTCATCCTGGCGGATGCCACATTCAGGAGGAATACCCAATTCTCCTCAGGTGTGTTATGTCTTGGCCTTATGCCTAGACTCAGCCAGTGGGAGGGCGCGATCGGCCGGCGGATCCGCCTGCGGGACCTGTTCGTGTTCTTTACGGTGCTCGAGTGCGGCAGCATGTCGAAGGCGGCGCTGCGCCTGGGGGTCTCGACGCCATCGGTGTCCGAGCTGGTCGCCGACCTGGAGCACGCGGTGGGCGCGCGCCTGCTCGACAGGAGCCCCAAGGGAGTCGTGGCCACCCGGTTCGGCGAGGCGCTCCTCTCGCGCGGGATGGCGGCCTTCGACGAGCTCCGCCAGGCAATCCGGGACATCGAGTCGATCGCCGACCCGGGCAGCGGAGAGGTCCGCATCGGCTGCCCGGAGTCCGCGACCTCGTTCCTGGCGGAGGTCATCGAGCACGTAACGGCGCTGCATCCCCGCGTGCGCTTCGTCGTACGGGAAGCCTACCCCCCGTACCGGGAGCTCATCGACCGCGAGATCGACCTGGTGTTCTCGCGGATGGCGGCCCCGCCGGACAGCGGTCCAGGGAACGACCTGCAGGTGGAGACGCTGTTCGACGATCCATTCTTCGCCGTCGTGGGCAAGGGCAACCCGCTGGCCCGGCGGCGGAAGATCGACCTGGCGGAACTCGCCGGCGCCCGCTGGATCATTCCCCCTACCGACGTCATGGCAGGGCTGTTCGTCACGGACGCGTTTCGCGCCCGCGGCCTCGATCCGCCGACGCCGCACATCACGACGTTCTCGATCCACCTGCGCAACGATCTCGCGAGCCGCGGGAACTGCATTTCGGTGCTGCCCCGCTCGGTTCTGCGGCTCGGCATCCCGCGCTACGGATTGAAGGAGCTTCCCCTGAAGCTCTCGGCGAGGCCATCGCCGCTCACGATCGTGACGATGAGGAACCGGTCCCTCACGGCCGCCGCACAGGCCTTCATCCAATCCGCGCGCGAGGTGGCACGTGCGTTCTCGCCGGCGGCGGGCCGTCCGGGAGCAAGGCACCGCACCGCCAGGTCCTAGGTTCCGGAGCCCGCTCTTCCGCCGGGCGCAACGAGGCCCTTTCCAAGGCGGACCAGTGCCCACAGCAGCAGCAGCGGGACGACGAGCGTCTGCAGGAGGAACACCACGATCAGGCGCACGACGTGCTCGATGGCGCGCCCGGCCACGGCTTTCAGCTCGTCGATCTTCTGCCCGACGTCCGGCGCGCGCGACCACCATCCCTTCAGCCGGTCGGCGATGCTTTCCTCGCCCTTCGGCACGGCGGAGGGCGCCGCGCGCGCGTCGATCTCGCGTCCGGACGATTCGATGGCGGCTTGCCCGGCGGCGTAGTCGCCCTCGAGGAAGAGGCGGAACCCCGCCTCGCTCCCCAGCACGACGAGCGGCATCGCGAAGCGCACCAGCAGCGCCGCGACCACGAGGCGGTCCAGCCACGCGAGCCGCGGCTGGCCTCGCCACGCCCGCCACGCCCACGCAACCGCGATTGCCGTGAGCATGGCGGCGACGAGCCAGTGCGCACCCATGCGGATCAACGCGATCTCGATCCCGAAGGCGACGCTCGCCATCAGCATGAGGGAGGAGAACTGCTCGACGAGGTCGTCGACGGGGTCGAGCACCTGCCCCGGCGTGAGCGTGACGCCGAGGCCGGCGGGCGCGACGGAGAGCTCAGTCCCCTTGGCGACCGAGATGGCCGCGTTCAGGGCGCGCGCCGCGGCGAAGGTCGCGAGCGCGCGCTTGAGCCCGGCCTGCGCGTGCGCGGAGGCGGCTGCGTCCATCGGCCCCAGCCACGCGAGCGCGACCGCGAGCCCCAGGGCGGCGAGCACGAGCATCCGGCGGAGAGCGGGCCTCATGCGGGCATGATAGCCGCGGCCCTCGCGCCCCTCGTTGTTTTTGTTGACTTGTCAACATTTACCAGCCGATAATGGGCCATGGATCCCCGCCCCGCCCGTGGCCGCCCCCGCACCTCGGGCCTCTCCCGCGCCGAGCAGCTGCGCGCCGCCAAGCGCGCCCAGCGCAGCCGCGAGCGCGCCGCCGGCATCGCGGCCGTGGAAGTGCGCCTGCCTGCCGGGGAGGCGGCCCGCCTGAAGGCCGCGATGGCCTCCCCGCGCTTTGCCGCCGCGCTCGCGGACCTGCTCGACGACATGGTCCTCGACCTCGAGCGCTGGCCCGTCCTGCGCGAGCTCGCGTGGAACCGGGCCGGGCGCTGGATCCTCGCGGAGGAGGCGCTCGGCCTCTACGAGCGCAACTGGCGCTTCGTGGACCTGCACCGCCTCGGCGAGCCCGAGGCCGCCCTCGTCGAGCGGCTGAAGGCGCGGCACGGCGGCGGGGTGCTCAATGCCTGAGCGGCGCTTCCGCCGACCCGCGCACGCGGCCGTGGTGGCGTTGCTGCGCCGCTTCGACCGCGCCTTCCTCGATCGGTGCGCGTGCCTATTCGCCGGCGGCACGCGCATCGTGCTGGAGCTGGGCGAATACCGCGAATCGCGCGACGTGGACTTCCTCTGCGCGAGCCGCGAGGGCTACCGCCTGCTGCGCGAATCGGTCGCGGAGGATTCGCTGGGCCCCGTGGTCGCCAGGCCCGTCGCGCTGGCCCGCGAAGTCCGCGCGGACCAGTACGGCATCCGCACCTGGCTCCCCGCGGGCGAGCTGCGGATCAAGTTCGAGATCCTGCGCGAGGCGCGCATCGACCTCGCGGGCGGCAAGGTCGCGGGGCTCCCGGTCACCTGCCTCGACCCCGCGCACGCCTTCGCGGAGAAATTCCTCGCCAACGCCGACCGCGGGCTGGACGCCTCCACCCTCGCGCGGGACGCGGTCGACCTCGCCTTCATGATCGAGGGCTGGCCCGCGGCCGCCGCCGCCACCGGGCTCGCGAAGGCCCGGGGCGCCTACGGCGACGCCGTCGAGAGGAGCCTCTCCGCCGCGGTCACGAAGCTCCGCGAGGACAAGGCGTGGCGCAACCGCGTGGTCGAGGGGCTCGGCATCGGCGACACGAAGACGCTCGCGGCGGGCCTGGCGCGGCTGGCGCAGGGCAGGTGGCGCGGCAAGGAGGCGGTCGCATGACTTCGTCCTGGATGCTCGTCGCGGGTTTCCTCTTCGCCGTGATGGGCGTCTTCATCAAGCTGGGCGCCGCGCATTTCGACGCGGCGGAGCTCGCCCTCTACCGGTCCCTCTTCACGCTCGTCGCGGTCGCCGGCATCGTGGCCGTGCGCGGCGGCACCGTGAGGACACCGCACATGGGCATGCACCTCGTGCGCGGCATCGTGGGCGCGGTGTCCCTCATCGGCTACTTCTACGCCATCACGCGCCTGCCGCTCGCGACCGCGCAGACGCTCAACTACACCTCGCCCCTCTTCCTCGCCATCGCCACCACCGTCGTGCTGGGCGAGCGGTTCTCCGGCTGGCTCGTCTTCGCGATCGCACTGGGATTCTCCGGCGTGGCGATGCTGCTGCAGCCCACCTTCGCCGCGGGGCAGGAGGGCCCGGCGCTCGTGGGGCTGTTCTCGGGCGTGTTCGCGGCCTGGGCCTACCTCAGCGTGCGCACGCTCGGGCGTCTGGGCGAGCCGGACTGGCGCGTGGTGTTCTGGTTCGGCGCCGTGGGGACCGTGCTCTGCCTCGCGTGGCAAATGCTCACCGGGCCATTCCACCCCATCACGGGCGCCAACTGGTGGATCCTCGCGGGCGTCGGCCTCACGGGCACGCTCGCGCAGCTCGCCATGACCCGCGCCTACCGGCTCGGCAACACCCTCGTTGCGAGCGCGCTCTCGTACTCGACCATCGTTTTCGCCACAATCTTCACCTACGCCGTGTGGGGCGACGCGCTGTCGCCTCTCGCCTGGGCGGGCATGGTCGTCATCGTCGCGAGCGGGCTCGTGGCGATGCGCGTGGAGAAGAAGGAACAAGTGGAGGAGGCCGGATTTGAAAGCTGAGCTGCTCGTCTCGACCGAAACGCTCGCCGCGCGCCTGGGCGACCCGGACTGGATCGTCTTCGACACGCGCCACGACCTCGCCTGGCCCGACAAGGGCCGCGAGGCCTGGCAGGCGGCGCACGTGCCCGGCGCGTACTTCATGCACCTCGACCAGGATCTTTCGGGGCCGAAGACCGGGAAGAACGGCCGCCACCCGCTGCCGCCGATCCCGGACTTCGCCGCGCGCATGAACCGCTGCGGCGTGGCGCCCGGCCGGCAGGTCGTCGTCTACGACGACGGCGGCGGCAGCTTCGCGGTGCGCCTGTGGTGGATGCTGCGCTGGCTGGGCCACGACCGCGTGGCGCTCCTGGACGGCGGCTTCGCCGCGTGGAAGCGGGAGAACCGCCCCCTCGACGCGGCCGTGCCGCCGCCTCGCGAGGGGCGCTTCGAGCCGCGGCCCGCGGCGGGCATGACAGTGGATGCGGGCGGCGTGGCCGCCCTCCTCGGCGACCCGGCCGCGAAGATCGTGGACGCGCGCGCGGCCACGCGCTTCATGGGCGAGAACGAGACGCTCGACCCCGTGGCCGGGCACATCCCCGGCTCGCACAACCGCTTCTGGCAGCACAACCTCGGCTACGACGGGCGCTTCCTCACGCCGGAGGAGTTGCGCGCGGAGTTCCTCGAGGAACTGGACGGCGTGAGCCCCGAGCGCGTGGTGCACAGTTGCGGCTCCGGGGTGACCGCCTGCCACAACCTCTTCGCGATGGAGCTGGCCGGCCTCGCCGGTTCGCGCCTCTACCCGGGCTCGTGGAGCGAGTGGTGCGCCGATCCCGCGCGGCCGGTGGCCACCGGGCCGAAATGATCCGGCTGCCGGCGCCGCACCTGCCGCGACTGGCCGCGGCGTTCATGACGGCCCTCTCCCTGGGGGCGCACGCGCAGGGCGACTTCCTCGCGCCGCCCGCGAGCCTCGTGCTGGACGGCATCCCGCCGATTCCGGCCGAGATCGCGGCGAAGACCGCGCCCTACTCCGAGTTCAAGCCCGGCACGCTCCTCGACTGGCATCCGGCGCGGCGCGAGGTCCTGGTGCGGCTTCGCCACGGCAACGCCGACCAGCTGCACCGCGTGGCCGAACCCGGCGCGGCGCCCGAGCCCCTGACCGACGCGCCCGACCCCGTGATGGCCGCGCGCTTCGAGCCGCGCGCGGGCGCCTGGGCGCTCTTCACCCACGGCGCGGGCGGCGACGAGGCCTGGCGCATCCACCGCCTCGACGCCGCGACGCGCGAGAGCGTGCCGGTGAGCCCCGAGGGGCGCCGCGCATCCGAACCCGTGTGGAGCCCGCGCGGCGACCGCTTCCTCTACACCACGGTGCCGCTCGACCGCACCAACGCGAGCCGCACGGCCACGACGGCGATCCACCTCGCCGACGCCACCGACCCCGGAAGCGCGCGCGTCGTGGCCGAGCTCCCCGGCGGCGGCTGGTTCGCCTTCGCCTTCTCCCCGGACGGCAGGCGCGTCGCCTTCATCGAGTACCTCTCCGCCCGGGAATCGCACGTGTGGGTCATGGACCTCGCCACGGCCAAGCGCCGCCGCGTCACCGCCGCCGCGAAGGGCGCGCCCGTGCACTACGGCGACCCGCAGTTCGCGCCCGACGGGAAGTCGCTCTTCGCCATCAGCGACCGCGGCTCGGAGCACCGCCACGTGGCGCGGATCGACCTCGCCACGGGCCGCGAGCAGGCGCTCGCCACGAACCTCCGGTTCGACGTCGAGGCGATCGCGCTCTCGGGCCCGGCGAAGCGCGTCGCCTTCGTCACCAACGAGGCCGGCTCGCACGTGCTGCGCTTCCTCGACCTCGCCACGCGCAAGGAGCTGCCGCGGCCGGCGCTCGTCTCCGGCGTGATCTCGGCGCTGCGCTGGCGCGGCGACGGCAGCGAGATCGCCTTCACGCACGCCTCCTCGCGCTCGCCCGGCGACGTCTTCTCCTACGACGTGAAGGCGCACCGCGTCACGCGCTGGACCAACGGCAACAGCCCGTCGCTCAACGCCGCGGCCTTCCCCGAGCCGCGCGCCATCGCCTGGAAGAGCTTCGACGGGCGCGAGATCACCGGGCTCTACTACCACCCGCCGTCGCGTTTCGAGGGCGTGCGCCCCGTGGTCGTGAGCGTGCACGGCGGCCCCGAGGCGCAGGCGCGCGCGGGCTTCATCGGGCGCAACAACTACCTCGTGAACGAGCTGGGCATCGCGCTGGTCTACCCGAACGTGCGCGGCTCGCGCGGCTTCGGCAAGACCTTCCTCGGCCTGGACGACGGCCGCCTGCGCGAGGATGCCGTGAAGGACCTCGGCGCGCTCCTCGACTGGATCGCGGCGCAGCCGGGGCTGGACGCCTCGCGCGTGCTGGTCACCGGCGGCAGCTACGGCGGCTACATGGCGCTCGCGGCGAGCGTTCACTTCGCGGACCGCATCGCTGGCGCCGTGAGCGTGGTGGGGATCTCCAACTTCGTCTCCTTCCTCGAGCGCACGGAGAGCTACAGGCGCGATCTTCGCCGCGTCGAGTACGGCGACGAGCGCGACCCGGCCATGCGCGCCTTCCTCGAGTCGATCTCGCCCCTCACCCACGCCGCGAGGATCGCGAAGCCGCTCTTCGTGGTGCAGGGCAGGAACGACCCGCGCGTGCCGTGGACGGAGGCCGCGCAGATCGTGGAGACGCTGAAGAGGAACGGCACGCCGGCCTGGTATCTCCTCGCCAACGACGAGGGCCACGGCTTCCGCAGGAAGGCGAACGCCGACTTCCAGTTCGCCGCGACCGTGGAATTCATCCGCCGCACGCTCGCCCCCTGACGGCCGCCGGCGCCGCGGGAGGGACCATGCTCGCCGACCTCATCCTGCTCGTGCACGCGGCCTTCGTGCTCTTCGTGGTCGGGGGCCTCTTCGCCACCTGGGCCGGCGCGGCGATGGGGAAGGCGTGGGCGAGGAACCCGTGGTTCCGCGGCCTGCACCTCGCGGCCATTGCCTTCGTGGTGGTGGAGTCCGTGCTCGGCTACACCTGCCCGCTCACGATCTGGGAGGACGCGCTGCGCGGCACGGCCGGCGGCGAGGGGTTCATCCAGCGCTGGGTGCGCGCGGCGCTCTACTGGAGCGCGCCGGCCTGGGTCTTCACGGCGATCTACGCCGCGTTCGGCGCGCTGGTGGCGGCGACCTGGTGGCTCGTGCCGCCGCGCAGGCGGGGCTAGGCCCGGCCGAGCACCAGGTTCACCGCGGCCACGAGCGCGCTCATCTTGAAGGGCTTGCTCACGTAGCCGTCGGCGCCCGCGGCGAGGCCCGCCTTCACGTCGGAGGCCTCGGCCTTGCCGGTCATCATGATCACGGGCATGCGCACGAAGCGCGGGTGCGCCCGCAGGCGCGAGAGGATCTGCAGGCCGTCGGCGTCGGGCAGGACGATGTCGAGCAGGATCAGGTCCGGCAGGATCGGCTTGTTGATCTCGGCGTTGATCTGCGCGCGGTTGGCGGCGCGGCGCACCTCGAAGCCGGCGACGCTGAAGATCTCCGCGAGGAGGTTCGAGAGGTCCGGGTCGTCCTCCACCACGAGCAGGCAGTGGCGCTCGCCGTTGCGCGGCGGGATCTTCGCCGCCGCGCGCTTGGCGATGGCCACGTAGTAGCCGGCCTTGCGCAGCTCCGCGCCGCCGGAGGCGGCTTCCTTCTGCGCGGTCTCCAGCTGCAGCGCCGTGGGCGCGGGCGGCTGCACCTTCGCGGGCCTGGTGAAGTCGAGGTCGTCGTCCTCGGGCGCGGGCGGTTTCGCGTTCATGTGGCGGCCTTCTTGTCCCCGATGCGGCTTTCCTCGCCGCGCAGGAGCTTGCGGATGTTGCCCTCGTGGCGCCAGACGAGCACCGCGCACATCGCGCAGGTGGCGGCGAAGAGCGGCCCGGCGCCGCGCCAGCCGTACACCGCGGCCGGGGCGACGATCGCCGCCACGAGGGAGCCGAGCGAAGAGTAGCGCGTGGCGACCACCACCGCCACCCAGGTCATCAAGGCCGCGGCGCCCACGCGCCAGTCGAGCGCGAGAATGGCCCCGGCCGCCGTGGCCACGCCCTTGCCGCCCTTGAAGCGCAGCCACACGGAGAACACGTGGCCGAGGAACGCCGAGAGCGCCACCACGGCCACCACCGTCTCGTCCATGCCGAGCCGGACGGCCACCCAGACGGGGAGCCACCCCTTCAGCGCGTCGCCGGCCAGCGTGAGGATGGCGGCCGCCTTGCTCCCGGAGCGAAGCACGTTGGTGGCGCCGGGGTTGCCGGAGCCGAAGGAGCGCGGGTCCGGCAGGCCCATCGCGCGGCTCACGAGCACGGCGAAGGGAATGGACCCGACGAGGTAGGCCGCGACGGCGGCGAGGAGCACGGTCATGGCGATACTCTACAATACGCGCTCGCCACCGCCCTCCCCCGCCCGCCGGCGCCCGCCCCCCGATGGACACCATCTTCATCCGCGAATTCAAGGCCGACGCCTGGGTCGGGATCTACGACTGGGAGAAGCTGCGCCCGCAGACGCTGGAGCTGGAGATCGAGATCGGCATCCCGGGCGACGCGGCCGGGAAGTCGGACGACATCCACGACACCGTGCACTACGGGATGGTGGTCGAGCGCTTCGCGGCGGAGCTCGCGGAGAAGCGCTTCGGCCTGCTGGAGGCGCTGGCCGAGCACCTCGCGGGGATCGTCACGGGCGAGTTCAAGGCGCCCTGGGTGCGGATCTCGGTGGCGAAGCTGGGCCACATCCGTGGCGTGCGCAAGGTCGGCGTGACGATCGAGCGCGGCCGCGCTGCGAAGGGCTGAGTCCGCCATGCTCAAGTGGGCCCTGGTGATCGTGGTGGCGGTGGTGGTGCTCTCGCTCTTCGCGCCGCAGTTCTCGAAGATGGGGCTGGGGCGGCTTCCGGGCGACATCACCGTGCGCTTCCGCGGGCGGCTCGTGTACCTGCCCATCACCACGACCGTGCTCATCTCGCTCGCGCTCACGGCGCTGGGGCGGCTGATCTAGCCTTCGGCGTCGTCCGGCTCGGTGAAGACGGCGCGGTAGGAGGTGTAGGCGGTCGCGAGAAGCACCGGCGCCCACACGAAGAGCCCCAGCCCGACCGGGAGGATGGCCACGATGAAGAGCAGCAGCATCACGATCCCGTAGACCAGGAACGGGACGAAATTGCGCAGGCAGGCGGCGAAGCTCGCCTTCATGGCGGGGATCGCCGGCACGTCGTGCAGCATCGCGAGCGCCGGCGCGAACCAGTAGGCCGCCATCAGCGGCACGGCGAGCGCCATCGCGACGAGACCCGCGAGCAGGATGCGCAGCGGATCCTCCGGCAGCGCATTCAGGATCCCGGCCTCGTCGCCGCGGATCACCGCCCACAGGAGCGAGGGTCCCGCCACGAGGCCGAACGCGCCCATCACGACGATCTCGCCCGCCACGTAGACGATGCCGATGGCGAGGAGCAGCCCCGTGTTGCGCCGGAACCCCGCGAGCAGATGCTCGAGCTCCATGTCGCCGCCCGTCTCCAGCGACCGGCAGCCGAGCACGATGCCGCCCATGAGGATGGGGGAGACGAGGCTCCCGACCCAGGTGCCGACCCACGGCACCATCGAGAGCCCGAGGTGCACGAGCACGAAGAGCACCATGAACACGATCCACATGACGGAGGCGCGGCGGAAGAGCCGCCAGGCGTCGCCGATCCAGTCCACGCCCGCGCCGGCGCGCACCTTGCGGCCCGGCATCACGAGGGCGGGCGGGCCGGGATCGTTGGCGGCCGGCCCGGGCAGCGGGAGGCCCGGTTCGTTGGCGTGCATGGGCGGTTTCGTGGTGCGGGAGGAAGTGAGCGGAAGGCTACTCTTCGCGCCCAACCTCAACAAGGACGGGCGAGAGCACGCGCGTGATCTCCGACGGCGCCATGCCGAGGAGGTAGCCGCGCCGCCCGCCGTTGATGAGGATGCGCGGCAGGTCGAGGATCGTGCGCTCGAGGTAGACGGGCATGCGCTTGCGCGTGCCGAAGGGCGAGCAGCCGCCGACGAGGTAGCCGGAGTGGCGCGTGGCGTCCTCGGGCTTGCAGGGGAAGACGCGCTTGGCGCCCGCCACGCGCGCGAGTTCCTTCGTCGAGACCTTGCGGTCGCCGTGCATCAGCACCACGAGCGGCTCGCCCTTGTCCGTCTCCATGACGAGGGTCTTCACCACCTCGTGCTCGGGCACGCCCAGCGACGACGACGACACCGCCGTGCCGCCGTGCTCGACGTAGTCGTAGAAATGCTCGGTGTACTTCACGCCGTGGGCGGCGAGGAAGGCGGTGGCGGGGGTGCCGGTGTGCTTGGCCATGGTCGTCGGCGGCGAGCTTACAGCAGCGTGCGCAGGAGCAGGGCCGTCCCGCTCGCGATGAGGACGGCGCCGACCGCCCGGCGCATCTGCTCGTTGGTGAAGCCGGTGTGGATGCGCGAGCCCAGCCGCAGCCCCAGCCACGCGAACGGGATGCCCGCCGCGAAGCCGGCGAGGATCACGGGCTTGAGCGCGAGCCCCGCCAGCGCGTAGAGCGCCGTGCGCAGCGTGGCCGAGATCGAGATGATGGTGGAGACGGTCGAGCGGATCTCGCCCTTGTCGCGCAGCCGCCCGGCGAGGTAAGCCACGTTGATCGGCCCGCCCGCGCCGAAGACGGAGGCGCAGAACCCCGCCGTGGAACCGGCCGGGATGCACCACCACGGCGAGATCGTCCCCTTGGGCGACGGGTTCAGGATCGAGTGCACGCCCACCGCCAGCGTGAAGAGCGCGAGCGCGACCTTCAGCGGCTCCTGCGGCACGGTCACGAGGGCGGCCACGCCCGCCACGATCCCCACCACCATGAAGGGCATGATGCGCTTCAACTCCGGCACGCTCACCTGCCTGCGACCGGCGGTTCCCACCGAGACGGCGGCGACGAGGTCGCCCAGCGTCATGAGCGGGATCACCACCGTGGGCGGCAGCCAGATGGCGAGGATGGGCACCGCGATCACCGTGGAGCCGAACCCGGACATCCCGAACACCGTGTAGGCGAACACGAGGGTGAGCGGGGCCACCACCCAGAACGCCAGCGGCAGCTGCGCGAGCTCGCTCATCCGCGCGGGTGGTGCTTCGCGTGGATGCGCTTCAGGCGCTCGCGCGCCACGTGCGTGTAGATCTGCGTCGTGGAGATGTCGGCGTGCCCGAGCAGGAGCTGCACCACGCGCAGGTCCGCGCCGTGGTTGATGAGGTGCGTGGCGAAGGCGTGGCGGAGCGTGTGCGGGGAGATCGCCGTGCGGATGCCCGCCTTCGCGGCGTAGCGCTTCACCAGCCCCCAGAACGCCTGCCGCGTCATCGCCGCGCCGCGCGCCGTGACGAAGAGCGCGTCCGACTTCCGCGCCCCGAGGATCGCCGGCCGCGCGAGCTTCTGGTAGCGCTGGATCCAGTCGAGCGCCTCCTCGCCAAGGGGCGCGAGGCGTTCCTTCGCGCCCTTGCCCAGCACGCGCACCACGCCCATGTCGAGGCTCACCTGCTGCACCTTGAGGCCGGTGAGCTCCGAGACGCGCAACCCGCTCGCGTAGAGCGTCTCCAGCATCGCCTTGTCGCGAAGCCCGAGGTCCGTGGCGGTCTCGGGCGCGGCGAGGAGCGCCTCCACCTCCGCCTCCGAGAGCGACTTGGGCAGCGAGCGGGGCAGCTTCGGCGCCTCGATCCGCGCGCAGGGGTCGTCCTGGCGCAGGCCCTCGAGCAGGAGGAAGCGGTAGAAGCGCCGCAGCGACGAGACGAGCCGGCCCGTGGTGCGCGGCTTCGCCTTCTTCGCCTCCACCTGCCAGGCGAGGTGGCGCGAGAGGTCGGCCGCGCCCGCCGCGAGCAGCCCCGGCCCGCCCTGCGTGGCGAGCCAGGCGGCGAACTGCGTGAGGTCGCGGCGGTAGGCTTCAAGCGTGTTCCTCGCGAGCCCGTCGGCGAGCCAGGCGGCGTCGCAGAAGCGCTCGACGAGCCGCTGGTCAGCTTCCGCGGGCGCCTTCATGGGCCAGCAGCCAGCGCTTGATGGAAAGCTCGAAGCCCTCCTGCCGCGCGCCCATGAAGCCGCCCAGCGAGCCGTTGGCGCCCACCACGCGGTGGCAGGGCACGACGATGGGCAACGGGTTCGCGCCGCAGGCACCGCCCACGGCGCGCGCCGAGGAGCCGATCGACTTCGCGAGCTCCCCGTAGGTGCGGGTCTCCCCCGCGGGGATGGCGCACATCGCTTCCCAGACGGAGAGCTGGTGGCGCGTGCCGGTGAGCTTCATCGGCAGGTCGAACACGAAGCCCGGGTTGTCGAGGTAGGACTGCAGCTGCACGCAGGCGAGGAAGGCGACCGTGCCGCGCTTGGGCGCGAGCGCCGGCACGTCCGGCGAGAGGTAGCGGATCCCGGTCACGTGCGTGTCGGTCGCGGAAATGCCCACCGTGCCGAACGGCGTGCGCACGCAGGCCTGGAAGGGCGCCACTCAGCCTTCCCCTGCGAGCGAACGCATCTTCGCGGCGAGATCGGGCGCGATGGCGATGCCTTCGCGCGCAATGCGCTCGCGGTTGGCGCGGCGGCGGTCGCCCGGCAGGCGCACGCCCGCGTCGGCGAGCATGGCGGCCACCAGCGTCTCGACGCGCTCGAGGAAGACCTCGCGGCCGGCGAGCGCGTCGGGGTCGATGGCGAGGAAGGCCTGGCCGATGCGCGTGGGGCGGCCCGCCTCCGTGAAGAAGCTGTCGGACTCGAAGCCGAAGGCCGCGCCCGAGAGCGCGCACGCGAGCAGTTCCACGGTGAGGGCGAGCATCGCGCCCTTGGCGCCGCCCGCGGGCAGCATCATGCCCTCGAGGCCCGCCTTCGGGTCCGTCGTCGGGTTGCCGTCCTTGTCGAGCGCCCAGCCGAGGGGAATAGGCTTGCCCTCCCGCGCGGCCACCATGAGCTTGCCGCGCGCCACTTCCGAGAGGCTCAGGTCGATCACCATCGGGGGTGCGTCGCGGCGCGGGAACGCGGCCGCGATGGGGTTGGTGCCGAAGAGCGCGCGCTTGCCGCCCCACATGGGCATCGCGGCGGGCGAGTTGCCGAAGGCGAGGCCCACGAGGCCGGCCTCGGCGATGGGCTCGGCGTGGAACGCGGCCACGCCGAAGTGGTTGCTGTTGGCGACCGACGCGAAGGCGACGCCGTGGGCCTTCGCGCGCGCGACCGCCTCCTTCACGGCGAGCGCGCAGGCCTCGAAGGCGAGCCCGCCGCCGGCATCGACGAGGCAGGCGCCGCCGCGTTCGCGCGCCACGCGCGGCACGGCAGACCCGGTCGCGCGGCCGTTCCGCACGTGCCCGCAGTACTGTGGGATGCGCGAGGCGCCGTGCGACGGGATGCCGTCCAGCTCGGCGGCGAGGAGCGCCGCGGCGGTGTGGGAGGCCATGGCCGGCGTGGCCCCGGATTTCTCCAGGGCGCGGCGCATGAGGTCGAGGAGGGAGGCGGGCGCGAAGCGTTCGGTCATGTGGCGGGGGCGCCGGATCGGCCCCGGCGCAGCATCTGGAGGACGAAGACGAGGGCGAAGAGCCCGACGCCGAGTGCGTCGAGGTCCTTCGCGGGGACGATCACCAGCACGCCGGCGGCCACGAGGAGCGCGCGCTCGACGACGTTGGTGCGGCGAAGCAGCCACCCCTGCAGGCCCGCGGCGAGCGAGGCGATGGCCACGAAGATGAGGAAGATCACCCAGGAGGCCTCCGCCCACGAGGCGCCCTTGGGGAGCTGCAGCAGCACGCCGGTGCCCATCGGGTCCAGCACGAAGAAGAACGGCACCACGAAGGCGGGCATCGTGTACTTCCAGGCCTGCAGCGTCGTGCGGTACGGGTCCGCGCCGGTGATCGCGGCCGCGGCGAAGCACGACAGGGCCGTGGGCGGCGACACCTCGGAGAGCAGCGCGTAGTAGAAGATGAACATGTGCGCGGCGAAATCGGGCACGCCCAGCGTGATGAGGGCGGGCGCGGCGATGACGGCGCAGATGATGTAGGAGGCCGTGACCGGCACCGCGAGGCCCACGATCCAGACGATGAGCGCGGTGTAGACGGCGGTGAGCGCGAGGCTGCCGCCCGCGTACGCGATCACGATCGAGGAGAACTTGAGCCCCAGGCCCGTGAGCGTGACCACGCCCACGATGATGCCGGCCGAGGCGCAGGTGGCCGCCACGTTGAGCACGCCGGTCGTCCCCGTCTCCATCGCCTTGATGAAGCGCCTCGGCCTGAGCGCCGTCTCGCGGTGGAAGAAGCTCACGGCGAAGGCGGTCACCGTGGCCCAGAACACGGAGAGCGTGGGGGAGAAGCCCATCAGCATGAAGACCACGATCGAGGCGAGCGACAGGAAGTGGTACCAGTACCGCTTCGCGAGCGTCCAGGCGGTCTCCACCATCTCGAACGTGGCCTGGCTCATCCCGTACTTGCGCGCGTCCAGCTCCACCATGAAGAAGAGGCAGAAGTAGTAGAGGATGGTCGGGATCACCGCCATCTTGATCACTTCGAGGTACGAGATCTTCAGGAACTCGGCGATGAGGAAGGCGGCCGCACCCAGCACCGGCGGCGAGAGGATGGCGCCCAGCCCCCCCGCGGCGAGGAGGCCCCCCGCGGCCGCGGCCTCGTAGCCGCTCTTGGCGAGCATGGGGTAGGCGACCGACCCGATGGTGACGGTGGTGGCGACCCCCGAGCCCGAGGGCCCGCCCAGCAGGAACGAGGACATCACGACGGCGCGCCCGGCGCTGGACGACTTGCCGCCCATGAGCGAGAAGGAGAAGTCGAGGAAGAACTTCCCCGCGCCCGAGTACTGCAGGAAGGCGCCGTAGATGGTGAAGAGGATGATGAGCGTCGCGGAGACGTCCACCGCCGTGCCGAAGATCCCCTCCAGCGTCATGTACATGTGGCCCACGAGGCGCGAGATGTCGTAGCCGCGGTGCGTCCACGGCTCCGGCAGCCACGGCCCGGCGAACGCGTAGGCGATGAAGAAGGCGATCACGATGGGCATGATCCAGCCCGAGGTGCGGCGCGTGGCCTCGATCACCAGCGCGATCAGCGCCACGCCGAAGACCATGTCCCAGGTGTTGGGCAGGGTGTTGCGGTCGGTGAAGTCGTCGCCGCCCGCGAGCATGTAGGCGATGACCGCGACGGACAGGAGCGCCAGCAGCACGTCGAACCACATGAGCCGGTGCCGGAAGCGGCGCGCCACCGGGAAGAGCATGAAGGAGAGGAAGAGCACCAGCCCGACGTGGACGCCGCGCAGCACGTCGGTGCGCACGATCGCGTAGGCCGCATAGAGGTGGAACACGGAGGTCACCACCGCCACGGCCGTGAGGAAGGCCGCGAGCCAGCCCTTGTAGCGGTTGAAGCTGCCCTCCTCCTCCTCGATGAACTCCTCGACCTTGTGCCGCTGCTCCTCGTTGAGGGCGGCGAGCCCGTCGTCGGGCAGGAGGTCGTCTTGCGGTGCTGCGGGCTGCGTCATGGCTCCTCCGGGCGGCCCTTGGCGGGCTCTGGGCGCCATTTTCCGCGATTAGCCGCCGGAGGGCGAGCGGAAATCGCGCGCCTGCGCGACTTCCGCCTCCCCCTGACGGCCCGCTTACGCGCTCTCGTAGAGGCGCGTGAGGACGAACTCGCGGTGGCCGAGGGCCTCGGCGGCGGTGAGGCGGCCGTTGGCGGTGCGGAACATGCACTCGAGCAGCGCGTCGCCCGCCTGGTCCGGGCTCATCTCGCGGCGCAGCAGCCCGGAGACGTCCACGTCGATGTGCTCGCTCATGGTGCGCACGGTGCGCGGGTTGGCGCAGAGCTTGATGACCGGCAGGATCGGGTTGCCGATCACGTTGCCCTGGCCCGTCGGGAAGAAGTGCACGACGAAGCCCGCCGCGGCGCAGAGCGTGACCATCTCGGCCGCGGCCGAGGAGGAATCCATGAACCACAGGCCGGGGCCGGTGGGCTCCTCCGCCTTGTCCAGCACGCCGTCGATGAGGCACTTGCGGCCGATCTTCTGGATGTTGCCCAGGGCCTTCTCCTCGATGGTGGTGAGGCCGCCGGCGATGTTGCCCTTGGTCGGCTGCGAGTCGGAGAGGTCGCTCGTCTTGTGCGCCTCGACGACCGCCTGGTAGCGGTCGAACATGAACTGGAACTTCTTCCTCACCTCGTCGGTGCGGCAGCGCGCGGCGACCAGGTGCTCGCCGCCGGTGAGCTCGGTCGTCTCGCCGAAGACGAGCGTCGTGCCGTGCGGGTAGAGCTTGTCGAAGGCGTTGCCCACGGTGGGGTTGGCCCCGCAGCCGGAGGTGGTGTCGGACTCGCCGCACTTGGTGGAGACCCACAGGTCCTTCAGCGGGCGCTCCTCGCGGACGAGCTCGCTCGCCCACTGCACGAACTCCTTGGCCTTCTTCGAGGCGCGCATGATGGTGTCGTGGTCGCCGTGCTGCTCGATGCCGAAGTAGGCCACGGGCTTGCCGGTGGCGGCGATGCCGTCGGCCACCTTCTTCGCCCACCCCTCCTCGATGCAGATCACCACCACGGCGGCGACGTTGGGGTTGGCGCCCGTGCCGATGAGGGTGCGGAAGTGCAGGTCCAGGTCCGCGCCGAACTGCAGCCGCCCGTAGGGGTGCGGCAGCGCGAGCGTGCCCTTGATGTTGTTCTCCACCGCCATCGCCGCTGCGTTGGAGAGGTCGTCGACCGGCAGGATGAGGACGTGGTTCCTCACGCCGATGCGGCCGTTCTCGCGCTTGTATCCCCGGAAAGTCGCTTTGCTCAGATCCATGTGGTTTCCTTTGCGTTTTTCGCTGCGCTGGGCAGGGCTGGAAACGCCGATTTCCGCCGATGCCCCGCAGATTGACGCCGATGATCAGTATCGAAAATGCCCGGACGGGGCAGGGCTACATACTCGACGGCGATGGAACTCCCGACGTTCCTGCCAGTATTGATCGGCGGCAATCTGCGGGGCATCGGCGGAAATCGGCGTTTCCAGCCCTGCCAAGCATCACTCACCAGCGCTTCGTCTTGATGTTGTGGACGTGGGCGTGCTCGCCCAGCCCGATGGGGGCGACCACGCGGCCGATGTCGGTGCCGTACTTGATCACCGTGTCGCCCTTGGCCAGCGCCTTGATCGCCAGCTTGTGGCCGATGGGGATGTCGTTGGCGGCCTTGAAGGCGATCTCCTTGTCCTGGTCCATGATCCAGCCGGTGAGGCTGTCGCCGGCCTTCACGCCCTCGACCACCACCACGCCGACGGAATCGTTCTCGTCGTGCACCACGAAGTGAATCATCGCTGCCTCCTCGCTTGCGGGAACGGCGATTCTCGCGTGACGGCGGGGGCGGGTCAACTAGATGAGTTGCATGATATGCTCCCGGCCATGCCCTCGCCCAACCGGGCCGCGCGCTCCCCCGCCGGGGCCGCGCCCGCCCTGCCCGCCGACCGCCCCCTCTACGAGGAAGTGCGCGCCCACCTCACGGAGGGCATCGCCGAGGGCCGCTGGCGGGCCGGGGAGGCGATCCCGTCGGAGGCGGCGCTGGCCGCCCATTTCGGCGTGGCGATCGGCACCATCCGCAAGGCCGTCGACAGCCTCGTCGCGCAAGGAGCCCTCGCGCGAAGGCAGGGAAAGGGCACCTTCGTCACCGCCCACGACGGCCGCCGGCTCATGTTCCACTTCTTCCATGTCGTGGGGGCGGACGGCGCGAAGGCCTACCCTGAGGTTCGCACCATCTCCTTCGAGCGCGGCCGGGCGGAGGCGGCGGAGGCGGCGGCGCTCGCCATCGCCCGCGACGAGCGCGTGGTGCGCATCCGGAACCTCCTGTCCCTGGACGGGCGCCCCGTGATCGTGGACGACATCACGCTCCCCGCGGCGCTCTTCCCCGGCCTCACCGAGCGCATCTTCGCCGCGCGCGACAACACCATCTACCACCTCTTCCAGAGCCGCTACGGCATCAACGTGCTGCGCACGGACGAGCGGCTGCGCGCGCAGCTCGCCGCGGGCGCCGTGGCCACGCTGCTGGGCGTCGCGCCGGGCAGCCCGCTCCTCGAGATCCGCCGCGTGGCGCTCACCTTCCGCGACCGGCCGGTGGAGCTGCGCGTCTCGCGCGTGAACACGGCGGCGCACGTCTACCACAACACCTTCGGCAAGGGCGAGGCGATCTAGCGCCATGCAGACCGCGCTCCTCATCCTGCCCAACTTCGTGCTGATCCTCGTGGGCCTCGCGCTCGCGCGCGGCTTCGACTACGGCCGCGGGTTCTGGGAGGGGCTGGAGAAGCTCGTCTACTTCGTGCTCTTCCCGGCGCTGCTGCTGCGGTCCATCGCGGTGTCGACGCTGGATTTCGCGAGCCTGGGGATCGTGATCGCCTGCGCGTGGGGCGTGATGCTCCTGGGCATGGCGCTGGGCGCCCTCGCGCGGCCCCTCTTCCGCGTGGAGCCCGTGGTGGCCGCCTCCTGCTTCCAGTGCGCCTTCCGCTTCAACACCTACATCGGCCTCGCGGTGGCCGGCAGCGTCTACGGCGCGCCGGGCGTGGCGGTGGCGGCGATCCTGTTCGGCACCGTGATCCCGCTCGCCAACTTCGGCGCCGTGGGCATGCTCGCGGCGCATGCGCGCACGAATTTCTGGCTGGAGCTCGCGAAGAACCCGCTGGTGGTCTCGACGCTCGCGGGTTTCGCCTGGAACCTCACGGGGCTCGGGATGCCGGGCTTCCTCGACCAGACGCTCCACCTGCTGGGCTCGAGCGCGCTGCCCGCGGGGTTGCTCGCGGTGGGCGCGGCGCTGCGCATCGAGCGCGGCCGCGCGAGCCCCGTGGCGCACGGCTGGTGGCTGGGCGTGAAGCTCGCGGCCATGCCGCTCGCGGCGTTCGCGTGCGTGAAGCTGCTGGGCATCGCCTCCCTCCCGGCCGGCGTACTCGTGGTGTGGGCCGCGCTTCCCACGGCCTCCAGCGCCTACATCCTCGCCGTGCGCATGGGGGGCGACGGGCCGTCGGTCGCGACCCAGATCACGGTGGGGACGCTGCTTTCAATGGCGACGCTCCCGCTCTGGGTCGCCGCGCTGCCGTGAGGAAGGGTAGGATGGATCTCACATCCACGAAGCAGGGACGGCCATGAAGCTGGACGACCACCGCGAAAGCGGCAACGTCGAGGACCGCCGCGGCGGCATGGGGGCCAAGGGCACGATCGGCATCGGCACGATCGTGATCGCGCTCATCGCGTGGTACTTCGGGATCGATCCCCAGACGGTGCTGGACGTGGCGCAGGTCGCAGCCCCCCCGCAGCAGCGGCAGGAGGCGCCGGCGCAAGGCGGCCCGCGCGACGAGATGTCGGTCTTCGTCTCGCGGGTGCTCGCGAGCACGGAGGACACCTGGGAGGGCGTCTTCCGCGAAGGCGGCTCCTCGTACCGCGCGCCGAAGCTCGTGCTCTTCACCGGCGCCACGCCGTCGGCCTGCGGCACCGGGCAGGCGGCGATGGGGCCCTTCTACTGCCCCGGCGACGAGAAGGTCTACATCGACCTCTCGTTCTACCGCGACCTGCGCGACCGCTTCCGCGCGCCGGGCGACTTCGCGCAGGCCTACGTCATCGCCCACGAGGTGGGCCACCACGTCCAGAAGCTGCTGGGCATCTCCGCCAAGGTGGACGGCATGCGCGGGCGCGTGAGCGAGGCGCAGTTCAACCGCCTCTCCGTGCGCACGGAGCTGCAGGCCGACTGCTTCGCGGGCGTCTGGGCGCACCGCGCGCAGCGCGAGCGCGGCCTGCTCGAGCCCGGCGACCTGGAGGAGGGGCTGGGTGCAGCCGCCGCCATCGGCGACGACCGCCTGCAACGCCAGTCGGGCGGGAGGGTGGTGCCCGACTCCTTCACGCACGGCAGTTCCGCGCAGCGGGTGCGCTGGTTCCGGACGGGCTTCGACAACGGCAGCCTCAAGGCCTGCGACACCTTCGCGGCACGGGACCTCTGAGGCGAACCGGCGGCGCCTCAGGAGCCGCCGCGCAGCGCCTTCACCCGGGCGCGGGCGAGGCCCACGAACCCCTCGTAGGGGAACTG
The DNA here is from genome assembly GCA_019634955.1 of Burkholderiales bacterium. Taxonomy (GTDB): domain Bacteria; phylum Pseudomonadota; class Gammaproteobacteria; order Burkholderiales; family Usitatibacteraceae; genus FEB-7. The sequence continues at coordinate 154,332 of JAHCAK010000001.1, forward strand.
CTCGAGGTAGGCCTCGTATTCCTCCGGGTTGCGGCTCGCCGTGTCGCTGTCCCAGTAGGCGAGCTCGACCTGCACCAGGAGCGAGTCGCCGGTCAGCGAGGAAGACACCCACGGAACCTACGAACCGCCCGTCTCGCGGGACACGCCCTGCGCGACGGAGCCGGGCGCGGTGGCGAAGCCGATCAGCGTGCCGCGCGCCGCCTCCATCTGCGCGAGCCCGCCCTGCGTCGAGCGGAAGGACTTGGCGAGCGGGTTGTTGCGGCAGGCGTCGAGGATCACGAGGCTCACGCGCGTCTGCGCCTCGTCCATCGCGCCGATGACGAGGTTCGCGTCGACGGACTCGTCCTCCAGCTCGTATTCGTTGCGCACGTCGGCGCTCACCGGCAGCAGGTAGTTGCGCCCCTTGCTCTGCACGCCGTGCCCGGCGAAGTAGAAGAGCCCGACGCCGCTGCGCGCCCGCAGCGCCGCCGAGAACTCGCGGATGGCGCGCTTCATCTCCCGCTGCGAGGCGTTCAGCTTGAGGATCACCTTGAACCCCGGCTCCTCGAGCCGCTTGGCGATGTCGGTCGCGTCGTTCACCGGGTTGACGAGCGGCGAGGTGCGGTAGTCCGCGCTGCCGATCACGAGCGCCACGCGGGGCTCGTCCGCCGGCTGGCCTGTAAATGACCAGTCAGTCAGTTATAATGCCTCCATGGGATCCCGTCTCCCCTCCCCCCGCTGGCAGCGCCGCCCCGACTCCCGCCCGCAGGAGCTGTTGGATGCCGCGCTGCGCCTCTTCGTCGAGCGCGGCTATGCCGCCACCCGCCTGGAGGAGGTCGCGCAATGCGCAGGCGTCGCGAAGGCCACGCTCTACCTCTATTACGAGAACAAGCTCGAGCTCTTCAAGGCGGTCGTGCGCCACGCCCTCGTCGAGCGCATCGACGAGGTGGCCCAGGCGCAGGCGGGCGCGGGGCTCGGCGCGCGCGAGCAGCTCGCCGCGCTGCTCACGGCCTTCGTCCAGCGCGTGGCGGATACGCCGCTCTCCGGCATCCCCAAGCTCGTGATCGCCGAATCCGGCAACTTCCCCGAGATCGCGCGCTTCTACCACGACGAGGTGATCTCGCGCGGCCGTGCGATGGTGGTCGCGACGCTCGAGCGCGGCGCGGCGAGCGGGGAGTTCCGCCGCGTCGACCCCGACTACGCCTGGCGCATCGTGATCGCGCCGCTGCTGCTCGCCATCATCTGGAAGCACAGCTTCCAGGCCTTCGAGCGCGAGCCCCTGGACCTGCGGCGCCACCTCGAGGCGCAGTTGGACCTCCTCCTCAACGGCCTCGCGGCCCCGAAGAAAGCGAGGAAACCCCGGTGAACAAGCGACTCGTCATCCTCCCGATCGTCCTCCTGGCGCTCGCCGCCGGCGCCTGGCTCTGGAAGGACAACCACGCCGCGCCGAAGGGCGAGCTGGTCCTGCACGGCAACGTCGACATCCGCCATGTCGAGCTCGCCTTCAATGCGAACGGGCGGATCGCGGAGGTGCTCGCGCGCGAAGGCGACCGCGTGGCGAAGGGGCAGGCCCTCGCGCGGCTGGACACCACGCGCCTCGCGCTTCAGGTCGCGCAGGCCGAGGCGCAGGCGGCGAGCCAGCGCGCGCAGGCGGCGAAGCTGCGGGCCGGCTCGCGCCCCGAGGAGATCCGGCAGGCGGCCGCGCAGCGCGACGCCGCGCGCGTGGCGGTGGCGGACGCCGACCAGGTCTACCGCCGCCAGCTCGACCTCGTGCAGCGCAAGTTCGTGCCGCAGCAGCAGGCCGACAGCGCGAGGAACGCCCTGGACGCCGCGCAGCAGCGCCTGAAGGCCGCGGAGGAGGCGCTTCGCCTTGCCGAGCTGGGGCCGCGCCGCGAGGACATCGCCGCCGCCGATGCGGCGTTCGCGGCGCAGGAGGCCGCCGTGGCCGCGCTCCGGCACGACATCGCCGAAGGCGAGCTGAAGGCGCCCGCCGACGGCATCGTGGAGAAGCGCATCCTCGAGCCCGGCGACATGGCCTCGCCGCAGAAGCCCGTGTTCACGCTCGCGCTGGCCGATCCGGTGTGGGCCCGCGTCTACCTGCCGGAAGCGGCGCTGGGCCGCGTCCCCATGGGCGCGCACGCGACGATCACCACCGACAGCCACCCGGGCCGCGGGCAGCCGGGCTGGGTGGGCTACGTCTCGCCCACGGCCGAATTCACGCCGAAGACCGTGGAGACGACGGAGCTGCGCACGAGCCTCGTCTACCAGGCGCGCGTCTTCGCCTGCGACGGCGCGGCCGGGCTGCGGCAGGGGATGCCCGTCACCGTCACCATCGCGCTCGACCAGCCCGCCACGCCCGCGAAGCCCTGCCCCGCCGCGAAATGACGGCGAGCGACGCCATCCTCGAGGCCGCCGGCCTCACGAAGGCCTTCGCGACCGGCGACAGGCGCACCGTCGCGCTGGATGCCGTGAGCCTTCGCGTGCGCCCCGGGGTGGTCACGGGCCTCATCGGCCCCGACGGCGCCGGGAAGACCACCTTCATGCGGCTCGCGGCGGGGCTTCTCGCGCCCGACGCAGGGCGGATCGCGGCCCTCGGCCTCGACGCCACGCGCGATTCCCTTCGCGTGCAGGCCTCGCTGGGCTACATGCCGCAGCGCTTCGGCCTCTACGAGGACCTGTCGGTGGCCGAGAACCTCGCGCTCTACGCCGACCTGCAGGGGGTCGCCCCCGCCGAGCGGCCCGCGCGCTACGCCGAGCTCATGCACATGACGGGCCTCGCGCCCTTCACGAAGCGGCTCGCGGGGCGGCTTTCGGGCGGCATGAAGCAGAAGCTGGGGCTCGCGTGCACGCTGCTGCGCGCGCCGCGCCTGCTGCTGCTGGACGAGCCCACCGTGGGCGTGGACCCGGTGTCGCGCCGCGAGCTCTGGGCCATCGTCGAGCGGCTGGTGCGCGGCGAGGGCATGAGCGTGCTCCTTTCGACCGCCTACCTCGACGAGGCCGAGCGCTGCGCCGAGGTGGTGATGATCCACGAGGGGCGCATTCTCGAGCAGGGGCCGCCCTCGGCGGTGAGCGCGCGCCTGGCCGGGCGCACCTGGGCGGTCGCGCGCGCGGGCACGCGCCACCGCGACCTGCACGCGGAGCTCGACGGCCGGCCGGGTGTCGTCGACGCCCTCGTGCAGGGCGAACACGTTCGCCTCGTCGCCGCCGCCCCGGGCCTGCCACCCGATGTCGCCGCGATGCCCGGGCTCGCCGCGCGCGAGGTGCCGCCGCGCTTCGAGGACGGCTTCATCGACCTGCTGCGACAGCGGCAGCCGGCGGTGGCGCGCGCGGCGCGGATGGACGGCGGCGCGGCCGCTGCGGGCGCCGCCGACGGCGTGGTGATCGAGGTGAAGGGGCTGCACCGGCGTTTCGGCGACTTCCGCGCCGTCGACGGCGTCGACCTCACCGTGCGCCGCGGCGAGATCTTCGGCCTGCTGGGCGCCAACGGCGCCGGCAAGACGACCACTTTCCGCATCCTCTGCGGCCTGCTGCCGGCGAGCGCGGGCCAAGTCGAGGTGGCCGGCCTCGACCTGCGCCGCGCCGCCTCCGCCGCGCGCGCGCGCATCGGCTACATGTCGCAGAAGTTCTCGCTCTACGGGAACCTGGATGTCGCGCAGAATCTCGCCTTCTTCGCGGCGGCCTACGGGCTCGCGGGCGCGGAGCGCGCGGCGCGCATCGCCTGGGCCGTGGAGGAGTTCGCCCTCGCGGAGCACGCCGGCCAGCTCGCGGTCGACCTGCCGCTCGGCTACAAGCAGCGCCTCGCGATGGCCTGCGCGCTCATGCACCGGCCCGAGATCCTCTTCCTCGACGAGCCCACCTCCGGCGTCGACCCGCTGGCCCGCCGCGAGTTCTGGAAGCGCATCAACGCGCTCGCCCGCGCGGGCGTCACGATCCTCGTGACCACGCACTTCATGGAGGAGGCGGAATACTGCGACCGGCTGGCGATCATGGCCGCCGGGCGCATCCTCGCCACGGGCGAGCCGGCCGCGATCAAGGCGCTGGCGCGCACGGCGGCCAACCCCGAGCCCAGCCTCGAGGACGCCTTCATCGCGCTGGTCGAGCGCCCCGCGGAGGCCGCGTGAGCGCCGCGCGCGGGGGTTCGGCGATGCGCCTGCGCGGGCTGCTGCGCAAGGAGTTCCTGCAGATCGTGCGCGACCCGAGCAGCATCGCCATCGCCTTCCTGATGCCGGTCTTCCTGCTCGCGCTCTTCGGCTACGGCGTGTCGCTCGACGCGGAGGACGTTCCCATCGCGCTGGTGCAGGACGCCCCGTCGCGCGACGGCGCCGACTTCCTCGCCTCGCTGCGGGGCACCCCCTCCTTCGCTCCCCGCGATGCGGCCTCGATGGCCGAGGCGGAGCGGCTGCTGCGCGAGGGCACGGTGAGCGGCATCGTGCGCGTGCCCGCGGACTTCCCGCGGCGGCTGCGCGAGGCCTCGGGGGCACCCGTCCAGGTGGTCGTGAGCGGCGTGGACGCCAACACCGCGCGGCTCGTGCAGGGCTACGTCGAGGGCGCGTGGGGCAACTGGCTCGCGGCGCGCGCGGCGCGCCAGGGGCAGGAGGCGGCCACGCCCGTGGACCTGCAGCCGCGCACCTGGTTCAACGGCGAGCTGCGCAGCCGCAACTACCTCGTGCCGGGGCTGGTCGCCATCATCATGACGCTCATCGGGGCGCTGCTCACGGCGCTGGTGATGGCCCGCGAGTGGGAGCGCGGCACGATGGAGGCGCTCATGGTCACGCCGGCGAGCATGACGGAGGTGCTGCTGGGCAAGCTGGGCGCCTACTTCGTGCTGGGCACCGGCGGCATGCTCCTCAGCGTGGCCATGGCGGTGTGGCTCTTCGAGGTGCCGCTGCGCGGCTCGTTCTGGGTGCTGTGGGCGTGCTCGAGCCTCTTCCTGCTGGCCGCGCTGGGCATGGGGCTCACCATCTCGACGCTGGCCCGCAGCCAGTTCGTGGCCGGCCAGGTCGCCATCATCGCGACCTTCCTGCCGGCGTTCCTGCTCTCCGGCTTCATCTTCGACATCGGCGCCATGCCGCCGGTGGTGCAGGCGATCACGCACGTGGTCGTCGCCCGCTACTTCGTGGCCATCGTGCAGACGCTCTTCCTCGCCGGCGACGTGTGGGCCGTGATCGTGCCCAACGCCGCGGCGCTCGCGATCATGGCCGCGGCCTTCCTCGCCATCACCTGGCGCAAGTCGCGCAAGAGGCTCGACTGAGATGTGGCGGCGCATCCTCGCCCTCGTGCGCAAGGAGTTCCTCGCGCTCCTCAAGGACCCGAAGAGCCGGCTCGTGCTCGTGGTCCCGCCGCTCGTGCAGCTGCTGGTGTTCGGCTACGCCGCGACCTTCGACCTCCGGCAGGTGCCCATCGCCGTGCTGGACGAGGACCGCAGCGCCGCCTCGCGCGAGCTGCTCGCGGCGTTCGGGGCGGGCACGACCTTCGTGAAGGTGGCGGAGCTCGGGTCGGCCGCGGAGATCGCCCCGCTCGTGGACCGCCGGCGCGTGCTCGCGGTGATCCGCGTCGGCCCTCGCTTCGCCGACGACCTGCTCTCCGGGCGCCCGGCGCCGGTGCAGGTCGTGATCGACGGGCGAAACTCCAACACGGCGATGGTCGCCCTGGGCTACGTCCGCAGCACGGTGGAGCGCTTCAACGCCGGCTGGAGGGCCTCGCGCGGGCTTGCCGCCCCGCCCGCGCGCCTGGAGATGCGCGCGTGGTTCAACCCCAACCTCGAGAGCCGCTGGTTCTTCATCCCGGGGATCGTGGGCATGCTCACGCTGGTGGTCACGATGCTGGTCACCGCGCTCACGGTGGCGCGCGAGCGCGAGCAGGGCACCTTCGACCAGCTCCTCGTCACGCCGCTGCGGCCCGGCGAGATCCTGCTGGGCAAGGCCCTGCCGGGCTTCGTGATCGGCATCCTGCAGGCGACCCTCATCATGGTCGTCGCGCGCGCGTGGTTCGGCGTGCCCTTCCTCGGGAGCCTCGCCGCCTTCTACGCGGGCCTCGCGCTCTTCCTGCTGTCGGGCGTGGGTGCGGGGCTCCTCATCTCCTCGCTTTCGGCCACCCAGCAGCAGGGCCTGCTGGGCGCCTTCCTCTTCATGGTGCCCGCCGTGATCCTCTCCGGCTTCGCGACCCCCATCGCCAACATGCCGGAGGCGGTGCAGCTCGTCACCTACGCGGACCCGCTGCGCTACTTCCTCATCGTCCTGCGCCGCGTGTTCCTGGAGGGCGCGGGCTTCGCCCTCGTCGCCGACCAGCTCTGGCCGATGGCCGTGATCGGCGCGGTGACCATGAGCCTCGCGAGCTGGCTCTTCCGGCACCGGATGTACTGACGGGACCCGGGAATGGAAAGGGCCGCCCGCGGGCGGCCCTTCCGTGCGGCGGGAAACGGCGGCGGCTTCAGCCCGCGGCCGGCTCCTCCGGCGGCAGCACCTCGCGGTCGGCCACGCTCTTGAGCTTCTCGCGGATGCGCGCGCTCTTGCCCGAGCGGTCGCGCAGGTAGTAGAGCTTCGCGCGGCGCACCTGGCCGCGGCGCTTGATCTCGATCGAGGCGACGGCGGGCGAGTAGGTCTGGAAGGTGCGCTCCACGCCCTCGCCGCTGGAGATCTTGCGCACGATGAAGGAGGAGTTGAGGCCCTTGTTGCGCTTGGCGATCACCACGCCCTCGTAGGCCTGCTCGCGCTTCTTGTCGCCTTCGACGACGTTCACCTTGACGATCACCGTGTCGCCGGGGGCGAAGTCGGGGATCTTGCGCCCGAGGCGGGCGATCTCTTCCTGCTCGAGTTTCTGGATGAGGTTCATGCTCGGTTCCTTTCGATGTCCGGCCTCTTCGGCCACTTCCGGCAGAGCAGCCCGGCGGGCTGGTGCGCGGCGGTTCTTCTTGCGCTACTGCTGTTGCTGTTCCTGCTGCTCGCGCCGCGCCTCCTCGAGGAGCTTCGCGTCTTCCTTCGGGAGCGCCCGGCCTTCGAGAAGGTCCGGCCGCCTCGCCAGCGTCCTTGCCAGGGCCTGCTTGCGGCGCCACTTCGCGATCGCCGCGTGGTTGCCGGAAAGCAGCACCTCCGGCACCCGCCTGCCCTGCCATTCCTCCGGCCGCGTGTAGTGCGGCCAGTCCAGCAAGCCGTCGGAGAACGAGTCCTGCGTCGCGCTCCCCGCGTCGTTCAGGCTCCCCGGCAGCAGCCGCACGACGGCATCCATCAGCACCATCGCCGGCAGCTCGCCGCCGGAGGTCACGTAGTCGCCGATCGACACCTCCCGGCCCACCCGGCGCTCGATGAGGCGCTCGTCCACCCCTTCGTAGCGGCCGGCGACGAGCACGAGGCCCGGCGACTGCGCGAACTGCCTGGCCACCGCGTCCGTGAGGCGCTCGCCCTGCGGCGAGAGCAGCACGACCTGCGGCGCTTCCACCCCGGCGGCGCGCTGCCGTGCCACCGCGGCGTCGATGCAATCCTCCAGCGGCCCCGGCAGCATCACCATCCCGGGCCCCCCGCCGTACGGGCGGTCGTCCACCGTGCGGTGCGGGTCGTCCACGAAGTCGCGCGGGTTCCACGCGCGGAAGTCGAAACGGCCTTCCTCCAGCGCGCGCCGCGTGATGCCGTGGCGGGTCACCGCCTCGAACATCTCCGGGAAGAGCGTGACCACGTCGAAATGCAGCATCAGGGGTCGTACCCCGCTTCCCAGTCGACCGTGATGCGCTTCGCCTCCCGGTCCACCGCCAGCACGAAATCCGCGACGAAGGGGATGAGACGCTCCCGCTCCCCGCGCACGACCAGCACGTCCGACCCGCCGGTCCGCAGCAATTCCTCCACCTGCCCGAGCGTCTCGCCCTGCAGGTTCACCACCGCGAGCCCCACCAGGTCCACCCAGTAGAACTCGCCTTCCGCGGCCTCGCCCAGGGCTTCCCGGGCCACCGCGATGTCCTGCCCCTGCAGCGCCTCGGCCGCGTCGCGGTCGTCGACGCCTTCCAGCTTCGCGCTCACCGCGGCGGGGCGGACCTTGAAGCCCTGCGGCACCGCCGCGACCCACCCCGATTTCGCGCGCAGCCACCAGGTGGGGTGGGCCGCCAGCCCGTCGGGCGATTGCGTGAAGGTCCTGAGCTTGATCCAGCCCTGGATGCCGAAGGGGCCGAGCACGCGCCCCATCACCACCAGCCGCGACTCGTCCCCCGCGTACGGGGTGCCGGCGGCGCTACTGGGCGGCGGCTTCGGGCTTCGCCGCGAGCTGGGCCTTGCCACGCTTGACCAGTTTCTTCACGGCGTCCGAGGGCTGCGCGCCCTGGCCGACCCAGTAGGCCACGCGGTCGAGCGCGATACGGAAGGAGGGCTCGTTCTCGGCGGCCTTGGGGTTGTAGAAACCGATCTTCTCGATGAAGCGCCCGTCGCGCGGCATGCGCGAATCGGCGACGACGACGGTGTAGTAGGGGCGGTTCTTCGCGCCGCCGCGCGCCATGCGGATGACGACCATTTATGGCTCCTGCCCGTTGACAACGGGTAACGGTTGCTGGAAATGCCCCCGGCGAGAGGGCCGGAAGCGGAAAAGCCTTGCATTATAAGGGTTTGGCCCACCCCGCGCAACGCCCCCGTTCCCCGCCCTTCGGGGGGTCAGAAGCGGAACTGGCCGTTCCTGCCGATGACGGCGAGCTCCACGTAGCGGTTGCCGTGGCGGCTGGCGGGGCCGAAGGTGACGACGTAGCCGCCCACGTCGAGGCTGCCCAGGCCGTTGAGCGCCTTGTAGAGGCTCTCGCGGGTGACTTCCTTGCCGGCGCGGCGCATGGCCTCGGTGAGGACCTTGGCGGCGATGCAGGCCTCGAGGTTGGTGTAGTTGAGCTCCGGCAGGCCCGCCTTGCGGATGGCCTCGCCGCACTCCTTGATGACGGGCACGATCGCCTTGGCCGGCGGCGGCACCACGCCCGCGACCGACACGCCGGCGGCGTCCTGGCCGGCTACCTTGGCGAGCTGGCTGGGGCCCACGAAGGAAAGCGAGGTCATGTTGTAGGGCTTGCCCGCGGCCTTGAGCCCCTTGATCACCTGCGCGGTGGCGCCGTAGAGGGTGGTGGCGACCACGACCTCCGGGTCGCTCGCGATGATGGCGTCGATCTGCGCCTTCTCGACGGGCGCGTTGCGCTTGAGCTTCACGCCCACCGCCTTCTTGCCGGCGCGCTCCATGATGCGCGCGACCGTGGCGTAGTTCTGGTTGCCGATCTCGTCGTCGTAGTTCACCACCGTCACGCGCGTGACGCCGAGGTTCTTCCAGTGCTCGAGGATCTTCTCCAGCTCGTCGGCGTAGGAGGCGCGCATCACGAACACGAAGCCGTTCTGCTTGTGGATCGCGTCCGCCCCGGTGAAGGGCGCGAAGAAGGGAACCCTCTTCTCCTTCACGACCGGCATCGCGTCCAGCGACAGCGTGGCCGAGGCGAAGCCGAAGAGCGCGACGGCGCCGTTCTCGTTCACGAGCTTCACGGCGTTGGCGCCCGCGGTCTTGCGGTCGTTCCGGTCGTCCAGGGAGACCAGCTCCACCTTGCGGCCGTTGATGCCGCCCGCCTCGTTCACGCGCTTGAACCAGGCGAGCGCGCCGTCGCGGATGTCCTTGCCGATCTCGGCGTTGGACCCGGTGAGGGGCGCGGACTGGCCGACCACGATGGGCTGCGCGGCGGCGAGGAGGGGCAGGCAGGCCGCGACGGCGGCGAGCGGTTTCGGGAAGCGCATGGGAATCTCCGGCGGCGATCGCGCGAATGTTAGCGAAGTTCCCCGGATTGTCGCCCCCGCGCACTCCCGGCCGCCTTGACCCGGGTCAACGCCCGGGCGCCCGCTCACTCGCCCGCGGCGAGCGCCTTCACGAGCCGGTGGAGGAACTCGGTGCCCTCGACGAAGGACTTCACCGCCAGGCGCTCGTCGCGCCCGTGGATGCGCACCTCCCCGTGCTCGAGGAAGAGGCCCGAGACGCCGTAGGTGGGGATGCCGGCGTTGCGAAGCCGCGAGCCGTCGGTCGCGCCCGCGCTCATGAGCGGCACGACGGGGACGCCGGGCCACATCGATTCCGACACGCGCTCGATGGTGCGCATCACGGGCGAGCGCGCGTCGGTCGCCTCGGAGGCGCGGGGTGCGCCGCGCGCCTTCACGCGAACGCGCTCGCCCGCCGCGCGCTGGAGCTCGCGCAGCACGAAATCCGGGTCCTCCCCGGGCAGCAGGCGGCAGTTCACCACGGCCTTCGCGCGCTGCGGCAGCGCGTTCTCCGCGTGGCCGCCCTCGAGTTTCGTGGCCACGCAGGTGGTGCGAAGCTGCGCGTTGTAGCGGGGCTCGGCCGAGACGCGGCGAAGCTGCGCGTCGTCCGCCCGGCCGGCCGCGACCGCCGCGATGGCCTCGGCGAGCTCGCCCGACTCGATGTTGGCGAGCCGCGCGAAGTGCGCGCGCGTGACGTAGCCCACGCGCGCGGGAAGCTCCAGCCGCGCCACGCCGGAGAGCGCCGCCGCGAGGTCGTAGATGGCGTTGTCGCGCGTGGGCACCGAGCTGTGGCCGCCCGGGTGCGTGGCCTCCAGGTCGAACGAGAGGTACATCTTCTCGCCCACCTGCACGCCGTGGATCCACGGCTTGCCGTCGCGCAGCGTCCCGGCGCCGCCCTCGTTCAGGGCGAACTCGGCGTCGACGAGCTCGCGGCGGTGGCGCAGCAGCCACGCCACGCCGTTGTGCGTGCCGCCCTCCTCGTCCGCGGTGAGGGCCACCACGATGTCGCGCTTCGGGCGGAACCCCTCGGCGCGCAGCCTCACGAGGCTCGCGACGAAGATCGCGGCCATCGCCTTGTCGTCGAGCGTGCCGCGCCCGTAGTAGTAGCCGTCCTTCTCGATGAGGCGGAAGGGGTCGAGTCCGTCGGACCAGTCCTCCGCCTTCGCCTCCACGACGTCGATGTGCGCGAGCAGCAGCAGCGGCCGAAGCTCCCCGGTGCCGCGCAGCCGCGCCACGAGGTTGCCCTTGCGCGGCGCGGGCTCGACCACCTCCACGTCCTTCGCGTCGAAGCCTGCCTCGAGCAGGCGCCGGGCCATGGCGCGCGCCGCGGCCGTGTTGTCGCCGTCGGGGTGGACGGTGCGGATCTCCACCAGCTCGCGGTAGAGGTCGCGGGCGAGGCGGTCGTGGCCGGACGGCTCCGCCGGCTGGGCGGCCACCGGAAGCGCGAGCAGCAGCGCGGCGAGCGCGCGCCTCACCGCATCCCCGGCAGGATGCCCTTCATGCCGCGCATCATCTTCGCCAGCCCGCCGGAGCGCATCATCTTCATCATCTTGCGCATCTGCTCGAACTGGTTGAGCAGGCGGTTCACCTCCTGCACCTGCACGCCCGCGCCCGCGGCGATGCGGCGCTTGCGCGAGGCCTTGATGAGCTCGGGCTTCCTGCGCTCCTGCGGCGTCATGGCGTTGATGATGCCCTCGGTGCGGCGGATGGACTTCTCCTGCAGGTCCGGCGCCTGGGCCGCGGCCTGCGTGAGCTGCGCCGGGAGCTTGTCCATGAGGGCGGAGACCCCGCCCATCTTCTTCATCTGCTGGATCTGCGACTTGAAGTCCTCGAGGTCGAACTCCTTGCCCTTCCGGAACTTGTCGGCGAGCTTCTTCGCCTCGACCTCGTCGACCGACTTCCTCGCCTCCTCCACCAGCGAGACGATGTCGCCCATGCCGAGGATGCGCGAGGCCATGCGCTCGGGGTGGAAGGGCTCCAGCCCGTCCATCTTCTCCGAGACGCCGGCGAACTTGATGGGCACGCCCGTCACGGCGCGCACCGAGAGCGCGGCTCCCCCGCGGGCATCGCCGTCGAGCTTGGTGAGGACCACGCCCGTGAGCGGAAGCGCCTCCGAGAAGGCGCGCGCGACGTTCACCGCGTCCTGCCCCTGCATGGAGTCGACCACGAAGAGCGTCTCGACGGGCTTCACGGCCGCGTGCACGGCCTTCACCTCGGCCATCATCGCCTCGTCGATGGCCAGGCGCCCCGCCGTGTCGACGATGAGCACGTCGTGGTAGTGCTTGCGCGCCCAGTCGAGGGCGTTGGCGGCGATCTCCACCGGCTTCTGGGTGGCGTCGGAGGGAAAGAGGTCGATGTCGAGCTGGCGGGCGAGCGTCTTCAGCTGCTCGATGGCCGCCGGGCGGTAGACGTCGGCCGAGACCAGCAGCACCTTCTTCTTCTGCCCCTTGAGGAGCCGCGCGAGCTTGCCGGCGCTGGTGGTCTTGCCCGCGCCCTGCAGGCCCGCGAGCAGCACCACGGCCGGCGGCTGCGTGGCGAGGTCCAGCGCGGCGTTCGTGCCGCCCATGAGGGCCACCAGCTCGTCGTGCACCACGCCAACGAGCGCCTGGCCCGGCGTGAGGCTTCCCAGGACCTCCTGGCCGAGCGCCTTCTCCTTCACGCGCGCGACGAAGTCCTTCACCACCGGCAGGCCCGCGTCGGCCTCCAGCAGCGCCATGCGCACCTCGCGCAGCGCCTCCGAGACGTTCTCCTCGGTGAGGCGCGCGTGGCCGCGCATCGTCTTGATGACGGAGGACAGGCGCTGCGTCAGGGCGTCGAGCATCGGGGGGCCTGCAGGGGAATTGGTGTAGACTGAACCGCCTCGAAAATGCGCGATTCGGCCCTCTATTTTAGCACCGCCGCCTGCTGGCTCGCCCTCGCGGCGCTCGCCTGGCGGGCCGCACACGCGCCGGCCGCCGCCGGCAACGGCGCCCCGGCCGGTGGCGCCTTCCGGCTGGAGGGCGTGCTCCTGCCCGTGGCGCTCGTGCTTCACGGCATGCTCGTCTACTCGGGCGTGCTTTCCGACGAGGGCCTGAACCTCGGCGTCTCCAACTCGATCTCGCTCATCATCTGGCTCACGGTGGCGATCTACTGGCTGGCGAGCCTCGCCGTGCCGGGCCTCGCGAGCATCCAGGGGCTGTGGGCGCCGGTGGCGCTGGTCGCCGTGATCCTGCAGGCGGTGGTCCCCTCGCACTACCTCGTGCGCCACGGCGGCGACCCGCTCTTCACGCTGCACTTCGCCATCGCGATGCTCGCCTACAGCCTGTTCATCGTGGCCACGATGCACGCGGTGGTGATGCTCGCCGAGCAGAAGTGGCTGCACCGCGGCATCCTGCCGCCGTTCCTGCGCAGCCTGCCCCCGCTGCTGGAGATGGAGGCGCTCCTCTTCCGCATCCTCTTCGCCGCCTTCGTGCTGCTCACGCTCACCGTGGTCTCGGGGCTCTTCTTCTCCGAGCAGGTGTTCGGCAAGCCGCTCCAGGCCACGCACAAGACCGTCTTCGGCATCGTCTCGTGGCTCATCTTCGGCTCGCTGCTGTGGGGCCGGTACTTCCGCGGCTGGCGCGGCAAGCGCGCCGTCTACCTCACGCTCTGGGGGTTCGCCGCGCTCCTGCTCGCCTACCTCGGCAGCAAGTTCGTCCTCGAGATCATCCTGCACCGGGGCTGAGGGCGCGCCCCCATGTCCGACCAGGTCCCGCTCACGTGGCTCTTCACGGCGCTCGCCGTGATGCTGCTCGTCGCCGGCTTCTTCTCGATCGCCGAGACGAGCATGATGGCGCTGAACCGGAACCGCCTGAAGCACCTGGTGCGCGAGGGCAAGCGCTCGGCCCGACTCACGCAGGAGCTGCTGGACAGGACGGACCGCCTGCTGGGCGTGATCCTCCTCGGCAACAACCTCGTGAACGCGGCCTCGGCGGTGCTCGTCGCCGAGATGTCGATCCGCCTCTTCGGCGAGGGCGAGTACACGCTGATGATCGCGACCGCCTCGGTCACGTTCTTCATCCTCGTCTTCAGCGAGATCACGCCCAAGGTGATCGGCGCCACCTACCCCGAGGCGATCGCGCTCCCCTCGGCCTATGTCCTGTCGCCGCTGCTGCGGGTGGCCTACCCGGTGGTGTGGTTCGTGAACCTGTTCGTGCAGGGGCTGCTGCGGCTCATGTTCATCAAGCCGCCGTCGGACGAGGGCCAGAACCTCTCGATGGAGGAGCTGCGCACGCTCGTGCTGGAGGGCGGCAAGTTCATCCCCAAGAAGCACCAGTCGATCTTCCTCAACCTCTTCGAGCTGGAGGACATGACGGTCGACGACACGATGACGCCGCGCGGCCAGATCGAGGGGATCGACCTCGAGGACGACATCGACGACATCCGCACCGCCATCGCGACGGCCCACCACACGCGGCTGGTCGTCTACGAGGGCAGCCTCGAGAAGGTCGTGGGGATCCTGCACGTGAGGAAATTCCTCAACGCCTCGCGCAAGGAGCCGCTGGACAAGGACGGCATCCGCGCGATCCTCCGGGACCCGTACTACCTCCCCGAGGGGACGCCGCTGCTGCAGCAGCTCACCAACTTCCAGGACCAGTTCCGCCACGTGGGCCTGGTGGTCGACGAGTACGGCGAGATCCTGGGGCTCGTGACCCTGCAGGACATCCTCGAGGAGATCGTGGGCGAGTTCACCAGCCAGAAGCCCATGTCCGGCAACCTCCTGCGCAAGGAGCCCGACGGCTCCGTCATCGCCGAGGGCACCTGCCCGCTGCGCGTGCTCAACCGCAAGGCGGGCTTCCACTTCCCGCTGGAAGGGCCCAAGACCATCAACGGGCTGGTGCTGGAGGCGCTGGAGGACATCCCGGAGCCCGGCACGGCGCTCATCGTCGCGGGGCACCCGGTGGAGGTGCTGCAGGTGCACGACCGCATGGTGAAGGTGGTGCGCATCCGCGCGGGGAAACCCGCGCCCGCGGCCGCGGGCTGACCGGCGCTAGCGCCCCCCGGCGAGCGCCGCGGCCGAGTAGCGCGCGACGAAGCCGCGGTCGATGCGGTCCTTCCAGCGCCACGCCCATCCGCCCTCGAACGACGCCGCGCCGTAGATCCCGACCGCGCGCCTGCCGCCGCAGGAGACGAGCGCGAGGAACCGCGGCGACGGGATGAAGGTCGCGAGCGGCCCGCCCTTGAGCGCCGCGAGGAGGTTGGCCACGAGCGGCGGCCCCGCGCGCACGGCGAAGACGCCCGCCTTGGGCCGCGGGTTGGCCGCGTTCGTGGCGCAGTCGCCCGCGCCGAAGACCTCCGGGTGCGAGACCGACTGCATGAAGTCGTTCACGTCGAGGAAGCCGCGCGGGTCGGTGGCGAATCCCGAATCGCGCAGCAGCGGCGGCGCCGCCGCGCCCGTCACCCAGAAGGTCGCGTCCGTGGAGAACTCGATCGCGTCGCGCAGCCGCAGGTGGCCGGGGCCCACCTCGGTGACGGCGCAGCCCGGATGCGTGCCGACGTTGCGGCGCCGCGCCTCGCGCAGCAGCCGCCCGCGCGCCGCGGCGGGATACTCGGGCACCACCGACCGCGCATCCGTGAGCACGCGCACATGGGGGGCGGCGTCTCCCGCCTCCGCGCGGAAGCGGTGGTCCATGGCAAAGGCGAGCTCGAGCCCGGCCGCGCCGCCGCCGACGATGGAGACGGCGTTGAGGCCCCCGTCGCGGGCGCGCGCGAGCACGCCCTCCCAGCCCTGCACGAAGCGCTCCAGGGGGCGAACGGCGATCGCGTGCTCCGCCACGCCCTTCGCGTCGCCGACGGCGGGCTGGGAGCCGACGTCGATGGAGAGCACGTCGTAGCCCAGCACCTCGCCGTTGGCGCAGATCACCTCGCGCATCGACGGGCTCACGAGCGAGGCCGAGGACTGCACGACCCGCGCCCGCGCGCGCGCCGCGAGCGCGAGGAGGTCGATCGCGCAATCGTCCAGCGCGTAGTGGCCAGCCACCCAGCCCGGGAGCATCCCCGAATAGACCTGCCTCGCCACGGGCGTCACGAGGGTCACGCTCACGGTGGGGTCGAGCGCGTCGCCCATCGTCTTCAGCACGTGCACGTGCGCATGGCCGCCGCCGAGGAGGACCAGCCGCCTCACGGCCGCCGCTCCAGGCGGAAGTCGCCGAACCAGGCCGTCACGGCCTCGCCCGTCTGGTCCGTGTCGTTGCCGGCGGCGATGCCGGTCACGCGCGGCACCGGGCCCGGCCACTGCGCGCCGAAGGCCTCGCGGAAATCGGCCTCGAGGTCGCGCGACTCCGCCGCCCATGCGCCCGGCCGGCCGCTGCGCAGCACCACGGTGCGCACGCGGTCCGTGTACGGGTTCCACGCCCGCGTCCCGGGCGGGTGGCGGTTGTCCCAGACGTAGCAGAGCGCGGCCGTGGGGAGCTTCTCGCCCCAGATGGCGCGCGCGACCAGCGCCTTCATGCGCGCGCCCAGCGACAGCGCCTCCACCGGCACGTCGAAGAAGACGTAGACGCGCGCCGCGAAGTCGTCGCCCGCCTTCGTCGCAAGGTCGGCCTTCTCCACCACGCGGTCGACTTTCCAGCGCCACGCGAGCACCGGCGTGGCCGCGGGATCGGCGGCGAGGTCGTGCGCGACCGTGCCGGCCGCCGCCGCGGAACGCACGCGCAGCACCGTCGCGCCACCGTCGTCGACGAGGGCAAGCTCGGGCGCGGCCACGCGCGGCAGCGTGAGCGGGCGCCAGCCGTCGGGCAGCGCCGCCCCCGGCTTCGCGGTGGAGAAGGGCGCCATGCCCGCGGCTGCGGCGAAGGCGAGCGCGCCCGAGAGGAGCCCCGCCACGAGGGGCGCCGCGCGGCCGGTCACCGCGGCGCCTCCGCGAGCAGGCCCGAGGCGAGCAGGCGGCGGTAGTCCTCGGGGCGGTCCACGTCCCAGCGTTCGGGCATCTCCTTCCAGCGCAACCCCGCGCCGCGCAGGCGCTCGCGGGTGTCGGCCATCACCGTCGCCTCGCCCCAGCGGATGCCCTCGAAGATCGCGGGCGCCGGCCGGGAAAGGCCCACCAGCACGTAGCCGCCGTCCTCCGCGGGCTGGAGCACGGCGTCGTGGCCGGCGAGCGCCGCGGCGGCCTCGCGCAGGTCCGCGGGCGTGAGGCCCGGGCAATCGGCGCCCACGAGGAGCGCGGGGCCCGCGGCCAGCAGGTGCTCGAAGGCGCGCGCCATGCGGGCGCCGAGGTGGCCGCCGCTCTGGGCGTGCAGGGCCACGCCGGAGGCCGCGGCGCAGGCGGCGAAGAAGGGGTGCCCCGTGTCCGGCATGCACCAGAGGGACACCGGGCCGAGGCCCGCGTTCCGTGCCGTCGCGATCGCGCGGCGAACGAGTGCCGCGTGCAGCTCCGCCGCATCGGCGGCGCCCAGCAGCGGCACGAGGCGCGTCTTCACCTCGCCCGGCACCGGCGCCTTGGCGAACACCGCGACCTGCACGGGCTCAGGCGCGGCCGCGGCCATAGCGCTCCGCCAGGCGCGCGGGGTCGGCGCCGAGGAAGTAGGCGAGCCGCAGCCGCCACATGAGGAGGATGGTCGCGACCGCGCCGTGCCGCTCCCAACGCCGGCCGGAGGTGACGGCCTTCTCGCGCAGGCAGAGCGGCGCGCCCTGCCGCTTCATCGCCTTCGAGAACGCGATGTCCTCCATCAGCGCGATGGGCGGGAAGCCGCCGGCGGCGGAGAAGGCGCCGGCGCGCGCGAAGATCGCCTGGTCGCCCGTGGCGATGCCGGTGAGCCGCGAGCGCGCGTTCATGAACGCGGCCACGAGGCGAAGCAGCGCCGGCCCGCCCTCGATGGCGACGTCGAAGCGGCCCCAGTGGCAGCCCGTCGTGGCGAGGCCCTCGAGGACGAGCGTGTCGGCATCCCCGGGCAGGCGCGTGTCGGCGTGCAGGAAGAGGAGCGTGTCGCCGGACGCGAGCGCCGCGCCCGCGTTCATCTGCGCGGCCCGCCCGCGCGGCGCCGCCGTCACGCGGTCCGCGAGCGGTCGCGCGAGCGCGACGGTGTCGTCGCTGCTGCCGCCGTCGACCACGATCACCTCGGCCCCCCGCGCGCGCATCGGCTGAAGCGGGGCGAGGCACGCCGCGATGCCCGCCGCCTCGTCGAGGGCGGGAACGATGATCGAGAGCCGGCTCACCCGGCCATTATCGCGCGTCGTTGAGGGACCAGTCGTAGTCCAGGTGCGCGATGGGCGCCTTGCCCTCGGCCACGAGGCGGCGGTCCGCGGGGCTGTCGGCGAGGAGGTCGGCGTAGCGCGCGAAGTACTGCTCGCGGGAACTGACCGGCGCCCCGGTCCCGGAGAGCCCGCGGTAGCCGGAGGTCCAGTCCTCCTTGAACCACTTGAAGATCTCGGACACCTCGAGCCTGCCCGTGGCGGGGTTGAAGCGGTTCCTCGTGCGGTCGGAGAGGAAGCGCCGCGCCTGCTCCTCGAGCTGCGCCTCGAGGCGGCCGGCCACGAAGGCCTCCTCGCGCAGCATCGGGCAGCCGACGGAGGCGCAGTTGACGGCGTAGTGCACGCGCGGCTCGTCGTAGGCGCCGGGCTTGCGCAGCATCTCGTGCTCGACCTGGTCGAGCCAGGACTCGCGCCCGAAGAGGGTGAAGAACTTCTTCTTCCACGGGCTGTTGAAGAGGAGGTTGCCGAGGTCGCGGATGGACTTGAGGTCGGGATACTTCGTGAGGATGAGCTCGACCGTGAACGCGTTGTAGGCGTTCACGAGGAACGCCGCCTGCTGCGGCTTCGTCCAGCCGCGGAACTCGGCCTCGCCCACCTTCGAGACCTCCGCGAGGTACGCCTTGAGCGCCGCGCGGTCCTTCGCGAAGCCGGCGTAGCGCACCTGGGAGGCCTTGCCGCCGTCGACCAGCTTCACGTGCCGCTTCACGAGCGCGTCCCACGCGGCGTGCGAGTGGTCGAAGGCGTGGGCCGCCGTGGCGGCGGCGAGCGTGGCGGCGAGGAGGAGCGAGCGGATCACGGCGGTCAGTGCCTCGAGGGGTCGTGCCAGGGGCGCTTGTCGGAGAGGAGCGGGCCCACGCGCCCGAGAACGGACCCGAGGCCGCCCTCCCCGCGCGTCCAGGCGTGGAAGGCGGCGAGGAAGTCCATCTGCCCGTGCGTGACGGTGGAGCGCTTCCAGGCGCCGGCGGCGAACTTGTTGGCCTCCGCCAGCGTGGGGTAGATGTGGATCGTGCCCAGCACCTTGTTCAGGCCGATGCCGTGGCGCATCGCGGCCACGAACTCGGCGATGAGGTCGCCGGCGTGCTCGCCCACGATCGTGGCGCCCAGGATCGCGTCCGAGCCCGGCTTCACGATCACCTTCACGAAGCCGTGCGCCTCGCCGTCGGCGATGGCGCGGTCGAGGTCGTCGATGCCGTAGGTCACCACCTGGTGGGCGATGCCCTTCTCCTTCGCCTCCGTCTCGTTCAGGCCCACGCGCGCCACCTCGGGCTCCGTGAAGGTGGCCCAGGGGACCACCGACCAGTCCACGCGGAACCGGCGGAACCGCCCGAAGAGCGCGTTCACCGCCGCGTACCACGCCATGTGCGAGGCGGTGTGCGTGAACTGGTACGGGCCGGCCACGTCGCCGCAGGCGTAGATGTTGGGGTAGCCCGTCTCGAGGAACTCGTTGACTTCGACCGTGCGCTGCTTCGTGGTGGCCACGCCCAGTTCCTCCAGCCCGTAGCCCTCGGTGTTGGCGACGCGGCCCACGGCGACGAGGATCTCGTCGAACGCGATCTCCTTCTCCTCGCCCCCCGACTCCACCACGAGCACCTTCTCGCGGCCCGCGACCCGCACTTCCTTCGCCTTGTGGCCGGTGAGGACCGCGACCCCCTCCGCCTCGAAGCGGCTGCGCACGAGCGCGGAGACCTCCGGGTCCTCGCGGATCATGAGGCGCGGCAGCATCTCCACCTGCGTCACCTTCGCGCCGAAGCGCGCGAAGGCCTGCGCGAGCTCGCAGCCGATGGGCCCGCCGCCCAGCACCACGAGGCGCGCCGGGAGCCTGCGCAGCGCCCAAACGGTGTCCGAGGTGAGCGGGTTCGCTTCCGCGAGCCCCGGGATGGGCGGCACGAAGGGCCGCGCGCCCGCGGCGACCACGATGTTGCGCGTGGTGAGCGCGGTCGCCGTCCCGTCCGCCTTCGCGATCTCCACCGTCCACGGGTCGCGGATGCGCGCCGTGCCCTCGACCACCTCCACGCCCAGGCCCGTGTAGCGCTCGACGGAATCGTGCGGCTCGATCGCCTTCACGACGCGCTGCACGCGCTCCATCACGTCGGCGAAGTCGAAGTCGGCGCTGGCCGCGCGGATGCCGAACTCCGGCGCGCGCTTCACGTGCGAGAGGAACTTCGCCGACCGGAGGAGCGCCTTGGACGGCACGCAGCCCGTGTTGAGGCAGTCGCCGCCCATGCGGTGGCGCTCGACCAGCGTCACCTTGGCGCGCACCGCCGCGGCGATGTAGGCGGTGACGAGCCCCGCGGAGCCCGCGCCGATCACCACGACGTTGCGGTCGTACCGTGCGGGGCGCTTCCACCGCGCGTAGACCTTGCGCGCCTTGAGCGCCCCGACGATGCGCCTGGCGATGAACGGGAAGAGTCCCAGCAGGACGAAGGCGCCGAGGAGCCCCGGCGAGAGGATGCCCTTGGGCGAGGTGATGCCCGCGAGCTGCGTGCCGGCGTAGACGTAGACGACGGTGCCCGCGAGCATGCCCAGCTGGCTCACCCAGTAGTAGGTGGCCGTGCGCATCGGCGTGAGCCCCATCACGAGGTTCACCACGAAGAACGGGAAGGCGGGAACGAGCCTGAGCGCGAAGAGGTAGAAGGCGCCTTCCTTCGCCACGCCCTCGTTGATGGGCTTCAACTTGTCGCCGAACTTCGCCTGCACCCAGTCGCGCAGCAGGAAGCGCGAGGCGAGGAAGGCGAGCGTCGCGCCGATCGTCGAGGCGAAGGAGACGATCACGAGGCCCCAGAGCAGGCCGAACACGGCGCCGCCGGCGAGCGTGAGGATCGTCGCGCCGGGAAGCGAGAGCCCCGTGACGGCGACGTAGACGGCGAAGTAGGCGGCCGCGGCCTGCAGGGGGTTGGCGCGCACGAAGGCTTCCAGCGCGGCCTGCTGCGACTTGAAGTACTCGAGCGAGAGGAAGCGGCCGAGGTCGAGGGCGAAGTACGCGGCGACCAGCGCCGCGATGGCGGCGAGAAGCGCGAGGCGGCCGCCCCTCATGGGCTCACGCCGCCCTGGGCAGGGCACGCTCGCGCGCGAACGCGGGGCCCTGCGCGATGCGCCGGAAGTAGGAGTCGTGCGCGGCCGAGCCCACCGGCCACGCGGCGAGGAAGCGGCGTTCCCACGCGGGCGCGTCGTAGCGCACGGCGACCGCCTCGACGTGCACGCCGGCCACGCGCGTGCCGTACAGCGCGTCCGCGGCCGGGCGCACCGAGATGCGCGTTGCGACCCCGAAGCGCTCGCCCGCGAAGTTGGGCATGCCCGCCGCGCCGTTGTTGGCCACGGCCACGGGGCCGCGCCCGAAGTCGAAGACGCGAAGCGCCGGCAGGCAGGTGTGGCTGCTCGCGAAGAGGTCCGCCTTCGATTCCGCGAAGGCCGACTCGAGCCACCGCCGGTGGGCCGGATCGTCCAGCGCGCCGTGCGCGAAGCCCCAGCCCGCGAGCGACGCGGCGTCGCCGTGGACGATGGCCACGCGCGCGCGCCCCACGCGGGCGACCCGGTTCATCGGCAGGCGGGCGAGCCGGCCGCGGGCCTCGGGGAAGCCGCGCGCCGTCTCGCGCAGGCGCGCGAGGATCTCGTTGGAGCGCGCCACCTCGGCGTCGCTCACGTCCGCGGGGTAGGCGCAGCCGCAGCCGGCGCCCGAGTCCTCCTGCGCGATCTCCGTCTCGACGTTGCCGCGCGTCGCGGCGTGCGCCTCCACCGCGGCCTGCACGCGCGCAAAGTCGGCGGGATCGGCGTCGAACCAGTGGAAGTCGCCGTTGAAGGCGATCGCGGCGGGCGCGGCCTCGCGCGCGGCCAGCTCGAGCACGGCCGCGAGCGCCTCGACGTTGCCGTAGAGCCCGCCCACGACGAGGAGCGTCTCGGCCTCGATCTCGGGCGCGCGGTCGAGCGTGCGCGGCGGGTAGCGGTAGGCCGTCGGGCAGCTTCGCCCCGGCCGGGCGTCGTGCCCGCTCACTGGCCCAGCGCCCCGCCGCACGAGGAGCCCTGCCCCGCGGTGCAGCCGTAGCAGTGGTCGCGCACGACGATGGGGTTGCCCTCGAGGTCGCGGCCCAGCACGTCGGCGAGGTGCGGGCGCGGGCGGCCGGCCACCGCGAGCGGCAGGCCCAGCATCTGGTTGAAGTCGCAGTCGTAGAGGTAGCCCCGCCAGTCGACCGAGACCAGCGAGCGGCACATCACGGCGTCGAGGTTCCCGTCGCGGTGGGCGCCGCGCAGCAACGCCATGTACGCGTTGAACTGCCCCTTGGAGACGAGCGTCGAGCCGAAGCGCTGGATGGGCATGTTGGCCAGGGTGAAAAGCGCGTTGAAGCGGATGCCGAAGACCTCGCCGAGGATGCGCTTGTAGTCGGCCTCCAGCTTCTCCTGCGCGGGCGGCAGGCTCGCGCCCTGCGGGTTGTAGACGAGGTTCAGCGCGAGGCCCGTGCCCTCGCGCCCGTAGCCCAGCTCGTTCAGCCGGCCGATCGCGCGGACGCTCTTCCCGTAGGCGCCCTTGCCGCGCTGCCGGTCCACCAGCTCCTCGGTGTAGCAGGGCAGCGAGGCCACGATTTCCACCCGGTGGGCCGCGAGGAACCCGGCCAGGTCCTCCTGTCCCGGCTCCTCGAGGATGGTGAGGTTGCAGCGGTCGATCACCTTCACCTGCATCGCCCGGGCCCGCGCGACGAGCGGCCGGAAATGCGGATTGAGCTCGGGGGCCCCGCCCGTGAGGTCCAGGGTGCCGGCGCCGGAGGCCGCCAGGAAGGCGAGGAGCTGCTCGACCGTCTCGCCCGACATGGACTCGGTGCGCGTGGGCCCGGCGTTCACGTGGCAGTGCAGGCACGACTGGTTGCACACGTAGCCGAGGTTCGCCTGCACCGTCTCGAGGCGGCGGCGGGCGATCGGTGGGAAGTCGCTCTGGACGAGCAGGGGCAGGGTCGCGTGCATGGCAGGCGGTAGTTCGTTCCTCGGCCGGGGCCGGTTACACGCCGCATGGTAGACGAAAACCCCGCCGGAACCGGTCTACGGAACCGGTCTGCGGAACCGGTCTGCGGAACCGGTCCGCTTCAGGCGCGGACGTAGATCCAGCCGGCGCGCAGGCGCTCGACGACCTCGTGCAGGGCCGAGGTGGCCACGATGGTGCCGGGCACGAGGTCGACCGCGTGCCCCGCCGCGCGGCGCCGGTTCACCGTCTGCCCGCAGGCGACGAACCCCAGCGAGGGAAAATCGCGGCGCAGGGTCGCGAGCCGCGCGGAAAACTCGCGGTCGTCGGCCCGCAGGAGGTCCAGCCCCGGGCCATTGGCGACGATGGCGACTTCGAGCCGGCGGCCGCCGCTGGCGGCATCGCGCAGGAGGTCCTCGACCTCGTCCACGGCGGAACGAAGGGCGCCGCGGTCCGCGGAACTCACGTGCACGAGCACCTTGCCGTCCTTCAGCGACCCCCAGTCGCTGCGCAGGGAATGCCAGTCGCCGCTCAGCGCGTAGGCCGACGCGGCGTCGAGCACCGGCGGGCGGCTCCACCCGGCGTGGCCGAACCACCCCGCGAGCGCGAAGAGCAGGCTCGAGGCCACCAGCGCGAGCCACCCGGGGCTGCCCCGCCGCCGGCGCGGGCGCCCGGCCCCCGGCGGCGAGGCGTAGGCGTGGCGCACCATCTCCTTCGTCGCGCGAAGCCGGCACACCTCCTCGCGCAGGGCCGCGTCGCCCTCGACCGCCTGCGCGATGCCGGCCCATTCCGCCCGGCCGACCTGGCCGTCGACGAACGCGCCCAGCATCTCGTCCGAAACCTTGTGTTCCCCGCTCATTTCACGCTCCGCAACCGGGTCCCGAGCGACTCCTGCGCCACGGGCTCGAGCACGGCCTTCAGCGCCTGCCTCGCCCGGCAGAGCCGGCTCATCACCGTGCCGACGGGGATCGCGAGGATCTCCGCGGCTTCCGAATAGCTGCATTCCTCGAGGTCGACCAGCGTCACCACCTGGCGCTGGCCCAGCGGCAGCGCCGCCACGGCCCGCCGCACGCGGCCGACCAGCTCGGCGCTCGCGCGCTTCTCCTCCGGGCTGTCGCCCTCGTCGGCCACGAGCTCGGCCACGCTGTCCAGGTCGACGAAGTCGCGCGACTCCCGGTGATGGTCGCGCAGGCAGTTGGCGAGGATCTGCAGCAGCCAGGCCTTGAGCCGCGCGGGATCGCGCAGCTGGCCGCTCGCGCGCAGCGCCTTCTCCACCGCGAGCTGCGCGAGGTCGTCGGCCAGCGCCGCGTCGTGGCACCACGCGTACGCCATGCGGCGAAGCAGGTCGCGCGAACGCTCGATCTCGCCCCGCAATGCGTGCCCGCGACCGAAAAGGAGCTCGAATCCCATCCCCATCCCGAATAGACGCGCCGAAGCCGCCGATTATTCCCTGACGGCGCCGCGCCCGATAGCCGGGGATGACCCGCCGGGAATATCCGGGGGCCGCCGCCCGTCAACCCTTCCGGAGCCGGGCGGGCAACCCGCGCGGCGCCCGCCCACAACGAAAAACGGAGGAGCATCCATGCCCATCGCCCTTTCCCGCGGCCTCGCCGCCCTTGCTCTCGCCACCGCCGCCCTGGGCGCCCTCGCCGCCCCGCCCGCCGACGGCCGCCAGCACGTCGTGATCCAGGTGAGCGACAACGACCCCGGCAAGTGGAACCTCGCCCTCAACAACGCCCGCAACGTCCAGGTCGACCTCGGCATGGACAACGTCGACGTCGAGGTCGTCGCCTACGGCCCCGGCCTGCCCATGCTGAAGAAGGAGTCGGCCGTGGCCCAGCGCATCGCCAGCGCCAGCGCCCAGGGCGTCTCCGTCATCGCCTGCGAGAACACGATGAAGAACACCAAGGTCGACCGCGACCACATCCTCCCCGGCGTGAAGTTCGTCGACGCCGGCGTCGTGCACATCATGAAGCGCCAGCGCGAGGGCTGGGCGTACGTGCGCCCCTGACCGCACGGGCACGGCCCGCGCGGCGGTCTTTCGAAGCGGAGGAACGTTCCGGGTTCCTTGGGCACGCGACCACCGGGATGGGGCAGCGCCAGCGGCCCCATCTCTCGACGGGTAAAAACCCGAGGGTGGTCGTGTGTTGACCGCCCTCGGGTTTTTGGGCACCCGTCCGGTGGTCACGCTTGCGGGCCCAGGAACCGGGAACGTTCCTCCGCTTCGAAAGGCCGCTGCGTGCGCCGGCGCACGCTAGACTGGGCGCCTTTCCACCGCGGAGCGCGCCCATGGGCCACGACACGACCGTCGCCGACGGAGCACGGCTCGATTTCGCCGGGGCCATGAGCTACGGCGACTACCTGCACCTCGACGAGATCCTCGGCGCGCAGCACCCGCGTTCCGGCGACCCCAACGAGATGCTCTTCATCGTGCAGCACCAGGCCAGCGAGCTGTGGATGAAGCTCATGCTGCACGAGCTGCTCGGCGCGCGCGACCGCGTGCGCGCGGGCGACCTCGCGCCGGCCGCGAAGATGCTCGCGCGCGTGGCGCGCATCATGGCGCAGCTCAACCAGTCCTGGGACGTGCTTTCGACGCTCACGCCGTCCGAGTACTCGGCCTTCCGCGCCTCCCTGGGCAGCGCCTCCGGCTTCCAGTCGTGGCAGTACCGCATGATCGAGTTCGCCCTCGGCGCGAAGAGCGCGGTGATGATGGCGCCGCACCGCCACCGGCCCGACATCCTCGCGCCGCTGGAGAGGCTGCACGCCGAGCCCTCGCTCTACGACGAGGCGGTGCGGCTGCTGGCGGCGCGCGGCTTCGCGATCGACCCGGCCGCCGCCGAGCGCGACTGGACGGTGCCGCGCGCGTTCGACGGGACGGTGTGCGAGGCCTGGGTCGCCGTGTACCGCGACACCGCGCATCACTGGGACCTCTACGAGCTCGCCGAGAAGCTCGTGGACCTCGAGGACGCCTTCCGGCAGTGGCGCTTCCGCCACGCGACCACCGTCGAACGCATCATCGGCTTCAAGCGCGGCACGGGCGGCACCTCCGGCGTGGCCTACCTGCGGCGCATGCTCGACGGCGTCCTCTTCCCCGAGCTCTGGCACGCGCGCACTTCCCTTTAGTCCCAAGGCGGCGGCCCGCCGCGGTGGAAGGCCGGGCGAATCTTGCGTAGTGTGGGAGGAGCGCCCCTGCTCCCGCCATGCCGCCCATCCCCCACGAAACCGAACTGAAGCTCGTCCTCGCGCCGGGCGAGGGCGCGAAGGTCGCCGCCACCCCGCCGCTCGCCGGCGCCGAGGCCCGGCGCGCGCGCTACAGCGCGATCTATTTCGACACGCCCACGCGCGAGCTCTCGCGCCACGGGCTGGGGCTGCGCCTGCGCCGCGAAGGCCGCCACTGGCGCGTCACACTCAAGGCTTCCGGCAGCACGGCGGCGGGCCTGCACCAGCGCCCCGAGTGGGAGTACCCCGTGCCCGGCCCCGTCCTCGACCTCTCGCGCTTCGCCGGCACGCCGCTCGCGGAGCTGCCCGGGGCCGCCTCCCTGCACGAGCGCCTCGCGCCCACGGTGACGACGGAGTTCCGCCGAACGCGCTGGGTGCTCGAGCCGCAGCCGGGCGCGCGCCTGGAAGTGGCGCTGGACGAGGGCCGCATCGTCGCGCGCGGCCGCGAGCACCCCCTGGAGGAGCTGGAGATCGAGGTGCTCGACGGTCCGGCCGCCGCCGCCTTCGACCTTGCCGAGGCGCTGGCGGCCCACCTGGCGCTTCGCCCCGAGCCGGCCTCCAAGCTCGCCCGCGGGCTGGAGCTCCTCGACTCGCCCCGCCCCCGTCCGGTGCACGCGGCGCAAGAGCCCGTCGACGAGGCCCCCGACGCGCGCGAGGCGGCGCGCCGCACCGCCGCCGCCTGCCTCGCGCACGCGCAGGCGAACGAGGCGGGCGTGCTCGATTCCCCCGACATCGAGTTCGTCCACCAGCTGCGGGTGGCGCTGCGCCGCCTGCGCTCGGCGTTGCGGCTCTTCGGGCCGGTGCTGCAGCCCGGCGAGGACGGGCCCTTCGCCGAGGACCTGCGCTGGGCGGCCGCGACGCTGGGCCGCTGCCGCGACTGGGACGTCTTCGTGACCGAGACCCTGCCGCCGCTCGCCGCCGCGCACGGGGATGCCGCCGTCGCCCGGGCCGTCCTCGCGCGTGCCCGTGCGCGCCAGCGCGACGCCCGGCGCGCCGCGCGCGAGGCCATCGTCTCGCCGCGCTACGGGCTCGCGATGATCCGGCTCTCCCGCTGGGTGAGCGCGCCCGCCGAGCCGCCGGAAGGCGCCGAGCCTCTCAAGGACTTCGCCTCGCGCAGCCTGCGCAAGGGCGCGCGGCGCGTGCGCGAGGGCGCGGGCGCCTTCGCCACGCTGGACGCCGCGGGTCGCCACCGCCTGCGCATCCTCGTGAAGCGCCAGCGCTACGCGGTGGAGTTCCTGGGCTCGCTCTTCCGCGCGCAGGCCGTGCGGCGCCACGTGCGGGCGCTCTCGCGCGTGCAGGACGCGCTGGGCCTCGCCAACGACTGCGCCAACGCGCTGGCGCACGTGGCCGAGCTTTCCCCGCCCCCGGGCTTCCTCGAGTTCGCCCGCGGCTGGTTCGCCGCGCGCGAAGCCGCCGGGATCGAGGCTGCCGCGCGGGCGCTCGCCGCCGCGGCGAAGGAACGGCGCTTCTGGCGCCGCAAGCCGCCCGCGCCGCAGGCCCCGCCCGCCGCTTGATCCAGAGCAATCGCCGCCCCGGGCCCGGTGGGAGACTGGATGGGCAAGCGCCGGCCGCCACCCCCATGCGCATCGCCTCGCTCCCCGCCGTGTTCCTCCTCGCCGCCCTCGCCTGCGCCGGCGCCGCGGAGGCCGCCGACGCCGCGCGCGGAAAGACGCTCTACGAGTCCGGCTGCACCGGCTGCCACGCCGAGAGCGTCCACGGCCGCAAGCAGCGCGAGGCGAAGGACCTCGCGTCGCTTCGCGCCTGGGTGCGCCGCTGGAGCGCCAACACGGGGCTCAAGTGGACGGACGACGAGATCGCCGACGTCGCCGCCCACCTGAACCAGCGCTACTACCGCTTCGCCTGCCCGCCGGCCGACTGCAAGGCCACCGGCAGCCGCGAGGCGCCCGCCCCGCGGCTCGCGGCGTTGGACGCCCCGAACCGTTGAAGGTACCTTGAGGGGCGCCGCACCGCCCCGGGGAGAGACGCGATGTTCGAATCCGCCGAGATCGGCCACAAGCTGACGAAGTCCGAGTACAAGCGCGAGGAGCCGAAGCTGCGCCAGGCGCTGCTCGCGGCGCAGTACGACCTGCTCGAGAACGGCAAGTTTCCGGTGATCATCCTCGTGAACGGCGTCGACGGCGCCGGCAAGGGCGAGACCGTGAACCTGTTCAACGAGTGGATGGACCCGCGCCACATCCACACGCACGCCTTCGGCGCCATGGCCGACGCCGAGCGCGAGCACCCGGAGATGTGGCGCTTCTGGCGGGCGCTGCCGCCGAAAGGCCGCATCGGCATCCTCTTCGGCTCCTGGTACACCGACCCCATCCTCAAGCGCGTGATGGGGCACGAGAAGCGCGCCGTGTTCGAGCGCCGCCTCGAGCGCATCCGCCACCACGAGCGGATGCTCGCCGCCGAGGGCGCGCTCATCCTGAAGCTGTGGTTCCACCTCTCCAAGCCCGCGCAGAAGAAGCGCTTCAAGGACCTGCTCGCGTCGAAGAAGACGGCGTGGCGCGTGGGCCCCGGCGACTGGGAGCGCTGGAAGCACTACGACGAGTTCGTCGACGTGTGCGAGGACGCCCTGCGCGAGACGAGCACGGGCGAGGCGCCGTGGCAGGTGATCGAGGGCTCCGACCCGGAGTACCGCTCGCTCACCGCCGGCAAGCTCCTGCTCGAGGCGCTGCAGGCGCGGCTCAAGGGGACGGCGCCGAAGGTCTCGCCTCCCGCGCCCCCGCCGGCGCCGGCGATCGACCGGAAGAACATCCTCAACACGCTCGACTACTCGCGCGTGCTGAAGCCGAAGGAATACGACCGCCGCCTCGAGAAGGCCCAGGCGCGGCTGAACCAGCTCACCCGCGAGCGCAAGATGGAGGAGCGCTCGCTGGTGATGGTGTTCGAGGGCATGGACGCGGCCGGCAAGGGCAGCACCATCCGCCGCGTGACGCGCGCCATGGACGCGCGCTTCTACCGCGTGATCCCGGTGGCCGCGCCCACCGACGAGGAGCGCGCGCAGCCCTACCTGTGGCGCTTCTGGCGGCACATCCCGGGCCACGGCAAGGCCGTCATCTTCGACCGCTCGTGGTACGGCCGCGTGCTGGTCGAGCGCGTCGAGGGCTTCTGCTCCGAGGCCGACTGGATGCGCGCCTACCACGAGATCAACGACTTCGAGGAGCAGCTCGAGGACGCGGGCGCGATCGTGGCCAAGTTCTGGATGGCGGTCACGCCGCAGGAGCAGCTGCGCCGCTTCAAGGAGCGCGAGAAGATCGCCTACAAGCGCTTCAAGATCACCGACGAGGACTGGCGCAACCGCAAGAAGTGGCCGCAGTACGAGCGCGCCATCTGCGACATGATCGCGCGCACCTCCACCGACACGGCGCCCTGGAATCTCGTGGCCGGCAACGACAAGCTGCACGCGCGCGTGACGGTCATCGAGACGCTCTGCGACCTGGTCGAGTCGCGCCTGTGAGGCGCGCGTGAGCGCGACGAGCCTCTTCCGCGCGGAGGTCGCCACCGCGATGGCGGTGGCGCTGGCGCTGGGGGTGCTGCTCCTCGCCATCCGCCCGAAGGACCGCGCGAGCACCCGCAACGCCCTGGTGCTGCTCGTCGTGTGCGCCGTCGCCGGGGCGGCCGACACGCTGGTCGGTTCCATGGGCGCGCGCTCCTTCGCCGGGATCCTCGCCGACGCCTCCACGGTGCTCGCGGGGGTCGTGCTCATCCGCCTGGTGGGCATCCTCGTCTTCCGCGTGCTGCTGCCCGCCGTGCGCGTGAGCCCGGCGCGCATCGTCGAGGACCTGGTCACCGCCGCGCTCATGATCGCGTGGGGGCTCGTGTGGCTGCGGGTGGCGGGCGTCGACCTCGGCAGCCTCATCACCACCTCGGCCGTCATCACCGGCGTCGTCGCCTTCTCGATGCAGGAGACGCTCGGCAACATCCTCGGCGGCGTCGTGCTGCAGCTCGACCAGTCGGTGCGCGTGGGCGACTGGATGAAGGTGGACGACACGAGCGGCATCGTGGTGGAGATCCGCTGGCGCTACACGGCCGTCGAGACCCGCAACAGGGAGACGGTCGTCATCCCCAACGGCTGGCTGGTGAAGAACCGCTTCACGATCGTGGGCTCGCGCGCCGACCGCTCGCCCCTGTGGCGGCGCTGGCTGTGGTTCGAGCTGGACGTCGCGCACCCGCCCATCCGCGTCTGCGAGATCCTCGTGAAGAGCGTGACCGACGCGGACATCCCCCACGTCGCGCGCGACCCGGCTCCCAGCGCCGTCCTCATGAAGGTGGAGCACGGGATCGGCCGCTACGCGCTGCGCTACTTCCTCGACGACCCGCGGCCCGACGACGTGACGGACTCGGTGGTGCGCGCGCACGCGATGGCCTCCCTCACGCGCCACGGCATCCCCATCGCCTCGCCGCGCGAGGAGCGCCTGCTCGTCAAGGACAACGAGGCGCACCGGGCGGCCCAGCGCGCGGAGGGGCTCGCGCGCCGGCAGGCCGCGCTCGCGAAGGTGGACCTCTTCGCCGCGCTCTCCGAGGACGAGCGGGCGGAGCTTGCCGGGCACCTGGTCGACGCGCCGTTCGTGCGGGGCGACACGATCACGCGCCAGGGGGCCGTCGCGCACTGGCTCTACCTCATCGTGAGCGGCGAGGCGGACGTGTGGCACGAGGCCGGCGGCGAGCGCACCCACGTGGCCACGCTGCTGGCGGGCAACGTCTTCGGCGAGATGGGGATGATGACCGGCGAGCCGCGCCGCGCCACGATCACCGCGCGCACCGACATCGAGTGCTACCGGCTCGACAAGGCGGGCTTCGAGAAGGTGCTGCGCTCGCGGCCCGACATCGCCGGCGAGATGTCGCGGGTCCTCGCCGCGCGGCAGTCCGAGCTCACCGACCGGCGCGAGGCCGCCGGCGCGGGCGCCCGGCGCGACACCCATGGCGAGGACATCCTCGCGCGCATCCGCAGCTTCTTCGGCCTGGCGGACTAGGATCGGAACCTAGTCCGCGAGGGCGAGGCGGATGCGGTTGCGGCCGAAGACGTAGGCGTAGTCGGTCTCGGTCGTGAGGCCATGGGCGAGGAGCACGCCCAGCCCCCCCTCCCGCCGCGTGTCCGCCAGGGCCTCGAGCATCTCGCGCGTGGAAGGCGCGAAAGGGTTGAAGGGCGCGGCGCGGTCCTCGTAGGCCACGCGCACCTTGCCCCCCTGTGCCGAGAGCGTGATCCACACCGGCGCTTCGGAGCCGCCACGGTGCCCGTGCTTGACGGTGTTGAGGAAGAGCTCCTCGATCACGAGGTTCAGCTTGAGGCAGGACTGGCGCTCCACCCCCGCTTCCCGGCAGAAGCTCTCGAGGAAGTCCCGGGCGCCCCGCAAGGCCTCCAGGCGGGACGGAAACATGCCGATTCGCGTTGTGATCGCGTTCACAGCCTCCCCTTTTGGGGCATTATAGAGTGGATCCGCCGGCGGCTTTCCGCCAAAAGGAGCGTTGTCATGCGCAAATCGTGGATTCTCGTGCTGGCCCTCGCGGCCGCGGCCCCCGCCGTGGCGAGCGACATCGGCCAGGTCAAGGTCGCCAAGGGCGCGGTTCAGGTCGAGCGCGAGGGCAAGCGCGTGGCGGCCACGGTCGGCATGCCGGTGCGCACGGCCGACGTCCTGGTCACCGGCGCCGACGGCTCGGCGGGCATCACCTTCTCGGACAACAGCCTCGTCTCCGTGGGTCCGAACAGCGTCTTCGCCATCGACAAGTATCGCTTCGACTCGACCACCCACGCCGGCGAGTTCGAGGGGTCGCTGCGCAAGGGCAAGCTCGCGGCCGTCTCCGGCAAGATGGTGAAGCAGACGCCCGAGTCGATGAGGATCCGCACGCCGTCCTCCGTGATGGCGGTGCGCGGCACCGAACTCGTGGTCGAGGTGAAGGAACCCGCCGCGGCTCCCGCCACCCGCTGACCCCGCACGCCCGATGCGCCTCGCGGCCGCCGCCCTGGTCCTCGCCGCCGCGGGTTGCGCGGAGCCCGTCGCCCGGGCCCCGGTCGGGCCAGAGCTCTTCGCCGTGATCCCCGGCCCGGACGGGCACGTGGGCGCGATCGTCGTGAGGAGCGGGGGCACGGAGGGCACGCTCGACCGCGCGTACGCCGCCCGGCGCATCGCGGCCGACGGCACCGCGGGCCCCGCCACGCTCTCGCCGGAGGAAGTGAGGCGCGAGTTCGGCGGCACGCTCGAGGCGCTGCCGGGCCGCCCGGCCTCCTTCACGCTCTACTTCCTCGAGGGCAAGGACGAGTTGACGCCGGCCTCGCGCGTGGAACTCGAGAAGGTCTTCGCGGAACTCAAGCGCCGCCCCGCGCCCGACATCGTCGTGATCGGGCACACCGACACGGTCGGCAACCTCGCATTCAACGACAAGCTCTCGCTCGCCCGCGCGCAGCGCCTGCGCGAGATGATGATCGAGCTGGGCATACCGTCCGAGCGCATCCAGGCGGCCGGGCGGGGCAAGCGCGAGCTGCTCGTCGCCACCGACGACAACACGCCGGAGCCGCGCAACCGCCGCGTCGAGATCAGCGTGCGCTGACGGCGGCCTGCGGGCCGTTCCAGCGGATCGCGAGCAGCGTCAGGTCGTCCGCGGGTTCCGCTTCCCCCGAGAATCGACGAACGTCGTCGCGCACGCGTTCGACGATGGCCTGCGCCGCGGGCTCGTCGCCCAGCCAGGCGAGCGAGGTGCGAAGCCGCTCCGCGCCGAAGAACTCCTTGCGCGCGTTCATGGCCTCCGTGGCGCCGTCGGAGAGCGCGAGCAGCCATTCGCCCCGCGCGAGCGTCCTCGCCGTCGTGGGATAGGCATAGGTGTCGAGCACGCACAGCGGCGGCCCGCCGGAGGCGTCGAGGCGCTCCGGCTGCCCGCGCGGCTGGTGCGACCAGGCGGGCTCGTGGCCGGCGTTGGCGTACTCGATGCCGCCCGACTCAAGGTCCAGCACCGCCGCGAGCGCGGTGACGAAGAGCGACTCCGGGTTCTCGCGGTGGATCTCGTCCTGCGCGCGCGCGAGCACGCCGCCCACGGAGCCCTCGACCGTGAGCGCCGCGCTCTTGATGATGGACTTGACCGACGCCATGAAGAGCGAGGCGGGCAGGCCCTTGCCCGAGACGTCGGCCACCACGATGAAAAGGCGCCGGTCGTCGAGCATGAAGCAGTCGTAGAAGTCGCCGCCGACGGTGCGCGCGGGCTCGAGGAGCGCGGCGACGTCGACGCGCCGCTCGTCCGCGAGCACCTCCGCCGGATCCGGGAGCAGCCCCATCTGGATGCGCTTGGCGGCGTCGAGCTCGCCCGCCATCCGCGCGGCCTGCTCGCGCAGCTGCTGGCGCTGGCGCTGCGCCTCGGCGAGCGAGCCCGCCTGCATCACGCCGAAGACGGCCGCCGCCCCCAGCGCCGGCGCGACCGGATCGAAGAGCAGGCCGAAGGCGCGGAACGCCACCGCGGCGCCTGCCACGAGAAGGACGACGCCGGCGCCGAGGAGCGCCGCCGACCGGGTGGCGTTGGTGCGCGGAACGAGGACGAAGAGAGCCAGCCCGAAGGCCACGAGGAGCGCCGCCTCGATGCGCGGGGCCAGCGCGACGCGGCGCAGGAACCGCCCCTCGAGGATCGCCTCGAGCGCCTGCGCGTGATTCTCCACCCCGAAGACGGTCTCGCCGAGCGGCGTGGTCACGACGTCCACGAGCCCCAGGCCGGTGAAGCCCACGAGCACGAGCTGGCCCTCCAGCCCCGCGGGGTCCTGCGTGCCGTCGAGGAGGTCGGCCGCCGAGACGAACTTCCCGGGCGCCGAGTGGCCGTAGCGCACGTAGGCCTTGCCGTCGGGCTGCGCGGGCACGGCGTACTCGCCGAAGCGCAGCTCGATCGTCCCGCCGGCGGCGGGCGCGATCGTGAGCGGGGCGTCGAGGGCGACGCGCAGCATCTCCACGGCGAGCGCCGGGACCGTCGCCTCGTCGAAGCGCGCGGCCATCGGCACGCGCCGGACCACCCCGCCCTCCAGGTCCACGCTGATGAGCCCGTGGCCGGCCGCGCCCTTCTCGATCTCCGGAACGTTCCGCAGGTGCCCGGGGTAGCGGCGCAGCTCCTCGCCGGCGCCCTCGAGGTAGCGCACCGGCGGCGAGCGCGGCGGCCCCGCGAACCGGGCGTCCTTCGCCTCCAGCCCCGCCACGCCGAGGACGGCGGGCGCCCTCGCGAGGGCCTCGCCGAGCAGCGCGTCGTTGGAGGGCAGCTCGCGCAGCCGCGCCGCGATCTCGGGCACCCGGGACTCCAGCCGGGAGGCCACCGCCTGCGGCGAGTAGCGGTCGGGCTCGGGAAAGAACACGTCCAGGCCGATCACGGCAGGCCGGCCCGAGGCGATGCGCGAGACGAGGTCGGCCACCCGGTCCCGGGGCCACGGCCACTGCCCGTGGCGGGCCAGCGCCTTCTCGTCGATCGCGACCACCGTGACCCGGTCGGCGACGCGCTCGCGCGGCATGAGCCGCTGCCAGCCGTCGAAGACGAGGCTGCGGAAGCGGTCGAGCGCGGGCGGCGAGGTGGCGAGGGCGAGGGAGGCCGCGGCGAGCAGCGCGATCGCGGCGACGCGGAACGCGCCGTAGGCGCTCAGGGCTCGATCTCCAGCCCGTCCCAGGCCGCGGAGACCTTGAGCGGGTTGCCGGCGCGCGTGAGCTCCTCGAAGCGCCGCGCCTCCTTGAGCAGGCCCTCGAGCGTCGCGTCGTCGTTGGCCGGCTCGTGGTGGAAGAGCACGAGGTGGCGCGCGTTGGCCATCTGGCAGAGCTCGACCCCCACGATGTTGCTCGAGTGCCCCCAGTCCGCCTTCACGCTGATCGCGTCGGCGAGCGCGTACATGGCGTCGAAGATCACCACGTCGGCGTCGCGGAAGAAGGCCGCGAAATTCTCGGCCTCGGCGCGGTTCTCGAGCTTGTGCTCCGAATCCGTGGAGTAGACGACGCGCTTGCCGTCCTTCTCGAAGCGGTAGCCGTAGGAATCGCCCGAGTGCAGCTGCAGGTGCGGCGTCACCGTGAGGCCGGCGACCTCCTGCGGCCGGTCGGGCTCGAGCTTCACGAACTCGATCGCGGCGGCGAGCTGCGAGAAGTCCACGGGGAAACAGGGCGCGGCCTGCTGCAGCCGGAAGGCCTGCTCGCACACGTCGTGGCAGGAGTGGATGCGAATCCTCGTGCCGGGCACGTAGGCCGGCCCGAAGAAGGGGAAGCCCATGATGTGGTCCCAGTGGACGTGGGACATGAAGACGTTCACCGTGGCCGGCCGGCGCGCCTGCTTCGCGAGCACGTGCACGCCGAAGGGCCGCGCGCCGCTGCCCATGTCGCACACGAAGTACTCCTCGCCGCCGGTGTCGAGCTCCACGCAGGGCGTGTGGCCGCCGAAGGTGTGCGTGACCGAGAAGTCGAGCTCGGTGGAGGCGAAGGCGTGGGCCTCCTCGTAGGAGGCGAAGGTGCGCCCCGAGGCCTCCACCAGCGCGCGGGCGAGCCGGTCGCGGATGTCGTAGGAGGTGAGGGCCACGGGGATCGAGCCCCGGGTGCCCCAGAAGCGGATGCGCATGCCCATGGTGGCGAGCTCAGGCCTTGTCGAAGGCCGCCGCGGCCTCGTTGGAAGCGGCCGCGAGCGCCTCGCGGACGGTGGGGAAGACCTGGAACACCAGGTTGAAGTGGCTGATCTCGAAGATCTCCGCCACCATCGCCTGCAGCGCCGCCACGAAGATGCGCCCGTGCTGCGCCTTGGCCTGGCGCGAGGCGAGCATGAAGCAGCGCAGCCCCGCGCTGGAGACGTACTCGAGCGCCGACAGGTCGAGGATCACCGCGCCGCCGTCGTGGGCGGCGGTCTCGACGTGCGCCATGAGGTCGGCGCGGAAGGCGTCGCAGTTGTCCTGGTCGAGCCTGCCGGTGACCCCGATGACCAGCGCGTTGGCGTAGCGGCGGGCCGGGAGTGCCATCTCGTTGTCGTTATGGGCGGTTTCCGGGGCCTATTGTCGGGGACGCCCGGGGGAACGGCAAGCAGGGCTTGGCGGCGGTAACATGCGCCGGTGCTTCCCACGGGAGGCGTCCCGATGCTCACCCGCCGCCGCGCCCTCGCCGCGCTCGCCCTGCCGGCCACCCTCCCGCTCGCCGGGTGCTGGGAGAGCCTCGGCCTGCTGAACCCCTGCGCCAACGCCGACGACCCCGGGCACCGGGTCGATCCAAGGCTCGCCGCCCGCGCGTGGGCGGGCCTCGACCCGGGCAAGGTGCTCGACCTGCACGTGCACGTGGCGGGCGAGGGACCCGGCGCCGACGATCCCTGGGTGAATCCCGCGATGAAGTCGCCCGCGAACCCCTTCTCGTGGGCGCACTTCGCGCTGGTGGCCAACGCCGCCTGCACGGGGGCCGACCCGGCCGACTGGAGCCGCCGCTACCTGCGCAGGCTGGAGGCGCTGGCCGCCGAGTTTCCCGCGGGCGTGCGGTTCCTCCTGCTCGCGCTGGACGGCTTCCGCGGCGAGGACGGCCGCCTGGACCGCACCCGCACGGTATTCACCGTGCCGGACGCGTACGTCGCGCGAATCGCGCGCGAAAGCCCGGAGCGCTTCCTGTGGTGCGCCTCGGTGCACCCGTATCGCGAGGACGCCCTCGATCGGCTTCGCGCGGCGGCGGCGGCCGGGGCGCGCGCCGTGAAGTGGATCCCCTACTTCATGGGCATCGACCCGGCGAGCCCGCGCTGCCGGCCGTTCTACCGCGAGCTCGCGCGCCTGCGCCTGCCGCTCGTCACCCACGGCGGCTGGCAGCACGAGCTGGTGGACGGCGGCGTGCAGGACCACGGCAACCCGCTGCGGCTTCGCGCCGCGCTCGAGGAGGGGGCGAGGGTCATCGTCTCGCACTGCGGCATGCAGGGCGACTTCGCCGACCTCGACAACCCGCGCCTGCGCCGGCCGAAGCCCAGCTTCGAGCTCTTCGCGCGCCTCATGGACGCGCCGGAATACCGCGGGCGGATCCACGGCGACCTCTCGGCGGTGGTTCTGGGGGGGCGCCAGCCGGGGGCGCTCGCCACGCTGCTCTCGCGCCACGAGTGGCACCCGTACCTCGTGAACGGCTCCGACTACCCGGGGCCGGGCGTGGTCGCGGTGATGGGCCTGAAGGGGCTCGTCGACGAGGGCGTGCTTCCCAAGGCCGACGCCGAGCTGCTGGGGCACATCCAGCACCACAACCCCATGCTCTTCGACTTCTACCTCAAGCGTTCGCTCGCGTGGAAGGGCGAGCGCTGGCCCGCGAGCGTCTACGAGAGCGCCCGCGTGCTGGCCCCCGGCTGACCCTCACGCCCGCCAGTAGACGGCGGTCCAGTCGACCTGCACCAGCGGCGCGGTGATGCCGCGGGCGGCGCGGTACTCGTCGACCGCCTGGCGGCAGCCTTCCCACGCGTGGTAGTCGTCGACGATCACGAAGCCGCCGGGGCTCACCTTGTGGCCGAGCGCGTCCAGCGCGTCCTTCGTCGAGCTGTAGAGGTCGCCGTCCAGCCGCAGGATCGCGAGCCTCTCGACGGGCGCGGCGGGGAGCGTGTCCTTGAACCAGCCCTTCAGGAAGCGCACCTGGCCGTCCAGCAGGCCGAAGCGGCGGAAGTTCTCCTGCACGCGCTCGAGCGGGACCTTGAGGTAGGCCTCCTGGCTGTGGTCCGGATCCTTCGGCGCGCGCGCCCGGTCGTCCGCGCTGGGCGGCGGCAGGCCCTCGAAGGAATCGGCCACCCACACGGTGCGGTCCGTGACGCCACGCGCCGCGAGCATGCCGCGCATGAGGATCGCCGCCCCCCCGCGCCAGACGCCGGTCTCGATGAGGTCGCCGGGCACGCCGTCGGCCAGCACCTGGCCGAGGCAGTGCTGGATGTTGTCCATGCGCTTCAG
Source organism: Burkholderiales bacterium (assembly GCA_019634955.1). Lineage (GTDB taxonomy): Bacteria > Pseudomonadota > Gammaproteobacteria > Burkholderiales > Usitatibacteraceae > FEB-7. The sequence continues at coordinate 192,307 of JAHCAK010000001.1, forward strand.
GCCCGCCATCGTGAAGCCGAAGAGCGGCCAGTCGCGGCCCTCGCTCCTCGCCACCTCGTCGAGCGGCCGGTACTGGATGAGGGCCGCGCCGGGCGGGAGCGTCACCACCTGGTTGTTCACCTTGAGCCAGTTGCTCGCGTGCCCGGCGCTCTCGTCGTAGAGCGAGGCGGTGAGGGCCTTCTTCAGGAGGTCGAGGTAGAGGTCTTCGGCGGACATGGCGCGTACGGGGACTTTTCCCGGTTGGGGACTGTCCCCGGAACTTCGGGGACTGTCCCCGACACTTTACGGCATGCGGGGACAGTCCTCGAACTATCGGACCTCGGGGACAGTCCCCGCAACGACCGGGGACAGTCCCCTCAGATCTGCTCGGGCACCATGCGGATCGCGCCGCACGGGCACTCGGCCGCGCACACGCCGCAGCCCTTGCAGTAGTCGTAGTTGAAGCGGAAGCGGTTGCCCGGGCCCAGCTTCACCACGGCGTTGTCGGGGCACACGCCGTAGCAGTTGTCGCACTCGAAGCAGTTGCCGCACGACAGGCACCGCCGCGCCTCGAAGAGCGCCGTCGTCTCGTCGAGCGCCATCACCACCTCGTCGAAGGAGGTGACGCGCTTCTGCAGGTCGAGCATCGGGCGCACCGTCTTGGAGGCGTCCGAGTAGTACCAGGTGTTGAGCTTGTCGAAGGTGGCGAGCTCGTGCTTCGGCCCGGGGTCGTGCGCCTCGCCGCGCAGCCAGGCGTCGATGTGGCGCGCGGCCTTCTTGCCGTGGCCGATGGCGACCGTCACGGTGCGCTCGGCGGGCACCATGTCGCCGCCGGCGAAGATGCCGGGTTGCGAGGTCATCATGTTGGGCCCGACTTCCACCACGCCGCCCTCGATCCGCATCCCCGGCACGCGGTCCAGCAGCGAGAGATCCACGTCCTGGCCCAGCGCGAGCACGACGGAATCGGCCTCGAGCTTCTCGAACTCGCCCGTGGGCTGCGGCACGCCCTTCTCGTCCAGCGCCATCTTCTCGACGGTGATGGCGCCCTCGCCCGCCTCCTTGATGGTGGAGAGCCACTTGATGAGGACGCCTTCCTCCAGCGCGTCCTGCACCTCGAAGTCGTGCGCCGGCATCTTCTCGCGCGTGCGGCGGTAGACGATCATCGCCTCCTCCGCGCCCAGGCGCCTGGCGGTGCGGGCCACGTCGATGGCGGTGTTGCCGCCCCCGTAGACCACGACGCGCCGGCCCAGCAGGGGCTTCGACTCGCCCTCCATGCCGCGCAGGACCTGCACGGCATCCATGATCTTCGCCGCCTCGTTGGCCGGGATGTAGGCGCGCTTGGCGATGTGCGCCCCCACGGCGAGGAACACGGCGTCGAAGCCGCCGGCCTTCATGGTGGCCATCACGTCGTCGACCTTGGCGTTCACCTTCAGCACGACGCCCAGGTCGAGGATGCGCTGCACCTCGCCGTCGAGGACCTCCCGCGGCAGGCGGTACTTGGGGATGCCGAAGCGCATCATTCCGCCGGCCATGGGACCGGCCTCGTGGATCTCGACCGCGTGGCCGAGGCGCGCGAGGTGATAGGCGGCAGAGAGCCCCGAGGGGCCCGCGCCCACGACGAGGACCTTCCTCCCGGTGGGCGGCGCGGGCGGGTCGAACTTCCAGCCGCGCTTGAGCGCCTCGTCGCCGAGGAAGTGCTCCACCGAGTTGATGCCGACGGAGGAGTCGAGGTGCGCGCGGTTGCAGGCGCCCTCGCAGGGGTGGTAGCACACCCGCCCCATCACCGCGGGCATCGGGTTGTCCTGCGCCAGGGAGCGCCACGCCGCCTCGTAGTCGCCGCTCTCGGCGTGGAAGAGCCACGCCTGGATGTTCTCGCCGGCGGGGCAGGCGTTGTTGCAGGGCGGCAGGCGGTCGAGGTACTCGGGGCGCAGCGTCCGCCACGAGCCGGTGTGGTTGGCGAGGCTGGAGCCGGGGTCCAGCGTGATGGCGAAGGGCTTTCTCATGCGCTCAGGCTTCCTCGAGCAGGCGGTAGCGGCGGATGTTCCTGTCCGCGGCCTCCTGGATGCGGCGGATCACGTCCTCGCGCGGCCTGGGCGCGAAGAGGTGCGCGTAGCGCTTCTGCGGCTTGAGGTACTCCTCGACCGGCACCTGCCGGCGGATCTTCGAGACCCCCGTCACCTCGCCGTTCTCGGCCTCGAAGACGGGGAAGATGCCGCTCTCGTGCGCGAGGCGCGCCATGCGGATGGTGAGGGAGGAATCGTGGCCCCAGCCCAGCGGGCAGGGCACGAGGATGTGCAGGTAGCGCGCGCCGCGGAACTCCATCGCCCGGCGCACCTTCGCCTCGAGGTCGCGCAGCTCCGAGACGGTCGCCGTGGCGACGTAGGGGATGTTGTGCGCCATCGCGATGGCCGGGAGGTCCTTGCCCTGCCCGAACGGGTTGCCGGGCGTGGGGCCGACCGCGGCCGTCGTGGCCGTTCGCGCGGCCGGCGGCGTGGCCGAGGAGCGCTGCACGCCGGTGTTCATGTAGCCGCCGTTGTCGTAGCAGATGTAGAGGACGTCGTCGTTCCTCTCGAACATGCCCGACAGGCAGCCGAAGCCGATGTCGGTGGTTCCCCCGTCGCCGCCCTGCGCCACCACGCGCGTCTCGCTGCGGCCCTTGACGCGCAGCGCCGCGGCGATGCCCGTGGCCACCGCCGCGGTGTTGCCGAAGAGCGAGTGCACCCACGGGATCTGCCACGAGGTCTCCGGGTAGGGCGTGGAGAACACCTCCAGGCAGCCCGTCGCGTTGGCGGCGATGAGCTGGCCGTTGGTGACTTCCATGGCCGCGTCGATGGCGTAGCGCGCGCCGAGGGCCTCGCCGCAGCCCTGGCAGGCGCGGTGGCCCGAGTTGAGCGAGTTGGTGCGCCGCACCGTCGACTGCACGCTGCGCTCGTTGTCGGGGAGCAGGCGGTTGCCGACCGTGAAGGTCCCCGTCTGGTAGAACTTGACCGGCTGGAAGCTCATGGTGGGTGCCCTCAGCGCAGCTGCGCCGTGACGAGGCCGATGTCCTTCAGCAGCGCCTCGGCGATGGGGCCGCTCCGGCGCGACTCGCGCTCGCGGGCGAGCGCGCGGTCGACCGCGGCGCGGTTCAGGTCCAGGAAGGTGAGCGCCGGGGCCGTGCCCGCCTCGACCTCGAGGAACACGCGCGCCAGCGAATCGCGCGTGATCGGGCGCCCGCCCAGCCCGGCGATGACGGTGAACACGGAGTCGGCCGCGTTCGAGGTGGTGCGCACGTTCGACGAGACGATGCCTCCCAGGCCCACGCCGAAGGCCTTCTCCAGCACGATGACCCGCTTCGCGCCGGCGAGCGCCTCGCGGATGGCGACCGTCGGCCACGGGCGGAAGCAGGTGATGCCCAGCACGCCGAACTTGTGCCCCTTGTCGCGCAGGGCGTCCACCGTGTCCTTGATGGTGCCGAGCACCGAGCCCAGGGCCACCACGACCGTGTCCGCGTCCTCGGTGCGGTAGGCGTGGACGAGGCCGCCGGAATCGCGCCCGAACGCCTGGCGGAACTCCGCCGCCCAGCCCGGGATGAGGTCCAGCGCCTGCATCTGCTTCACGTGGGCGAGGTAGCGCACCTCGGTGAACGCCTCGGGGCCCACCATCGCGCCCATCGACACCGGCTCCTGCGGGTCGAGCACCTGGCGCGGCTGGAAGGGCGGCAGGAAGGCGTCCACCTGCGCCTGCGTGGGCATGTCCACCCGCTCGTAGGCGTGGGTGAGGATGAAGCCGTCCATGCAGACCATCACCGGCAGCGACAGCTCCTCGGCCAGCCGGAAGGCCTGGATGTGCAGGTCGAGCGCCTCCTGGTTGGTCTCCGCGAAGAGCTGGATCCAGCCGCAGTCGCGCTGGCTCATCGAGTCGGTGTGGTCGTTCCAGATGTTGATGGGCGCGCCGATGGCGCGGTTGGCCACCGTCATCACGATGGGCAGCCCCATGCCGGCGGCGTTGAACACGGCTTCCGCCATGAACAGCAGCCCCTGGCTCGCGGTCGCGGTGTAGGCGCGCGCGCCGGCGGCGGAGGCCCCGATCGCGACACTCATCGCCGCGAACTCGCTCTCGACGTTGATGAACTCGCAGGGCGCGAGCTCCCCGGACTTCACCATCTCGCCCAGCCCCTCGACGATGTGCGTCTGCGGCGAGATGGGGTAGGCGCAGATCACCTCGGGGCGGCAGAGCGCCACGGCCTCGGCGACCGCCTTGGAACCTTCAATCTGCTTGAGCATGGGGGGCTCCCGACTCGTGGCGAACGTGCTTGAACGCGTCGGCCGCCGCGAGGATGTTGGCCTCGGCGACCTTCGCCGGGAATTTCTCGCGGATCGCCTTGCCCACGGACTCCAGCGAGATGAGCCCCGTGGCCGCGGCGAAGGCGCCCAGCAGCGCCGCGTTGGGCAGCGGCCGGCCCACGCGCTTCTGCGCGATCTCGGTGGCGGGGACCGTATGCAGGTGCTCGGCCGGGAAGGCCTTCACGAAGTCGGCGAGGCCGAGGTCCTCGAAGGTGCGGCCGGTGTTGATGAGGATGTAGCCGTCGCGGCGCAGCCCCCCGAAGACGTCCACCTGGTTGAGCAGCGTCGGGTCCTGGATGAGGATCGCGTCGGGCTCGAGGATGGGCTCGCGCAGGCGGATCTCGCGGTCGTCGAGGCGGCAATAGGCGACCACGGGCGCGCCGGTGCGCTCGGAGCCGAAGCTGGGGAATGCCTGGGCGTGGCGTCCTTCGAGGAAGGCCGCGACGGAGAGCATTTCCGCCGCCGTGACCACCCCCTGGCCGCCCCGTCCGTGGATGCGGATCTGGAACAAGCGGGCCTCCTCCTCAAGAGCTCCCATCCTAGGGGGTGCGCCCCCCGCCGGATTTGCGATTGGTTAAATGACGGCCAGTTTGCGGTAAAGTCGCCGCATCCCGTCCGCGTGCCCGCTTGCGCGCGCCTGGCGCCGCAAGGCGAACGCCGTGACCCGCGTCCTGATCGTCGACGACAACGAGGACAACCTCTACCTCCTGCGCGCCGTGCTCGAAGGCGCCGGGTACGCGTGCGAGGCGGCCGCGAACGGCCTTCAGGCGCTCGATCTCGCCCGGGCGGCGCCGCCCGCCGCGGTCATCGCCGACCTCCTCATGCCGGTCATGGACGGCTACACGATGCTGCGGCACTGGAAGGCCGACGGGCGGCTCGCCGCCGTCCCCTTCATGGTCTACACGGCCACCTACACCGACCCGAAGGACGAGCGGCTGGCCCGCGACCTCGGGGCCGACGCCTTCCTCGTGAAGCCCGCGGAGCCCGACGAGGTGCTCGCCGCGCTGGGCGCGATGCTCGCGCGCGGCGCGGCCGCCCGCCCGGCCCCGCCGCGCCGCCCGGGCGCCGACCCGGAAGGCACGATGCAGGCCTACGCCGACGTGCTCGTCGCCAAGCTCGAGTCGAAGGCACAGGAGCTCGAGGCCGCCAACCGGCGCCTCGCGGAGGGCGAGCGGCACTACCGCGCCCTCTTCGACGCCAACCCGCAGCCGATGTACGTGTACGACAGCGAGACG
>JAHCAK010000010.1 GCA_019634955.1 Burkholderiales bacterium
GGAGGCCTACGGCGCCGCCTACACGCTGCAGGAGATGCTCACCGTCAAGTCGGACGACACGCAGGGCCGCACCAAGGTGTACGAGAACATCGTGAAGGGCGAGCACAAGATCGAGGCGGGCATGCCCGAGTCGTTCAACGTGCTGGTGAAGGAGATCCGCTCGCTGGCGATCGACATCGACCTCGAGCGCTACTGACCCGCAGGCATCCACACAGCGCGCCCACGCAGCGAACGCCCAGGAGAATTCGATGAAAGCATTGCTCGATCTGTTCAAGCAGGTCACCCAGGAAGAGGAATTCGACGCGATCCGGATCGGCCTCGCGTCCCCCGAGAAGATCCGTTCCTGGTCCTACGGCGAGGTGAAGAAGCCGGAGACCATCAACTACCGCACGTTCAAGCCCGAGAGGGACGGCCTCTTCTGCGCGAAGATCTTCGGCCCGACCAAGGACTACGAGTGCCTCTGCGGCAAGTACAAGCGCCTCAAGCACCGCGGCGTCATCTGCGAGAAGTGCGGGGTCGAGGTCACGCTCACGAAGGTCCGCCGCGAGCGCATGGGCCACATCGAGCTCGCGAGCCCCGTCGCGCACATCTGGTTCCTGAAGAGCCTGCCGTCGCGCCTCGGGATGGTGCTCGACATGACGCTGCGCGACATCGAGCGGGTCCTCTACTTCGAGGCCTACGTGGTCACCGACCCCGGCATGACCCCGCTGAACCGCTGCCAGCTCCTTTCCGAGGACGACTTCCTCGCCAAGGTCGAGGAGTACGGCGACGACTTCCACGCCTCGATGGGCGCGGAGGGCATCCGCGCGCTGCTGCGCGCGCTGGACGTCGGCCACGAGATCGAGACGCTGCGGCGCGAGCTCGCCGCGACGGGCTCCGAGACCAAGATCAAGAAGATCGCCAAGCGCCTCAAGGTGCTCGAGGCCTTCAACAAGTCCGGCATCAAGCCCGACTGGATGGTGATGGAGGTGCTGCCGGTGCTGCCGCCGGACCTGCGCCCCCTCGTGCCGCTCGACGGCGGGCGCTTCGCGACCTCCGACCTGAACGACCTCTACCGGCGCGTGATCAACCGCAACAACCGCCTCAAGCGCCTGCTGGAGCTCAAGGCCCCCGAGATCATCGTCCGCAACGAGAAGCGCATGCTCCAGGAGGCCGTCGACTCGCTCCTGGACAACGGCAGGCGCGGCAAGGCGATGACCGGCGCCAACAAGCGGGCCCTCAAGTCGCTCGCCGACATGATCAAGGGCAAGAGCGGCCGCTTCCGGCAGAACCTCCTCGGCAAGCGCGTGGACTACTCGGGCCGCTCGGTCATCGTGGTGGGCCCGACGCTCAAGCTCCACCAGTGCGGCCTGCCGAAGCTCATGGCGCTCGAGCTCTTCAAGCCCTTCATCTTCCACAAGCTGGAGGTGATGGGGCTGGCGACCACCATCAAGGCCGCCAAGCGCATGGTGGAGAGCCAGGAGCCGGTGGTGTGGGACATCCTCGAGGACGTGATCCGCGAGCACCCGGTGCTGCTCAACCGCGCGCCGACGCTCCACCGCCTCGGCATCCAGGCCTTCGAGCCGGTGCTGATCGAGGGCAAGGCCATCCAGCTGCACCCGCTGGTCTGCGCGGCGTTCAACGCGGACTTCGACGGCGACCAGATGGCGGTGCACGTGCCCATCTCGCTCGAGGCGCAGATGGAGGCGAGGACGCTGATGCTCTCGTCGAACAACGTGCTGCACACCGCGCACGGCGAGCCGGTGATCGTGCCCTCCCAGGACATCGTGCTGGGCCTCTACTACGCCACGCGGGAGCGCGTGAACGCGCGGGGCGAGGGCTCGATGTTCTCCAACGTGGCCGAGGTGAGCCGGGCCTACGAATCCGGCGGTGTGGAGCTGCACGCGAAGATCACGGTGCGCATCCGCGAGTTCCGCCGCGAGGAGTCCGGCGAGCTCACCGAGGTGACGCTGCGGCACGAGACGACCGTGGGCCGGGCGCTGCTCTCCGAGATCCTGCCGGCGGGGCTGCCGTTCACGGTGATCAACAAGCCGCTCAAGAAGAAGGAGATCTCGAAGCTCATCAACGAGGCCTTCCGGCGCGTCGGCATCCGCGAGACGGTGATCTTCGCCGACAAGCTCATGTACACGGGCTTCGGCTACGCCACGCGCGCGGGCCTGTCGATCTGCGTGGACGACCTCCTCATCCCGACGCAGAAGTCGACGATCATCGACGAGAGCGAGCGGGAGGTGAAGGAGATCGAACGCCAGTACACCTCCGGCCTCGTGACGCAGGGCGAGCGCTACAACAAGGTCGTCGACATCTGGGGCCGCGCCGGCGACCAGATCGCCAAGGCCATGATGGAGCAGCTCGGCAGCGAGAAGACCGTCGACCGGAAGGGCAAGGAGGTCTCGCAGGAGTCCTTCAACGCCATCTACATGATGGCGGACTCCGGCGCGCGCGGCTCCGCCGCGCAGATCCGGCAGCTCGCCGGGATGCGCGGCCTGATGGCCAAGCCGGACGGCTCCATCATCGAGACGCCGATCACCGCGAACTTCCGCGAGGGGCTGAACGTCCTGCAGTACTTCATCTCGACCCACGGCGCGCGCAAGGGCCTCGCGGACACGGCGCTCAAGACCGCCAACTCCGGCTACCTCACCCGGCGCCTGGTCGACGTCACCCAGGACCTGGTGGTGATCGAGGACGACTGCGGCACGACCCAGGGCATGGCCATGAAGGCGCTGGTCGAGGGCGGCGAGGTGGTCGAAGCCCTGCGCGAGCGCATCCTCGGCCGCGTCACGGCGACCGACGTCGTGCACCCGGAATCGCAGCAGGTCGTCATCGCCGCCGGCACGCTCCTCGACGAGGCCTGCGTGGAGAGGATCGAGTCCCTCGGCGTCGACGAGGTGAAGGTGCGCACGCCGCTCACCTGCGACACCCGGTACGGGATCTGCGCGAAGTGCTACGGCCGCGACCTCGGCCGCGGCTCGCTCGTCAACGTCGGCGAGGCGGTCGGCGTCATCGCCGCCCAGTCGATCGGCGAGCCGGGCACCCAGCTCACGATGCGCACCTTCCACATCGGCGGGGCGGCCTCCCGCGCGGCGGTGGCGAGCGCCGTGGAAGCCAAGTCCAACGGCGTCGTTCGCTTCGCGCCGACGATGCGCTACGTCACCAACGCCCGCGACGAGCAGATCGCGATCTCGCGCAACGGCGAGATCATCATCGCCGACGACAACGGCCGCGAGCGCGAGCGGCACAAGGTGCCCTACGGCGCGACCCTCGCGGTCCGCGACGGGGCGAAGGCCAAGGCCGGCCACGTGCTCGCCACGTGGGACCCGCTGACCCGCCCCATCATCACGGAGTACGCCGGCGAGGTCCGCTTCGAGAACGTCGAGGAGGGGGTCACCGTCGCCAAGCAGATCGACGAGACCACGGGCCTGTCCAGCCTCGTCGTGATCGACCCGAAGCGCAAGGCGGGTGCGGCGGCCAAGGGGCTGCGCCCGGCCGTGAAGCTCCTGGGCGACAAGGGCAAGGAGGTCAAGCTCGCCGGCAGCGACACGCCGGTGAACTACACCTTCCAGATCGGCGCCATCATCACCGTGAAGAACGGCCAGCAGCTCGCCGTGGGCGACGTGCTCGCCCGCATCCCTCAGGAGTCGTCCAAGACCCGCGACATCACCGGGGGCCTGCCGCGCGTGGCCGAGCTCTTCGAGGCGCGCAGCCCGAAGGACGCCGGCCTCCTGGCCGAGATCACCGGGACGGTCTCCTTCGGCAAGGACACCAAGGGCAAGCAGCGCCTGATCATCACCGACTTCGACGGCGCCGCCCACGAGTACCTCATCCCGAAGGACAAGCACATCTCCGTGCACGACGGCCAGGTCGTCAACAAGGGCGAGATGATCGTCGACGGGCCGGCCGACCCGCACGACATCCTGCGCCTGCAGGGGATGGAGGCGCTCGCGCGCTACATCATCGACGAGGTGCAGGACGTCTACCGCCTCCAGGGCGTCAAGATCAACGACAAGCACATCGAGGTGATCGTCCGCCAGATGCTGCGGCGCGTGCAGATCGCCTCCCCCGGCGACACCCGCTTCATCACCGGGGAGCAGGTCGAGCGCGCCGAGGTGCTGGCGGAGAACGACCGGGTCCGGGCCGACGGGAAGACGGCTGCTACCTTCGACTACATGCTGCTGGGGATCACCAAGGCGTCCCTGTCGACCGATTCCTTCATCTCGGCGGCCTCCTTCCAGGAGACCACCCGGGTGCTCACGGAGGCGGCCATCATGGGCAAGAAGGACGACCTGCGCGGCCTGAAGGAGAACGTGATCGTCGGCCGGCTCATTCCCGCGGGCACGGGTCTCGCCTACCACTCCACCCGCAAGAAGGACACCGACCCGCAGGCCGGCGCCGGGGGCTCGTTCGGCTTCTCCCTGGACGAGTCCGACGTCGGCAGTGAGCAGGTTGCTTGACGCGAATGGCCTAAACCCCTAAACTTGAGAGCTTTTTTCCGGCGCCCAATTCCGCGACAGGGTGCCGGAGTCGGGCTTCCGGGAGGGGGCCCGAACGACTACTGGACGAAAAAACATGCCCACGATCAATCAGTTGCTTCGCAAACCGCGCCAGAAGACCGTCACCAAGAGCAAGGTGCCGGCGCTGGGCGGCAGCCCCCAGAAGCGGGGGGTCTGCACGCGCGTGTACACCACGACCCCGAAGAAGCCGAACTCGGCCCTGCGGAAGGTCGCCAAGGTGCGGCTCACCAACGGTTACGAGGTGATCAGCTACATCGGCGGGGAGGGCCACAACCTCCAGGAGCACTCGGTCGTGCTGATCCGCGGCGGTCGCGTGAAGGACCTGCCGGGCGTGCGCTACCACATGGTCCGCGGCAGCCTCGACACCGCGGGCGTCAAGGACCGCAAGCAGTCGCGCTCCAAGTACGGCGCCAAGCGGCCGAAGGCCGCGTGACCTGACAGCCGGCCGAGGGCCGGCGTGACAGACATTTACCGAACGGATAGAGACCTATGCCCCGCCGCAGAGAAGTCCCGAAGCGCGAGATCCTCCCGGATCCCAAGTTCAAGAGCGAGGAAGTCGCCAAGTTCATCAACGTGCTGATGACGCGCGGCAAGAAGAGCGTGGCCGAGCGGATCATGTACGGGGCGCTCGACCAGATCCAGAAGAAGTCGGGCAAGGATCCCTTCGAGGTGTTCGGCGCGGCGATCAACAACGTGAAGCCGATGGTGGAGGTGAAGAGCCGCCGCGTCGGTGGCGCCAACTACCAGGTGCCGGTCGAGGTCCGCCCCATCCGCCGCACCGCGCTCGCCATGCGCTGGCTGCGCGAGGCCGCCCGCAAGCGCGGCGAGAAGAGCATGGGCCAGCGCCTCGCCAACGAGCTGCTCGAGGCGGCCGAGGGCCGCGGCGGCGCGGTGAAGAAGCGCGAGGAAGTGCACCGCATGGCCGAGGCGAACAAGGCCTTCGCCCACTACCGCTTCTAGCGACCAGGAAACCCGCCGCGAGCCGCCAAAAGGGGTTCGGCGGCATCGAGACAGAAAGCACACCGTGGCCCGCAAGACACCCATCGAACGCTACCGCAACATCGGGATCTCGGCGCACATCGACGCCGGCAAGACCACGACGACGGAGCGGATCCTCTTCTACACCGGCGTTTCGCACAAGCTGGGCGAGGTGCACGACGGCGCGGCCGTCATGGACTGGATGGAGCAGGAGCGCGAGCGCGGCATCACGATCACCTCGGCCGCCACGACCTGCTTCTGGAAGGGCATGGACGGCCAGTTCCCCGAGCACCGGGTGAACATCATCGACACCCCCGGCCACGTCGACTTCACGATCGAGGTCGAGCGCTCCATGCGCGTGCTGGACGGCGCCTGCATGGTGTACTGCGCCGTCGGCGGCGTGCAGCCGCAGTCGGAGACTGTGTGGCGGCAGGCCAACAAGTACGGCGTGCCCCGCCTCGCTTTCGTGAACAAGATGGACCGCACCGGCGCCAACTTCTTCAAGGTCCACGACCAGATGAAGGCGCGGCTCAAGGCGAACCCGGTCCCCATCCAGGTCCCCATCGGGGCCGAGGACGAGTTCGAGGGCGTGGTCGACCTCATCCGCATGAAGGCGATCTACTGGGACGAGTCGTCCCAGGGCATGAAGTTCGAGCTGCGCGACATCCCGGCCGGCCTCGCCGACACCGCGAAGCAGTGGCACGAGCGGATGGTCGAGAGCGCGGCCGAGGCCAGCGAAGAGCTCATGAACAAGTACCTGGATTCCGGGGAGCTCTCCATCGAGGAGATCAAGAAGGGCCTGCGCTCCCGCACCATCGCGGGCGAGATCGTGCCGATGATGTGCGGCTCGGCCTTCAAGAACAAGGGCGTCCAGGCCATGCTCGACGCCGTGATCGAGTTCCTGCCCGCGCCGACGGACATCCCGCCGGTCAAGGGCGAGCTGGAGAACGGCGGCGAGACCCAGCGTCGCGCCGCCGACGACGAGCCCTTCTCCGGGCTCGCGTTCAAGATCATGACGGACCCCTTCGTGGGCCAGCTGATCTTCTTCCGCGTCTACTCCGGCGTGGTCAATTCCGGCGACACGATCTTCAACCCGGTGAAGGGGAAGAAGGAGCGCCTCGGCCGCATCCTGCAGATGCACGCCAACCAGCGCGAGGAGATCAAGGAGGTGCGCGCGGGCGACATCGCCGCCGCCGTGGGCCTTCGCGAGGCGACCACGGGCGACACGCTCTGCCACCCGGACCACGTGATCGTCCTCGAGCGCATGGTGTTCCCGGAGCCGGTGATCTCGCAGGCGGTGGAACCCAAGACCAAGGCCGACCAGGAGAAGATGGGCATCGCCCTGAACCGCCTGGCCCAGGAAGACCCCTCCTTCCGCGTCCGCACGGACGAGGAGAGCGGCCAGACCATCATCGCCGGCATGGGCGAGCTGCACCTGGAGATCCTCGTCGACCGCATGCGGCGCGAGTTCGGCGTCGAGGCGAGCGTGGGCAAGCCCCAGGTCGCCTACCGCGAGACGATCAGGAAGCCCGTGAAGGACGTCGAGGGCAAGTTCATCAAGCAGTCCGGCGGCCGCGGCCAGTACGGCCACGTGGTGCTGAACCTCGAGCCGCAGGAGCCCGGCAAGGGCTTCGAGTTCGTGGACGCGATCAAGGGTGGCGTGGTGCCCCGCGAGTACATCCCGGCGGTGGAGAAGGGCCTGCGCGAGACGCTGCCGGCGGGCGTGCTGGCCGGCTACCCGGTCGTGGACGTGAAGGTGACGCTGCACTACGGCTCGTACCACGAGGTCGACTCCAACGAGAACGCCTTCAAGATGGCCGCCTCGATCGGCTTCAAGGAAGGCATGCGCCGGGCGAGCCCGGTGCTCCTCGAGCCGATGATGGCCGTCGAGGTCGAGACGCCCGAGGACTACGCCGGCAACGTCATGGGCGACCTCTCTTCGCGGCGCGGCATGGTGCAGGGGATGGACGACATGCCCGGCGGCGGCAAGGTGATCAAGGCCGAGGTCCCGCTCTCGGAGATGTTCGGCTACTCGACGAGCCTTCGCTCGGCGACCCAGGGCCGTGCGACCTACACCATGGAATTCAAGCATTACTCCGAGGCGCCGAAGAACGTCGCCGAAGCGATCATCAACCAGAAAGCTGCAGCCTGATATTCACGAGGAACCGAAATGGCAAAGGGCAAGTTTGAGCGGACGAAGCCGCACGTGAACGTGGGGACGATCGGCCACGTGGACCACGGGAAGACGACGCTGACGGCGGCGATCACCTCGGTGCTTTCGAAGAAGTTCGGGGGCGAGGCGAAGGCCTACGACCAGATCGACAACGCGCCGGAGGAGAAGGCGCGTGGGATCACGATCAACACGGCGCACGTGGAGTACGAGACGGCGAACCGCCACTACGCGCACGTGGACTGCCCGGGGCACGCGGACTACGTGAAGAACATGATCACCGGGGCGGCGCAGATGGATGGGGCGATCCTGGTGGTGTCGGCCGCGGACGGCCCGATGCCGCAGACGCGCGAGCACATCCTGCTGGCGCGCCAGGTGGGGGTGCCGTACATCATCGTGTACATGAACAAGGCGGACATGGTCGACGACAAGGAGCTGCTGGAGCTTGTCGAGATGGAGGTTCGCGAGCTCCTGTCGAAGTACAAGTTTCCCGGGGACAAGACGCCGATCGTGATCGGCTCGGCGCTGAAGGCGCTGGAGGGCGAGGATTCGGAGCTGGGGACGCAGTCGATCTTCAAGCTGGCCGAGGCGCTGGACAGCTACATTCCGACGCCGGAGCGGGCGATCGACGGCGCGTTCCTGATGCCGGTGGAGGACGTGTTCTCGATCTCGGGGCGCGGCACGGTGGTGACGGGCCGGGTGGAGCGCGGGATCGTGCGGGTGGGCGAGGAGCTGGAGATCGTGGGCCTGCGTGCGACGGTGAAGACGGTGTGCACGGGGGTGGAGATGTTCCGGAAGCTCCTGGACCAGGGGCAGGCGGGCGACAACATCGGGGTGCTGCTGCGCGGCACCAAGCGCGAGGAGGTGGAGCGCGGGCAGGTGCTGGCCAAGCCGGGTTCGATCACGCCGCACACGAAGTTCGAGTGCGAGGTGTACGTGCTGTCGAAGGAGGAGGGCGGGCGGCACACGCCGTTCTTCAACGGCTACCGTCCGCAGTTCTACTTCCGCACGACGGACGTGACGGGGTCGCTGGAGCTGCCGTCGGGGGTGGAGATGGTGATGCCCGGCGACAACATCAAGATGACGGTGACGCTGATCGCGCCGATCGCCATGGAGGAGGGGCTTCGCTTCGCCATCCGCGAGGGCGGCCGCACCGTCGGCGCCGGCGTCGTCTCCAAGATCCTGGAGTAGGTCCATGGCCCAGACCCTCGGCAAGCAGAAGATCCGCATCCGCCTCAAGGCGTTCGACTACAAGCTGATCGACCAGTCGGCCCTCGAGATCGTGGATACGGCCAAGCGCACCGGCGCGGTGGTGAAGGGCCCGGTCCCGATGCCGACGCGCATCGAGCGGTTCGACATCCTGCGCTCGCCGCACAAGAACAAGACCTCGCGCGACCAGTTCGAGATCCGCACGCACCTGCGCCTCATGGACATCATCGACCCGACGGACAAGACGGTCGACGCGCTGATGAAGCTGGACCTCCCGGCCGGCGTGGACGTCGAGATCAAGCTGTAGGAAGGACGAGAGGGACCGCCCGGGCAGCCGCCCGGACGGAAGGTGAAGGGCCGGCCAATTGCAGCCGGCACCCGCTGGAGTGACCGGCGGGCGAACAAGGAAAGGAAAGAAGATGAGTCTCGGACTCGTCGGCCGGAAGGTCGGCATGATGCGCATCTTCACCGAGGACGGCACCAGCGTCCCCGTGACGGTGCTCGATTGCGCGGGCAACCGCGTCACCCAGATCAAGACCGCCGATGGCGACGGCTACTGCGCCATCCAGGTGGCCTATGGCAAGCGCCGCGCCTCGCGCGTGACCAAGGCGCAGGCCGGCCACTTCGCCAAGGCGGGCGTCGAGGCGGGCAGCGTTCTCAGGGAGTTCCGCGTGGCGCCCGAGGCGCTGGCGGATCTCGCCGTGGGCGCCGAGCTCAAGGTGGACATGTTCCAGGTCGGCCAGAAGGTGGACGTGACCGGGACCTCCATCGGCAAGGGCTACGCCGGCGTCATCAAGCGCTACCACTTCTCGTCGAACCGGGCCTCGCACGGCAACTCGGTGTCGACCAACGCCCCCGGCTCGATCGGCATGGCGCAGGACCCCGGCCGCGTGTTCCCGGGCAAGCGCATGTCGGGTCACCTGGGCAACGTCCAACGCACCGTGCAGCTCCTCGAGGTGGCCCGCGTCGACGCCGAGCGCGGCCTCGTCATGGTCAAGGGGTCGGTTCCCGGCGCCAAGAACGGCTCCGTGGTGCTTCGCCCGAGCGTGAAGGCCAGGGCGCCGAAGGGAGGCAAGTGATGGAACTGAAGGTCATCAACGACAAGGGCGAGGCGCTCGCCCCGGTGGCCGCCTCCGAGGCCCTCTTCGGGCGCTCGTTCAACGAGGCGCTCGTCCACCAGATCGTGGTCGCCTACCACGCCAACGGCCGCGCGGGCACGCGCGCCCAGAAGGACCGCGGCGACGTCAAGCACTCCACGAAGAAGCCGTGGCGCCAGAAGGGCACCGGCCGCGCCCGCTCGGGCATGACGTCCAGCCCGCTGTGGCGCGGCGGCGGGAAGATCTTCCCGTCCTCGCCGGACGAGAACTTCACGCAGAAGGTCAACCGCAAGATGTACCGCGCGGGCATGGCCTCCATCCTCTCGCAGCTGGTGCGCGAGGAGCGGCTCGCGGTCGTCGACGCGCTCACCGTCGAGCAGCCGAAGACGAAGCTCCTCACCCAGAAGCTCAAGGCGATGGGGCTCACCGAGGTCCTGATCATCACCGACCAGCCCGACGAGAATCTCTACCTTTCCTCCCGGAACCTGCCCAACGTGCTGGTCCTGGAGGCGCGCCACGCGGACCCGGTGAGCCTGGTCCGCTTCCCCAAGGTCCTGCTGACCCGCGGCGCGGTCAAGCATCTCGAGGAGGCGCTCGCATGAACACCGAACGTCTGATGAAGGTCATCCGCGCCCCGATCATCTCGGAGAAGGCGACGATGGTGGGCGAGAAGCACCGCCAGGTCGTCTTCGAGGTCCTCGCGGACGCGACCAAGGCCGAGATCAAGGCCGCCGTGGAGCTGCTCTTCAAGGAGCAGAAGGTCGAGGTCGCCGCCGTGAACGTGGTGAACCAGCGCGGCAAGACCAAGCGCCACGGGCGCTTCGAGGGCCGCCGCCGCGACGTGAAGAAGGCCTACGTGAGCCTCAAGGGCGAAGGCGACATCAACTTCGTGGAAGGAGTGGCTTAACCATGGCACTCGTCAAGACCAAGCCCACCTCGGCCGGACGCCGGTCGATGGTGAAGGTCGTCAACCCCGACCTGCACAAGGGGAAGCCCTTCGCGCCGCTGCTCGAGAAGCAGTCGAAGCGCGCCGGCCGCAACTCCTTCGGCAACATCACCACGCGCCACCAGGGCGGCGGGCACAAGCAGCACTACCGCATCATCGACTTCCGCCGCAACAAGGATGGGGTTCCGGCGACGGTCGAGCGCATCGAGTACGACCCGAACCGCAGCGCGAACATCCTGCTGCTGTGCTACGCGGATGGCGAGCGCCGCTACATGATCGCGCCCAAGGGCGTGGCCGTGGGCCAGAAGGTCGAGAGCGGCGCCGAGGCGCCGATCAAGGCCGGCAACGCGCTGCCGCTGCGCAACATCCCCGTGGGCACGACCGTGCACTGCGTGGAGATGCTCCCCGGCAAGGGCGCCCAGATCGCGCGCGCGGCCGGCGCCGGCGTGCAGCTCCTCGCCCGCGAGGGCGAGTACGCGCAGCTGCGCATGCGCTCCGGCGAGATCCGGCGCGTCCACGTCGACTGCCGCGCCACGATCGGCGAGGTGGGCAACGAGGAGCACAACCTGCGCCAGATCGGCAAGGCGGGCGCCAACCGCTGGCGCGGCATCCGCCCGACGGTCCGCGGCGAGACGATGAACCCGGTCGACCACCCGCTCGGCGGCCGCACCCGCGGCAACCGGCACCCGGTGTCGCCCTGGGGGCAGCCGGCCAAGGGCAAGAAGACGCGTTCCAACAAGCGCACGCAGACGATGATCGTGCGCAGCCGCCACAAGAAGGCGTAAGGGGCTAACGACATGGCACGTTCAATCAAGAAGGGCCCGTTCGTCGACGGGCATCTCATGAAGAAGGTGGAGGCCGCCGTCGCGGCCAAGGACAAGCGCCCGATCAAGACCTGGTCGCGCCGCTCCACCGTCCTGCCGGACTTCGTCGGCCTCACCATCGCGGTCCACAACGGCAAGCAGCACATCCCGGTCTACGTGACCGAGAACATGGTCGGCCACAAGCTGGGCGAGTTCGCGCTCACCCGCACCTTCAAGGGCCATTCGGCCGACAAGAAGGCCGCGGCGCCGTCCGCCCCGGCCAAGAAGTAAGGAGACACGCGATGCAAGTCGAAGCGAAACTCTACGGCGCGAAGATGTCGGCCCAGAAGGGCCGGCTCGTCGCCGACCTGGTGCGCGGCCAGAAGGTCGACCGCGCGCTCAACATCCTCGCCTTCACGCCCAAGAAGGGCGCAGTGATCATCAAGAAGGTGCTGGAGAGCGCGATCGCCAACGCCGAGCACAACAACGGCGCGGACATCGACGAGCTGAAGGTCACGCGGATCCTCGTGGAGAAGGGCCCCGTGCTCAAGCGCTTCCACGCGCGCGCCAAGGGGCGCGGCAACCGCGTGCTGAAGCACACCTGCCACGTGTTCCTGACCGTCGGCGACGGCAGGAACTGAAAGGGGAGACGATGGGACAGAAGATCAATCCGACCGGGTTCCGCCTTTCGGTCAACCGCAACTGGACCTCGAAGTGGTACGCCAACTCGAAGAATTTCCCCGGCATGCTCGCCGAGGACATCCGGGTCCGCGAGTACCTCAGGAAGAAGCTCTCCCACGCCGCGGTCGGCCGCGTCGTGATCGAGCGCCCCGCCAAGAACGCGCGAATCACGATCTACTCGGCGCGACCGGGCGTCGTCATCGGCAAGAAGGGCGAGGACATCGAGGGCCTGCGCGGCGTGCTCCAGAAGCTCATGGGCGTGCCCGTGCACGTGAACATCGAGGAGATCAGGAAGCCCGAGCTGGATGCCCAGCTCATCGCCGACTCGATCACCGGGCAGCTCGAGAAGCGGGTCATGTTCCGCCGTGCGATGAAGCGCGCCATGCAGAACGCCATGCGGCTGGGCGCCCAGGGCATCAAGATCACGAGCGCGGGGCGCCTGAACGGGGCCGAGATCGCGCGCACGGAGTGGTACCGCGAGGGCCGCGTGCCCCTGCACACGCTGCGCGCCGACATCGAGTACGGCTTCTCGGAGGCCCGCACGACGTACGGCACGATCGGCGTCCAGGTTCTCGTCTTCAAGGGCGAGGTCCTCGGCAAGGGCGAGCAGCCCGTCGCCGCCGCGCCCGAGGCCGAGAGGAAGACCAGCAGGAAACCGGGGGTGAAACATGCTGCAGCCAGCTAGAAGGAAGTACCGCAAGGAGCAGAAGGGCCGCAACAAGGGCGTCGCCACGAACGGGGCCAAGGTCTCGTTCGGCGAGTTCGGTCTGAAGGCCGTCGGCCGGGGCCGGCTCACCGCGCGCCAGATCGAGGCGGCGCGCCGCGCGATGACCCGCCACATCAAGCGTGGCGGCCGCATCTGGATCCGGATCTTCCCCGACAAGCCGATCTCCAAGAAGCCGGCCGAGGTCCGCATGGGCAACGGCAAGGGCAACCCCGAGTACTTCGTGGCCGAGATCGTCCCCGGCAAGGTGCTCTACGAGATGGACGGCGTGGAAGAGGCGCTGGCGCGGGAGGCGTTCGCCCTCGCGGCGGCGAAGCTCCCGATCCGCACCGCCTTCGTGCACCGCCTCATCGGTTGAAAGGGTTGACATGAAAGCGAGCGAACTCCGTTCCAAGAGCGTCGAGGACCTGCAGAAGGAGCTGCTCGAGCTGCGCCGCGCGCAGTTCGGCCTGCGCATGCAGCTGGCCACGCAGAGCCTCACCAAGAACAGCGAGATCCAGCGCGTGAAGCGCGAGATCGCGCGGGTGCACACCGTGCTCACCGAGAAGTCGAAAGCGAGCAATCAATGAGCGAGACCGCGAAGAACCAGCGCGCCCTCACGGGCAAGGTCGTGAGCGACAAGATGGACAAGACGGTGACCGTTCTCGTCGAGCGCCAGGTGATGCACCCGGTCATCGGCAAGGTGGTCCGGCGGACCAAGAAGTACCACGCCCACGACGAGGGCAACGAGGCCAAGGCAGGCGACACGGTCATGATCGTGGAGTGCCGCCCCATCTCGAAGACCAAGTCGTGGAAGGTGGCCAAGCTCGTCGAGCGGGCCCGCCCCGAGTAGGCTTGCGCCGGCAGGCGAAAGCCTGCTAGAATCAATGTCTTTGCTGCTTCCGGCCGTGGCTTCGTCGGCCGGAAGTCCGCTAGAAACCCCGGGAATCGACCCCCGGGGGCCACCCGGTCGTCGGCCGAAGCCGATGCACCCAAGCGACCGGGCCCAGACGCATTTCACGCCAGCCGGTGAGGCCTCCCGCAGGGGGCGGAGCCGGCGGAAGACGGATCCAAGACTGACCGGACGGGCGCCGCCCCCCGGGACAAGTTGGAGAGAAAACAATGATTCAGATGCAGTCCATTCTCGACGTCGCCGACAACACCGGCGCGCGGTCGGTGATGTGTATCAAGGTGCTCGGGGGTTCCAAGCGCCGTTACGCCGGCATCGGCGACATCATCAAGGTGAGCATCAAGTCGGCCGCCCCGCGCGGCCGGGTGAAGAAGGGCGAGGTCTACAGCGCGGTGGTGGTCCGCACCGCGCATGGCGTCCGCCGCCCCGACGGCTCGGTCATCAAGTTCGACACGAACGCCGCCGTGCTCCTCAACCCGAAGCTCGAGCCCATCGGCACCCGCATCTTCGGGCCCGTGACGCGCGAGCTGCGCACGGAGCGCTTCATGAAGATCGTCTCGCTCGCGCCCGAAGTGCTGTAGGGGTACATCCATGAAAAAGATCCGCAAGGGCGACCAGGTGGTCGTCACCACCGGCAAGGACAAGGGCAAGCGCGGCACGGTGCTGCGCGTCCTCGACACGGGCAAGGTCGTGGTCGAGGGCGTGAACCGCGTGAAGCGCCACACCCGGCCGAACCCCATCAAGGGCCAGACCGGCGGCATCGTCGACAAGGAAATGCCGATCCAGGTCTCCAACGTCGCGCTCTTCAACCCGGCGACGGGCAAGGGCGACCGCGTCGGCATCCGCGTCCTGGACGACGGCCGGAAGGTCCGATTCTTCAAGTCCAACGGCGAAGTCGCCGACGCCTGAGAGACCGGGAGAGACATCCATGGCAAAGGCCAAAGAACAGAAAGCCGGCAAGCAGCAGGCGCCCACGCAACCCGCGCGACTCCAGACGCTCTATCGCGAGACGGTCGTGCCGGCGCTGATGAAGCAGTTCGGCTACAAGACGGTGATGCAGGTGCCCCGCATCGAGAAGATCACGCTCAACATGGGCGTGGGCGAGGCGGTCGCCGACAAGAAGATCCTGGAGAACGCCTCCGGGGACATGGTGAAGATCGCCGGCCAGAAGCCGGTCATCACCAAGAGCCGCAAGTCGATCGCCCACTTCAAGATCCGCGAGGGCTACCCGATCGGCTGCATGGTGACGCTGCGCTCGCACCGCATGTACGAGTTCCTCGACCGCCTGGTCACGATCGCGCTGCCGCGCGTGCGCGACTTCCGCGGCGTGTCCGGCCGCGCGTTCGACGGCCGCGGCAACTACAGCATCGGCATCAAGGAGCAGATCATCTTCCCCGAGATCGAGTACGACAAGGTCGACGCGCTCCGGGGGCTCAACATCTGCATCACCACGACCGCGAAGACGGACGCGGAGGCCAAGGCCCTCCTCGCCGCCTTCCGCTTCCCGTTCAGAACTGAGAGGGCGTAATGGCCAAGCTCGCACTCATCAACCGCGAGGCGAAGCGCCGCGCCACCGTGAAGAAGTTCGCGGAAAAGCGCAAGGCGCTCTTCGCCATCATCAAGGACCCCAAGGCGACCGACGAGGCGCGCGACGAGGCCATGGCGAAGCTCCAGGCGCTGCCGCGCGACGCTTCCCCGGTGCGCCTGCGCAACCGCTGCGCGATCACCGGGCGCCCCCGCGGCACGTTCCGCAAGTTCGGCCTCGCGCGCAGCAAGATCCGCGAGATCGCGATGCGCGGCGAGATCCCCGGAATGATCAAGGCGAGCTGGTAGGAGACCCACTATGAGCATGAGTGATCCCATCGCCGACATGCTGACCCGGATCCGCAACGCCCAGGCCACCGAGAAGGTGACCGTGGCGATGCCCGCCTCGAAGGTGAAGCTCGCCATCGCCAAGGTGCTGAAGGACGAGGGCTACATCGAGGAATTCGCGCAGCGCACCATCGAGGGCAAGAACGTCCTCGAGATCGGCCTCAAGTACTACGCCGGCAAGCCCGTGATCGAGAAGCTCGAGCGGGTTTCCCGCCCCGGGCTGCGGATCTACAAGGGCCGCGACGACATCCCGCGCGTGCTCAACGGCCTCGGCGTGGCCATCGTGTCCACGTCCCGCGGCGTGATGACCGACCGGCGCGCCCGCGAGACGGGCGTGGGCGGCGAAGTCCTCTGCATCGTGGTGTAGGGAGGAGCCCGCCATGTCCCGCATCGCCAAGTACCCCGTCGAGATTCCCGCCAAGGTCGAGGTCGCCCTCGGGCAGCAGGACCTCACCGTGAAGGGCCCCCTGGGGACGCTCAAGCAGCCCGTTCCGGGCGACGTCGTCATCAAGGTCGAGGGCGCCAGCATCACCTTCGCGGCGGCCAACGACACCCAGCAGGCCAACGCCATGTCCGGCACGATGCGCGCGCTCGTGGCCAACATGGTCCGCGGCGTCGCCCAGGGCTTCGAGAAGAAGCTCACGCTCGTGGGCGTCGGCTACAAGGCCCAGGCGCAGGGCAACAAGCTCAATCTCGCCCTCGGCTTCTCGCATCCGATCGTGCACGTGCTCCCGGAGGGCGTGAAGGCCGAGACCCCGACGCAGACCGAGATCGTGATCAAGGGCGTGGACCGGCAGAAGGTCGGCCAGGTCGCCGCCGAGATCCGCGCCTACAAGTCGCCGGAGCCCTACAAGGGCAAGGGCGTGCGCTACTCGGACGAGCGCGTCGTCATCAAGGAAACGAAGAAGAAGTGACGCCGCCGGCCCCGCCACGGAGAACCCCATCATGACCGACAAGAAACCCTCGAGACTGCGCCGCGCCGCCAAGACCCGCGCGCGCATCCGCCGGCAGGAAGCCGTGCGCCTCACCGTGCACCGCACCAACCAGCACATCTACGCGCAGGTCGTGGCCGCCGACGGCGCCCGGATCCTCGCCTCGGCCTCGACCGCCGAGAAGGAAGTGCGCGCGCAGCAGCCCAACGGCGGCAACAAGGACGCCGCGGCCCTGGTCGGCAAGCGCATCGCCGAGAAGGCGAAGGCCGCCGGCGTGACCGAGGTGGCGTTCGACCGCGCGGGCTTCAGCTACCACGGCCGCGTGAAGGCGCTCGCCGAGGCGGCCCGCGAAGGCGGGCTGAAGTTCTAGCGCCCGCCCGCAAAGACCACAGGAAACCGACATGGCGAAAATCGAACAGAACGACGAGCGCAGCGACGGCCTCCGGGAGAAGATGATCTCGGTGAACCGGGTGACCAAGGTCGTCAAGGGTGGCCGCATCCTCGGCTTCGCGGCGCTCACGGTGGTGGGCGACGGCGACGGCTCCATCGGCATGGGCAAGGGCAAGTCCCGCGAAGTGCCCGTGGCCGTCCAGAAGGCGATGGAGCAGGCCCGCCGCAACATGGTAAAGGTCGCCCTCAAGGGGGGCACCATCCACCACGAGGTGCTCGGCCGCCACGGCGCCACGCGCGTCTTCATGCAGCCGGCTGCCGAGGGCAACGGCATCAAGGCGGGCGGCGCGATGCGCGCGGTCTTCGAGGTGATGGGCGTGACGAACATCTCGGCCAAGTGCCACGGCTCCACCAATCCCTACAACGTCGTGCGCGCGACCCTCGACGGGCTGCTGCAGCAGCACCGCCCCTCCGAGATCGCGGCCAAGCGCGGCAAGAAGGTCGAAGAGATCGTCGGCTGACGAAGGAACCGCAGATGAATTCCGCGAAGAAGATCAAGGTGACGCAGGTCAAGGGCCTGCGCGGTGCGCTCGAGGGCCACAAGGCCACGGTGCGCGGCCTCGGGCTGCGCCGCATCCGCCACACCGTGGAGCTCGCCGACACCCCGGCGATCCGCGGCATGGTCAACAAGGTGGGCTATCTCGTGAAAGTCGAGGACTGAGATGGAACTCAACACGCTCAAGCCCGCTGCGGGCTCGAAGAAGGCCCGGCGCCGCGTCGGTCGCGGAATCGGCTCGGGGCTAGGCAAGACCGCCGGCCGCGGCCACAAGGGGCAGAAGTCCCGCGCCGGCGGCTTCCACAAGGTCGGCTTCGAGGGCGGCCAGATGCCGCTGCAGCGCCGCATGCCGAAGCGCGGCTTCCTCGCCGTCACCATCGACCCCGCGGCCGAGGTGCGCCTGGGCGACCTGCGCAAGGTCGAGGGCGACACCGTCGACCTCGTCGCGCTCAAGGCCGCCGGCCTCGTCGCCGGCCCCGTGAAGCGCGCCAAGATCATCCTGTCCGGCAAGGTCGAGAAGGCCTTCAAGGTGCAGGGAATCGGCGTCACCAAGGGCGCGAAGGCCGCCATCGAGGCCGCCGGCGGCTCCGTCGCCGCCTGACGAAAGGGCGACCGACTTGTCCGCCAACCCCCTCGCCACCCTCGGAAAGCTGGGCGACCTGAAGAGGCGCCTGTGGTTCCTCGTGGGCGCGCTGGTCGTCTACCGGATCGGGACGTTCATCCCGGTGCCGGGGATCGACCCCGCCGAGCTCGCGAAGCTCTTCCAGCAGACCAAGGGCGGCATCCTGGACATGTTCAACATGTTCTCGGGAGGGGCGCTGTCGCGCTTCTCGATCTTCGCGCTGGGCATCATGCCCTACATCTCCGCGTCGATCATCATGCAGCTGCTGACGGTGGTCTCGCCGCAGCTGGAGGCCCTGAAGAAGGAGGGCGAGGCCGGCCGGCGCAAGATCACCCAGTACACGCGCTACGGCACCGTCGTCCTCGCGGCCTTCCAGGCGCTCGGCATCTCGGTGGCGCTCGAGGCGCAGCCCGGGCTCGTCATCGAGCCGGGCCTCGCCTTCCGCCTGGTGACGGTCATCACCCTCATGACGGGCACGATGTTCCTCATGTGGCTGGGCGAGCAGATCACCGAGCGCGGGCTCGGCAACGGCATCTCGATGATCATCTTCGCGGGCATCGTCGCGGGACTCCCCTCGGCCATCGGCGGCACGCTGGAGCTGGTGCGCACGGGTGCCATGTCGATCCTCGTGGCGCTCATCATCTTCGCGCTCGTCGTGGGCGTGACCTACGTGGTGGTGTTCGTCGAGAAGGGCCAGCGCCGCATCCTCGTGAACTACGCGAAGCGCCAGGTCGGCAACAAGCTCTACGGCGGCCAGAGCTCGTTCCTGCCGCTCAAGCTCAACATGTCGGGCGTCATCCCGCCGATCTTCGCCTCGTCGATCATCCTGTTCCCGGCGACGCTCGCGAGCTGGTTCGGCACGAACGAGAACATGAACTGGCTGAAGGACCTCTCCGCGGCGCTCTCGCCCGGGCAGGCCCTCTACATCGTGCTCTACGCCTCGGCGATCATCTTCTTCTGCTTCTTCTACACCGCGCTCGTCTTCAACTCCAAGGAGACGGCCGACAACCTGAAGAAGAGCGGCGCGTTCGTCCCGGGCATCCGCCCCGGCGAGCAGACGGCGCGCTACGTCGACAAGATCATCACCAGGCTCACGCTCATCGGCGCGATCTACATCACGCTGGTCTGCCTGCTCCCGGAGTTCCTGCACACGCAGTACAACGTCCCGTTCTACTTCGGCGGCACCTCGCTGCTGATCGTGGTGGTGGTGACGATGGACTTCATGGCGCAGCTGCAGGCGTACCTGATGTCGCACCAGTACGAGAGCCTGCTCAAGAAGGCGAACTTCAAGGGCTCCGGGTTCCCGGTGCGCTAGGGAGCCGACCGCGCACATGGCCAAGGAAGAGACGATCCAGATGCAGGGGGAGGTCGTGGAGACCCTCCCCAACGCGATGTTCCGGGTGAAGCTCGAGAACGGCCACGTGGTTCTCGGCCACATCTCCGGGAAGATGCGGATGCACTACATCCGGATCCTGCCGGGCGACAAGGTGACCGTGGAGCTCACGCCGTACGACTTGACCAAGGCCCGGATCACGTTCCGGGCGAAGTAAGGAGAGGAAAGATGCGAGTTCAGGCTTCCGTCAAGAAAATCTGCCGCAAGTGCAAGATCGTGCGGCGCAAGGGCGTGGTGCGCGTCATCTGCTCCGACCCGCGCCACAAGCAGCGCCAGGGCTGATTTCCGCGGCCCCGTCCAGCACCAGAGAGCGAAGGATAAGCGAATGGCCCGTATTGCAGGCATCAACATCCCGAACCACCAGCACGCCGCGATCGCGCTGACGGCGATCTACGGCATCGGCCGCGCGCGCGCGCGCGTGATCTGCGACGCGGCGGGCGTGAAGCACTCCGCCAAGGTCAAGGACCTCACCGACGGCGAGATGGACAAGCTGCGCGAGCAGGTGGCCCGCTTCGCGGTCGAGGGCGACCTGCGCCGCGAGACCTCCATGAACATCAAGCGCCTGATGGACCTGGGCTGCTACCGGGGCCTGCGCCACAAGAAGGGCCTTCCGGTCCGCGGCCAGCGCACCCGCACCAACGCCCGCACCCGCAAGGGCCCGCGCAAGGCCGTGCGCCTGAGCAAGTCGGCCTGACCCACAGACGAATCGAGGAACCACCAGCATGGCCAAACCTGCCGCCACGCGAGTCCGCAAGAAGGCGAAGAAGAACGTGTCCGAGGGCATCGCGCACGTTCACGCCTCCTTCAACAACACGATCATCACGATCACCGACCGCCAGGGCAACGCGCTCTCCTGGGCGACCTCGGGCGGCGCGGGCTTCAAGGGCTCGCGCAAGTCCACGCCCTTCGCGGCGCAGGTCGCCGCGGAGGCCGCCGGCCGCGCGGCGATGGAATGCGGCGTGAAGAACCTCGAGGTCCGCATCAAGGGCCCCGGCCCCGGCCGCGAGTCCGCCGTCCGCGCGCTCAACGCCCTCGGCCTCAAGATTCTTTCGATCGCCGACGTGACGCCGGTGCCGCACAACGGCTGCCGCCCGCCGAAGCGGCGGCGGATGTAACGAGACCGACGAGAACACAGGAAGACACCATGGCACGCTATACCGGCCCCAAGTGCAAGCTCGCCCGCCGCGAGGGCACCGACCTGTTCCTCAAGAGCGCCCGCCGCGGCCTCGACACGAAGTGCAAGCTGGACGTCCGCCCGGGCCAGCACGGCGCGAAGATGACTCGCGTGTCCGAGTACGGCCACCAGCTGCGCGAGAAGCAGAAGATCCGCCGCATCTACGGCGTGCTCGAGCGCCAGTTCCGCAACTATTTCGAGAAGGCCGCCCAGAAGAAGGGCGCCACCGGCGAGGTGCTGCTGCAGCTGCTCGAGAGCCGCCTCGACAACGTCGTCTACCGCATGGGGTTCGCCTCCACGCGCGCGGAGGCCCGCCAGCTCGTGTCGCACAAGGCGATCGAGGTGAACGGCAAGCCGGTGAACATCCCGTCGTACCTCCTGCGCGCCTCCGACACCGTGACGGTGCGCGAGAAGTCCCGCGCGCAGCTGCGCATCAAGAGCTCGCTGGACCTCGCGGAGGCCAACGGCTTCCCGAGCTGGGTCGAGGTGGATCCGAAGAACTTCAAGGGCGTGTTCAAGAGCCTGCCCGACCGCGCGGAGATCGCCTCCGACGTGAACGAACAGCTGGTGGTCGAGCTTTACTCCAAGTAGGCGCTGCCGGGCAGCACCGGCAGAAGGCTCGCTCCCTCAACCGACACTGGCAGAGGCCCCACGCATGCAAAGCAATGCCACGAATTTCCTGAAGCCCCGCATCATCGACGTGCAGAACCTCTCCCCCACCCACGCGAAGGTGGTGATGGAGCCGTTCGAGCGCGGCTACGGGCACACGCTCGGCAACGCCCTGCGCCGCATCCTGCTTTCCTCGATGCCCGGCTACGCGGCGACCGAGGTGAAGATCGCGGGCGTCCTGCACGAGTACTCGACGATCGAGGGCGTGCAGGAGGACGTCGTCGACGTGCTCCTGAACCTCAAGGGCATCGTCATGAAGCTGCACGGCCGCGGCGAGGTGACCCTCAAGCTCAAGAAGGAAAAGCCCGGCCCGGTCACGGCCGCCGACATCGAGCAGACGCACGACATCGAGATCATCAACCCCGACCACCTCATCGCCCACATCACGCAGGGCGGCAAGCTCGACATGACGGTGAAGGTCGAGAAGGGCCGCGGATACGTGCCCGCGACCTCGCGCCGGTCCGAGGATTCGCGCGCCATCGGCGCGATCCTGCTCGACGCCTCGTTCAGCCCGATCCGCAGGGTGAGCTACCAGGTCGAGAGCGCCCGCGTCGAGCAGCGCACCGACCTCGACCGCCTCGTGATCGACATCGAGACCAATGGCGTGATCGAGCCCGAGGAGGCCGTGCGGTACGCCGCGAGCGTGCTCGTGGACCAGCTCTCGGTCTTCGCCTCGCTCCAGTCCACCAGCGAGGAGCGCGTCGAGAGCGCCCAGCCGCAGGTCGACCCGATCCTGCTGCAGCCGGTCGACGACCTTGAGCTCACGGTGCGCTCGGCCAACTGCCTCAAGGCCGAGAACATCTACTACATCGGCGACCTCATCCAGCGCACCGAGAACGAGCTGCTGAAGACGCCCAACCTCGGCCGCAAGTCGCTCAACGAGATCAAGGAAGTGCTCGCGTCCAAGGGCCTCACCCTGGGCATGAAGCTCGAGAACTGGCCCGTCGCCGGGCTCACGAAGTGACGGCGCGGTAGCTCGCGCCGTCGTCCCCGGGT
Organism: Burkholderiales bacterium; assembly: GCA_019634955.1. Taxonomy (GTDB): domain Bacteria; phylum Pseudomonadota; class Gammaproteobacteria; order Burkholderiales; family Usitatibacteraceae; genus FEB-7. Next base: position 22,610 of record JAHCAK010000010.1, read on the forward strand.
CGCCGGGGATCCAGCCGTCATCCCCGTTTCGACGGGGATGCGTTCCGCAACCACAATACCAACAAGGCCGCACAGGCCAAGAGATCGAAAGGAATCGAACCATGCGCCACCGCCACGGGCTTCGCAAGCTCAACCGCACCAGCAGCCATCGCCTCGCGATGCTGCGCAACATGACCGTCTCGCTGCTGAAGCACGAGGCCATCCGCACGACGCTGCCGAAGGCGAAGGAGCTTCGCCGCGTGGCCGAGCCGATCATCACGCTGGGCAAGAACCCGACGCTCGCCAACAAGCGCCTCGCGTTCGACCGCCTGCGCGACCGCGACATGGTCGTGAAGCTCTTCGAGGAGCTGGGCCCCCGCTACAAGACCCGCAACGGCGGGTACCTGCGCATCCTCAAGTGGGGCTTCCGGCAGGGCGACAACGCGCCCATGGCGCTGGTCGAGCTGATGGACCGCCCCGAGCCGAAGGAAGACGCCGGCAAGGAAGAGAAGGCGGCCTGACCGGCCGGCTGCGCCGGTCACCGCGAAGAAGGCCGGCCTGCGGGTCGGCCTTCGCGTTTCCGGGCCCTAGAGGACGAGGATGATGCGGAAGTCGTTCACGTTCGTGCGCGTGGGGCCGGTCACGACGAGATCCTCCAGCGCCGAGAAGAACCCGTAGCCGTCGTTTTCGGCGAGCATGCGCCGCGGGTCCATCCCGCGCCCCGCCGCGCGGGCAAGGGTGTCGGGCGCGACCACCGCGCCCGCGTTCGACTCCGCACCGTCGATCCCGTCGGTGTCCGCGGCGAGCGCCCACGCTTCCGCGACGCCGCCCATCTCGATGGCGAGCGACAGGAGGAACTCGCTGCACCTCCCCCCCTTGCCCTTTCCCCGCAGCGTGACCGTCGTCTCTCCTCCCGAGATCACCGCCACGGGCGGCCGGAAGGGGTGGGCGTGCGCCCGCAGCTGCCGCGCGATCGCGGCGTGGACCTTCGCGACCTCCCGCGATTCCCCGGTGACGCTGTCGCCCAGCACCATCGGGGTGATGCCGCGCGCCTGCACGAACGCCGCCGCCGCCATCAGGCTCGCGTGCGCGGTGGCGATGACCCGGACGTCGGAGCGCTCGAACCCCGGGTCGCCCGGCTTGGGCGTCTCCGGGATCGCGCCGGCGGCGCCGCGGGCGAGGTGCGCCGCGACCGACGGGGGCGGCCTCACGCCCCAGCCATCGAGGATCGCCAGGGCGTCGCCATGGGTCGTCGGGTCGGGAGAGCACGGCCCGGAGGCGATGTGGGTGGGATCGTCGCCCGTCACGTCCGAGATCACCAGCGCGACGACGCGCGCGCGGGTGGCGAGCGCGAGCCGCCCCCCCTGGATGGCCGAGAGGTGCTTGCGCACCGTGTTCATGTCCTGGATGGGCGCCCCGCTCGCGAGGAGCTCGCGGGTGACCGCCTTGAGGTCGGCCATGGGAATGCCCTCGACGGGCAGCGACAGCAGGCTCGAGCCGCCGCCCGACACGAGCACCAGCAGGAGGTCGTCCTCGCCGAGGCCGCGGGCGCGCGCGAGGATGTCGCGGGCGGCCGCCTCCCCGGCCTCGTCGGGCACCGGATGGCCCGCCTCCACCACGCGGATGCGCCGCGTCGGCGCGCCATGCCCGTAGCGAGTGATGACGATTCCCTCGAGGGGCGCCGCCTCGGGCCAGCCCGCCTCCACGGCCGCGGCCATGGCTGCCGCGGCCTTCCCTGCGCCGACCACGAGCGTCCTTCCCGCGGGCGGCGGCGGCAGGTGGCGCGGCACGATCCGCAGCGGGTCGGCGGCCGCGAGCGCCGCGCGGAAGCTGCCCAGCAGGATGTCGCGGGGCGCGCTCATGCCGCCGCCTTGCGCCGCTTCGCGGCGGCGAGCGCAGGCGCGAGGAAGCGGCCGGTGAAGCTCGCCGGCACGGCGGCGATGTCCTCCGGCGTCCCCTCGGCGATCACGCGGCCCCCGCCGTCGCCGCCCTCGGGGCCCAGGTCGACCACCCAGTCGGCGGTCTTGATCACGTCGAGATTGTGCTCGATGACGACCACCGTGTTGCCGTGGTCCCGCAGCCGGTTCAGGACGCGCAGGAGCATGTCGATGTCGTGGAAGTGGAGCCCTGTGGTGGGTTCATCGAGGATGAAGAGCGTCCTGCCGGTGTCGCGCTTGGACAGCTCGAGGGCGAGCTTCACGCGCTGCGCCTCGCCGCCGGAGAGCGTGGTGGCGCTCTGGCCCAGCCGCACGTAGCCGAGGCCCACCTCGATCAGCGTCTGCAGCTTCCTCGCGATGGCGGGCACCGCCGAGAAGAGCTCGAGCGCTGCCTCGACCGTCATGTCGAGCACCTCGCAGATGCTGCGCCCGCGGTAGTGGACCTCGAGCGTCTCGCGGTTGTAGCGCTTGCCGTGGCAGAGGTCGCAGGTCACGTAGACGTCGGGCAGGAAGTGCATCTCCACCTTGATCACTCCGTCGCCCTGGCAGGCCTCGCAGCGCCCGCCCTTCACGTTGAACGAGAAGCGGCCGGGGCCGTAGCCGCGCGCGCGCGACTCCGGCGTCCCGGCGAAGAGGTCGCGGATCGGCGTGAACAGCCCGGTGTAGGTCGCCGGATTGGAGCGCGGCGTGCGGCCGATTGGGCTCTGGTCGACGTTGATCACCTTGTCGAAGTGGTCGAGACCCTCGATCGACTCGTGCTCGGCAGGCTCCGTCGAGGCGCCGTAGAGGTGCCTCGCGGCGGAGGCGTAGAGCGTGTCGTTGATGAGCGTGGACTTCCCCGACCCGGAGACGCCCGTCACGCAGACGAGCAGGCCCACGGGAATGTCGACGGTGACGCCCTTCAGGTTGTTGCCTCGCGCGCCGGCGACCCTCAGCACCCGGGACGCGTCGCGGCGGTGGCGCTTCGAGGGCGCGGCGATGGCCCGGCGCCCGGACAGGTACTGCCCCGTGAGGGAGGCGGGATTGCGTTCGATCTCGGTGGGCGTGCCCTGGGCGACGACCTCGCCGCCGTGCTCGCCCGCCCCGGGGCCCATGTCGACGACGTGGTCGGCCGCGTGGATGGCCTCCTCGTCGTGTTCGACCACGATCACCGAGTTGCCCAGGTCGCGAAGTCGCTTCAGCGTGTCGATGAGGCGCGCGTTGTCCCGCTGGTGCAGCCCGATGGAGGGCTCGTCCAGCACGTACATCACGCCGGTGAGTCCCGAGCCGATCTGGCTCGCAAGGCGGATGCGCTGCGCCTCCCCGCCGGAGAGCGTGTCGGCCGAGCGCGTGAGGGAGAGGTAATCGAGCCCCACGTCGTTGAGGAAGCGGATGCGGTTGGCGATCTCGTGCAGGATCTTCTCCGCGATGGCCTGCCGGTTGCCGGCCAGCGTGAGATCGGCGAAGAAGGGCTGGGCCTCCTTGAGCGGCATCGCCGAGACCTCGTGGATCGAACGGCCCGCCACGAGGACGTGCCGCGCCTCGCGGCGAAGGCGCGCCCCGCCGCAGTCCGGGCAGGCGCGGTTGTTCAGGTACTTCGCGAGCTCCTCCTTCACGGCGGCGGAGTCGGTCTCGCGGTAGCGGCGCTCGAGGTTGGGCAGGATTCCCTCGAACGGATGCTCGCGCGTGGACGCCTTGCCCCTCTCGCCTGGGTAGCGGAAGGCGATTGCCTCCTCGCCGGAACCTTCCAGGACCACCGCCTGCGCGCGCGGTGGCAGCTCCTCGAAGGGCGTCTCGACGTCGAAGCCGTAGTGCTGCGCGAGGGAAGCCAGCATCGAGAAGTAGAACTGGTTCCTGCGGTCCCAGCCGCGAATGGCCCCGCCGGCGAGCGAGAGGTGCGGGAAGGCGACCACGCGCCGCGGGTCGAAGAAGGTCACCTGCCCGAGGCCGTCGCAGCGCGGGCAGGCGCCCATCGGGTTGTTGAACGAGAAGAGCCGCGGCTCCAGCTCGGGAAGCGAATAGCTGCAGAGCGGGCAGGCGAAGCGCGCCGAGAAGGCGTGCTCCGCGCCGGTGTCCATCTCGAGGGCCACGGCGCGGCCGTCGGCGTGCCGCAGCGCCGTCTCGAAGGACTCCGCCAGGCGCTGCTTCGCGTCGGCCTGCGCCTTGAGGCGGTCGACCACGATCTCCACCGTGTGCTTGCGGTTCCGGTCGAGCTTGGGCAAGCGGTCGATCTCGTGCACCTCGCCGTTGATGCGCAGCCGGACGAAGCCCTGCGAGCGCAGCTCCTCGAAGAGCTCCGCCTGCTCGCCCTTGCGGCCCGTGACGAGGGGGGCGAGCACCATCACGCGGATGCCCTCGGGCAGCGCCAGCACGTGGTCGACCATCTGCGAGACGCTCTGCGCGGAGAGCGCCAGGCCGTGGTCCGGGCAGTGGGGCTCGCCGACGCGGGCGAAGAGCAGCCTCAGGTAGTCGTGGATCTCCGTCACCGTGCCGACGGTCGAGCGCGGGTTGTGCGAGGTCGCCTTCTGCTCGATCGAGATCGCGGGCGACAGCCCCTCGATCAGGTCGACGTCGGGCTTCTCCATGAGCTGCAGGAACTGCCGGGCGTAGGCCGACAGCGACTCGACGTAGCGCCGCTGCCCCTCGGCGTAGAGCGTGTCGAAGGCGAGCGAGCTCTTCCCGGAGCCCGACAGCCCCGTGATCACCACGAGGCGGTCCCTCGGGATGTCGAGGTGGACGTTCCTCAGGTTGTGGGTCCGCGCGCCGCGGATTCGGATGTGGTCCATGGGTCGAGGGTTCGGGGCCCTGCCGGCCAGGCGGCGCGGGAGGGCAATCTGCTAATATACCCGAGCGTCCTTTCCCGTTCGAACCCCCCATTTGGCCCCGTCTCCTGCCCGCATGAGCGCCCGGGAGCTCCGGGCGAGCTTTTCGCTCGCCTCGATCTTCGGGCTGAGACTCTTCGGGATGTTCATCATCCTGCCCGTCTTCGCGCTCTACGCCGAGCGCCTGCCGGGCTGGAACCTCACGCTCGTGGGCATCGCCCTGGGCGCGTACGGCCTCACCCAGGCGATCCTGCAGATCCCCTTCGGGTGGGCCTCCGACCGCCTCGGCCGCAAGCCCGTGCTGTTCGCCGGCCTCGTCGTGTTCGCCGCCGGCAGCGCCCTCTGCGCCGTCGCCGAGTCGCCGTGGGCCGTGATCCTGGGGCGCACGATCCAGGGCGCCGGGGCCATCTCCGGGGTGGCGATCGCGATGGCCGGCGACCTCACCCGCCCCTCCCAGCGCACCAAGGCGATGGCCATCATCGGCTCGACCATCGGGGTGGCCTTCGCGGGGTCCTTCGTGGCGGCGCCCTTTCTCAAGAACGCGATCGGGGTTCCGGGCATCTTCGCCCTGACCGGCGCGCTCGCCCTCGCCGCCGTGGCCATCGTCGCGTGGGTCGTGCCCGACCCGCCGCCGCGTCGCCACGGGGAGGTGGCGGTGCCGTTCCGCGAGGTGCTGCGCGACCCCGAGCTCGCGCGGCTCAATGTCGGCATCTTCGCCCTGCACGCCGTGCTGATGGCGCTCTTCGTCGTCGTTCCGCTTTCGCTGGTGCGCTCCGGGCTGCCTTCCGCCGAGCACTGGGGGATGTACCTCGGCGCCGTGGGAACCGGGTTCGTGCTCATGCTTCCCTTCGTGGCCGTGCGCCGGATCGCGCGGCACGAGCGCGCCGTCTTCCTCGGTGCCGTCGCGGTGCTGGCGGCGGGCATCGCCGTGCTCGCGGTCTCCGCAGACCGGCTCCCGCTGCTCGCGACCGGGCTTGTCATCTTTTTCGCCGCCTTCAACGTTCTAGAGGCGAAGCTGCCCGCGCTCGTGTCCAAGGCGGCGCCGCCATCGGCCAAGGGGGCCGCCTCGGGCGTCTACTCGAGCGTGCAGTTCCTGGGCACCTTCGTCGGCGGCGCCGCCGGCGGCGCCATCGCCCAGCACTTCGGGCCCGTGGCGGTGCTCGCCGCGTGCCTCGCCGTCACCGCCGCGTGGCTCGCGGCGGCCTGGCCCATGCGGGAGCCCTCCGAACGCGGGGCGGACGCGCACAATACGAACGAGCCCCACGCAACCAACCCCTGACCCCGGGAGACAACCCATGGCATCCGTGAACAAGGTAATCCTCATCGGCAACCTCGGCCGCGATCCCGAGACCCGCTACATGCCCGACGGCGGCGCCGTCGCCAACGTGTCGATCGCGACGACCGATACGTGGAAGGACAAGAACGGCGAGAAGCAGGAGAAGACCGAATGGCACCGCGTGGCGTTCTTCGGCAAGCTCGCGGAGATCGCCGGCGAGTACCTGAAGAAGGGCAGCCAGGTCTACGTCGAGGGCCGCCTGCAGACGCGCAAGTGGCAGGACAAGGACGGGCAGGACAAGTACACCACCGAGATCATCGCCGACCGCATGCAGATGCTGGGCTCGCGCCAGGGCATGGGCGGCGGCGACCGCGAGGGCGGCGGCGAGCGCGAGTCCTCGCGCCCGGCGGCGAAGCCCGCGGGCAAGCCGGCCGGCTCCAAGTTCGACGATTTCGAGGACGACATTCCGTTCTAGCGCCCCGCGTGCCGGCCGCGCGCTGCCGGTAGAATGCCCCCTCACACGCTCCTCCACGGGTGGACGCCATGAAACGCATCGTTCTGTTCCTCGTCACGAACCTCGCGGTGATGCTCGTGCTCTCCGTCACGCTCAGCGTGCTGGGCGTGAACCGGTTCCTCGCGGCCGATGGCCTCAACGTCGGCATGCTCGTCGTGTTCTCGGCGGTCGTGGGCTTCACGGGCGCGTTCATCTCGCTGCTCATGTCGAAGACCATGGCCAAGTGGTCCACGGGCGCCCAGGTGATCGACGCGCCCGCCAGCGCCGACGAGCAGTGGCTCGTGGGCACCGTCCGCCGGCTCGCCGACAAGGCCGGGATCGGCATGCCCGAGGTGGCGGTCTACGAGGGCGAGCCCAACGCCTTCGCCACGGGCGCCTTCCGCGACTCCTCCCTCGTGGCCGTGTCCACCGGGCTGCTGCGCTCGATGACCAAGGAGGAGATCGAGGCCGTTCTCGCGCACGAGGTGGCGCACGTCGCCAACGGCGACATGGTCACGCTCACGCTCATCCAGGGCGTCGTGAACACCTTCGTGGTCTTCCTTGCGAGGATCGTCGGCTACCTGGTCGACAAGGTGGTGTTCAAGACCGAGCGCGGCGTCGGGCCCGGCTACTACGTGACGGTCATCGTCTGCGAGATCGTCTTCGGGATACTGGCCTCGATCATCGTCGCCTGGTTCTCGCGCCAGCGCGAGTTCCGCGCGGATGCCGGCGCGGCCGCCTACATGGGCACCCCGCGTCCCATGGTCGCGGCGCTGCGCCGCCTCGGCGGCATCGAGCCCGGGGAGCTGCCCAAGGCGTTCCAGTCCTCGGGCATCTCCGACAAGCCCGGCTTCATGGCGCTCTTCTCCACGCACCCGCCCATCGAGGCGCGCATCGCCGCCCTCGAGTCGCGGGGTTGAGCCCCGGCCCGCCAGGCGGCCGGCGGGCCGTCAGGCTCGCCTTTCTCGTCGCGATCACGGTCTTCGCGCATGCCGCCTTCAACGGCAGCCGCGTCACGGTCTCGCTGTACGCGCTGAGCCTGCAGGCCACGCCGCTGGCCGTCGGCGCGCTCATCTCCCTCTACTCGGTCCTGCCGATGCTCCTGTCGGTGAGCGCCGGCCGCATGATCGACCGGGTGGGCACGCGCCGGCCGCTCCTCTGGTCCTCGGTGACGCTGGCCGCCGGCGTCGGGCTGCCCGCGCTCGCGCCGGGCATCGCGACGCTCTACGTCGCGTGCACGGTGATCGGCCTCGCCTTCATGGTGTTCCACATCGCGGTGCAGAACGCGGTGGCCGCCATCAGCGCGCCCGAGGACCGCGCCGTCAACTACAGCTGGCTCGCGCTCGGCTTCTCCATCTCCGGCTTCCTCGGCCCGACGGCTTCCGGGCTCGCCATCGACGGCGCCGGGCACCGGGCGACCTTCGCGCTGCTCATGGCGTCGGCGATCGTTCCCGCCGCCTGCATCGCCTGGGCGCGGCCCTCGTTCCCCCGGGCCCACGCCGGCGCCGCGCCCGGCGGGAAGGTGAGCGACCTCGTCGGCGACCGGAAGCTCCGGCGCGTCTTCGTCGTCACGGGGGTCCTCGCGATGGCGTGGGATCTCTTCTACTTCGTTATCCCCATCTACGGGACCTCGATCGGCCTTTCCGCCTCGACGATCGGCGCGATCCTCGGGTCCTTCGCCGCGGCGACCTTCGTCGTGCGCATGGTCCTGCCGTGGTTCGCCCGGCGCCTGCCGGAATGGCGGCTGGTGAGCATCACCCTCTTCGTGGCGTGCGTCGCCTACGCGCTCTTCCCGCTGGTGCGCACGGTGCCGCTCATCGCGGCCATCGCGTTCCTGCTCGGCCTGGGGCTCGGCGCGTCGCAGCCGAGCATGATGTCGCTCATCCAGCAGGCGACGCCGGCCGGGCGGCTGGGAGAGGCCCTGGGCGTGCGCACGATGGTCATGAATGCGAGCCACACGGCGCTGCCGCTGCTGTTCGGCGCGGTCGGCACGGCCCTCGGGATGGCGCCCGTGTTCTGGGCGATGGCCGTCTGCCTGGGCGGTACGGGCGAGTTCGCGCGCCGCCGCGCCGGTTGACCGTTCGCCGCCGCGCTCGCCGATTGGATGCCAAGTGCTTGTGTTAAAATGATAAATTTCCCCATTCTCGAGGCGATCCATGCCCATCTACGAGTATCGGTGCTCGGCTTGCGGCCACCAGCAGGAGTTCCTGCAGAAACTGAGCGATCCGCCCCACACCCGCTGCACGAAGTGCGGCGAGGAGTCCTTCGCGAAGATGGTCACCGCGGCCGGCTTCCAGCTGAAGGGCAGCGGCTGGTACGCGACCGACTTCAAGGGCGGGTCGGCCCCGGCGGCCAAGCCCGAGGCGCCCAAGGAAGGCCCCGCGCCGGCCTGCGGCACGGGCGCCTGCCCGGCCTGCCAGTAACCCCTCCCATGCGTCGTCGCGTAGCGGGAAGATGCGCACGCGCGTGATGGCGACGATGCGGCGCTACCTCATCGCGGGCCTGCTCGTCTGGATCCCGCTCGCGATCACGTTCTGGGTGCTCTCGCTGCTGGTCGAGCTCATGGACCAGTCGCTCCTCATCGTTCCCGCGCGTTTCCGCAGCGACGCCCTGCTGGGCTTCCACCTGCCGGGGCTGGGCGCGGTGCTCACGCTCGCGATCCTGCTCGCGACCGGCGCCATCGCCGCCAACTTCTTCGGCAAGCGCCTGCTCGCGGTGTGGGAGTCGCTGGTGGGGCGCATCCCGATCGTCCGCTCGATCTACGGCGGCGTGAAGCAGATCAGCGACACGCTCTTCTCGCCCGACGGCAAGGCTTTCCGCCGCGCGGTGCTCGTGCGCTATCCCCACCCGGGCGCGTGGACGGTCGCGCTCGTCACCGGGACGCCGGAGCACGAGGTGACGGACCACCTCGGCCACGACCAGGTCGCCGTCTTCGTCCCCACCACGCCCAACATCACGGCGGGGTTCTTCCTCATCGTGCCGCGATCCGACACGTTCGAGCTGCAGATGAGCGTCGACCAGGCGCTCAAGTACATCATCTCCATGGGCGTGGCCGAGCCGCCGCGCCCGGGGGCACGGCCCGAGAGCATCGCCTCCGGGACCGACCCCAATCCGCTGCCGCCGCCGACAACGTAGGCGGCGGCAGCGGGACCCGCCGGGCGCGCGCGGGGCGAAAGGCAGGACTCCCGCCATGCGGCGGGAGCGGCGAATCCAATCGCCCCGCCAGGCGGGGCCACCAGGGAACATGCGAACCGAATACTGCGGACTGACCGACGCCCGATTCCTCGGGCAAACCGTGACCCTCTTCGGCTGGGCGCACCGCCGCCGCGACCACGGGGGCGTCATCTTCATCGACCTGCGCGATCGCGAGGGCCTCGTGCAGGTGGTGAGCGACCCAGACAGGAAGGAGACCTTCGCGACCGCCGACAAGGTGCGAAACGAGTTCGTCCTGCGCGTGACCGGCGTCGTGCGCCGCCGCCCCGAGGGCACGGTGAACCCGGGGCTGAAGAGCGGCGAGGTCGAGGTGCTGGCCCACGAGCTCGAGATCCTCAACCCGGCGGCCACGCCGCCGTTCATGATGGATGACGAGAACCTCTCCGAGGAGGTGCGCCTGCGCTACCGCTACCTCGACCTGCGCCGCGAGCCGATGCAGAAGGCGCTGAAGCTGCGCCACGCGACGGCCCGCGCGGTGCGCGAGTACCTCGACGGCCACGGCTTCATCGACGTGGAGACGCCGTTCCTCTACAAGTCCACGCCCGAGGGCGCGCGCGAGTTCCTCGTGCCCTCGCGCATCCACGACGGCCAGTTCTACGCGCTGCCGCAGTCGCCGCAGCTCTTCAAGCAGCTGCTCATGATCGCGGGCTACGACCGCTACTACCAGATCGTGAAGTGCTTCCGCGACGAGGACCTGCGCGCCGATCGCCAGCCCGAGTTCACCCAGGTCGACGTCGAGACCTCGTTCCTCTCCGAGCGCGAGATCCAGGACCTCATGGAGGGCCTCGTGCGCCACGTGTTCAAGCGCGTGCTCGACGTGGACCTGCCCGCCTTCCCGCGCCTCGCGTACGCGGAGGCGATGGCGAGGTACGGCAGCGACAAGCCGGACCTGCGCGTGAAGCTCGAGCTCACGGAGCTCACCGACCTCATGAAGGGCGTGGACTTCAAGGTCTTCCGCCAGGCCGCGGAGCTCCCCGACGGCCGCGTGGCGGCGCTTCGCGTGCCGGGCGGCAACGCCGCCTTCACCCGGAAGGAGCTCGACGACCTCGCGCCCTTCGTCGCGATCTACGGCGCCAAGGGCCTCGCCTACATCCGCGTGAACGACCGCACGAAACCGAACGAGGAGGGGCTGCAGTCGCCCATCGTGAAGTTCTTCAAGCCGGACCAGCTCGCGGCCATCCTCGAGCGCACGGGCGCGCAGGACGGCGACGTCGTCTTCTTCGGCGCCGACCGGCGCAAGGTGGTGAACGACGCCATGGGGGCGCTGCGCGTGAAGGTGGGCCACGAGAAGGGCCACGCGGAAGCGGGGTGGCGGCCCCTGTGGGTGGTCGACTTCCCGGCCTACGAGTACGACGAGGAGGGCAGGCGCTGGCTCGCCGCGCACCACCCGTTCACCAGCCCCAAGGACGAGCACGTCGCGCTCATGGACACCGATCCCGGCGCCGTGCTCGCCAAGGCCTACGACATCGCGTTGAACGGCTGGGAGATCGGCGGCGGCTCGGTGCGGATCCACCGCGCCGAGGTGCAGGCGAAGCAGTTCAGGACCCTCGGCATCTCCGAAGAGGACGCGCGCGCCAAGTTCGGCTTCCTGCTGGACGCGCTCTCCTACGGCGCGCCGCCGCATGGCGGCATCGCCTTCGGCTTCGACCGCATGGTGGCGATGATGGCGGGCGTGGACCAGATCCGCGACGTGATCGCGTTCCCGAAGACGCAGCGCGGCCAGGACCTCATGGTCGAGACGCCCGGCGCGGTGACGGAACGCCAGCTGCGCGACCTGCACATCCGGCTTCGCAATCCGGGGACTCCTCCGCCTCCCTCTCCTTCGGGAGAGGGCAGGGGTGAGGGTCGATAGGGCATGACGATCGCCCTCATCGCGCACGGCGGCGCCGGCAGGTGGCGCCCGGGTTCGGACGACGATGCCGTCGAGGGCCTGCGCGCGGCGGTCGAGGCGGGGCGCGCCATCCTCGCCGGCGGCGGCAGCGCGCTCGACGCGGTCTGCGCCACGGTGACGAGCCTCGAGGACAACCCCATCTACAACGCCGGCACGGGCGCCGTACTCAACTTCGATGGCTACTGCGAGCTCGACGCGTGCGTGATGGAGAGCCGGGGCGCGCGCCTGGGCGCCGTGTCGGGCCTGCAGCGCGTGAGGAACCCCGTGCTCGTCGCGCGCAAGGTGATGGAGGAGACCGACCACGTCATGCTCACCGGCGACGGCGCCCAGCGCTTCGCGCGCGTGATGGGTTTCCCCGACCACGATCCCGTCACGCCCGAGCGGCGCGCGGACTGGTTCGACAAGAGGAACCGCATCGACGAGGTGCTGGGGGCGCGCGCGCTCAGGATGCGCCGCTTCCTCGCCGAGCACCCGGAGTACGCCGGGGGGACGGTCGGCGCGGCCGCCGTCGACTCGGCGGGCGTGCTCGCGGCGGCCACTTCCACTGGCGGCGTCACGCTCAAGATGGTGGGCCGCGTGGGCGACTCTCCCGTCCCGGGGGCCGGCAACTACGCCTGCGCGCGCGTGGCGGCCTCGGCCACGGGCACCGGCGAGTTCGTGCTGCGCTCGCTCGCCACGAGAGCGATCGCGGAGCGCGTGGAAGCCGGCGCCACGCTCGCCGAGGCGGTGGCCGCCGTGCTCGCGCGGCTGGGCGAGGACTACGACGCCGACGTGGGGCTCATCGCAGTCGACGACCGCGGCACGCCCGTGGCCCTGCACCGCACCCGCGACATGCCGCACGCCTTCTTCTCCGGCGAGGGCCCCGTGGTCTCGCGCATGCGGGCGTGAGCGCTTGGCGAAGCCCTTCAAGATACCGGTCTCGACGCTCGTCGTCGTCTACACGCCCGCGCTCGAGGTGCTGCTCATCGAGCGCGCCGACCGGCCTGGCTTCTGGCAGAGCGTCACCGGGAGCCAGGATCCCGGCGAGTCCCTGCGGCAGACGGCCATCCGCGAAGTGGCAGAGGAGACCGGCCTCGACGCCGCGCGCCATGCGCTCGCCGACTGGGGCGTGTCGAACGTCTATGAGATCTTCGCGGTATGGCGCCACCGGTACGCGCCGGGCGTCACGCACAACACGGAGCACGTCTTCGGCCTGCGCGTCCCGGCCCGCGTCGAGGTGCGCCTCGCCCCGGCGGAGCACCTGCGCCACCGCTGGCTGCCATGGCGCGAGGCGGCGCGGGAGGTGTTCTCCTGGAGCAACCGGGAGGCGATACTGATGCTTCCCGAGAAGGACTCACTGCTCGCTTTCGGACGCCCCGCGCCATGACCGCACGAACCGACCCGGCGCTGACCGTGGTCACCTACAACATCCACAAGGGCTTCTCGGCGCTCAACCGCCGGCTGGTGGTGCACGAGATCCGCGAGCGCCTGCACGAGCTGGCTCCCGACGTGGTCTTCCTCCAGGAAGTGCAGGGCGCCCACCAGCGGCACTCGCGGCGCCACGTGCAGTGGCCGCAGGCGGCCCAGCACGAGTTCCTCGCCCACGAGGGCGGCCACACGGCCTACGGCAGGAACGCGGTCTACCGCGACGGCCACCACGGCAACGCGATCGTCAGCCGCTATCCCATCGTGCGCTCGGAGAACGTCGACGTCTCCCACCACGTGTTCGAGAGCCGCGGGCTGCTGCACTGCGAGATGGCGGTGCCGGGCTGGCGCGAGCCCCTGCACTGCATCAACGTCCACCTCGGCCTGTGGGCGCGGAGCCGCCGCTTCCAGCTCGAGTGGCTCTGCCACCGCATCCGCGAGGCGGTCCCCGACGGCGCGCCGCTCGTCGTGGCCGGCGACTTCAACGACTGGCGCGGAGCCGCCAGCGCGGTGCTCGCGCGCGAGCTGGGGCTCGCGGAGGTGTTCGAGCAGGCGCTCGGCCGTCACGCCCGCAGCTACCCGGCGCGGCTGCCGATGCTGGCCCTCGACCGCATCTACGTGCGCGACCTGAAGGTGGGCGGGGCGCAGCGCCTGGCCGGCAGCCCCTGGTCCACGCTCTCGGACCACGCGGCGCTCGCCGCGCAGCTCACGCGCTGAGGGCCCCGGGCAGGCGCCGTGAGGCCCGTCGCCGGCAACCGGGTCACGCTCCTGCGCAACGGGGCGGAATACTTCCCGGCGCTCGTGGCCGCGATTGACTCGGCGGCGGAGGATGTCCGCGTCGAGACCTACATCCTGGCCGACGACGCGGCGGGCAGGGCGGTCGGGGAGGCGATGAAGCGCGCCGCGCGCCGCGGCGTGAGCGTGCGGCTCATGATCGACGGCTTCGGCTGCCGCGAGCTCGATCCCGCCTTCGTGGACTCGCTCCGCGTGGAGGGCGTCGTGGTGCAGCGCTTCCGGCCGGAGCGCAGCCCCTTCAGCTTCCGCCGCAGCCGCCTGCGCCGCCTGCACCGCAAGATCGCGCTGGTGGACGGCCGCGTGGGCTTCGTGGGCGGCATCAACATCCTCGACGACCACTCCGGCCACGCGCACCCGGCGCCGCGCTACGACTACGCCGTGCGCGTCGAGGGGCCGCTGCTCGCCGAGATCTACCCGGTCGTCCACCGCCTGTGGTGGCTGGTCGCCGCCCTTTCGCGCAAGGAGCGCCGGCCCGGCTTCCTGCCCCCCGCGGCGCGACCCGGCCCGGCGGGTGACACGACGGCCGCGTTCGTCCACCGCGACAACTTCCGCCACCGGCACGACATCGAGGCGATGTACCTCGAAGCGATCGCGGGCGCCCGTCGCGAGATCCTCATCGCCTGCGCCTACTTCATGCCCGGCTGGCGCGTGCGCCACGCCCTCATGGAGGCGGCGGCGCGCGGCGTGCGCGTCGCGGTCATGGTGCAGGGCTGGAGCGACCATCGCGTGTTCCAGCACGCGAGCCGCGCGCTGTACGGCGCGCTGCTGGAACACGGCATCGAGATCCACGAGTACGAGAGGAGCGAGCTGCACGCGAAGGCCGCGGTGGTGGACGGCCGCTGGGCGACGGTGGGCTCGTCCAACCTCGACCCCTTCAGCCTCTTCCTCGCGCGGGAAGCCAACGTGGCCGTCTTCAGCGAGGCCTTCGCGCGGGAAGTGCGCGACTCCATCGAGGCGGAGATGCGCCGGGGCGCGCGCGCGGTGCCGCGCCTCCTCTGGCGCCGACGCCCGTGGCGCGCGCGCCTGACGGGGTGGCTCGCCTACGGCTGCGCGCGGATCGCGATGGGCGTCGCCGGCATCGGCCGGCGTTGGTCGTGAGGCGGCCCGCCTAGCGGTGGTCCGCGCGGTTGGCCGAGGCGCCGCGGATGAGGGTGCCGACGCCCTCGCTCGTGAGGACCTCGAGCAGGAGCGCGTGCGACACCCGGCCGTCGATGATGTGCGCGGTCTTCACCCCGTTCTTCACGGCGTCCAGCGCGCACTCGACCTTCGGCAGCATCCCGCCGGAGATCGTGCCGTCGTCGATCAGCTCGTTCACCTTCTTCGCGGTGAGCCCGGTGATCACCTTGCCGGACTTGTCGAGCACGCCCGTCGTGTTGGTGAGCAGGATCAGCTTCTCCGCCTGGAGCGTGACGGCGAGCTTGCCGGCGGCGACGTCCGCGTTGATGTTGTACGCGGTGCCCTTCTCGTCGGCGCCGATGGGCGCGATCACGGGGATGAAGTCGCGCGCGTCGAGCAGCTGGATGATCTCCGGGTCGATCTTCACGACCTCGCCCACCAGGCCCACGTCGATCTTCTTCTTCTTGTCCTCCTTGCTCGCGACCTTCAGCTTGCGCGCGTGGATGAAGTGCCCGTCCTTGCCGGTGAGGCCCACGGCCTTGCCGCCGGCCTTGTTGATGAGCGTGACGATCTCCTGGTTGATGAGGCCGCCCAGGACCATCTCGACCACGTCGAGCGTCTCCTCGTCGGTGACGCGCATGCCCTGGATGAACTCGCTCTGCTTGCCCAGCTTCTGCAGGAGCGCGCCGATCTGCGGTCCCGCCCCGTGGACGACCACCGGGTTCATGCCGATGAGCTTCAGCAGGACGATGTCCTCGGCGAAGTCCTCCTGCAGCGCGATGTCGGTCATCGCGTTGCCGCCGTACTTGATGACGATGGTCTTGTCGTAGAAACGCTGGATGTAGGGCAGTGCCTCTACGAGCACTTCGGCCTTCTGCGCGGAGGAGAGCTTGGGGGGCATGGGTGTCGTTTTCGTCGGGATCGCGGTGGAGGTGGCCGCTATTGTAGGGGCCGCGCCCCCCGGGAAAAAGGGGCCCGCGGGCCATGGGCCCGCGGGCGCGGTGCTATCATTCCCGCCCAGCCGCCGACGCCGGCGCAAGACCCAAGGAGACCTCCCGTGAATTCCAAGCGAGCCCTCATCCGCTCGGCCGTGGCCGGGCTCGTCGCCGCCGGGCTGGGCCAGGCCCCTTCCGCGATCGCCAGCGACGGCGCGGCGCCCGCGGGCAAGGAGAAGTGCTACGGCATCGCCAAGGCGGGCCAGAACGACTGCGGCACGGCCACCCACGCCTGCGCGGGTCTCGCCAAGAAGGACAACGCGCCCGACGAGTGGAAGTACGTGCCCAAGGGCACGTGCACGAAGCTCGGCGGCAAGCTCAAGCCCCCCGGCAAGTAGCGGCGGCGCCATGCCCGCGCGGTTCGCGCCCCGCGCGCCGCACCCCGCCAAGGCCGGCATCGGCCTGCGCACGGCCCACTTCGAGGCGCTGGCGGCGCGAAGCCCGGCCCTGGGCTTTCTCGAGGTCCACAGCGAGAACTACTTCGCCGACGGCGGGCCCGCGATCGCCTGGCTGGAGCGCTTCCGCCGCGACTACGCGGTGAGCCTGCACGGCGTCGGCGCCTCGCTCGGCTCGGCCGATCCCCTCGACGCCGCGCACCTCGACCGCCTCGCGCGCCTGTGCGAGCGCATCGAGCCCGCGCTCGTCTCGGAGCACCTGTGCTGGTCGAGCGCCGGCGGCGCCCATCTCGGCGAGCTGCTCCCGCTGCCGTACACCGAGGAGAGCCTTCGCCACGTCGCCACCCGCGTGACGGCGATCCAGGAGCGGCTCGGGCGCCCGATCCTGGTCGAGAACGTGACCGCCTACGTGCGCTTCGCGTCCTCGACGGTGCCCGAGGGCGAGTTCATCGCGGAGCTCGCGCGGCGCACGGGCTGCCGCGTGCTCCTCGACGTCAACAACGCCTGGGTCAACGCGGTGAACCACGGCACCGATGCCCGCGCCATCCTGCGCGCCATCGATCCGGCCACGGTGGGCGAGATCCACCTCGCGGGCTTCGCCGCGACGGAGGACGGCCTCGTGGACACGCACGGCGCGCGCGTGGCCGCCGACGTCTGGGCCCTCTACGCCGAGGCGGTCTCGCTGCTCGGGCCGGTTCCCACGCTCGTCGAGTGGGACACCGATCTCCCGGCGCTCGAGGTGCTGCTGGACGAGGCGGCGCGGGCGGACGCGATCCTCGCCGGCGCGAGGCCGGCGCGGCGGGTGGCGGCATGAGCGGCGCACCCGGCCTCGCGGCGATGCAACGGGAGTTCGCCGCTGCCGTCACGGCGGGCGACGCCGATGCGTTCGTCGCGCACCTCGCCGGCGATCCGGGCCGCGCCCTGCGGCGCCTGGCGATCTACCGGCGCGCGATCGCGGCCAACCGGTGCGGCGCGCTTCGCGCGGCGTATCCCGTCGTCGCGCGCCTGGTGGGCGACGCGTTCTTCGACGAGGCGGCCCGGCGCTTCACCCATGCGTCGCCCCCGCGCGAGGCCGACCTCAACCGGTACGGCGCGGGGCTTCCGGCGTTTCTCGCCGGCTATCCTCCCGCGGCGGCGCTTCCATGGCTCGCCGACGTTGCCCGCCTCGAGTGGGCGTGGCACGAGTCGCTGATGGCAGCCGACGCCTCCCCGGCCGACTTCGCGGCGCTCGCCGGCGTGTCCGGGGAGGCGCAGCCGGCCCTGCGATTCGCGCTGCATCCGTCCGTGCGCCTCGTGCGGTCCGCCTGGCCCGTGCTGGCGATCTGGGAGGCGAACCAGGAGGGCCGGGACGGCACGGCCGCTCGCGACGAGGGCGCGGACGACATCCTCGTGTGGCGCGATGGCGCGCGGGTTCGCCTGGCCCTTCTCGGTGCGCCGGAAGCCGGCTTCCTGGAGGCGATCATGGCCGGCGTCACGCTCGGGGAAGCGGCCGATCGCGCCGGGCAGTGGGATTTCGCCCCGGCGCTTGCGCGACTGGCGGGGCTCGGGCTCATCGCAGGCTTCCACGCGGGGGACCCGCGTCCCGCCTAGGGCGCGGCGAGGGCGTTCGTGACGTCCGCGGCCACCCGCCAGCCTGCCGGCTCCCGCCGCCAGACGCGGACATAGTGGCCGGCAGCCGCGGCTCCGGGCGGGCCGTAGCTGCCGATCGCGTACGCGAGGTCCCCGGCCCGGCTGGCGCCCTGCGAGGCGAGGGCCCAGGCCGTGCGCCCTTCGCCCGCGGCGGGCGAGGCCAGGGCGGCGTCTCGGCCGAGGAATGGTGCGTGGCCTTCACGATAGAGACGGATCGTCGCGGAGGCGAACGCAGCGTAGGCGGCGCGGTCGCCCTCCTGCGCGGCGAGACGGGCGAACCGCGCCTCCGCGGCATCGACCGCTTCACCGGTGGCGTCCGGGATGGCCGGCGTCACGCCGGCGACGAGCGCAGCGTCGGCCAGCGCGGGGCCGGGGTGGGAGATGCCGAGATCCACCTTCACGCGCCAGTCGCCGCCCGGTGGCCGCGTCCAGACGGAGAAGAACTGGCCGTGTCGCGGCGGTGCCTTGGCGTCCGCCCGGCTGGTGATCGTCCACGGCCCGGTGGACACGCCGAACTCGCCCGACGAAGCGACCTCCACGAAAGCGGGCCGCCAGTCGAGGACGATAGGCGGGTCGGGCCGGGCGGAAATCAGCGCCGGCCCGTTCACCGGTCCGTTCCTGAAGAGGATGGCATCGGGGGAGAGCCAGGCGAGGAACGCCGCGCGCAGGCCTTCGCGGACCGACTGCGCCGCGAAGGCCGTCTCGGCGGCCGCGAGGCTCGCCGCCATCCCGGCGGGGTCATGGCTCATGGCCGTGCAGGCGGCCAGGGCCGTGGCGAGGAGGACGGGGGCGCGTCGGGGCATCGCGCGATTGTCCCCCCGGCGGGCGCCGGGCCCGTTACCGGCGGTGGCCGCGCGTGACGGGACCTTCCGGCGCTCAGAGGACGTAGCGGGAGAGGTCCTCGCTCTTCGCGAGGCCGGCCAGGCGCGCGTCCACGTAGGCCGCGTCGATCCGCACCTCGCGCGCGCCCGCGCCCGCGTCGAAGGAGATCTCCTCGAGGAGCTTCTCCATCACCGTGTGCAGGCGCCGCGCGCCGATGTTCTCGGTGCGCTCGTTCACGGCGAAGGCGATCTCGGCGATGCGGCGGACGGCGTCGGCGGTGAAGGCGAGCGCCACGGATTCCGTCGCGAGGAGCGCCTCGTACTGCCGCGTGAGGCAGGCGTCGGTGGCCGTGAGGATGCGCTCGAAATCCTCCACGGAAAGGCTGGAGAGCTCCACGCGGATGGGCAGGCGCCCCTGCAGCTCGGGGATGAGGTCCGACGGGCGGGAGAGATGGAAGGCGCCGCTCGCGATGAACAGGATGTGGTCGGTGCGCAGCACGCCGTACTTCGTCGTGACGGCCGTGCCTTCCACGAGCGGCAGGAGGTCGCGCTGCACGCCCTGGCGCGAGACGTCCGCGCCGCCCGTCTCGCCGCGGCTCGCGATCTTGTCGATCTCGTCCAGGAACACGATGCCGTTCTGCTCGACCGCGCGCATGGCCTTGAGGCGGATCTCCTCCTCGTTCACCAGCTTGCCGGCCTCCTCGTCGGTGATGAGGCGCATGGCCTCGCGGATGCCGAGCTTGCGCAGGCGCCGCCGGCCGCCGCCGAGGTTCGCGAACATGCCCTGCAGCTGCTGCGTGAGCTCCTCCATCCCGGGAGGCGCCATGATCTCCATCGGGCCCGCGCCCTGCGCGAGGTCGATCTCGATCTCCTTGTCGTCGAGCTTCCCCTCGCGAAGCATCTTGCGGAAGCGCTGGCGCGTCGAGCCCGCCTCCGGGCCCTCCGCGGCCGGGACGCCGGGGAGCAGGGCGTCGAGCACGCGCTCCTCGGCGGCGTCCTCGGCGCGCGGCCGGACCTTCTGCATCTCCTGCTCGCGCGTGGCCTTCACGGCCATCTCGGCCAGGTCGCGGATGATCGTGTCCACGTCCCGTCCCACGTAGCCCACCTCGGTGAACTTGGTCGCCTCGACCTTCACGAACGGGGCGTTGGCGAGCCGCGCCAGGCGGCGCGCGATCTCGGTCTTGCCCACGCCCGTGGGACCGATCATGAGGATGTTCTTGGGCGTGATCTCGCCGCGCAGGGGCTCGGGCACCTGCGAGCGGCGCCAGCGGTTCCTGAGCGCGATGGCCACGGCTTTCTTGGCGGCCTCCTGCCCGACGATGTGCTTGTCCAGCTCGTGGACGATCTCCTGCGGCGTCATCATCGACGCGGCGCTCTGCGCGTGGGTGTCTGTGGCCATCGTCGTGCCCGGGCGGCCGGCTCGCTCAGAGCGTCTCGACCACGTGGTTCTGGTTCGTGTAGATGCAGATGTCGCCGGCGATCTCGAGCGCGCGCTTGACGATCTCCGCGGGGGGGAGCTCGGTGTGCTCGAGGAGCGCGATGGCGGCCGCCTGCGCGTAGGAGCCGCCGCTGCCCATCGCGACGATGCCGCGCTCGGGCTCCAGCACGTCGCCGTTGCCGGTGATGAGGAGCGAGCTCTCGCGGTCGGCAACGGCGAGCATCGCCTCGAGGCGGCGCAGCATCCGGTCGGTGCGCCAGTCCTTGGCCAGCTCGACGGCCGAGCGCAGGAGGTGGCCCTGGTGCTTCTCGAGCTTGGCCTCGAATCGCTCGAAAAGGGTGAAGGCGTCGGCCGTGGCGCCCGCGAAGCCGGCGAGGATGCGCTCGCCGTAGAGGCGGCGCACCTTGCGGGCGGTGGCCTTCACCACGACGTTGCCGAGCGTGACCTGGCCGTCGCCGCCCATGGCGACCTGGGCGCCGCGCCGGACGCTCACGATGGTGGTGCCGTGGAACGACTCGTCGGTCATGGGGGCCTCAGTTGGCCTTGCGCCGGATCAGGATGGCATGGCGATTGAACCCGAAGGCTTCCAGCAACGCCGCGTTCAATTCCGAAAGATTGGAGAGGATTACCCGCTTGCCGGCGAGCTGGATCGCCTTCACGACCTCGTAGAACTGGGCGCCGGCGGCGAAGTCGATCCGCAGCACCTTGCCCATGTCGACGACGATCTCGGTGCCCGAGGCGGCGTGGGCGGCGAGGTCGGCGAACTGGTTCTGGCTGGCGGTGGAGACGACCCCCTTCAGGGAGAACCCGGCCGCGGGGGCCTCGGGCGCGGCGGGCGCGGCGGGAACGCGCGCCGCCGATTCCGCCACCGTGTTCACGTACACCGCCCAGTTGGGCGGCGACATCTCGAAGGCGACCGCGTACTCGAGGCCCAGCTCCTCGAAGGGCTCGCTCCTGCCCTGCAGCACGTAGAGCTCGAAGAGGAGCAGCCAGAAGCTGCGGACGGCGTCCGACGGCGGCTCGTTGAACGTGGCGCGAAGCACCAGCTCGAGCGAGTCGGCGTTGTTGAACCACATCGGCAGCCCCGCGCGCCGCAGCCGCTGCAGGGCCGCGGCGAGAAGCGCCGCCTCGGCGGCGGTGATCGAGGCGACCTTGCCGAAGTCGATGCGCACCGTGCCCATCTGCTCGGCGAAGGCGACGAGCTTCTCGATTTCCGGGCCCAGCTCGCCCAGGGCGTTGGGCTTGAGCGCGAAGAAATCCTTGCGCTCGCGGCTCTGCGCGCGACGGGGGTCGGAGGCGACCTCGGTGCCGCCCGCCCAGGCGGGCGGCGACTGCTCGAAGCGAACCGTGTAGAGGAGCGAGAGCGCCTCGTACTCGGTGCGGTTCTGCGTGAGCTCGAAGAGGTCGAACAGCATGAGCCACGGCTGCTTGTTGGTGCGGCTGGCGGGGTCCCGCGTGAGCCCCTTCAGGATCGCTTCCGCCGGCGCCACGAGGTTCGCGGCGTAGAGGACGGCGGCCTCCTGCGCCGGCGGCAGGGGCGCGGAGTGGTACTCCTCGCTGCCCACGCGGCCCGCGGGGCGCTGCGCCGGCCTGGGGGCCCCGGCGTGGGGTGCGCCTGTGGTGGAGATCGCCAAGGTCGCCTCGCTCCTCAGGGCGGGACGGCGACGGCCTGCGTGAGCCGGTAGTAGACGACGTCGTTCTCGAGGACGGCCATGCGGCCGGCCACGACGATGGGCTCGAAGGTGAAGTCGACGGGCTTGTCGGCGAGGACTTCCACCAGCGACTCGGGGCCGGCCGTGAGGCAGAACGAGCAGTGCGGCGGGAAGGCGGAAAGCAGGAAGCGTTTCTGCTTCTTCGCCTGGTCGAGCGGCATCATGAAGCCGAAGAGCTTCACCTGCTGCTTGTCGAGCTCCTTCACCTCCTTCGGGAAGGCCGGGCCGAACTTCTTGTCGGGCCGCTGCACGGTCTTCGTGGATTGCAGGAGCTGCCACGGCACCGTGCCGGCCGGGGCGGGATCCGCGCCGATCCAGAAGCCGCCCTGTCCCGGCGCCTTGGCGGGATCCTGCGGCTGGACGGCCGCTACCGGCGACGCGGCGAGCACGGCGGAGAGGACGACGATCAGGCCCGGCAGGAGTTTGGTGTGCGCCATGTTCTCCAGATTATCGCTTTGCCAGCAGCGCCGCAGGGTCGCTTGAGTAGGCCTGAAGCGCGGGCACGAGGCAGGTGAACGCGCCGGCCCCGAGGACCGACGCGACGAGCAAGCCTTCGCCGGGCGCCCAGGCGAGGCCCGTGAGCGGCCACGACCCGGCATGCGAAAGCCAGATGCCGAGCGCGTGGGCGGCGCCGTGACCGAGGGCGAGGCCCAGTATAACCCCCGCCACCAGCAGGGTCACTCCCTCCGCGAGGGTGAGCGCCGCGAGCGATGCGGGCCTCGCGCCGAGGGTCCGCAGCAGGGCGAGGTCGTAGCGGCGCTCCTGGAGCGCCGAGGAGAGCGCCGCGAACAGCGAGAGCGCCGCGCTCGCCATGAGCACGATGGCGAACCAGCGCAGCGTCTCCACGCCCACGCCGGCGAGGTCGAGAAGGCGCGCCGCCTCGTAGGCAGGCGACGCCGCCTGCATCGCGGTGGTGGCGTTGATCGCGCGCGGCAGCATCGCCGCGGCGAGCGGCGTGCGGTAGCGGATCAGCAGCGCCGTGATCTCCGGCCGGGCCGGCGCATGCGCCTCATGGACGTGCCAGACGCTCTCCACGGAAGTGAGGACGAGCCGGTCGGCCACGGTGCCGGTCGGCGCAAGGATGCCCACGACCGTGTAGGGGTGCTCGCCGTGGGCCGGCCCCGCTTCGGCCAGCCCGTGGGCGCCGGTGAGCTTCGCCCCGACGACGAGCCCTTCGCGGCGCGCGACCTCCGCGCCCACGACCGCCTCCATCTCGGCCGAGAAGAGCCGGCCTTGCGCGACCGTCGCGCCATGCAGGGCCAGGAACGACTCGTCGGTGCCGACGATGCGCGAGCCGTGGAACGAGTCGCCGAGGGCGAGCGGCGTGGCCGAGGCGACCATCGGGTTCGCCTGGACCGCGCGCGCCTCCTCGAGGCCGATGTTGCCGGTGGGGACGTCCGCGTGGAACACCGTCGACAGGATGAGCTGCAGCGGGCTGCCCTTGGCGCCCACCACGAGGTCGACGGATTTCGCGTCGCGCGTGAGCCGCTCCTCGGCCTGGTCGGCCGCGAGGAGCAGGAACGCGATCGTGGCCACGCCCAGCGCGAGCATCGCCGCGTTGAGCGCGGAGAGGAGCGGGCGGCTCGCGAGGTAGGCCAGGGCCAGCCGGAAGAGGCTCACAGCTCGAGCCTCCTCGCGAAGCGGTCGCGGATGCGGTTGTCGTGGGTGGCGACGAGCAGCGTGGCGCCGCAGGCCGCCGCCTGGTCGAGCAGCAGCGAGAGGGCGCGCGCGCAGTTGGCGTCGTCGAGCGCGGAGGTGGGCTCGTCGGCGAGCAGGAGCGACGGCCGGTTCACGACCGCCCGCGCGATGGCCACGCGCTGGGCCTCGCCCACGGAAAGGCGGCTGGCGCGGGCGCCGGCCAGCGCCGCGATGCCGAGGCCCGCGAGCACCTCGTCGATGCGACCGTCGTCGACTCGGCAGCCGGCCAGGCGCTGCGCGAGGCGCAGGTTGTCCCGCACGGACACCACGCCGACCAGGTGAAGGGTCTGGAGGACGAGGCCCACGCGACGGGCCCGGAAGGCGTCGCGCGCGGCCGGCGCGAGCCGCGTCACCTCCTCGCCGCCGACGCGGACGGACCCTTCCGTGGGCGTGGCGAGCCCGGCGATCACGTTGAGGAGCGTCGACTTGCCGCTCCCCGACGGTCCCAGCACGAGGCTCGCCTCCCCGGCCGCCACGTCCCACGACGGCACGGAGAGCACCGTCCTGCCGTCGTAAGCGTGGCGCAGGCCCCGGATCTCGAGCATCGTCATGCCACGCAGTACGCGAGGCCCTCCTCGAACAGGCGCCGGGGAATGCGCCGGCCGATGAACACCATCACGCTCTCGCGCGCCTCGCCCGGGCCCCACGGCTTGCCGGGCGTGCCGCCCATCAGCATGTGCACGCCCTGGAAGATCATGCGCCGCGGCTCGCCCTGGATGTTGAGCACGCCCTTGTAGCGCAGCAGGTCCTCGCCGTAGTTCTGCACCATCAGGGAGAGGAAGGTCTCGATCTTCTCCATGTGCAGGGGGCGGGCGTCCTTCCAGACGAAGCTCTTCACGTCGTCGTCGTGGTGATGGTGCGTGTCCTCGAGGAACGCCGGGTCGATCTCGAGCGCAGCGTTGAGGTTGAAGCCGCGGATGTCGAGGATCTCGCGGATGTCGGTCTCGCCGAAGTGGACCTTCTTCTGGTGCGCCCGCGGGTTCATGTCGCGAAGGCGCCCCATGAGGTCCGCGACCTCTTCCTCGGCCACGAGGTCCGTCTTGGACAGGAGGATCCGGTCCGCGAAGCCCACCTGCGCGCGCGCCTCGTCGTGCTCGTCGAGGGCCCGCTGCCCGTGCTTCGCGTCCACCACGGTGATCACCGCGTCGAGCAGGTACTCGCCGTGGATGCCCTCGTCCATGAAGAAGGTCTGCGCGACGGGCCCGGGGTTGGCGAGGCCCGTGGTCTCGATCACCACGCGGTCGAACCGGAGCTCGCCGCGGCGGCGCTTCTTCCCGAGGTCGCCCAGGATGCGCACCAGGTCGCCGCGCACGGTGCAGCAGAGACAGCCGTTGTTCATCTCGACGATCTGCTCCTCGCGGTCCTCGACCAGGATCTCGTTGTCCACGCCGGTCTCGCCGAACTCGTTCTCGATCACGGCGATCCTCTCGCCGTGCTGCTCGGTGAGGATGCGGTTGAGGAGCGTCGTCTTCCCCGCGCCGAGGAAGCCGGTGAGGATCGTGACGGGGATGAGGTCCTTCTCGGTGCTCGGGGCGGCTGCCATGGTCTACCTCGTGGCGGGGGCTGCGACGAAAGAATCCAATGTCTGGGCGACGAACGCTTCTTCAAGGTCCCGGACGATGAACACGAGGCGGGTTCGCCGGTCCGCGTCGGGCCAGGCCGGGAGCCGTGCCGGCGGGTAGAGCGTGTGCTGGACCGCGTGCAGCGCCACCGGGCCCGGCTCCCCCGCGACGTTGGCGAGCCCCTTCACGCGCAGGATGCGCTCGCCGGCCATCTCGAGGAGGGTCGCCAGGGCGTCCTCCAGCACCGCCCACGGGACGGGAGCCTCGGCGTACCACGCGAACGCGGCGATGTGCGGGTCGTGCGCGGCCCGCTGCGGGGCGCCGGCGTGCCGGTAGGCGCCGGCGTTCAGCCACGAGCCCGCGTCGCCCAGCCGCCCGGCGCCACGGAACAGGCCGGTGTCGAGCAGGCGCTCCGGGTCCGCGTCGCCGTTCGCGCTGCGCAGGACCGGGGCGCCCGGGTTGATCGCCGCGAGCCGCGCCTCGAGGGCGGCCAGCGCCGCGGGCGCCGCGAGGTCCGCCTTGGTGACCACCAGGCGGTCGGCGACGGCCGCCTGCTTGGCGGCCTCGGGGTGGCGGTCCAGCTCGTCCATCCCGTGGACGCCGTCGACCGTCGTGACGATGCCGGAGAGCGAGTACCGCGCCGCCACCAGCGGCAGCTCCACCAGCGTCCTCGCGAGCGGCGCCGGGTCGGCCATGCCCGTCGTCTCGACGATCGCGCGCCGGAATTCGGGCACCTCGCCGGCGGCGCGCCTGTAGTAGAGGTCGCGCATGGCCTGCACGAGGTCGCCCGCCACCTGGCAGCACACGCAGCCGCTGGGCAGCAGCACGACGTTCTCCGAGGCCGTGCGCACCAGCGCGTGGTCGATCGCCACGGGGCCGAACTCGTTCACGATGACGGCGCAGTCGCCCGCGGCCGGGTGCCGCACGAGCCGGTTGAGGAGCGTGGTCTTGCCGCTGCCGAGGAACCCGGTGAGGATCGTGACGGGCGTGAGGGAGGTCGCGGTCATCGCGCGGGGCGCCTCACCGGCACGCCGCGCAAAGGCCCTGCACCGTGAGCTCGATCCGCTGCGGGACGAACCCGCGCGGCACCTTGACCGCCGCGGGGACCTCCGTCTCCTCGAGGCAAACGGTCCGCCCGCAACCCGAGCAGGTGAAGTGGGCGTGCGCGCCGCCGGGGCCGCGGCGGTTCGCGCCGAAGCGCCAGGTGCGGTCCTCGCCGGGGATGCGGTGCGCGAGGCCCGTGGCCACGAGGCGGTCGAGCACGCGATAGACCGTGACCCGGTCCACCGGCGTCACCGGCGCGAGCGCCTCCTCGACCTCGTGGTGCGTGAGCGCATGGTCGGCTGCGAGCAGGGCCGCGAGCACGGCGCTGCGCGGCGTCGTGACGCGCTCGCCGGCCTCGCGGATGCGGCGCTGCGCCTCGACCGCCCGGGCGGCGGTGCGGTGCGATGTCCTTGCCATGGGCGGGATTCTAGGCCGTCGCGGGGCGCGGATGCAACTCGGTTGCGTCTGCCTCAGCCCTTGCGCCGGGCCCTCGGGTGCGCCGCGTCGTAGACCTTGGCGAGGTGCTGGAAGTCCAGGTGCGTGTACACCTGCGTGGAGGCGATGCTCGCGTGGCCCAGCATCTCCTGCACGGCGCGCAGGTCGCCCGAGGACTGCAGGACGTGCGAGGCGAAGGAGTGGCGCAGCATGTGCGGGTGGACGTCCACGGGAAGGCCCGCGGCCGCGGCGCGTCGCTTGATGCGCCGCTGCACCTCCCGCGGGGAGAGGCGCCGCCCCGAGCGCCCGACGAAGAGGGCCGCCTCGCCAGGAGCGGCAAGCCGTGCGCGCACCGGCAGCCACCGGGCCAGCGCCTCCAGGGCGGGGGCGCCCACCGGCACGACGCGCGTCTTCGATCCCTTTCCCGTCACGCGCACCTCGCCGGCACCGCGGTCCACGGCCTGCGCGTCGAGCCCGGTCAGCTCCGACACGCGCAGCCCGCAGGAGTAGGCCAGCTCGAAGAGCGCGCGGTCGCGGATGCCCGTGTCCGACTCGTCCTCGAGGGCCACCAGCCGCGAGGCGTCGTCGGGGGAGAGCGCCTCGGGCAGGGTGCGCGCCGCGCGCGGGGCGCGGATGCCCTTGCACGGGTTGGCGGGGATCTCGCCGTGCCGCGCGAGCCAGTCGTAGAAGCCCCGCCAGGCCGAGAGCAGGCGCGCGAGGGAGCGCGGCGAGAGGCCGCCGCCGTGAAGCAGGGCCACGAACCGGCGGATGTCGGCGGCGGGGATCGCGCCCGGGTCGCGCCCGCCGGCCAGCCGCTCGAGCACCTGCCCGTCGCGCGCGTAGGCCGCGAGGGTGTGTGCGGCCAGCCGCCGCTCGTGCTTCAGGAAGTCGAGGTAGCGCGCGAAGGCGCTAGGCGGCGGGTTCACGGACCGGCGTGACATGGCGGCCCAGCGCGCACGCGAGGAGCTCGCCGATGCGCTCGAGGTAGAGCGTGCCCATCTCCGCGTAGAAGCGCTGCGGGTCCTCCGAGGCGAGCGCGAGCACCCCGAAGGCCTGCCCCTCGCGGCGCAGCGCCACGAGCGCGAAGCTGCGCAGGTGCGGCGCGGCGTCGCCGAACCAGGCCTGGCTCTCGTAGACGGCGTGGCCGCCGCAGTACGGCGCGGCCATCCGCGCCGTGAAGTCGCGCATTTCCGCCCCCACGTCGCCGAACTCCTGGGTCTCCGGGTCGGCCTCCGCAACGCCCCACAGGCGCACCGCGACGTGCGGCACGGCGAAGTGGTCGAGGAGGTCGAGGTAGGCGACGTCCAGCGCGGCCTCCAGGCCGCCGGCCTCGATGAGCCGGCAGGCCAGCCGGTGCACCTTGCCCGAGAGCGCGTCGTTCTCCTCGCCGAAGGCGATCAGCTCGCGCAGCTTCTCCTCGAGCAGCCGCGTCTTCTCGCGCACGGCCACGAGCTGGCGCTCGACGATGGAGACGGCGCGGCCGCCGTGCGGGTGCGGGATCTGGATGTTGACCAGCAGGTCGACGTTCTGCTCGAAGAATCCGGGGTTCTGGCGGAGGTAGTCGGCGACTTGTTCGGGGGTCAGCAAGCGGGGTTCTCCTGGGGGCCGGGCGCCGCGAGGTCGATCTCGCCCTCGAAGACGCGCACGGCATCGCCCGTCATCATAACGGGCGGCAAGGGGGGCGTCATGTCGCCGGGCCCGCCCGCCCAGCGGATCACGAGCTCGCCGCCGCGAGTGGCCACCCGCACCTCCGGGCCGAGCAGGCCCAGGCGGATGCCGGCCACCACCGCCGCGCAGGCGCCGGTGCCGCAGGCGAGCGTCTCGCCCGCGCCGCGCTCCCAGACGCGCAGGCGCGCATGGTCGCGCGAGACCACCTGCAGGTAGCCCGCGTTCACGCGGTTGGGAAACGCCGGATGGCGCTCGACGAGCGGGCCCTGGGTCGCGACCGGGGCCGCATCCACGTCGTCGACCACCTGCACGGCGTGCGGGTTTCCCATCGACAGCACCGACAGCCGCACCTTCGCGCCCGCGACCTCCAGTTCGTAGGTGGGCGAGACTCGCGGCGCGAGGAAGGGGATGTCGGCGGGCTCGAAGCGCGGCGGCCCCATGTCGACGGTCACCTGCCCGGACGGCTCGATGCGCGGGCGGATCACGCCGCGCGCCGTCTCGACGCGCAGCTCGTCCTTCACGGCGAGCCCCTCGTCGCGGACGAAACGCGCGAAGCAGCGCGCGCCGTTGCCGCACTGCTCGACTTCGCCGCCGTCGGCGTTCCAGATGCGGTAGCGGAAGTCGTTGGCGGGGTCGGCGGCGGCCTCGACGAGCAGCAGCTGGTCGCAGCCGACGCCGAAGTGGCGGTCGGCGATGGCGCGCACCTGCGCGGCCGTGAGCGACACGGCCTGGCGCACGCCGTCCAGCACGACGAAGTCGTTGCCCTGCCCGTGCATCTTCGCGAAGCGCAGCTTCATGGGCCCGTTCCCCCGGCGCTCATTTTCGCCGATACGGCGAGGGCTCGCCCGGCGGGCGGGTCTTGAAGCGCTTGTGCGCCCAGAAGTACTGCTCGGGGATCTCGCGCACGCGTTCCTCGATGAACGCGTTCATGCGCCGCACGTCGGCCTCGACGTCGCCGCTGGGGTAGCCCTCCCAGGGCGGGTAGACGACCATCTCGTAGCCGCGCTCGCGCTGCACGGCGATGGCCGGGACGACGGTCGCCCGGCCCAGCTGCGCGAGGCGGGGCAGCGCCGTGACGGTGGCCGCCGGCACGCCGAAGAACGGGGCGAAGATCGCGTCGCGCGGTCCGAAGTCCATGTCGGGCAGGAAGTAGAGCAGGCGCCCCTCGCGAAGAGTCTTCACGATGGACCGCATGCCGTCCTGCCGCGACAGGAGGATGGGGCTGCCGAAGCGCAGCCTGCCGTGCAGGAAGAGCCGGTCGAGCACGGGGTTCTTCTGCCGGCTGTAGATGCTGGCCGATCCCGGATACTCGTGCGCGATGCGCGCCCCGCCCATGTTGAGCCCCACGAAGTGCGGCACGAGCAGGATCACGGGCTTGCCGCGCAGCCGGTCGAGGTGCTCGCGCCCCGTGAGGGAGACGAGCCCCAGCACCCGCTCGTCGGAGCCGAACCACATGACGCTCATCTCGATCGCGTTGCGCCCGAGCGCCTCGAAGTGGCGCCGCCCGAGGGCCTTGCGCTCGGCCTCCGGCATCTCCGGGAAGCAAAGCGCGAGGTTCGTGTCGGTGACGCGACCCCTGCCGAACCGGTACAGCAGGCGCCCCAGCGCCCGCCCCATCGCCCCGAGCACCGGCGTCGGCAGCCAGTGCAGCAGCCACAGCAGGGCCACCGCGAGCCAGGAACCCAGCCGGCGCAGGATCACCACCGCTTCCCCGCCTGCCGCTCGAGCGCCGCCAGCGACCCCGGCGCGGGCGGCGCCCCGGCCGGCCGCTTGTAGCGGTTGTATCCCCACAGGTACTGGGCCGGCGCCATGCGGATGAGTTCCTCCACGCCCGCGTTGATCGCGCGGGCGGCCGCGGCGCGATCGGCCGGCAGCGGCTCCTCGCGCACCCGCAGGTGCAGGCGGAAGCCGGCGCCGGCGGGCAGGCGCTCGGCGAAGCAGAAGACGATGGCGGCGCCGGAGGCCTCCTGCAGCCGGCCGGTGAGCGTCATCGTGTAGGCGGGGCGGCCGAAGAAGTCGACCCACTCCCCCTCGCCCTCGCCGGGGACCTGGTCGGGCAGGATGACCGTGCAGCCGCCCTTGCGAAGGTGCCTGAGCAGCATGCGCACCCCGGCCATCGTGGCCGGCGCGACGTTGGAGCCGTCGGGGGCGGCGCCGCGATTGCGCCCCTCGCGGATCACCTCGTCCAGCCAGCCCAGCTTGTGCGGCCGGTACATCGCCATCACCGGCAGGCGCGACCACAGGTACCGCCCGGCCACGTCGTAGCCGCCGAGGTGGGGCGTGACGAAGATGAGGGGCCGGCCGCTCGCGCGCACGCGTTCCACCGCCTCCCAGCCGTCGAGCGCCGTCACCAGCCCCGCGACGTCCTCGACGGGCCGGAAGAGGGCCCACGCGAGTTCCGCCGCGCCGCGCCCGATCTCCGCCGCGTTCTCCCGCGCCAGCCGGGCCAGGCCGCCGTCATCCGGGGCGAGCCCGGCGGTGCGCAGGTTCTCGAGGGCGCGCAAGCGGTAGCGCGGGGATAGGTAGTAGACGAGCCGGCCGGCCAGCGCGCCAAGGCGGTGGTTCGCGGGGAGGTCCAGCCAGGCGAGGAACCGGAGCAGGGGTCTCAAGGCGCGGCGGCCCGGCGCGTGAGGCCGGCAGCGGGAAATTTGCTAAAATCGCGGGTTCAACCGCGACTGTGGGGCGAACCCGACATGAAATCGAACTACCTCTTCACCTCGGAATCGGTCTCGGAGGGCCATCCGGACAAGGTTTCCGACCAGATCTCCGATGCCGTCCTCGACGCCATTCTAGCGCAGGACCCCCGCTCGCGAGTCGCGGCGGAGACCCTGTGCAACACGGGCCTCGTCGTGATGGCGGGCGAGATCACGACGAACGCGCACGTCGACTACATCCAGGTCGCGCGCGACACGATCAAGCGCATCGGCTACGACAACACCGACTACGGCATCGACTACCGCGGCTGCGCGGTCATGGTCTGCTACGACAAGCAGTCCAACGACATCGCGCAGGGCGTCGACCACGCGAGCGACGACCACCTGAACACCGGCGCCGGCGACCAGGGCCTCATGTTCGGCTACGCCTGCGACGAGACGCCCGTGCTCATGCCGGCCCCGATCTACTACTCGCACCGCCTGGTCGAGCGCCAGGCGATGCTGCGCAAGGACGGCCGCCTGCCGTTCCTGCGCCCTGACGCGAAGAGCCAGGTCACGATGCGCTACGTGGACGGCAAGCCCCACAGCATCGACACGGTCGTGCTCTCCACGCAGCACTCGCCCGAGCAGAGCCTGGGCACCCGCATGACGGACCAGTTCTACGAGGCGGTGCGCGAGGAGATCATCAAGCCCGTGCTGCCGAAGGAGTGGCTCACGGCGGAGACCAAGTACCTCATCAACCCCACCGGCCGCTTCGTCGTCGGCGGCCCGCAGGGCGACTGCGGCCTCACGGGCCGCAAGATCATCGTCGACACCTACGGCGGCGCCTGCCCGCACGGCGGCGGCGCGTTCTCGGGCAAGGACCCCTCCAAGGTGGACCGTTCCGCGGCCTACGCGGCGCGCTACGTGGCCAAGAACGTGGTGGCCGCCGGGCTCGCCCGCCAGTGCCAGGTGCAGGTGGCCTACGCCATCGGCGTGGCGCGGCCCATGAACGTCACCATCTACACCGAGGGCACGGGCGTCATCCCCGACGAGAAGATCGCGAAGCTGGTGCAGGAGCACTTCGACCTGCGCCCGAAGGGCATCGTCACGATGCTCGACCTCCTGCGCCCCATCTACCAGAAGACGGCGGCCTACGGCCACTTCGGGCGCGAGGAGCCGGAGTTCACCTGGGAGGCGACGGACAAGGCGGCGTTCCTGCGCGAGGCCGCCGGCCTCAAGGGGGAGCCCAAGCACGTCGTCACGACGGCGGACTAGAGGCCTGCCTCTCCCTCGGGAGAGAGCCGGGTTGGAGGTGGACGGGCGGCTGCGGCCGCCCGTCGTCATTTCATGCGGTAGGCGGCATGGCAGGCCACGCACTGCGCCGTGACGTCGGCCAGGGCGCCGAGGGCCTTGCGCGTGTCTCCCGAGACGCCCGCGTCGGCGGCCGCCACGGCGAAGCGGCTCGCCGAACGGTGCATCGCCGTGCCGATCGCCTGCATGCCCTCGGGCATGAACTTCGCCACGTCGTGGGCGCCGTGCGCGCGCAGCGACGTCATTCCCAGGCGGGTTTCCGCCACTTCCGCGGCGCGGTCGTACGCCCCGCCCGCGAGCGCCCGCTGGATCTCCTGCAACGCGAGGAGGTGGTCGCGCATGTTGGCGAGCGTGTGCGTGCGCAGCGGCTCGGGGAAGGCCACGGCCACCCGGCCGTCGGCGGCGGGCGGCTCGTGGGATGCGTGGCCGGCATGGTCGGTCGCCGCGCAGCCGGCGGCGACCATGAACATCAGGGGGGCGAGGGAACTCGCGGTTCGCATCGGGCGCGCCGGGAACGGGAAAGGGGCGCCAGTTTAGCCCCGGCCCGCGCCCCCGGCTATCATCGGGGACCATGAGCGCCGAACCCGCCGACCCGCCCGCCGCCGGCCGCAACCGCTACGACCTCGCGGAGCTCTCCGGCGCCTTCGGCGACCTCGGCACGCTGGTGCCCTTCGTGGTCGCCTACCTCGCGATCGTGAAGATGGACCCCGCGGGCGTCCTGCTGGGCTTCGGCGGCGCCATGATCGCCACGGGGCTCTGGTACCGCACGCCGTTCCCGGTGCAGCCCATGAAGGCGATCGGCGCGGCGGCGATCACGGGCGCGGCCGGGGCCGCGATCACGCCCGCGGTCGTCGTGGGGGCGGGCATCGCCACGGCCGCGATCTGGCTCTTCCTCGGCCTCTCGGGGTTCGCCCGGCGCGTCGCGGAGTGGATCCCGAAGCCGGCGCTCCTGGGCGTCGTGCTGGGGCTGGGCTTCGGCTTCATGCTCGAGGGCATCCGCATGATGTCGGCGAGCCCCTGGCTCGGCGCCGCGTTGCTCGCCTTCGCGCTGCTCGCGCAATCGCGGCTCCCCGTGATGCTGCTTCTCCTCGCCGCGGGCGTGGGCATCACGCTGTGGCAGGACCCGGCGCTCGCCTCGCAGGCCGCGCTCGTCCGGCCGGACTGGCGCGTTCCCTCGCTTGGATGGCCCGGCGTCACCGCCTCGGACATCTGGACGGGCGTGGTCCTCCTCGCGCTGCCGCAGCTCCCCCTCACCTTCGGCAACGCCCTCGTCGCCATCACTGGCGAGAACAACCGCCTGTTCCCCGACCGCCCCGTGACGGAGCGAAAGGTCGCGATCTCGACCGGGCTCGCCAACGCGTGGTCGAGCGCCGTCGGCGGCGTGCCCGTCTGCCACGGGGCGGGCGGCATGGCCGGGCACGTGAAGTTCGGGGCACGCACGGGCGGCGCCACGGTGATGGTGGGCGTCGTGCTGGCGGTGCTCGCCCTCTTCTTCGCGGACTCCGTGCACATCCTGCTGCGCTTCTTCCCGGAGCCCGTGCTGGGCGTGATCCTCTTCCTCGCCGGCGCGGAGCTCGCGCTCTCCAGCCGGGAGCACGGCGAGGAGCGCGTCGGCCGCTTCGTGCTCCTCACGACGGCCGCGTTCACCGTGGTCCACGTGGGCGTGGCCGTCGTCTTCGGCATCCTCGCCTACCACGCGTCGAAGCGCGGCTGGCTGCGCCCGTGAGGGGGCGCGTCCCGCGCTAGCGGCCGAAGATCCCCTTCTTCAGGATGTCGAGGGGGTTGATCGGCTCCTCCTTCTTCTGCTGTCGCGCGGGCTGCGCCTCCTGGCCCAGCATCGTCATCGCGGTCGACTTCACGCGCACGCGCAGCGACCACTCCGGGTTCCAGGCCGCGAGCAGGCGCGCGTCGGCGGGGCGCGGCGGGTGCACGAGGTTCAGCTCGTTGCCGTAGGCGATGCCGCGCAGCATGGCGCCGCCGGCCGCCCCGAAGATGCCGGCGGGCACGGCGCAATTCTGCGTCGCGGCCGGCAGCAGCACCTTCTCCTTCACCCACTGGTCCACCTGGGCGTTGGCGAGGTAGTCCATGAGGCCCAGCCCGGCCTCGGGCACCTCGCTCGAGCTCCAGAGGACCATGTCGTCGCCGCCGCCGCCGATGGCGGAGAGGAAGTAGGCGCGCGCGTGTGGCACCGCGTTCCACGAAGCCGTCACCACGCCCTTCGGGTCGCCGGGGGCGGCGAGGTTCAGGCGCTCCATGAAGTCCTGCCGCTCGCCGATGGCGAAGCGAAGGCTCTGGGGCACCCCATCGCCGCTCACCGCGTGGTCGCCCTGGAGAGAGGCGTCCTTCGGGACGCGCTGGCGATCGCGCTCGTTCGGCCAGATGGCGCGGCCCGGCTGGCTGGTGGCCCCGCGCTCCGGCGCGTAGCGGCCGACGAAGAACTTCGCGAAATCCATCGGGCCGGCGGTGGCCATGTCGAGGATGCGCGGCTGGCCCGGGCGCACGGCCTCGCCGCAACCCCAGTAGAGGAGGAGGCGCCCCTTCGGCTTCTGCTGCTCGACGCTTTCGGGCGTGGTGTCGGAGGCCGTGCCGCCGGGCTGCGGCTTCGGCACCGGCTCGAGCGGCAGGCTGGGCCCCATCTTCTGCCCGGGCGGGATGGCGTGCGTGCCCTCGGTGCCGGCGGGCTTCTGGCGCGTGTAGAGCGCGAGGTCGAGCCACTTGCCCGGCATCACGCCCAGCTTCGAGCCGCCGAACCAGTTGCCCATCATGCCGCCGAGGATCGGCATGTCGGCCATCTCCTCGACGCCGGGCATGCCGAGGTGGACGGTGGCCACGTCCATCCAGTAGTTGGCGATGGGCGTCTTCGGCGGCGCGCCCTTCGACTGGGCGAGCGCGGGCGCCGCGAGGGCGAGGCAGAGGGCGAGGGCGAAAGGCGTGGGGGCGGGGCGGGTCATGAAGGGCTCCGTGGGGAGGGTGCGCGCGGGGGAGTTCTCGTTCGGATGGCCCACGCTAGCAATTGTCCGCGCCCGCCGGCAAGCGGACTTTCGGCTTGACGGCGGCGGTTCCACCGGGGCGATTCCTTGCTACAATGCGCGCTTCCCTGAGGAGCGTTGCAACAGGCCGGAGGAGGGCAGCCCCGAGCAAGTCGGGCCCCCCGGACTGCCAGGCTCAGGGCTTCGAGATCATCCGAACGGCGCTCGTTGAACCGTGGCCCGACCGCGGCGGCGAGCGCGACATCCCCCCTCCTGCCCCGGCCGGTCACTTTTTGAGGAGTGACTGACCATGAACGCTGTCCTGAAACCCGACCCGAAGGCCGACTACGTCGTCGCCGACCTGGCGCTCGCCGACTGGGGCCGCAAGGAAATCGCCATCGCCGAGACCGAGATGCCGGGCCTCATGGCGATCCGCGAGGAGTACGCCGCCGCCAAGCCCCTCAAGGGCGCCCGCATCACCGGGTCGCTGCACATGACGATCCAGACCGCGGTCCTCATCGAGACGCTCAAGGCCCTCGGCGCCGAGGTGCGCTGGGCCTCCTGCAACATCTACTCGACGCAGGACCACGCCGCCGCCGCCATCGCCAAGGGCGGCACGGCGGTGTTCGCCGTGAAGGGCGAGTCGCTCGAGCAGTACTGGGACTACACGCACCGCATCTTCGAGTGGCCCGACAACGGCTACTCCAACATGATCCTGGACGACGGCGGGGACGCGACGCTGCTGCTGCACCTGGGCGCGCGCGCCGAGACCGACGCGAAGGCGATCGCCAACCCGGGCAGCGAGGAGGAGACCTTCCTCTTCGCCTCGATCAAGGCGAAGCTCGCGCAGGACCCGAAGTGGTACTCCACGCGCCTCGCGAAGGTGCTTGGCGTGACCGAGGAGACGACCACGGGCGTGAAGCGCCTGTACCAGATGGCGAAGGAGGGGACGCTCCGCTTCCCGGCCATCAACGTGAACGACTCGGTCACCAAGAGCAAGTTCGACAACCTCTACGGCTGCCGCGAGTCGCTCGTCGACGGCATCAAGCGCGCCACCGACGTGATGGTGGCCGGCAAGGTCGCGGTGGTCTGCGGCTACGGCGACGTGGGCAAGGGCTCCGCGCAGGCGCTGCGCGCCCTCTCGGCGCAGGTCTGGATCACCGAGATCGACCCCATCTGCGCGCTGCAGGCGGCGATGGAGGGCTACCGCGTCGTGACCATGGAGGAGGCCTGCGACAAGGCCGACATCTTCGTCACCGCCACGGGCAACTACCACGTCATCACGCACGACCACATGCGGCGCATGAAGGACCAGGCGATCGTGTGCAACATCGGCCACTTCGACAACGAGATCGACGTCGCCTCCCTCAAGCAGTACAAGTGGGACAACATCAAGCCGCAGGTCGACCACGTGATCTTCCCGGACGGCAAGCGCATCATCCTGCTGGCCGAGGGGCGCCTGGTGAACCTGGGCTGCGGCACGGGCCACCCGAGCTACGTGATGAGCTCCTCCTTCGCCAACCAGACGATCGCGCAGATCGAGCTCTTCACGCGCACCGCGCAGTACCCCATCGGCGTGTACGTGCTGCCGAAGCACCTCGACGAGAAGGTGGCGCGGCTGCAGCTGAAGAAGCTGGGCGCGAGGCTCACCGAGCTCACCGACGAGCAGGCGCGCTACATCGGCGTGGCGAAGGAAGGCCCCTACAAGGCCGACCAGTACCGCTACTAGGGACGGGACGGCGGGGCGCCCGCGAGGCGCGCCCCGCCCCAGGCCATGGAGACCCAACGCCACCGCCCGAGGCTCTTCAGCTTCGAGTTCTTCCCGCCCAAGACCCCGGAAGGGGAGCAGAAGCTGCGCGCCGCGCGCGCGCAGCTCGCGCAGCTCGAGCCCGCCTTCATGTCCTGCACCTTCGGGGCCGGCGGCTCCACGCAGGAGGGGACGCTTCGCACCGTCCTCGAGATGCACCGCGAGGGCCACGCGGCCGCGCCGCACATCTCGTGCATCGGCTCGAGGCGCGAGACGATCGCCGCCCTCCTGGACCGGTACCGCGAGGCGGGCATCCGCCGCCTCGTGTGCCTGCGCGGCGACCTGCCCTCGGGCATGGCCGTGGCCGGCGAGTTCCGCTACGCCGCCGACCTCGTGCGCTTCGTGCGCGCGCACACCGGCGACTGGTTCCACGTCGAGGTCGCCGCCTACCCCGAGTTCCACCCGCAGGCGCGCCGGCCCGCCGAGGACCTCGCGCACTTCCGCGAGAAGGTCGAGGCGGGCGCGAACTCCGCCATCACGCAGTACTTCTACAACGCGGACGCCTACGCGCACTTCGTGGAGTCCGTCGAGGCCCTCGGCGTCGACATCCCGATCGTCCCGGGGGTCATGCCCATCAACAACTTTTCGCAGCTCGCGCGCTTCTCGGATGCGTGCGGCGCGGAGATCCCGCGCTGGATCCGCCTGCGGCTGGAGAGCTTCGGCGACGACACCGCCTCCATCAAGGCCTTCGGGCTCGACGTGGTGACGGAGCTCTGCGACCGCCTGCTCGCGATGGGCGCCCCGGGCCTGCACTTCTACACCCTGAACCAGGCCGGCCCCACCACCACGATCTGGCAGCGATTGGGGCTCTGAGCGCGCGCCGGGGGCGTAGAATCGCGGCTTTTCGCCGCCCCCGGAGCCCGCCGTGAGCCAGCCCGCCGCCGAAGCCCGCCCGTCCCTCGCCGCCCGACTGAAGTCGCAGCCGCCGCGCGAGGCGGCCCGGATGCTCGCCGCGGAGGAGCCTGCGCGCGCCGTGGAGGTGCTCGCCGAGCTGAACCCCGGGCTCACGCAGGACCTCCTCGCCGAGCTTCCCCCGGACGCGCTGGCCGCGGTCTCCAAGGCGGCGAGCCCCGAGGTCGCGAAGCAGTGGCTGCGTAACGCCCGCTACGCGCAAGGCGCCATCGGGAGGCTCATGGAGCCGGCCCACGCGGTGTTCGCGCCGGAGATCACGGTGGGGCAGGCGATCGAGCAGCTGCGCGCCGTGGTGCGCACGGCCTTCGTGACCTACGGCTACGTGACCGACGGCGAGGGGAAGCTCCTCGGCCTGCTCACCATGCGCGACCTGCTCTTCAGCGACCACGGTGCCCGGCTGGGCGACGTGATGCTCCGGGGCGCCTTCGCCTTCCGGGCCGACATGCCGATCTCGGACGCGATGAAGCTCACGCTGAACCGCCATTACCCCGTGTACCCGGTGTGCGACGAGGCCGGCCGGCTCGTGGGCCTGGTGCGAGGCGCGGCCATCTTCGAGGAGCAGGCCTTCGAGATCACCGCGCAGCCCGGCTCGATGGTCGGCGTGGAGAAGGAGGAGCGCGTGACGACGCCGCTTTCCCGCGCGTTCAAGTTCCGGCACCCGTGGCTGCAGCTGAATCTCGTCACGGCGTTCGCGGCCGGGGGCGTCGTGGCCCTCTTCCAGGGCACGGTGGACAAGCTGGTGATCCTGGCGACCTTCCTGCCGGTGCTCGCGGGCCAGTCGGGCAACACCGGCTGCCAGGCGCTCGCGGTGACCGTTCGCGGAATGACTCTGGGCGACATCCGCGCCGGCGCCGGCAAGAAGCTCGTCGCCAAGGAGTTCCTCCTCGGCCTCTCGAACGGCGCGGTCACCGGGCTCATCTGCGGCGTGGCCATGTTCTTCCTCGCGCGCGCCCAGGAATCGCCGCACGCGATGCTGCTGGGGCTCGCCGTCTTCCTCGCCATGACGGGAAGCTGCGCGATCAGCGGCGTCTCCGGGGCGCTCGTGCCGCTGGGGCTCAAGCGCCTCGGGGCGGATCCCGCCACCGCCTCGAGCATCATCGTCACCACGGCGACGGACGTCGCGAGCATGGGGCTGCTGCTCGGCCTCGCGACCCTCCTCGTCCGGTGAAAATTCCGCATTGAATGTTGCACCGGAGCGACCTATGATCGCCGCCATGACCGCCCGCCTCCTCCTGCCGCTCCTCCTGGCCCTGCTGTCGCTCGCCGGCGACGCGCTCGCCCAGGAGCCGGCCTCGACGAACCGGGCGACGGACCTGAAGGAGCGCCCGGCGATGGACGCGCGGACGCTCGCCCCCCTGCCGGCGGAGGCGCCGGTGAAGGTTCTCGCGCGCCAGGGCGGCTGGACGCAGGTCGAGGCCGGCGCCCAGCGCGGCTGGGTGCGCGCCTTCCACCTCAAGTTCCAGTCCACCGTCGAGACCTCGTCCGGCGGGGGCGTCGGCAGCGGCATCACCTCGATCTTCGGCTTCGGCAGCCGGGAGGCGCCCAAGACCTCCAAGGTCGCGACGCTCGGCATCCGCGGCCTCACGCCTGAGGACTTCAAGAACGCCTCGCCCGACCCGGCGGCGCTGCGCAAGATGCAGTCCTACCGCGCTGACAAGGCCTCGGCCGAGCGCTTCGCCCGGGAGGCGAAGCTCGCGCCGGTCCGGGTGGCCTACGTGGGGAGCGGCTCGTGAGGGCGCTTCTCGCCGCGCTCGCGCTCGGGCTCGCCGCGCCGGCGCACGCCCAGCTCGACTTCGGCCGCATCCTCGACCTCGGGAAGAAGGCCGTCGAGGTGGGGCAGAAGGTGCAGGAGGCCACCAAGGAGTACACGGTGGAGGAGGAGATCGCCCTCGGCGAGGGGATCACCACGGGCTTCCTCGGCGCCATCCGCCTTCACCCGGACGAGCGGCTGCAGCGCTACGTGAACCGCGTCGGGCGCTGGCTCGCGTCGCAGACCGAGCGCGCGGACCTGCCGTGGACCTTCGGCGTGATCGACACCGAGATCATCAACGCCTTCGCCATGCCCGGCGGCACGGTCGTCGTCTCGCACGGGCTCGTGAAGCGCCTCGGCAGCGAGTCGGAGCTTGCCGGCGTCCTCGCGCACGAGATCGCGCACGTGCTGAAGAAGCACCAGCTCTCGGCCATCCAGTCGGACGCGGGCTGGAGCGCCGCGGCGACGGGCGCGAAGGCCGTCGCGGCCGACCAGATCGCGCGGCGCGGCGGCGGGGACGTGATGGGCATCAAGACCCAGCTGGCCAACGCGGGCGTGGATCTCGTGAAGGACGGGCTCTTCCTGCGCCCGCTGGACCGCAGCATGGAATACGAGGCCGACCGGCTCGGCGTCGTGGTCGCCGCCCGCGGCGGCTACGATCCCTACGGCTTCGTGGCGGTGCTCACGATGCTCGCGCAGGTGAAGCCGGAGGAGACCGGCGTGTCGATCACCTTCTCCACCCATCCCTCGCCCGCCGACCGGCTGGCCGAGCTCGAGAAGGTCATGCCCGAGCTCGAGAAGTACGCCGGCCAGCCGCAGGTCGAGGGGCGCTTCCGCCAGACCGTCAGGTAGCGCCCCGGAACGAACGGGCCCGGTTCCTCTTTCGGACGAGTCCGGGGACGGCTCCCGGGACATGTCCCGGGAACCGTCCCCCTCACTTGAGGTTGGCGACCTTCTTGCGCGCTTCCTGGGCGTGCATCTGCGCGTAGGCCTGGTGGGCGGCGGCTTCCGCCTCGCCCACGCGGATGGGCAGCCCCATGTCCTGCAGCACCGAGCCCAGCGCCGACAGGCACAGCATCACGTTCTCGGGCTTGCACGAGTAGCCCATGATGCCGACGCGCCAGATCTTGCCGGCGAGCGGCCCCAGGCCCGCGCCGATCTCGAGGTTGAACTCGTTGAGCAGCGTCTTCCTCACCTCGGCCTCGCGGTCGCGGATGGCCTCGGGGATGTGCACGGCGTTCATCTGCGGCAGCTGCGCGCCTTCCTTGACGAGGAACCTGAGCCCCATCGCCTCCAGGCCCGCCTTGAGCGCGACGTGGTTGCGGTGGTGGCGCGCCCAGCAGTTCTCCAGGCCCTCCTCCTTGATGAGCAGCAGCGCCTCGTGAAGGGCGTAGAGGCTGTTGGTGGGCGCCGTGTGGTGGTAGGTGCGCGTGGTGGCGCCCCAGTAGCCCAGCAGCAGGTTCATGTCCATGAACCAGCTGTGGATCTTGTCCTTGCGCGCCTTCACGTGCTCGACCACGCGGTCGTTGAACGACACGGGCGAGAGCCCCGGCGTGCACGACAGGCACTTCTGGCTGGCGGAGTAGATCGCGTCCACGTCCCAGTCGTCGACCATCACCGGGCAGCCTGCGAGCGAGGTCACGGCATCGACGATCGTGAGCGCGTCGTGCTTGTGCGCGACCGAGACGAGCGTCTTCGCGTCGGACTGCACGCCGGTGGAGGTCTCGGCGTGCACGAACGCGACCACGCGGGCATCGGGGTGCTTCTTCAGGGCATCCTCGAGCTTCTGCGGGTCGCACGGCTCGCCCCACGCGTCCTCGACGACGATCGCCGTGCCGCCCGCGCGCTCGACGTTCTCGA
The DNA here is from genome assembly GCA_019634955.1 of Burkholderiales bacterium. Lineage (GTDB taxonomy): Bacteria > Pseudomonadota > Gammaproteobacteria > Burkholderiales > Usitatibacteraceae > FEB-7. Next base: position 64,157 of record JAHCAK010000010.1, read on the forward strand.
TCATGCGGCCGCCGAAGACGCCGTTGCGGCACACCACGACCTTGTCGCCGGGGGCGACCATGTTCACGAAGCAATACTCCATGCCCACGGAGCCGGGGCCGGAGACGGGGAAGGTGAGGGCGTTGCCCGTCTGGTAGACGTAGCGCAGCAGCGCCTTCAGCTCCTCCATCATCTCTACGAAGACGGGATCGAGGTAGCCGATGGCCGGCAGGCTCATGGCCGCCATCACGCGCGGGTTGATCTCCGAGGGGCCGGGGCCGAGCAGCGTGCGCTGCGGCGGGTGGAAGGAGTGGATCTTCTTGGTCGGGGCGAGGTGCTTGAGCGTCATGGCGGGGTCCTGGTGGCCGGGGCGTCGTTCGGTCGCGCCCCTTGGGGGAATCGTGGATGCGTGCGGGAAATGCCGGGGCTGCCCGTCAACCTCGTCCCGGCGTGAAGCGGACGATCGTGCCCTGCGAGACGTCGGGAAGGTCGTCGGGGTCGATCGCCGTGTCGCCGTCGGGCTGCGGCGTGCCGTCGGCGACGAGGTTGGCGAAGTCGAAGAGGGCGCGGTCCATGAGGTGCGAGGGCGTCACCCGCGTGAGCGCGCTGAAGATGGAGATGACGCGGCCGGGGTGCCTCCTCTCCCATTCGCGCAGCATCGCCTTCACCTGCTTCCTCTGCATGTTCTCCTGCGAGCCGCACAGGTTGCAGGGGATGATTGGGAACTGCCGGTCCTCGGCGTAGGCCGCGAGGTCCTTCTCCTCCACGTAGGCGAGCGGGCGGATCACGACGTGCCGCCCGTCGTCGGAGACGAGCTTGGGGCTCATCGCCTTGATCTTGCCGTTGTGGAAGAGGTTCAGGAAGAAGGTCTCGAGGATGTCGTCGCGGTGGTGGCCCAGCGCGATCTTCGTCGCGCCCAGCTCCTTCGCCACGCGGTAGAGCACGCCCCGGCGCAGCCGCGAGCACAGGCTGCACATCGTCTTGCCCTCGGGGATCACGCGCTTCACGACGGAGTGCGTGTCCTGCACCTCGATGCGGTGGGGGATGCCGCGGGCGGCGAGGTACTCCGGCAGCACGTGCGCCGGGAAGCCGGGGTGGCGCTGGTCGAGGTTCACCGCCACGATCTCGAACGGGACCGGCGCGCGGTCGCGAAGGTGCTGCAGGACGTCGAGCAGGCCGTAGCTGTCCTTGCCCCCGGACAGGCAGACCATGACCTTGTCCCCGGCCTCGATCATCGAGAAGTCGGCGATGGCCTCGCCCACGAGGCGGCGGATGCGCTTCCTGCGCTTGGCGGCCTCGTGATCGGCCTTGCGCGTGTCGCGCAGGGGCTGGACGGCGTTCATGTCTGGGGGAAACCTAGAGCGCGAGGGAGCGGCCCCCGTCGACCGCGAGCACCTGGCCGGTGACGAAAGGCGCATCGAAAAGGAAGTATTTTACCGCGCCGGCGATGTCCTCCGGCGTACCCGTCCGGCGCAAGGGCGTTTGTACCGTGATGCGCTCGCGCTCGGCCGGCGGGAACGCCTCCCCGTCCTCGGGCCACAGGATGGCGCCCGGAGAAACGCCGTTCACGCGCACCTCCGGCGCGAGTTCCACCGCGAGCGCCCGCGTGAGCCCCGCCAGCCCGCTCTTCGCGATCGTGTAGGCGAGGAATCCCGGCAGGGGCCGCTCGGCGTGGATGTCGACGATGTTCACGATCGCGCCGCGGGCCCGCCGCAGGTGGGGCGCCGCCGCCTGCGAAAGGAAGAGCGGCGCGCGCAGGTTCGTGCCGGCGAGGTCCTCCCAGGCGTCGGCATCGACGCGGCCGACCGGCGTGGGATGGAAGGTCGAGGCGTTGTTCACGAGGCCGTCCAGCCGGCCGTAGGCGGCCACGGCGCGCTCGACGAGGCTCTCGAGGGCGCCCGCGTCGAGGAGGTCGGCCTGGATGACGGCCGCGCTCCCGGGCCGGGCGGCCTCGAGCTCCGCGGCGAGGCGGTCGGCCTCTCCGCGGGAGCGGTTGCAGTGCACCACGACCCGCGCCCCTGCCGCGTGCGCCGCTCGCACGATGGCCGCGCCGACACGCTTCGCGCCCCCCGTCACCAGAACCACCGGCTGCCCCATGGTGCTATATTCCCCGTCAGAATCGCCCCGCCCGGAAAGAGCGGCGCCAGAGGCGAAAGTGTAGCGAATACCGCGATCCGAGCCCCCCGACGGCGCCCGCCCACTCCCCGATGTCCTCCCCGGCCGACCTCTCGCTTCCCCCGCCCGAGCACGAGGCCGCGGCCCATTCGCACGCGCTCGCCGAGCGCATCGCCGCGGCGATCGGCGAGGAGGGCGGCTGGATCCCCTTCACGCGGTTCATGGAGCTCGCGCTCTACGCGCCGGGGCAGGGCTACTACGCGGCCGGCGCGCGCAAGATCGGTGCCGGGGGCGACTTCGTCACCGCGCCCGAGCTCTCGCCGATGTTTTCGCGCTGCCTCGCGATGCAGGCCCGCCAGGTGCTCGACCACGTCGGTGGCGAGATCCTCGAGCTCGGGCCCGGGACGGGCACGCTCGCCGCCGACCTCTTCGAGGAACTGAAGGCCCAGGGGGCGGCGCCGGCGCGCTACCGCCTGCTGGAAGTGAGCCCGGAGCTGCGCGAGCGCCAGCGCGCCCGCCTCGCGGAGCGCCACCCCGCGGACATCGGCCGCTTCGAGTGGATCGAGCGCCTGCCGGAGCGCATCGACGGCATCGTGATCGCCAATGAGGTCCTGGACGTGCTGCCTTGCGCCCTCGTGCACCGCTCGGGCGGCGAGATTCTCGAGCGCGGCGTCGTCGTCACCGAGGCCGGGTTCGGCTGGGAGGACGCGCCCCTGCCGGACGGCGAGCTCAAGCGGCGCGCGCAGGCGGTCATCCCCCCCGGGGACTACGATTACCTCACCGAGGTGAGCCTCGCCGGGGAAGGGCTGGTGCGCTCGATCGCCGCCGCCCTCGGGCGCGGCCTCGCCCTCTTCATCGACTACGGGTACGCGCAGGCCGAGTACTACCACCCGCAGCGCGCGCAGGGCACGCTGCGCTGCCACTACCGGCACCGCGTGCACAACGACCCGTTCTTCCTGCCCGGCCTGCAGGACATCACCGCCCACGTGGATTTCACCGCCATGGCCCGCGCGGCGCAGTCGGCGGGCGCCGAGGTCCTCGGCTACACCACGCAGGCCCACTTCCTCATCTCCTGCGGCCTCGCGGTCATGGTCGCGGGCGGCGACCCGGGCATGACGCTGTCGCGGCTCAAGGTCACGAGCGCGGTCCACCGGCTCATCAGCCCGGCGGAGATGGGCGAGCTCTTCAAGGTGCTCGGCATCGGCCGCGGCGTCGACTGGCCGCTGCAGGGGTTCCAATCGGCGCGGCCGCTGCCGCTGGGGCTGGGCGACGAGGAGTAGGGCCGGGCCGTTCGGCTAGAATGGCTGGCTGAAGATGCTCGCCCGGGAACCTAGGGCCCCGGGCGATACACCAACGGCGGGACCAACCGCCACCAGGAAGGAGTGAGGAGACATGAAGCGATTCATCGCAGTCACGGCCGCCGTCGTCGCGGCCTTCGGGCTCGGCACGGCCGGCGCCCAGCAGAAGACGCGCATCTCCATCGGCACCGGCGGCACGGCCGGCGTCTACTACCCGCTCGGCGGGGGCCTCGCGACGGTGATCTCGAAGTACGTGCCGAACGTGGACGCCACGGCCGAGGTGACCGGCGGCTCCGTGGCCAACCTCCAGCTCATCGGCGGGGGCAAGTCCGAGATCGGCTTCACCATGGCCGACTCGGCGTGGGACGCCTACAACGGGCTGGAGAAGTTCAAGGACAAGAAGGTCCCGGTGCGGGCGCTGGCCGTGTTCTACCCGAACCGCATGCAGGTGGCCACCCTCGACGGCAAGGGCATCGAGAAGGTGACCGACCTCAAGGGCAAGCGCGTGGCGACGGGTTCCCCGGGGTCCGGCACCGAGGTGATGTCCATGCGCATGCTCGAGGCCTTCGGCCTCGACCCGAACAAGGACGTCAACCGCGAGCGCTTGTCGCTCGCCGAGAGCGTGAACGCGCTCAAGGACGGCAAGGTCGACGCCCTCACCTGGGTGGGCGGTGTGCCGACCCCGGGCCTCACCGACCTCGCCGCGACGCCAGGCAAGAAGATCAAGCTGCTGGACCACGGCGACGCCGCCGACGGCATGCGCAAGAAGTACGGGCCCATCTACGTGAAGAACAAGATCCTCGCCAACGCCTACCCGGGCGAGACGCGCGACACGACCAACGTGGACGTGTGGAACCTGCTCGTGGTGCCCGAGTCCGCCTCCGAGGACCTCATCTACCAGGTCACCAAGACGCTCTTCGAGAAGAAGGACGAGCTGGTGAAGGTGCACAAGGACGCGGCCTTCCTGTCGCTGGACAACCAGATGACGGGGGCCTCGCCCATCCCGTTCCACCCGGGCGCGCTGAAGTACTTCAAGGAGAAGGGGCTCAAGGTCAACTGACCCCGTCCCGCGCGGCCGCCCGGCGGCCGTGCACCCCCCCGGAAAGGGCCCGCTCGCGGGCCCTTTTCCTTTGCGGGCGCGGCGGCCCCGCGCACGCAAGTGCTTGACCGGAAACGATTCCGGGGCCCGGCCGCTTTATGCTGCACTGCAAAAAATATTTGCGATACCCCCTTGACTTCGCTGCAGCGTGGCCTAAAATTCGTCTTTGTGCAGTGCAGCAAAACACGCTGCCGCAACCCGGACCCCCAGGCCAACATCCTCAAGGAGCCACCCATGTTCAAGATCGACCAGTTCAGCGCCGCCAACGAAGCCGCCATCAACCAGTTCGCGCACTTCGCGCAGCTCTCCCTCGCCAACCTCGAGAAGTTCGCCGAGATCGGCCTCGACGCCGCCCGCGACTCCGTCGAGCAGGCCACCGCGCACGCCGCGGCCCTGGCCGGCGCGAAGGACGTGCACGAGGTGATCGCCATCAACTCCGCCGCCCTCGAGCCGGTGATGAAGCGCGCCTACGCCTACTCGCGCACCGTGTACGAGACCGCCGCCGAGACCAACGCGGAAGTGAAGAAGGTCATCGAGAAGCAGGCCGCCGACCTCAACAAGAGCGCCGTCGCGACGCTGGAAGAGGCGTTCAAGTACGCCCCGGCCGGCTCCGAGGCCTACGTCGGCAACGTGAAGAGCGCCATCGCCGCCGCGCAGAACGCCTACTCGAACCTCGCCGCGATCAACAAGCAGCTCTACGACACCGTCGAGAAGACCGTCGAGCAGAACGTCGCGACCGTCCAGTCCGCCGCCAAGGCCCCCAAGGCCCCGGTCCGCAAGGCCGCCAAGCGCCGCTGAGCGACCCGCCCCCGCGAGGGGCGGTGAAGTGAGGTGATTCAGGTCGAAGGCCTCCGGGGATCCCGGGGGCCTTCGTGTTTTTGGGCGGGGGGTTTCAACACGGAGGGCACGGAGAAAAGCAGGCTCCCGTGCGTGGATCCGGATGGGACATGCAATCCTCCGTGTCCTCCGTGTTGAAACCCCCCTATTCTTCCTGCAACACCTCCGCAATGCGCGCCGCCCGCGCCGCGTGGATGGCCGCGGGCACCGATTGCGGGTTGTCGCGGGCGATCGCGGCCGCATCGACGCCGAGCGCCGCCTCCCGCGCCCCGCGCAACCGGTCCCGCGGCACGGTTCTCGCGAGGCCGCGGGCCTTCAGGTCGCACTCGCACAGGTCCATGAGGCGCTCGAGGCGCTCCGGCCGGCGGAAGGCGTCGGTGCGCTCGAGGAGCTGCAGCAGCGCCTCCGGGCCGAGCGAGCCGGCGCCTTCGACCGCGGCGCGCTCGCGTGCGGCCAGCGCCGCGAGATCGCGGCATTCCCCCGGCGCATTCACGCGCTCGCACAGGGTGGCGACCGCCTCCGGCGGGAGGCCCAGCGTGAGGCAGGCGAAGCGCACCGGGAGGCCGTGCGCCGCCGCGGCGGCGAGGCGCGCCGCCGCGAGCGCGCCGCCGTCCGCGGCCGTGAGCCCATCGATCTCCGGCAGCACGCGGCCGAGGGCGCCGCAGTCGCGAAGCACGGCGAGCATCCGCTCGGGGCGGGGCTCCTGCAGCCCGCGCGCGAGTTCCTGCCAGACCCGTTCCGGCACGAGGTGGTCGGCCTCGCCGGCTTCCACCATGCCGCGCATGAGGTCGAGCGTCGCGGGCGCGACCGCGAAGCCGAAGCGCGCCGCGAACCGGGCCACACGCAGGATGCGCACCGGATCCTCGGCGAAGGCCTCGCTCACGTGCCGCAGGATGCCGCGCCGCAGGTCCCCGGCGCCGTCGTGGGGGTCCACCAGGGTGCCGTCCTCCGCGCGGGCGATCGCGTTGATGGTGAGGTCGCGGCGGCGCAGGTCCTCCTCGAGCGTCACCTCGGGGGAGGCGTGGAACGCGAACCCCTTGTAACCGGGAGCGGTCTTGCGCTCGGTGCGCGCGAGCGCGTACTCCTCGTGGGTCTCGGGGTGCAGGAACACGGGGAAGTCGGCGCCGACGGGGCGGAAGCCGCGGCGCACCATCTCCTCCGGCGTGGCCCCGACCACGACCCAGTCGCGGTCGGCCACGGGGCGGCCCAGCAACTCGTCGCGAACGCTGCCGCCGACCGCGTAGATCCTCATGGCGCCGGGCGCGCGGGCGCGGCTCAGGGCCGCGGCGGCTCCGCGTAGGGTTCGTCCTCGGCCACGAACTCCGTCTCGGCGAGCGCCCCCTCGTTCCACGCCATCACGGCGGGCAGGGACCTCACGGCCTCGCAGTAGCGCGCGGCGGCGCTCCCGCACGGCACCGCGTAGGTCTGGAAGCGCATGACCACGGGCGCGAACATCGCGTCGGCGGCCGAGAAGCGGCCGAAGAGGAAATCGCCTCCCGCCCCGAAGCGCCGCCGCGCCTCGGCCCACAGCCGCTCGATGCGGGCGATGTCGGCGCGGACCTCCGGGGTCATGCCCTTGCCCGGGTGGCTTCCGCGGATGTTCATCGGCATCCTCGCGCGCAGGTTGCGGAAGCCCGAGTGCATCTCGGCCGAGGCCGCCCGCGCGAAGGCTCGCGCGACGGGGTCCGCCGGCCACACGCCCCGGTCGGGGAACCACTCCGCCACCGTCTCGGCGATCGCGAGCGTGTCCCAGACGGCGACCTCGCCGCGCCAGAGCACGGGGACCAGCCCGGAAGGCGACCAGCGGCCGATCCCGGCGTCCCACTCGTCGGAGTCGAACCGGAGCCGGCGCTCGTCGAAGTCGATGCCGAGCTGTCGCAGCAGCACCCACGCCCGCATGGACCACGAAGAGTAGTTCTTGTTGCCGATCACGAGGGTCAGCGCTTCCATGTCACCTCCCGGTGCGGCCGCGGTAGGCCGCGTAGCGCCCGCGCAGGCCCGCGGCGGCCATGTACTCCGGCACGACCGCCTCCATCGCGGCGGGCTCGAAGCCGAATTCCGGCGGGAAGGGGCAACCGCACACGCTTTCCGCTTTCATCGAGGCGAGGTTGTCGCGGGTCATCACGGGCCCCGGCAGGTGCTCGAGGACGAAGGCCTGCGCGTACGCGGCCCATTCCGGCAACGCGACGATGGCGCGGCGCAGCCCCTGTTGCGCCGCCACGAAGCGCACGATCTGCGCGAGCGTGTACGCCGTCGGCCCGCACAGGTCGTAGGTGCGGCCCGCCGTGCGCGGGTCCTCGAGACAGTGGGCCACGGCGCGGGCCACGTCCTCCACCCACACGGGCTGGAAGCGCACGCCGGCCCCGGCGAGCGGGACGACGGGCAGCGGCTTCACCAGGCCGGCGAACAGGTTGAGGAAGCTGTCGTCGCGGCCGAAGATCACTGAGGGCTTGAGGATCGTGATCGCGAGCCCCGCGCCCTCCTCCCGCAGGGCCGCCTCGCCGCGCCCGCGCGAGCGCAGGTACTCGCTGGGGCCGGCCGGGTCGGCGTTGAGCGCGCTCACGTGCACGAGGCGGCGCACGCCCGCGGCGCGGCACGCGCCCGCGAGGCGCGCGGGCAGCCGCGCGTGCACCTTCTCGAAGGGCTCCCGCCGGCTCTGGTGCAGGATGCCCACGAGGTTCACCACGGCATCCGCGCCGTCGAGCGCGCGCGCGAGGTCGCCGTCGTCGTGCGGGGTCCCGGCCACCAGCTCGAGCGAGGCGATGACCTGCAGGGGCCGCGCCTTGAGGGTGTCGCGGGTGAGCGCGCGCACCGCCACGCCACGGCCGGCGAGGCACGCGCAGACCGAGCGGCCCACGAAGCCGCTCGCGCCCAGAACCAGCACGCGGGAGGGCCGCGTCACGGGATGGCGGCGACGCTGTTCGCCGCCCCGTTGGCGCCGCGCCCCGGAACGGTGCCCATCAGCGCGCGCAGGCTGGGTGCGCGCCCCGTGAGCCGGTGGGTATAGAACCAGGTGTTGGCCATGACCTTCTTCACGTAGTCGCGCGTCTCGTCGAAGGGGATCGATTCCGCGTAGATGGCGCCTTCGAGCGGGGCGGCGTCGCGCCAGCGCTTCGCCCGGCCCGGCCCCGCGTTGTAGCCCGCGGTGGCGAGCACCGGGTCGCCCAGGTCGGCGAGGACGCGGTGGAAGTAGTAGGTGCCCATCGCGACGTTCACCTCGGGCTGCGTGAGCATGGCCGGCCGGTAGGGCTGCACCGGGATCTGCTTCGCGACCCAGCGGGCGGTGGCCGGCATGAGCTGCATGAGGCCCATCGCGCCGGCCCGCGAGCGGATCGCGGCGTTGAAGCGGCTCTCCTGCCGGATGATGCCGAAGAGCAGCGCTTCGTCGACGCCCCACTGCCTCGACGCGGCCGCGAGCGGCTCGCGGTGGTGCGTGGGATAGCGGCGGCCGAAGTCGTGCAGCGACGCCGTGCGCTCGGCCGCCCCGATGGCGCGGTCGGCGAGGCCGGCCTGCAACGCCACCTCGGAGGCGGCGAGCAGGCCCCGGTCGTCCACGGCGCGCAGGCCGTGCACCCATTCGCGGAAGGCCTCCGCGTTCATGTCGAGCCGGTAAAGCGCGATGGCGCGGCCCACCGCCGGGATGGCGCGGATGCGCGCGACGTCGTCGTCTGCCACCGGGCGGGCCGTCCAGTCGGGAGCCACGGCGATGCCGAGGTCCTCGGCGGCGAGGAGCCCGTAGAAGTGCCGCTCGCCGGCGAGCGGGCGCAGGATCGCCTCGGCCGCGGGCTTCGCGCCTTCCTCGAGGAGCGCGCGGGCGAGCCAGTAACGCCACGCGGGGTCGCGCGATTCCTCCGGCGGCATGAGGTTCACCGCGCCGCGAACCGCCGCCCAGTCGCCCGCGCGCAGCGCCGCGCGCGCCTTCCACCGCAGCTGCGCGACGGTGAAGGGGCCCTCGCCGGCCTTGCCGAACCACTCGGTCGCCCGCGGGTGGTGCTGCTGGGCGGCCGCGTGGGCGATGCGCGCCCACCCCTGGCGCGTGTCGTCCGCGCCGAGGGCGGCGGCGTGCGCCTCGAGGTGGCGCGCGGCCTCCTCGGGCTTCGACCGCGCCAGCCGCGTCACCGCGAAGAGCATCAGCTCGTGCGTGGCCCGCGTGGGGATGCGCGACTTCTCGCCCGCGAGGTAGCGGCCGGGATCCGCGGCCGCGCGCTGCAGCGCCGCCTCGTTCAGCTGCTCCTTGTTCGGGAGGAAGGCATTGGCGCGCCTCGCCTCGGCGACGAGCCCGGCCGCGAGGAGCCTGCGGATGCGTTCCCAGGCCTCGGGCGGGCCGATGAGGCGCTCGGCGGCGGCGGCCTCGAAGGGCGGCGTGCAGGCGGCCGGGGCCTCGCGGCCTTCCAGCCAGAGCGCGCGGGCCTCCTTGAGGGCCGCGGCATCCCCGCGGGCGAGGCGTTCCTGCAGGGCGTAGCAGGCGACCTCGGTGTCGTCGGAAGCGACCAGCGGGTACTCGAGGCGGAAGTCGTCCCACCGGCCCGCCGCGCCCAGGAGCTTGAGCCAGTCGCGGCGCAGGGGCTCGGCGAGCGGCGTGTCGGCGTGCCGCGAGAGGAAGGCGCGGATGGCGGCCGGATCCGCCTTCTCGAGCGTGGCCGAGAGGTGCCAGTAGGCGGGATAGGCTTCCAGCGCGTGCCCGGCGAAGCGGTCGCGCCAGCCTTCCAGCGCCTTCAGGTCGCGCTTCTCCCAGGCCTTGCGGGCCGCCGGCAGGTCGGCGTCGGTGGCGGGCGCAGGCGCGGGGGCCGCGAGGGCGGGGCCGGCGGCGAGGACGAAGGCGGCGATCAGGCGCGGGAGGCGCATCGGCGGGAGCGCGGGCACGCGGGGATTATATTCCCCGCAGACCGCGCTTCCCGCCCGGGGTTCAAAGCACCCAGACCAGCATGCCGAAGACGTAGCAGATCGTGCAGGAGATGAGGGTGAACGGCACGCTCCAGCGCAGGAACTCGCGCAGGCTCACCTTGCGGTTCTCCTCGCGCTCGCAGATGTTGGCCGCCACGTAGAGGGCCGGGGCGCCGGCGATGGTGAGGTTGCTGCCCAGCGTGCCCGCCCAGAGGAGCATCCACCACAGCGGCCACGGGTCCACGCCCTGCTGGCCGAGGTCGCGCACGGTGTAGAGGAAGGTGAGGATGTAGGCGTCGTGCTCGACGATGCCGACGATGGGGATGGTGACCCAGTAGAGGATCGTCGCGCCCAGGGCCATGCTCTGGGCGAAGATCGGCGCCATGCCGTGGGCGAGCTTCTCGAGGATGCCCGTCTTCTCGAGCCCCCCGACCAGCGCGAAGAGGGCGATGTAGAAGAAGACGGCGCGCCAGTCGAGCTCCTGGATGATCTCCTCGAAGCTGGGCTTCTTCACCCGGTCGCCGAGCAGCTCCAGGACCAGCACGAGGACGAGCGCCCCGGTCATGGCGATGAAGCCCAGCTTCACGCCGAGGTGCTCGCGCAGGCTCATGGCGACGATTGTGGCCACGAACCCCGCTACCACGATGGTGGCGAAGAGCTTGTCGGGGATCCTCGCCTCGCCCATGCCCTCGCCGCCGGCCGCCACCGCCTTCGAGCCGCCGCCGAACTGGCGGAAGAAGAACCAGTACATGAGGGCGAGCGTGAGCGCGAAGGTGACGAAGAGGATGGGGAAGGAGCTGGGCTTGCCCTTGAACCAGATGAAGTCGAAGAACTCGGCCCCCGAGACGCTGTGCATCATCTGCGGCGGCAGGTCCCCCAGCAGCATGGCCGAGCCCATGAAGTTGGCGCTGAAGCCGATCATCAGCACCAGCGGCGTGAGCGGCAGCCCGAGGTGGCGCGCGAGCGGGATGGCCACGGGCGCGAACATGAGGATCACGACGACGTTGTCGACGACCATCGACACCAGCCCCGCGAGCATCGAGAGGATCACGATCAGCATCCCGCCGTTGCCGCGCGACATCTCCAGCGCCTTCACCGAGAGCCATTCGGGGATGCCGGACTTGCCGAAGTAGCCCGCGATGGTCCAGATGGAGACGAGGATGGCCATCACGTTCCAGTCGACGATCTTGAAGGCGTCGTCCTCGCTCATGAGGCCCATCCAGATCATCACCGCCACGCCCAGCAGGGCGGCCGCCGTGCTGTCGATCCAGCCGGTGATGACGATCACGATCGTCACCGCGAAGATGGCGAGCGCGAGAATGGTCATCGTTTCCATCGGGTGCTTCCTCCTTGGGGTGGGGTATTGCTCTTCTCAATGCCCCGGGCATTGCACCACGGGGCCATGGCGAAATGTAGCAAATGATGCGTTCCCGGCCGCCGGCGGACATTGACCTGAGCCAAGACTCGCGCGGCCTGCGTGGCCTAGACTGGGGCGAAACCGGGAAGCGCGCCCGCGCACCGCCACTGAGGAGGAGACGCCATGACCTACGGTTCCATCCTGGTCCCCATCGACGAAAATCCCTCGGCCGCCGGCAGCCTGGAGGCCGCCCGTCGCCTCGCCGCGGACTTCGGCGCGCACCTGGAGGGTCTCGCGATCATCCCGCCGCTTGCCGTGCCGCTGCGGCTGCGCCCGCGCCAGAGCGCCGCGACGCTCATGAAGAAGGAGTGGGAGCGCGACAAGCAGGAGGCGCGGGCCGGCATCAAGCGCTTCGAGGCGCAGGCGAGGAAGGCCGGCGTGGCTTCCGTGCAGGGGCTCGCGGTCGAGGCCGAGGCGGCGGCGGTCATCGCGCTGCACGCCCGGACCGCCGACCTCGTCGTGCTGCCGCTGCCTGCCGAGGACGACCTCGGCGCGCTGGGCGGCCACGGCGTCGAGACGGCGCTGCTCGCGGTCGGGCGGCCCGTGCTGCTCGTGCCGGAGAAGGGCCTGCCGGCGGGCTTCCCGAAGAAGGTCCTCGTCGCGTGGAACGGCAGCCGCGAGGCGGCGCGCGCGCTGTCCGACGCCGTGCCGCTGATGGCCCGCGCGAAGTCCGTCACGGTGTTCTCCTCGGGTCCCGCGGGCGACGAAGGGCCGCTGCATTCGGCGAAGTCGGCCGTCCGCTACCTCGCGCGTCACGGCATCCCGGCGGAATCGTCCCACGCCACGGCGGCAGACGAGAAGGTGGGCGACGCGATCCTCGCGCGCGCGCGGAAGGCGGGCGCCGATCTCGTCGTCATGGGCGCCTACGGAAGGCCGCGCTTCGCCGAGCTCGTGCTGGGCGGCGCCACGCGCGCCATCCTCGCCGGGGCGGGTATGCCCGTCCTGATGTCGCACTGATCGCGCGCGATTGACGCGGGTCAAGAGACTCGCGACCCCCGCCGGTTCTAGAATGGGCCAGCCGCCGGAAAGAGCGGCCGGGCCGGGGGGTATGCGCCGGATGCATCCGCCGCCTCCCCTCGGGATAGAATCCCCCACGCCGTTATTCCAACGACGACCAACGAGGAGACTTTACCCATGACCCGTCGCACGACCGCGAAGACCCTGCTGGCCGCCGTGGTGGCCACCGCCTTTTCCGCATTCACTCCCGCCTTCGCGTGGGAGCCCACCAAGACCGTCGAGTTCATCGTGCCGGCCGGCACGGGCGGCGGAGCCGACCAGATGGCCCGCCTCGTCCAGTCGATCATCGCCAAGCACAACCTCATGAAGCAGAACATGGTGGTGGTGAACAAGGGCGGCGGCGCCGGAGCCGAGGGATTCCTCGAGGTGAAGGGTGCGAAGGGCGACCCGCACAAGATCATCATCACGCTCTCGAACCTCTTCACCACGCCGATGGCCACCGGGGTTCCCTTCAACTGGAAGGACCTCACGCCCGTGCGCATGCTCGCGCTCGACCAGTTCGTTCTCTGGGTGAACAAGGAGAACCCCGCCAAGACCGCCAAGGAGTACATCGAGCTGGTCAAGAAGGCCGGCGACGGCAAGATGAAGATGGGCGGCACGGGCTCCAAGCAGGAGGACCAGATCATCACCGTGGCGCTGCAGAAGCAGACCGGCGCCAAGTTCACCTACATCCCCTACAAGGGCGGCGGCGAGGTGGCGACCCAGCTCGTCGGCAAGCACGTCGACTCCTCGGTGAACAACCCGATCGAGGCCGTGGCCCAGTGGCGCGCCGGGAACCTGCGCCCGCTGTGCGTCTTCGACAACGAGCGCATGCCGTACAAGAACAAGGTCGCCGGCGACATGAGCTGGAACGACATCCCGACCTGCAAGGAAGCCGGCGTCGACACCGACTACGTGATGCTGCGCGGCATCTTCATGGCCGGCGGCGTCTCGCCCGACCAGGTGAAGTACTACGTCGACCTGCTCGAGAAGGTCCGCCAGACGCCGGAGTGGAAGAAGTTCATGGAGGACGGCGCCTTCAACCAGACCGCCATCACCGGCAAGGAGTACGCCGACTGGGTCGCCAAGGCCGAGAAGCTGCACGAGGGCCTGATGCAGGAAGCGGGCTTCATGGCCAAGAAGTAAGGCGTTCCGCCGCGGGGAGGGGGCCGCGTGGCGGCCCCCGCCTCCAGGGCACAAGCACAACGACTGAGGAGAGGCGGGATGGAGGAAGGCAAGTCGGTCGCGTCCATGCGCGCGGCGGAGCTCGTGATGGCGGGGGTCTTCCTCGCCTTCGGCGCGCTGGTCATGTGGGACAGCAAGCGGCTGGGGTCGGCCTGGGCCGACGACGGGCCGCAGGCGGGCTACTTCCCCTTCTACATCGGCCTGTTCATCGTCGTCGCCTCGGCGGCCAACATCTTCCGCGCGCTCAACCTCGGCGAGAAGGGGCGCGCGGCCTTCGTCGAGTGGGGCCAGCTGAAGATGGTCCTGTCGGTGATGCTGCCCACTTGCGTCTACGTCGCGCTCATCGCCAATCCCTGGTTCAGCCTCGGGATCTACCTCGCCTCCGCCCTCTTCATCGCCTACTTCATGTGGCGGCTGGGCAAGTACGGCCCCGCGAAGATCGTCCCGGTGGCGCTCGGCGTGGTCGTGTTCTTCTTCCTCATGTTCGAGATCTGGTTCAAGGTGCCGCTCCCCAAGGGGCCCATCGAGGCCGCGCTGGGCTTCAACTAAGGGGGGCCACGGATAATGCAAGAGATCCAGTCGCTGATGGGCGGCTTCGCCGTCGCCATGTCCTGGTTCAACCTCGCCCTCATGCTCGCGGGCGTGAGCCTGGGCGTGCTGATCGGGGTGCTGCCGGGGCTGGGGGGCGCCAACGGCGTGGCGATCCTCCTGCCGCTCACCTTCACCATGTCGCAGCAGCCCGGGGGCGCCACCTCCGCGATCATCCTGCTGTCGTGCATCTACTGGGGCGCGCTCTTCGGCGGCGCCATCACCTCCATCCTCTTCAACATCCCCGGCGAGCCGTGGTCGGTGGCCACGACCTTCGACGGCTATCCCCTCGCGCAGAAGGGGCGGGCGGGCGCCGCGCTCACCGCGGCCTTCACCTCCTCGTTCATCGGCGCCCTGGTGGCGGTGATCCTCATCACCTTCATCTCGCCCATCATCGCGCGCTTCGCCCTGCGGTTCGGGCCGCCGGAGTTCTTCTCGGTGTACCTGCTCACCTTCTCCGCCTTCGTGGGCATGGCCAAGGGGGCGCCGTTCAAGACCATCGCCGCCATGATGACCGGCTTCGCCCTCGCGGCGGTCGGCATCGACACGGTGACGGGGCAGCTGCGCCTCACCTTCGAGATCCCGGCGCTGCTCAAGGGCTTCGACTTCCTCATCGCCGTGATCGGCCTCTTCGGCATCGGCGAGATCCTCCTCACCATCGAGGAGGGCCTCGAGTTCAAGGGCGCGAAGGCCAAGCTGAACATGCGCGTGGTGCTGGAGACGTGGAAGGAGCTGCCGAGGTACTGGAAGACCTCGATCCGCTCCTCGGCCGTGGGCTGCCTCATGGGCATCGTTCCCGGGGGGGCGACGCCCGCCTCCTTCATGTCCTACGGCCTCGCCAAGCGCATGTCGCGCGACGGCGAGGAGTTCGGCACCGGCAAGGTGGAGGGCGTGGTGGCGCCGGAGACCGCGGCGCACGCCGCAGGCACCTCGGCGCTGCTGCCGATGCTCACGCTCGGCGTGCCGGGCTCGCCCACGGCGGCCGTGCTCCTCGGGGGCCTCCTCATCTGGGGCCTGCAGCCGGGGCCGCTCCTGTTCGTGGAGAAGGCCGACTTCGTCTGGGGCCTCATCGCATCGATGTACCTGGGCAACATCGTGGGCCTCATCGTGGTGCTCACCTGCGTGCCGCTGTTCGCCTCGATCCTGCGCATCCCCTTCGCCATCATCGCGCCCGTTATCCTGGTGATCTGCGCCATCGGGGCCTACACGGTGCACAACTCGATGTTCGACGTCTGGCTGATGCTCGTCTTCGGCGTCCTGGGCTACGTGTTCAAGAAGCTCGACTACCCGATGGCGCCGCTCGTTCTGGCGCTCGTGCTCGGCGACCGCGCGGAGGATTCCTTCCGCCAGTCGATGCTGGGCTCGCAGGGCGACATGGGCATCTTCTTCGCCAATCCGCTGGTGGGGACGATCACCTCGGCGGCGCTGCTGCTGCTCTTCTGGCCCCTCATCTCGCGCGCCATCGCCATCGCGCGCGGCCGCAACGGGCGCGGAGGCTGACATGGCCGTCGTCGCCTTCACGCAGGAGATGGCCACGCTCGGCTCCGACGTCGCCGCGGGCGTTTGCGAGGCCCTCGGGCTGGAGATGGTTCGCCACGAGGTGGGCGACCACGTCGCCGGCAAGATGCAGGTGAAGAAGAGCCTCATCCGGCGCCTGCGCGAGGGCAAGGCGGGCCCCTTCGAGCGCTGGACGGCCGACGAGAAGTCGATCTCGATCTTCACCGCCGAGGAAGTCTTCGACCTCGCGGTGAAGGGCAACGTCCTCATCCGCGGCTGGGGCGCGACGATGCTGCTGAGGCGGGTGGCGCACATCCCCTGCGTCCGCGTCTGCGCCCCGATGGGGCTGCGCGTCGAGCGGCTCATGAAGCGGCTGGAGACGGACGACGAGGCGCTCGCCCAGCACGAGATCGAGGTGGACGACCACGCCCGGGCCACGCGCATGGCCGAGCATTTCGACGTGCACTGGGGCAACCCCGAGCTCTACGACCTCACGCTCAACACCGAGCGCCTGCCGGTGGCCACCTGCGTGGACATGGTGGTCGGCCTCGCGAGGAGCGCGTCCTTCCAGGAGACGCCGGCCTCGCGCCAGAACCTCGCCGACCTGGCGCTCGCCGCGAGGGCGCGCGCGGCGCTCAAGGCGAACCCCGCCACGGCCGGCATCGACGTGCACATCGAGGGTCGCGCCGGGCGCCTGCTCCTGCGCGGCATCGTCGCCAACGACCGCGAGCACGCGCTCTGCCTCGAGGTGGCGGGGGCCGTCGCCGGCGCCGCCGGCATCGACGACGAGCTCTCCACCATGTCGGGAAGGATGAAGCTCTTCCCGCAGCAGCACCTGCGCAAGTGACCCCTACAGGAGGTCGCGGCCGACCTTCTGGGCGAACGTGCGGCCGTATTCCGCGCCGAGGAAGCTCGCGAGGATCTTCTCGGCCTCGCGCAGCGCCACCCGCAGCTCCTGCGGCGTCGCGCAGCGCTCGATCTTGAGGGCGAGGGCGTCGCCGTTCGGGCCGAGCCGGTGCGAGATCTCGCGCATGGCCTCGCGGCGGATCTCCTCGAAGCGCTCCCGCGGCAGGCCCGCGGCGGAGTCCGGCGCCGAGGGGGCCTCCGCGGCCTTCGCGACCTCCCCGCCGGAGAGCGACACGAGCCCCTTCGCCTGCAGTTCCAGCAGGATCGCGGGCGCCTCGCCGGGGCGGAACATGGCGGAGAGCTCCGCCACGCTCTTCGCGCCGTCGACCATGATGAGCGCCCGTCGCAGCTTCGGCGGCAGCGCGTGGACGGGCGTGGCGATCTCGTTCGCGCCCGCCTGGGTCTTGTGGAACACGAGGCTCTCGTCGAGCATGGCAACCTCCGGGTGCGGCTCTGGCGGCCGGCTCTCCCCACTATAGGGCGCCCGCCCGTACGGCGCCACCCCCGGGGCGGTCAGATCTTGCCCGCGTGCTTGAGGCGGGAGAGCGTCTCCGCGGAGAGGTTCAGGTAGGAGGCGAGCTCCTTCTTCGGCACCCGCTCGGCGAGCTCCGGGTGCTTGCGCAGGAACCGGTGCACGCGCCCGGGCGCGTCCAGCAAGTGGAGCGTGATCGTGTGGGCCATCACTTCGCTCATGAGGAACATCACCTCGTATTCGAAGTCCTCCTTGAGGTCCGGGTGCTCCTCGAGGAAGGAGGCCCACTGGGGCAGCGGCATCTTGGCCACGCGCGCCTTCGTCACCGCACGGATGGAGTAGGGCGCGGGCGTGCGCAGCCGCCAGGCCGCGTAGCTCGTGTCCATGTCGTCCTCCTTGGCGAAGCGCAGGATCATCTCCTTGCCCTCGGGGTTGGCGACGACGCGCTTGAGGACCCCGTCGATCACGAAGTACTGCTCCATGTCGTGGGCGCCCTGGGTGAGCAGGACGTCGCCCTTGCGGTAATCCACCACCGCGAGCATCGGCTCGAGCGCCGCGAACGCGGGCGGCGGCAGGCGCCGCAGCACGATGTTCCGGCGCAGCTGCTCGGCGACTTGCTCGCGCTCGGGGTGGGTGGCCAGCAAGGTCATGGGGGCATTCGGGGAATTGACCCGCATCAAGGCAGGGCGCTCGCACGGATCTCTAACATTCTAGCGCGATTCACTGAGGCCGGACCCCGACAATGGGCCCGGCACCGACAATCGATGCCGCTTCGGCCGCGCGGCTGGCGGATCCCGCCCCGGCACGAGGCCATTCCCCGAGGAGATGAGCATGGCTACCGTCACCCCCACGGCCCCCGCGGGCCAGGCAACCGAGCAGGCGGGCGGCACGGCCGCGCCCGCCGCGCAGGCCCCGGAGCAGATCGACGGGTTCCATCTCGTGATCGAGGCGCTCAGGCTCAACGGCATCGACACGGTCTTTGGCCTTCCCGGCATTCCCATCACCGACCTCACGCGCAAGGCGCAGGCCGCGGGCATGCGCGTGATCTCCTTCCGCCACGAGCAGAACGCCGGCTACGCCGCCTCGATCGCGGGCTTCCTGACGGGCAAGCCCGGCATCTGCCTCACGGTGTCGGCGCCGGGCTTCCTCAACGGCCTCACGGCGCTCGCGAACGCGACCACCAACTGCTTCCCGATGATCCTCGTGTCGGGCTCGAGCGAGCGCGAGATCGTCGACCTGCAGCAGGGCGACTACGAGGAGATGGACCAGCTCGCGATCGCCCGGCCCCTGTGCAAGGCGGCCTTCCGCGTGCTCCACGCCGAGGACATCGGCGTGGGGGTGGCGCGCGCCATCCGCGCCGCCGTCTCCGGGCGCCCCGGCGGCGTCTACCTCGACCTGCCGGCGAAGCTCTTCCCGCAGTCCATCGACGCCGAGGCCGGCCGCCGCTCGCTCATCCGGGTGGTCGACCCCGCGCCACGGCAGATCCCGGCGCCCGAGGCCGTCCAGCGCGCGCTCGACCTCCTCAAGGGCGCGAAGCGCCCGCTCATCCTGCTCGGCAAGGGCGCGGCGTACGCGCGCGCCGACGACGCGATCCGCGCCCTGGTGGAGAAGACGGGCATCCCCTACCTGCCCATGTCGATGGCCAAGGGGATCCTGCCGGACACGCACCCGCAGTGCGCCTCCGCGGCGCGCTCCTTCGTGCTGCCCGAGGCGGACGTGGTCCTCCTCGTGGGCGCGCGCCTCAACTGGCTGCTCTCGCACGGCAAGGGCAAGACCTGGGGAGGCAAGTCCGCCAAGGACTGGGGCGGCCAGAAGTTCATCCAGGTCGACATCTCGCCGCAGGAAGCCGACAGCAACGTGGCGATCGACGCGCCCGTCGTGGGCGACATCGGCTCGTGCGTGGCCGCGTTGAACGCCGGAATCGGCGCCGGCTGGCCGAGGCCGCCCGCCGAGTGGCTCGCGGCGGTGGGCGAGCGCAAGGCGAGGAACGTCGCGAAGATGGCCGAGACGCTCGCGAAGGACCCGGCGCCGATGAACTTCCACAGCGCGCTCAACGTGGTGCGCGACATCGTCAAGGCCAATCCGGACGCGATCCTGGTGAACGAGGGCGCCAACGCGCTCGACTTCACGCGCAGCATCGTCGACATGTACAAGCCGAGGAGGCGCCTGGACGTCGGCACCTGGGGCGTGATGGGCATCGGCATGGGCTTCTCCATCGCCGCGGCGGTGACGAGCGGCGAGCAGGTGATCGCCATCGAGGGCGACAGCGCCTTCGGCTTCTCCGGCATGGAGGTCGAGACCATCTGCCGCTACAACCTGCCCGTGTGCATCGTGATCCTGAACAACAACGGCGTCTACCGCGGCGACGAGAAGAACCTCGCCGGCGGCACGGACCCCTCGCCGATGGTGTTCGTGAAGGGCGCGCGCTACGACCGGATGATGGAGGCCTTCGGCGGCGTGGGCGTGCAGGCCTCGACCCCGGCGCAGCTGCGCGCCGCGATGGAGGAGGCGATCCGCTCCCGCCGGCCCACGCTCGTCAACGCCATCATCGACGAGGGGGCGGGCACCGAGAGCGGGCGCATCACGGCCCTGAACCCGACCGCGAAGAAGAAGTAGGCACCACGACCTCGAAGGTAAAATGCAGGGAACCGCGGATGAACGCGGATGAACGCAGATGATTCAGGGATGTCGCGGCGGCGTGGCAATGGCCACGGCCGCCTCCATGCCCGGAGCCATCCGCGGTCATCCGCGTTCATCTGCGGTTCCCCCCTCCCAAAGGAAGCGAAGCGCATGGAAGCTCTCAAAGGCGTAAGGATTCTCGACATGACCCACGTCCAGGCGGGTCCCACCTGTTCGCAGCTGCTCGCCTGGATGGGCGCGGACGTGATCAAGTTCGAGCCCCCGCAGGGCGACGCGACGCGCGGCCAGCTGCGCGACATCCCGGGCGCCGACAGCCTGTACTTCACGATGCTCAACTGCAACAAGCGCTCGATCACCGTGAACATGAAGAGCGCCGAGGGAAAGGAGGTGTTCGTCGACCTCCTGAAGAAGTGCGACATCATGATGGAGAACTTCGGCCCCGGCGTGCTGGAGCGGCTCGGCTTCACCTGGGAGAAGATCCACGAGATCAACCCGCGCATCGTCGTGGGCTCGATCAAGGGCTTCGGCTCCTCCGGCCCCTACGCCGACTTCAAGGCCTACGAGAACGTGGCGCAGGCCATGGGCGGGGCCATGAGCACGACGGGGCTCCCCGACGGGCCGCCCTTCGTGACGGGCGCGCAGATCGGCGACTCCGGCACGGGCCTGCACCTGGCCATCGGGCTCCTCGCGGCGCTGCACCAGGCCGCGCGCACCGGGCAGGGCCAGTACGTCGAGGTCGCGATGATGGACGGCGTGATGAACCTCTGCCGCGTGAAGTTCCGCGACCACCAGCGCCTCACGCGCCAGGAGCTCGCCGAGTACTCGGTGCCGACCTACACGGGCATGGGCGACGTGCCGCGCGCCGGCAACGACTCCGGCGGCGGCCAGCTGGGCAACGCCGTGCACTGCAAGCCGCACGGTCCCAACGACTGGATCTACGTGGTGGTCCAGGAGGCGGTGTGGGAGGCGCTCGCCAGGCGCATCGGGCCCGAGGTGCACCACCCGGACCTCGCCACCGACCCCGACCTCGCGAAGATCGGCGACCGCCGCCGCCACCAGGCGAAGATGTGGGGGCTGCTCGCCAAGTTCGCCGAGAAGTACACGAAGCGCGAGTTCATGGCGATCCTGAACGAGATCGACGTGCCCTGCGGCCCGATCATGTCGACCTCCGACCTCGCCGACGACGAGCACGTGCGCGGGCGCGACATGTACGTGGAGCTCGACCACCCGCAGCGCGGCAAGTGGTTCAACGTCGGCATGCCCATCAAGCTCTCCGCATCCCCGGCCAGGATCGAGAGGAGCCCGCTGCTGGGCGAGCACACCGACGAGGTTCTGAAGAGCGTGCTCGGCTACGACGACGCGAAGATCGCGTCGATGAGGTCGGCGGGCGCCTTCTCCGCCCCGCCCAAGAAGGCGGCTTGAGAGTTCGGGAAGCCAAACCCTGAAAACGCCGATTGCCGCCGATGCCCCGCCGATTGCCGCCGATAAGGCTGGGCGGTCGTTTGAGCTTTCGAGTGGTGCGGCCATGTCGACGGATGAGGCCTCGAGACGTTCGCATTGGCTTCATCTGCGGAAATCGGCGGGGCATCGGCGGTAATCGGCGTTTCCACGGCCTTACGATCGGATAACTCACCATGCGCATAGCGATCATCGGACAGCAGGATTTCGGCAAGGCGGTCATGGAGGCGTTCCTCGCCCGCGGCGACACCGTGGCGGGCGTGTTCGTCGCCCCGGAGAAGGAGGGCGGCAAGCCCGACCCCATGAAGGTCGCCGCCGTCGAGAAGGGCCTCACGGTCTTCCAGTTCCCGTCGCTCAAGGCGCCCGAGGCGACGGCCGCGATGAGGGGGCTGGATGCCGACATCGGCATCATGGCCTTCGTGCTGCAGTTCGCGCCGCAGGAGTTCGTGAACATCCCGCGGCACGGCACGATCCAGTACCACCCCTCGCTCCTGCCGAAGTACCGGGGCCCCAGCTCCATCAACTGGCCCATCACCAAGGGCGAGACGAAGACGGGCCTCACCATCTTCCGGCCGACGGACGGCCTGGACGAGGGCGCGGTGATCCTGCAGAAGGAGACGCCGATCTCGGCGGACGACACGCTCGGCACCGTCTACTTCGACCGCCTGTTCCCGATGGGCGTGGCGGCGATGCTCGAGGCGGCGGATCTCGTCGTGGCCGGCAAGCACCGGGAGGTCGTGCAGGACGAGTCGCAGGCCTCCTACGAGGGCTGGTTCCGCGCGGCCGAGGCGCGCGTCCACTGGAACCAGCACGTCGACTGGATCCACAACACCATCCGCGGCGCCGATCCCGCGCCGGGCGCGTGGACCACGATCGCGGGGAAGAAGCTGCAGCTCTTCGGCTCGCGCAAGCACCTCGTGCGCACCTTCGGTGCCGTGAAGGGCAAGATCGGCGAGATCGCGGAGATCGGCGCCGAGTCCATGCGCGTCACCGCCCAGGGCGGGCAGATCGAGGTCTCCAAGGTGAAGCCCGAGGAGGGCAAGAAGGTCTCCGCCGCCGAGTGGGCCAAGGCTGCCGGCGTCACGGTCGGCACGATCCTCGGCACCTGAGGCGCCGGCTTCGTTCAGAATAGGGCTTCCGCATCCCCGATACCGAGAGCTCCGATGCCCCACGCGATCCGATTCCACAAGACCGGCGGTCCCGAAGTGCTCCAGTGGGAGGAGGTCGCCGTCGGCGATCCCGGCCCCGGCGAGGCGCGCGTCCGCCTGAAGGCCGTCGGCCTCAACTACATCGACACCTACCACCGCAGCGGCCTGTATCCGCTTCCGCTGCCCTCGGCCATCGGCCGCGAGGGCGCGGGCGTGGTGGAGGCGGTGGGCAGCGCCGTCACCGACCTGAAGCCCGGCGACCGCGTGGCGTGGACGACGGGCCCGCTGGGCACCTACGCCGAGGTGAAGCTCCACCCGGCCGAGCGGCTGGTGAAGCTCCCGGACGCGATCTCCTTCGAGCAGGCGGCCTGCATGATGCTGCAGGGGCTCACCGTCCACTACCTGCTGCGCCGCACCTACCCGGTGAAGGCGGGCGAGACGATCCTCTTCCATGCCGCCGCGGGCGGCGTGGGCCTCATCGCCTGCCAGTGGGCGAAGGCGCTGGGCGCGAGCCTCATCGGCACCGTGGGGTCGGACGAGAAGGCGGCGCTCGCGAAGGCTCACGGCGCGGCCCACACGATCGTCTACACGCGCGAGGACTTCCAGGCCCGCGTGAAGGAGATCACGGGGGGCAAGGGCGTTCCGGTGGTGTACGACTCCATCGGCAAGGACACCTTCGTGAAGTCGCTCGATTGCCTGCAGCCCCGCGGCCTCATGGTGAGCTTCGGCAACGCCTCGGGGCCCGTGGACGCGTTCAACCTGGGCATCCTCGCGCAGAAGGGTTCGCTCTACGTGACCCGCCCCACGCTCGACACGCACATCGGCAAGCGCGAGGAGCTGCTCGCCGCCACGGCCGAGCTCTTCGACCACGTCGTCGCCGGCCGCATCCAGGTGGCCCCGCGGCAGCAGTACGCCCTCAAGGACGCCGCGCAGGCCCACCGCGACCTCGAGGCCCGCAAGACCACCGGGTCGACCATCCTCGTGCCGTGACCGGCGGCGGCTGGCGCCGCAGGGCGGCGGTCGCCCTCGCGGCGGCCGTGCTCGTGGCGGCCGCGGCCGCGCTGGCCGGCCCCGCCGTGGGTCTCTTCTCCGGCTCCCGTCCCGCCTCCCTCGGCTTCGCCGGCGGGCGCTTCGCGCCGGGCGACTGGCGGCCCAACTGGGTGTCCTCGACCGCCGCGCGCGACGACGCGGGGCACTACGTCGCGCCGCTCGCCTTCGCGGGGGACCCGTCGGCCGCCTGGGCCGCGCTCGAGGCGGCGCTCGCCGCGATGCCGCGCGCCTCCGTCGTCACGCGCACGCCCGCCTACCTGCACGTGGAGTTCGCGAGCAAGGGCCTGGGATTCGTCGACGACGCCGAGTTCGCGCTGGATGGCGCGGCGGGCGTGATCCACGTGAAGAGCGCGGCGCGCCTGGGCATCCGCGACTTCTCCGTCAACCGCGACCGCGTGGAAGCGATCCGCGCCGCGCTCGCCGGGCGCCCTGCCTGAACGCGGGCGCGGCGTCGGACACCGCGACCCACACCGTGTAAGATTCGGGCTCTCGCAGCGGGCGGAGGGGAAGCCGCGCCGCGGCCGACGGGGAAGTGCCAAGGGAGAGCCCATGAAGAGCCAATTCTGGAAGGCCGACTGGTTCCTCGGCGTGGTGATCGCCGTCGCCATGCTCGCCTTCAACGCCACGTCGAACGTGATACCGGGCCTGGAGCGCTGGGCCTACGACCTGGGCGTCAAGGCCACGGCCAAGAACCCGAGCGACAAGATCGCCGTGGTCGCCATCGACGAGCAGTCGATCGCCAACATCGGCCGCTGGCCGTGGCCGCGGGAGGTGCACGGCAAGCTGATCGAGGAGCTCGCCGCCGCGAAGGCGAAGGTCATCGGCAACACCGTCTTCTTCTTCGAGCCCCAGATCGACCCGGGCCTCGCCTACGTCCAGAAGATGCTAGACATCTACGACCGCGCGTACCCGCAGGGCGCCCAGCAGGAAGCCCCCGGCGTCGGCGTGTTCGGCGCCGCGACCCCGGCCGCCCAGGTGGCCCATCCGCCGGGAGAGGTGGCCGAGATCGGCAAGCTCCTTCGCGAGGCCTCGGTCGCGCTCAACAACGACGTGCTGCTGGCCGCCAGCGTGAAGAAGGCCGGCAACGTGGTCGTGCCGCTGGTGTTCGACGAGATGATGGGCGTGCCGCCGCCCGGCAAGCCCGACAAGCCCCTGCCGGAGTACGTCGCCAAGTACGCGATCAGCGGCGGCGCAGGCCCCGCCGGCTCGCTCCTCTACGGCGTCTCCCTCATCGCGCCCATCGAGCAGATCGGCGCCCACGTGGCGGGCATGGGCCATCTCAACGCCTCGCCCGACCCGGCCGACGGCGCCATCCGCGCCGAGCCGCTGGTGATCGACTACTACGGGCAGCAGTTCCCGTCGCTCGCGGTGATGATCGCGGCGAGAAGCCTCAACCTCGGGCCCAAGGACATCAAGGTGAACGCGGGCGAGAGCGTGGCCCTGGGCAACAAGGTCGTGCGCACCGACGAGCAGGGCCGCATGTTCACCTACTACTACAAGGACCGCGATGGCCGCCCCGCCTTCGCCGTCGACTCTTTCTTCGACGTCTTCACGGGCAAGATCCCGGCCTCGAAGTACGCCGACAAGATCGTCCTCATCGGCGCGGTGGCCGCCGGCATCGGCACGAACCAGGTGACGCCGATCTCGGCGCAGATGAACCCGGTCACCACGCTCGCCCACTCCGTGTCGTCGCTGCTGCAGGAGCACTTCTTCGTCGCGCCGACCTGGGGCACCTGGGCCACGCTCGCGGTGTACGCGCTCGTCGCGCTCTACCTCATCGTGCTGCTGCCGCGCCTGGGGGCGGGCATGGGCGCGGCGCTCACGGCGCTGCTCTTCATCGCGCTGTTCGGCGCGCACCTGGGGCTCATGACGGGCGCCGGCCTGTGGCTGCAGCTCATGCTGCCCGCGACCCTGCTCGTGGTCGGCCACCTGCTCCTCACCACCAAGCGCTTCCTCGTCACCGAGCGCGGCAAGGAGAAGGCGGACATCGAGGGCGCGGAGTCCAACCGCATGCTGGGCCTCGCCTTCCAGCAGCAGGGCCAGCTCGACATGGCCTTCGACAAGTTCCGCAAGTGCCCCTACGACGAGCAGGTGGGCGAGAACCTCTACTCGCTCGCGCTCGACTTCGAGCGCCGCCGGCAGTTCAACAAGGCCGAGTCGGTGTTCGGCTACATCCACAAGCTCGACCCCAAGTTCAAGGACGTGGCCGAGCGCATGCAGCGCGCCAAGGCGATGAGCGAGACCATCATCCTGGGCGGCTCGTCGGCCGCGCGGTCCAACGCGGCGACGATGGTGATCCAGGGCGGCGGCGCGGAGAAGCCGATGCTCGGCCGCTACCAGGTGGAGAAGGAGCTGGGCAAGGGCGCCATGGGCGTGGTCTACCTCGGCAAGGACCCCAAGATCGGCCGCACGGTGGCCATCAAGACGATGGCGCTGTCGGCGGAGTTCGAGGGCGACGAGCTGCAGGAGGCCAAGGAGCGCTTCTTCCGCGAGGCGGAGACGGCCGGCCGCCTCACGCACCCCAACATCGTCACCATCTACGACGCGGGCGAGGAGCACGACCTCGCCTACATCGCCATGGAGTTCCTGAAGGGCAAGGACCTCGTCCCCTTCACCAAGCAGCCGAACCTCCTGCCGCCGGACCGCGTGCTCTCCATCGTCGAGCGCGTGGCCGACGCCCTGGGCTACGCGCACACCATGGGCGTGGTCCACCGCGACATCAAGCCCGCCAACATCATGTACGAGCCGGAAAGCGACACCGCCAAGGTGACGGACTTCGGCATCGCGCGCATCACGGACTCCTCCAAGACCAAGACGGGCATGGTCCTCGGCACGCCGTCCTACATGTCGCCCGAGCAGCTCGCCGGCAAGAAGATCGACGGCCGCTCCGACCTCTTCTCGCTGGGCGTGACGCTCTACCAGATGCTCTGCGGACGGCTCCCCTTCGAGGGCGAGTCGATGACGCAGCTCATGTTCGCCATCGCCTCCAACCCGCACCCGGCGATCCGCGAGATCAACCCGGCGCTGCCGCCCTGGGTCGACGCCATCATCGACCGCGCGCTCGCCAAGGACTTCAACCAGCGCTACCAGACGGGCCAGGAGTTCGCCGAGGCGATCCGCCGCGCCCGCAAGGGCGGCGCCGCAGGGGTCGATGTCTCTCTCTGAGCCGACGGCAAGCCGCCTGCCGCTGCACCGCCGCACGATCGAGATCGTCGGCTACCGGCGCGACGACGGGCTCTACGACATCGAGGGCCGCCTGCTGGACCGGAAGGACGTCGACTTCACCGTCGGCGGCCGCGTGAAGCCGCCGGGCGAGGCGATCCACGACATGTGGCTGCGCATCACCGTCGACCGGGACCTGCGCATCGTGGACGCCGCGGCCTCGACGGACGCGATGCCCTACCCGGGCTCGTGCGACGGCATCACGCCGGACTACGCGAAGCTCGTGGGGCTGTCCATCGGGCCCGGCTACCTGCGCCACGTGAAGGAGCGCCTCGGCGGCGTCCACGGCTGCACCCACCTCACGGAGCTGGCGGCATCGCTTGCCACGGCCGCGTTCCAGACCTTCGCGGGGCAGGGCCTCATGCCGTCGGAGCGCAAGCCCCCTCAGCTCGACCGCTGCCACGCGCTGGATTCCCGCGGCGAGACGGTGGCCCGCTTCTACCCGAAGTGGTACCGGGGCGCCGCGCCCGTCTCCGACGGCCCCACCGAGAACCACTGAGCGCCGGGAATGTGGCGGGCGGCTGACCGGGGTCAAGGCCGGCCCCCGGCGCCCGGCTGCTAGAATGGCCGGGCTCCCCAATCCGCCCCCACACGACGATGAACATCCACGAATACCAGGGCAAGGAACTCTTCCGCAAGTTCGGCGTGCCCACACCGCGCGGCATCCCCGCATTCTCCGTCGACGAGGCCGTGAAGGCGGCCGAGTCCCTCGGCGGCAAGGTCTGGGTCGTGAAGGCGCAGATCCACGCCGGCGGGCGCGGCAAGGGCGGCGGCGTGAAGGTCGCCAAGTCGATGGACGAGGTGAGGGAGCTCGCCGGGAAGATCCTCGGCATGACGCTCGTCACCCACCAGACCGGCCCCGAGGGCCGCAAGGTGCGCCGCCTCCTCATCGAGGAAGGGGCCGACATCCGGAAGGAGCTCTACGTCGCGATCGTCGTGGACCGCGTGACGCAGCGCGCGACGATGATGGCCTCGAGCGAGGGCGGCATGGACATCGAGGAGGTCGCCGCGCACACGCCGGAGAAGATCCACCGCGTGGCGATCGACCCGAAGACGGGCCTGAAGGACGCGGAAGCGGAGGATCTCGCCCGCAGGATCGGCGTTCCCGAAGGCTCCGTCGCCCAGGCGCGCGACCTGCTGAAGAACCTCTACCGCGTGTTCGACGAGTGCGACTGCTCGCTCGCGGAAGTCAACCCGCTCATCGTGACGGGGGAGGGCAATGTCGTGGCGCTGGACGCCAAGCTCAACTTCGACTCCAACGCGCTCTTCCGCCACCCGGAGATCGTGGCCTTCCGTGACCTCGACGAGGAGGACCCGGCGGAGGTCGAGGCCTCGAAGTTCGACCTCACCTACATCTCGCTCGACGGCAACATCGGCTGCCTGGTCAACGGCGCCGGGCTCGCCATGGCGACGATGGACACGATAAAGCTCTACGGCGCCACGCCGGCCAACTTCCTCGACGTGGGCGGCGGCGCCACCACGGAGAAGGTGACGGAGGCGTTCAAGATCATGCTGGGCAACCCCAAGGTGAAGGCGATCCTCGTCAACATCTTCGGCGGCATCATGAAGTGCGACACCATCGCCAACGGCGTGGTCGCCGCGGCGAAGGAGGTCCGCCTCAGCGTGCCGCTGGTCGTGCGCCTCGAGGGCACGAACGTGGAGCTCGGCAAGAAGATCCTCGCGGACTCGGGGCTGCCGATCATCTCGGCCTCCGACATGGGCGACGCGGCGCAGAAGGCCGTCGCCGCCACCCGGGGCTGAACGGACAAGGAACCCTCCAACATGTCGATCCTGATCAACAAGGACACCAAGGTCATCACGCAGGGCATCACGGGCAAGACCGGCCAGTTCCACACGAAGATGTGCCGCGAGTACGCGAACGGGAAGAACTGCTTCGTGGCCGGCGTGAACCCGAAGAAGGCCGGCGAGGACTTCGAGGGCATCCCGATCTACGGCACCGTGGCCGAGGCGAGGAAGCAGACGGGCGCCACCGTGAGCGTCATCTACGTGCCGCCGCCCTTCGCCGCCGCCGCCATCGACGAGGCCGTGGACGCGGAGCTCGATCTCGTGATCTGCATCACCGAGGGCATCCCGGTGCGCGACATGATCCGCACGCGCGACCGCATGAAGGGGAAGAAGACCATCCTGCTCGGGCCCAACTGCCCCGGCACGATCACGCCCGACGAGATCAAGATCGGCATCATGCCCGGCCACATCCACCGCAAGGGCCGATCGGCGTGGTCTCGCGCTCCGGCACGCTCACCTACGAGGCCGTCGGTCAGCTCACCGCGCTGGGCCTGGGCCAGTCCTCGGCCGTGGGCATCGGCGGCGACCCGGTGAACGGGCTCAAGCACATCGACGTGATGCGGATGTTCAACGACGACCCGGAGACGGACGCCGTGATCATGATCGGCGAGATCGGCGGCTCCGACGAGGAGACGGCCGCGCGCTGGATCAAGGAGAACATGAAGAAGCCGGTGGTGGGCTTCATCGCCGGCGTCACCGCGCCCCCCGGCAAGCGCATGGGGCACGCGGGCGCCATCATCTCCGGCGGCAAGGGCACGGCGCAGGAGAAGCTCGCCGTGATGGAGGCGTGCGGCATCAAGGTGACGCGCAACCCCGCGGAGATGGGCAAGCTCCTCAAGTCCGTGCTCTGAATCTCGTCCGCCTCCCCCGGGGAGGCGGGGTGGGGGTGAGGGTCATGTCCCAGCCCTTCCTGCAGATGCTGGCCCCCGAGGCGCGCGAGCTCCTGCTCGCGGCAGCCCGCCCCGTGTCTTTCGTGAAGGGCGCGACCCTCGTGCGCCACGGCGAGCCGGCCCGCGGCGCGTTCGTCCTGCGCGAAGGCGCCGCCGAGGCGCGCGTGCCCGCGCCGGGCGGCGACTGCTTCGTGGTGGCGCGTCTGGCCGCCGGCGACGTCTTCGGCGAGATGGCCCTCGTCGAGTCCGGCACCTGCACGGCCACCGTCGAGGCCACGGCCCACGTCGACGGCTGGTTCCTGGCCCAGGAGGATTTCCGCGCCGTCGTCGTCCAGCGCGGCGCGGCCGCCCGGGAGCTGCAGCACGCCGTGACGGTCGTTCTCGCCGGGAGGCTTCGCGCGGTCAACGAACGGCTGGCCACCCTCGCCTCGCCGGAAGACCGCCCGGCGCGCGCCGCGGCGCCAGCCCCGATGGCGGGCGTGGCCCGCCTGCGCCGCGCCCCGTTCGACCTCCCGGCCTTCCTGCCGCGCCTCGCCTTCTTCGACCGCTTCCCGGCCGCGGAGGCCGACGAGGTGC
The DNA here is from genome assembly GCA_019634955.1 of Burkholderiales bacterium. GTDB lineage: Bacteria > Pseudomonadota > Gammaproteobacteria > Burkholderiales > Usitatibacteraceae > FEB-7. The sequence continues at coordinate 94,220 of JAHCAK010000010.1, forward strand.
TCGCGTGCGCGACGGTGCTCGAGGCGCCCCGCGGCGCGCTGCTGCACGCGCCCGGCGGCGAGGCGAACGCCGTCCTCGTCGTGGCGCGCGGCGCGGTGGAGGTGCTGCGGCCCGTCGACGGCCACGAGCGGCGCGTGGCGGTGCTGGGCCCGGGCAAGCCCCTCGGGCAGTTGGGCGTGCTGCTCGGGCAGCCGCACGGGAGCTGGGCCTTCGCGCGGGAGGGGTCGACCCTCCTCCAAATTCCCGCCGGCGCCTTTCGCGAGCTCTATTTCGGCGACACCCCGGCCGGATCGCGCCTGCGGTCGGCCGTGCAGCGCAGCCTGCTCGAGTCGCTGGGCCGCACCAACCGCGCACTCACGCGGCTGGCCGCCCACGCGCGGCTGGCGGCGCAGGCCCGCGAGGCGAGCACCTTCGAGCAGGCAGGCGCCGCGCAGCTTTGGGCCGAGTCGGCCGCGGGCGCCTGAGTCAGTCGAGGTAGCGAAGCGTCACGGCCGGCCCGCCGCCGCGGATCGTCGCGTGCAGGAGCGAGTACTCCGGCACCTCCACCCAGGAGGCCACGTCCCGCGTGAGCGGTTCCGACGCCACGAGGATCGACCGCGCGGCCTGCGCGCCGCCCGTCATCCTCCACTCGCCGTCGTGCAGGCCGTAGCCGTGGCCCAGCGTGTACCAGAGGCTCAGGAAATTGAGGTTCGCCTCGTGCACGCGCGCGGGGTCCGCCGTGGCGTAGCGGCCGAAGTCGAAGCAGTAGCGCACGGCGGCGACCTGCGTGCCGTCGGCGAGGAAGAGGTTCACGGAGGACGAGGTGTCGATGCCCAGCGCCGCGCGCTCCTCGCGGATGATCGCGAGCGCCCGCGCCACGGCCTCCACCAGCTCGCCGCCGGCCGGCGCCGCGAAGGGGTCGGCGAGCCCGGAGAGCACCAGCGCGTAGATCCACTCGCTGTCGGTCGTGCCGCGCACGTGGCGCGCGATCTCCGCGGGCACGTGGGCCGCGAGCCGGGGCTTGAGCTCCGCGAAGCGCGCGAGGTCGCCGTTGTGGGCCATGGCGAGCGCCGCGCCCGGGAACTGGAAGGGGTGGACATTGGCGAGCGAGATGTCCACCGCCGTCGAGTAGGCCACGCCGCGCACGTGGGCCAGCACCGCCTCGGCCTCCACCTTCTCCGCGAGGCCCTTGAGGTTGCGGTCGAAGACCGGCAGCTCCGTGGAGGCATAGGCCCAGGGCTTCCCGGGCTCGCGCGAGCGCCGGTCCCAGGCGCGCATGCCGAAGCCCGCGAGGTTCAGCATGTGCAGCATCTTGGGCATGGTGGCCTGCCGCACCAGCGCCGAATCGGGCTGGTAGAGCAGGTCGTCCAGCAGGACGGGCTCGCCGAGGTAAAGGAGGGCGCGGCACATGGGGCGCATTCTGGCACAGGGGTCCGGGCCGCCCGCCGCTTGACTCGGGTCAAGCCCAAACCCGCCTCGCCTTCGGTAGTCTAATCGCCTGATTTCCCAGCCCGCGCCCCGACCCGCGCGGGTCCGGGCCCCGGGGCCGCCAGCCAAGCCGGCCCTCGAGACGAACCCGAGAGGCCCCATGAACGACCGCGTCGCCATTCCGCTCGCCAAGATCCGCAAGGCCCGCCCCACGCCCAAGGGCCGCGCCGTCGATGCCGCCGCCCGCGAGGAGATCGCCGCTTTCCTGGGCGAAGCCCCGCGTGCCCCGGAGTACCTCATCGAGAACCTGCACAAGGTGCAGGACCGCTTCGGGTGCCTGCCGGCCGCGCACCTCGCGGCGCTGGCCGAGGCGATGAAGCTCTCGCAGGCGGAGGTCTTCGAGGTCGCGAGCTTCTACCACCACTTCGACATCGTGAAGGAAGGCGAGAGCGCGCCGCCCAGGGTCACCGTGCGCGTCTGCGAGACGCTCTCCTGCCGGATGGCGGGCTCGGATGTGCTGCTGGAGCGCGTGAAGGCGATGCTCGGCCCCGGCGTGCGCGTGATCCCGGCGCCGTGCATCGGGCGCTGCGCCGAGGCGCCGGCCGTCTGCGTGGGCCAGAACGCCTTCGGCGACGCGACCGCCGAGCGGATCGCCACCGTGGTGAAGGCGGGCGCCGTGCGCGCGCCGCAGACCTCGCACATCGGCTACGCCGATTACCGCAAGGCCGGCGGCTACGCGCTGTGGGCCGAGTGCCTCGCGGGCAGGCGCGATCTCGAGGGCGTCCTCAGGACCATGGAGGACGCGGGGCTTCGCGGCCTGGGCGGCGCGGGCTTCCCGACGGGCCGCAAGTGGCGGATCGTCCGCGCCGAGCCCGGCCCGCGCTACATGGCAGTGAACATCGACGAGGGCGAGCCGGGCACCTTCAAGGACCGCCATTACCTCGAGCGCGACCCGCACCGCTTCCTCGAGGGCGTGCTCGTGGCCGCCTGGGCGGTGGGCATCGAGCGGATCTGGATCTACCTGCGCGACGAATACCACGCCTGCCGCGAGGCGCTCGAGCGCGAGCTCGCGCTGCTGGCGGCCGACCCGCCGGGGCCGCTGCCCGCGATCGAGCTGCGCCGCGGCGCCGGCGCCTACATCTGCGGCGAGGAGTCGGCGATGATCGAGTCGATCGAGGGCAAGCGCGGCATGCCGCGGCTTCGCCCGCCGTACGTGGCGCAGGTGGGCGTCTTCGGCCGGCCCACGCTCGAGCACAACTTCGAGACGCTCTACTGGGTGCGCGAGATCCTCGAGAAGGGCGCGGGCTGGTTCGCCTCCCACGGGCGAAACGGCCGCAAGGGATTGCGGTCCTTTTCGGTGTCGGGCCGAGTGAACCGCCCCGGCGTGCACCTCGCCCCGGCCGGCATCACCGTGAAGGAGCTCATCGCCGAGTACTGCGGCGGCATGCAGGAGGGCCACGAGCTCTACGCCTACCTGCCGGGCGGCGCCTCGGGCGGGATACTCCCGGCCTCGATGGGCGACATTCCGCTCGACTTCGACACGCTGCAGCCGCACGGCTGCTTCATCGGCTCGGCGGCGGTCATCATCCTCTCGCAGCACGACCGCGCGCGCGATGCGGCGCTCAACATGATGCGCTTCTTCGAGGACGAGTCCTGCGGCCAGTGCACGCCCTGCCGCGCGGGCACCGCGAAGGCCGCGAAGCTGATGGAGGCGCCCAAGTGGGACGGGGCGCTGCTGGAGGAGCTCTCGCAGGCGATGGCGGACGCCTCCATCTGCGGGCTGGGGCAGGCGGCGCCCAATCCCATCCGGTGCGTGATCAAGCACTTCCCGCATGAGGTTTGAGAGACAGGCGATGGAACCGCAGATGAACGCAGATGAACGCAGATGGCTCGTGATTGATCTGAAGTCACCTCCGATCGCGTGCATCCCGGCAGGACAGCCCGGAATGGCGGCGGCCAATCCCCTCCATCCCATCTGCGTTCATCCGCGTTCATCTGCGGTTCCCAAGGGGTGCCCGAAATGAAAATGAACGAGCCGGTCGGCGAAGCGGAAGTCATCGAGTTCAAGCTGAACGGCGAGACGGTCAGCGCGCTCGCGGGCGAGACGATCCTGCAGGCGGCCAAGCGCCACGGGGTGAGGATCCCGCACCTCTGCTACAAGGAGGGCTACCGCCCCGACGGCAACTGCCGCGCCTGCGTCGTGGAGATCAAGGGCGAGCGCGTGCTGGCGCCGTCGTGCTGCCGCGCGCCGGCGAAGGACATGGACGTCTCCAGCGTCTCCCCGCGCGCCGTGCATTCGCAGAAGATGGTGCTGGAGCTGCTGAAGGCCGATGCGCCCGAAGCCGACCTCAAGCCGCAGGGCAACGAGCTCGCCTTCTGGAGCGAGCGGCTGGGCGTGGGCAGGCCGCGCTTCCCGGCGCGCGAGCAGCCGGCGCCCGACGCCTCCCACCCCGCCATGGCGGTGAACCTCGACGCGTGCATCCAGTGCACCCGCTGCGTGCGCGCCTGCCGCGAGGAGCAGGTGAACGACGTGATCGGCTACTCGTGGCGCGGCTCGCACGCGAAGATCACCTTCGACTTCGACGACCCCATGGGGGAATCGACGTGCGTGGCCTGCGGCGAGTGCGTGCAGGCCTGCCCCACGGGCGCGCTCGCCCCGGCCAAGGGCGCCTACGCCGTGAAGGCGGACCGCAAGGTCGATTCCGTCTGCCCGTTCTGCGGCGTCGGCTGCCAGCTCACCTACCACGTGAAGGACAACCAGATCGTGCGCGTGGACGGGCGCGACGGCCCGGCCAACCGCGACCGGCTGTGCGTGAAGGGGCGCTTCGGGTTCGACTACGCGCACCACCCGCACCGGCTCGTGAGGCCGCTCATCCGGAAGCCCGGCGCGCCCAAGCACGCCGACTTCACGGTGGACCCGGATCGCTGGAGCGAGGTGTTCCGCGAGGCCACCTGGGAGGAGGCGCTCGACTTCGCCGCCGGCGGCCTGAAGAAGGTCCGCGACGCGCACGGCGGGCAGGCGCTCGCCGGCTTCGGCAGCGCCAAGGGCTCCAACGAGGAGGCCTACCTCTTCCAGAAGCTCGTGCGCACGGGCTTCGGCTCGAACAACGTGGACCACTGCACGCGCCTGTGCCACGCCTCGTCGGTGGCGGCGCTGCTGGAGGGCATCGGCTCGGGCGCCGTGTCCAACCAGGTCTCCGACGTCGCGAAGGCCGAGCTCATCTTCCTCATCGGCTCCAACCCCACCTCCAACCACCCGGTGGCCGCGACCTGGCTCAAGAATGCGGTCAAGCGCGGCGCGAAGCTGGTGGTCGCCGACCCGCGCCGGACCGAGATCGCGCGGCACGCCTGGCGCGTGCTGCAGTTCAAGCCGGACATGGACGTGGCGCTCCTCAACGCGATGATCTTCACGATCCTCGAGGAGAACCTCGTCGACCCGGATTTCATCCGCACGCGCACCACCGGCTTCGAGGCGCTGAAGGAGAACGCGAAGGGCTTCAGCCCCGAGGCCATGGCGCCCCTGTGCGGCATCCCGGCGGAGACGATCCGCGAGGTGGCCCGCGCCTACGCCACCGCGAAGGGCTCGATGATCCTCTGGGGCATGGGCATCTCGCAGCACGTGCACGGCACCGACAACGCGCGCTGCCTCATCGCGCTCACGCTCATGACGGGCCAGATCGGCCGTCCCGGCACGGGCCTGCACCCGCTGCGCGGCCAGAACAACGTGCAAGGGGCGTCGGATGCGGGCCTGATCCCGATGATGTACCCCGACTACCAGCGCGTGGACAACCCGGAGGCCAACGCGCGCTTCGAGAAGTACTGGGGCAGGAAGCTCGACACGAAGCCGGGCCTCACCGTGGTGGAGATCATGGATGCCGCCTGCGAGGGCCGCATCAAGGCGATGTACGTGGAAGGCGAGAATCCCGCCATGAGCGACCCCAACGCGCACCACGCGCGCGAGGGGCTGGCGAAGCTCGAGCACCTGGTGGTGCAGGACATCTTCCTCACCGAGACGGCCTACCTCGCCGACGTGGTGCTGCCGGCCTCCGCCTGGCCGGAGAAGACGGGCACCGTCACCAACACCGACCGCATCGTGCAGATGGGCCGCCGCGCGCTCGACCCGCCGGGCGAGGCGCGCCAGGACCTGTGGATCATCCAGCAGGTGGCGCGGCGCCTGGGCCTCGACTGGAACTACGCCGGCCCGGAGAGCGGCGTGGCGCAGGTCTACGAGGAGATGCGCGGCGCGATGAACTCCATCGGCGGCATCTCGTGGGAGCGGCTCGAGGCGCAGTCGGCCGTCACCTACCCCTGCCGCACCGAGGACGACCCCGGCCAGCCGGTGGTCTTCACCGACCGCTTCCCCACGAAGGACGGCAGGGCGAAGTTCGTTCCCGCCGACCTCATCCCCGCCGACGAGCGGCCGGACGCGGAGTACCCGTTCGTGCTCATCACCGGCCGGCAGCTTGAGCACTGGCACACGGGGTCGATGACGCGCCGCGCCTCGGTGCTGGACGCGATCGAGCCGCGGGCCGTGGCGTCGATGCACCCGCTCGACCTCGACGCGATCGGGGCGCTCGCCGGGGACGTGATCACGGTGGCCTCGCGGCGCGGCGGGATCGCGCTCGCCGCGCGCGCCGACGAGGGCACGCCGCGCGGCAGCGTCTTCATCCCCTTCGCGTACTACGAGGCGGCCGCAAACCTCCTCACCAACCCGGCGCTGGACCCGTTCGGCAAGATCGCCGAGCTCAAGTACTGCGCGGTGAAGGTGTCGAAGGGCGGCACGCTCGCGCCGCTCGCGAGCTACGGCGGCGGGCAGTCCTTCGCCGGCGCGGCACCGGCCCCGGGCGGCTGAGCGGGGCCGGGCTCGTGGGCGCCACGGGGATCGAGCCGGGCCGCGACTCGCCGGTCGCGCTCGTCGCGATCACGAAGGAGAACCTGCGCGACTTCCTGCGCCTGAAGGTCTCGCCCGCGCAGGAGGGCTTCGTCGCCCCCAACGCGGTGTCGATCGCGCAGGCGCACTTCCACCCGGAGGCGTGGTTCCGCGGCATCGCGGCGGGCGGCACGGCGGTGGGCTTCGCCATGCTCGAGGACTGGTCGCAGTGCGCGGAGAGCGCGCCGGAGGACTGGCTGCGCGAGCCCTACGTGGGGCTGTGGCGCTTCATGGTCGACGCGCGCTGGCAGGGGCACGGCTTCGGCGCGCAGGCGATGCGGCTGCTCGTCGACCGCGCGCGCGCGGTCCACGGCACGAAGGCGATGCTGCTCAGCTTCGTGGACGCCCCCGGCAGCCCCGAGGCGTTCTACCGCCGCTTCGGCTTCGAGCGCACGGGGGAGGTGAGCGAGGGCGAGCACGTCATGCGCCTCGCGTTCTGCTAGGCTCGGGCGCGGCCCGCTTGGGGCCGGCTCACAACGAGGAACCAGGATGAGGCAATACCGCATCGCGGTCGTCCCCGGGGACGGCATCGGCAAGGAAGTGGTGCCCGAGGGGCTGCGGCTCCTCGCGGCGGTGGAGGCGAGGCTGGGCGGCTTCCGCTGCGAGCCCACGCATTTCCCGTGGGGCTCGGACTACTACCGCAGCCACGGCGTGATGATGCCGGAGGACGGCAACGAGGCGCTGCGGCCCTTCGACGCGATCCTCTTCGGCGCCGTGGGCGACCCGGAGATCCCGGACCACGTCACGCTCTGGGGCCTGCGGCTCAAGATCTGCCAGGGCTTCGACCAGTACGCCAACGTGCGGCCCACGCGCATCTTCCCCGGCATCGCGAGCCCCCTCGCGGGCCGCGGCCCCGGCGACATCGACTGGGTGATCGTGCGCGAGAACACGGAGGGCGAGTACTCGGGCGCCGGCGGGCGCGTGCACCGCGGCCTGCCGATCGAGGTGGCCATGGAGACCTCCACCTTCACGCGCGTGGGCGTCGAGCGGGTGATGCGCTTCGCCTTCCGGCTGGCGCAGTCCCGGCCGCGCAAGCACCTCACGGTGATCACCAAGTCCAACGCGCAGCGCCACGGCATGGTGATGTGGGACGAGATCGCGCGCAGGATCGCCGGCGAATTCCCCGACGTCGCCGTGAGGAAGCTGCTGGTCGACGCGGCCACCACGGTCATGGTGCAGGACCCGCGCTCGCTCGACACGATCGTGGCCACCAACCTGCACGCGGACGTCCTCTCGGACCTCGCCGGGGCGCTCGCCGGCAGCCTCGGGATCGCGCCCACGGCGAACCTCAACCCCGAGCGCGCGTTCCCGTCGATGTTCGAGCCCATCCACGGCTCGGCCTTCGACATCACGGGCAAGGGCGTGGCCAACCCCATCGCCACCTTCTGGACGGTGGCGATGATGCTCGAGCACCTCGGCGAGAAGCCCGCGGCCGACGCCGTCATGGCCGCCATCGAGCGCGTCTGCCGCGAGGGCAGGGCGCTGCCGCGCGACATCGGCGGCACCGCGCGCACCACCGAAGTCACCGACGCCGTCATCGCCTC
>JAHCAK010000011.1 GCA_019634955.1 Burkholderiales bacterium
CGTGCCCCGAGAACCCCGCGCACGCGTGGAAGTTCTCCAGCACCCCCGGCCAGTTGCCGATGATGGGGTTGCCGTCCAGCTCGCACTGCTCGTAGAGCCCCGCCCAGGTCCGGTGGCACTTGGCCGCCTCGAACGCCGGGAAGCGGTGCGCCACCGCCGGCCACACCGCCCGCTCGAAGTAGCCGTGGTCCACCTCGAAGTTGAAGCCGCGCGGCTCGCTCCCGTCCACCACGCCGCCTGAGAAGCCCACGCCCTCGCTTCGGAACGCCATCCGCGCGAGGTCTTTCACGTAGGGCAGCCGCTCGATGGGGTTCCCGCAAGTGAAGTAGTGCTCGAACCGCCGCAGCGGGGAAATCGGCAACGGCATCCCCGCCATCGCCCCCACCTCCGCCGCCCACGCCCCCGCCGCGTTCACGAAGTGCGAGGCGGGGACCTTCCCGCCCGCCCGCAGCTCCGCCGATCGCACCACGGAACCGGAGACCTCGAACGCCACCACCTCGTCCGCGAGCACCTGGCAGCCGAGCGCGATCACCTTCCGGCGCAGCCCGTGCAGCATCTGGTACGGGTCGCACCACCCGTCGTGCGGCGTGTGCACCCCGGCGCCCAGGTCGTCCACGCGCATCGAGGGGAAGCGCGCCTTGAGGCCCGCGGGGTCGAGGAGATCCGCCACGCAACCCTGCCGGATCTGCTCCGCGTGGTTGGCCTCGAGCAGCCCGATGTGCTCCGGCGGCACGATGAAGAGGTAGCCGCCCTCCACCCAGTCGATGGGGGCCTCGCGCCCCTCGACCGCCATCAGCTCCGGGAACCGCCGGATGAAGTCGATCGAGAAGAGCGACATCTGGATGTTCTCGGGGCAGGAGAACTGCACGCGGCAACCTCCGGAAGCGCGAAGCGTCGAGCAGTGCTCGTAGCCGGGCTCCCGCTCGACCACGGTGACCCGCAGGGCAGGGGAGAGGGTCTTGAGGAAATAGGCCACCGAGAGGCCGACCACCCCCCCGCCCACGATCACGACGTCGCTTTGCTGCGGTGCTTCCATGCCGGCCCCCCGGGGTCGTTGTGATGTTATACAAAAGTGTATACATTATTTGCCATGGAGATTCCAACCGACCGCATCGCCTCCGAGCTTCGCGAGCGGATCTTCCGCGGGGAGCTCGCCGGCGGCCTGCCGCTGCGCCAGGAGCAGATCGCCGAGGAATTCGGCGTGAGCCGCATCCCCGTGCGCGAGGCCCTGAGCCGGCTGGAGGCCGAAGGGCTCGTCGTCCGCTCCCACAACCGCGGCTGCACGGTGGCCACGCTCTCCTTCGCCGACCTCCTCGAATCCGTGGAGATCCGCAAGGCGCTCGAGTGCGCGGCGCTGCGGCTTGCCGTCCCGAAGCTCACGGCCAAGGACGCCGCCCGCGCCGAGGAGATCCTCGCCCGCTACGCCCGCGCCACCCGCCCGGACGAGTGGACGGAGCTGAACCTGGAATTCCACCTCACCCTCTACCGCCCCAGCGGCATGCCGCGGATCCTGCGCATGATCGAGGAGATCGTGCGCGGCACGAACCGGTACCTGCGCGTCTACATCTCCTCGGTGGCCGGCCGCGAGGTGCCGATGGAGGAGCACCGGGCGATCCTCGATGCGGCGAAGGCGGGCGACACCCGGCGGGCCGTGCGCCTGCTGGAAGCCCACATCGAGCGCACGCGCCGCATGCTCGCCGACAACGCGGCCGCCGCCAGCACGCGCACACCCGCCCCCGTGAAAGGCAAGCGCCGTGGCTGAGGCCCGCGACGAAGTCGACATCGCCGTCATCGGCGCCGGGATCATCGGCATCTCCGTCGCGTACTACCTCGTGAAGAGCCACGGGGTGAGGAGCATCGCCCTCGTCGACTCCCGCGACCCCATGAGCCTCACCTCGGCCCAGTCCGGCGAGAACTACCGCAACTGGTGGCCGCATCCGGTGATGACCACCTTCACCGACCACTCCATTTCGCTCATGGAGGAGATCGACCGCGAATCCGGCGGGCGCCTCAACATGGCCCGCGGCGGCTACGCGCTGGTCACGCGCCGCTTCCGGCCCGAGGACCTGATCGCCGACCTGCAGCGCGGCTATGGCGCCACCCCGGGCCGCGTCCGCATCCGGGAGAACGGGACGAGCGACTACCGCCCGCCGCGCCGCGCCCCGTGGAGCGAGGCGCCCGATGGCGTCGACGTGCTCCTCGACCGCGACCTCATCCGCGCTACCTTTCCCGCCTACGCGCCCGATGTCGCCACCGTCATCCATATCCGCCGCGCGGGCTCCATCAGCGCGCAGCAGCTCGGCCAGTTCATGCTGGAGGCGATCCGCGCATCCGGCGGGCGGGTGGTGCGCGGCGAGGTGAAGGCGATTGCCAAAGGCGCGCCCTTCGAGCTGGAAGTCGCGTTGGAGCAGGGCACGAAGCACCTTCGCGCCGGCCGCATCGTCAACGCCGCGGGCCCCTTCCTGCGCGATGTGGGCGCGATGCTGGGCGAGGAAGTGCCCGTGAAGTGCGTCTACCAGCAGAAGATCTCGTTCCAGGACGGCGAGGGCGCCGTGCCGCGCGACCTGCCGTTCTCCATCGACCTCGACGACCAGGCGCTCGCTTGGAGCGACGAGGACCGCGAGCTTCTGGCAGGCGACCCCGCCACGCGCCACCTCACGGAGACCATCAAGGGCGGCGTCCACTGCCGGCCCGACGGCCCCGCGGACGGCACCTGGATCAAGCTGGGCTGGGCCTACAACGAGCGCGCCTCCGACCCCCACGGCGAGGAGCCCATCGACCCACAGTTCCCCGACACGGTGATCCGCGGGGCGAGCCGCCTCAACCCGCGCCTGGCCGCCTACATCGGGCGCCTGCCGCGCGGCGCGCACCACTACGGCGGCTACTACACGATGACGGAGGAGAACTGGCCCCTCATCGGCCGCATGAAGACGGAAGGCGCGTTCATCGCCGGCGCGCTCTCGGGCTACGGCTCCATGTCCGCCTGCGCCACGGGGGCGATCTGCGCCGCGTGGGTGGCGGGCTCGCCCATCCCGAAGTACGCGCGGTCGCTCTCCGCCGACCGGTACGCGGACCCGGCGCTGATGGCGCAGCTCGCCGCGATCGGCAACGGCAGCCTCTGAGAAGGCCGCGACGACCATGCCCACCACCGTGACCTACGAAGCGCTGCTGGGCCTCGCCGAGCGGGCGCTCATCGCCCACGGCTACTCGGCGCTGGCCGCGGCCCCCATCGCCCGCACCATCGCGCAGTGCGAGCGCGACGGCACCCGCAGCCACGGCCTGCTTCGCCTGCCGGGCTACATCGAGGCGGTGCGCTCCGGCTGGGCGGACGGCACGGTGCTGCCGCGAGTGACGGCGCGAAGCCCCTCGATGCTCGTGATCGACGCGGGCAACGGCTTCACGCACCTGGCGCTCGCGCAGTCGGAGGACGAGATCACCGGCATGGCCATGTCCACCGGCACCGCGGTGCTCCTCATACGCAACGCGCATCATGGCGCGGCGCTCTGGCCGGATATCGAGGGCCTCGCGCGCGAAGGCTTCGTCGCGATGACCTGCGTGAACTCCCGCGCCCGCCTCACGGGCTGGGGCGGCAGCAAGGCGGTGTTCGGCACCAACGCCTCGGCCTTCGCCTGCCCGCGCGCCGGCGGCGACCCGGTCGTGTGGGACCAGTCCACGAGCGTCATGTCGCAGGGCGACGTGCTGCTCGCCGCGAGGGAAGGGCGGGCGATTCCCGAAGGTGTCGGCGTGGATGCGAAGGGCCAGCCCACCACCGACCCCAAGGCCGTGCTGGAAGGCGGCGCGCTGCTGCCCTTCGGCGGGCACAAGGGCGCGTCGATCGCCTTCGCGGTCGAGATCCTCGCGGCCGCGCTCTCGGGTGCGCCTTTCGGCTTCGAGTCTCCCGCCAAGGGGAACCTGCCCTCCAAGTGCGGCCAGTTCCTGCTCGTGATCGACCCGCGCCGCGCGGGCACGGAGGTGGGCTCGCGCGTGGAAGGGCTCGTGGCCGCCGTGCGCGATGCGGGCTCGCCGCACCTGCCGGGCTCGCGCCGCTACGAGCGCCGCAGGAAGTCGCAGGCCGAGGGCATTCCGATCGGCGCGGATGCCCTTGCGAATCTCGAGAAACTGGCTGCCGGCCCCTCGGCAGCCGCTACCTGACCCCAGTCGTTTCACCGCCAACGCAATGCGTCGAAAGGAGTGACCATGCCCATCCCGTCCCGTTCGAGAATCACGCGCGCCCTCGCGGCCCTCGCGGCCGGCCTTTGCCTGAGCACCGGGGCCGCCGCGGACGCGTGGCCCAGCAAGACGATCAAGATCATCATCCCGTTCGCCGCGGGCGGCGTGACGGACGTGGTCATCCGCACCATCTCGCCCAAGCTCTCCGAGGCCCTCGGGCAGCCGGTGGTGATCGAGAACAAGGGCGGCGCGGGCGGCACTCTCGGCACCGCGATGGGGGCCGCGGCCGCGCCCGACGGCTACACCTTCATCGCGCCGGCGGCGAGCCACACCACGACGCCCAGCCTCTACTCGAAGCTCTCCTTCGACCCGGTGAAGGACTTCGCCGCGGTGACGCAGATCGTGACGGTGCCGTACCTGCTGGTGGTGCCGGCCTCGAGCCCGATGCAGACGCTCGCGGACTTCATCGCCGCGGCCAAGGCCAAGCCGGGCACGCTCACCTTCGGCTCGGCGGGCAATGGCAGCTCCAACCACCTCGCGGGCGAGCTGCTCGCGGGCTCCATCGGCGCGCCGCTCGTGCACGTGCCCTACAAGGGCAGCGGCCCGGCACTGGCGGACGTTCTGGGCGGCCAGCTCTCGTTCATGTTCGACACCATCAACACCTCGACCGGGCACGTGAAGGCCGGGAAGCTGCGCGTGCTCGGCGTGGGCACCACGAAGCGCTCGAGGATCATGCCGGACGTGGCGCCCATCGCCGACACCATTCCCGGCTTCGAGGCGGTGACCTGGATCGGGCTGCTGGCGCCGGCCGGCACGCCCAAGGAGATCGTGGCCCGCATGCACCGCGAGATCGAGAAGATCGTGCAGATGCCGGAGGTGCAGGAGCGGCTTTCGGCTTCGGGCGCGGAGTCGGTCGCGAGCACGCCGGAGCAGTTCGGCGCCTACCTCGGCTCCGAAGTCGCGAAGTGGGGGCGGGTGGTGAAGCAGGCGAAGATTCCGCCGGTGCAGTAAATCCCTGCCGACGCCGGCCACGTGGGGCTGCCCGGCCCAGGGGGGCGCGCGTTGGCGGGGGGCCTCGCCGGCCCCCGCCTCGTCGCCCTCGTCTGCGCCGCCCAGGTCCTCGTCCAGCTCGGTGCCTTCTTCTGGCCCGCGCTCATCCCCACGCTCATGCCGCTGTGGGGCCTCACGAACAGCGAGGCCGGCTGGATCACCGCGGTCTTCTACGCGGCCTACCTCGTCGCCGTCCCCGTCCTCGTCACGCTCACGGACCGCGTCGACGCGAAGCGCATCTATCTCGTCGGCGTGGCGTGCACCGTCGCGGGCCACTTCCTCTTCGCGCTCCTCGCCGACGGCTTCTGGTCCGCGCTCGCGAGCCGCGCGCTGGCCGGCATCGGCTGGGCCGGCACCTACATGACGGGGCTGAAGCTCCTCGCCGACCAGGTCGACGCGAAGCTCATGTCGCGCGCGGTGGCGGGGCACGCGGCGAGCATCGGCGTCTCCGGCGCCCTGTCGTTCTCGGTCGCGGGCCTGCTCGCGGGCCGCGTCGGCTGGCAGTCCGCGTTCCTCGCGGCGGCAGTGTGCGCGGCGGTGGCATGGCTTGTCGTCGCCATCGCCGTTCCGCGCCGCGAAGCGCCCGCGCAGCCGCCCGCGGACGGCCAGCCGCTCTTCGACTTCCGCCCCGTCCTGCGCAACCGCTCCGCCATGGCCTACGCGATCGCCTACTGCGTCCACACGCTGGAGATGAACGCGCTGCGCGGGTGGGGGGTGGCCTTCCTCGCGTGGGTCGCCGTGGGCACGGGGGCCGCCGGGAGCCCGTTCTCGCCCACGCTCGTCCTCACCGCGCTCGGCCTCGTCGGCACGCTCGCGAGCGTCCTCGGCAACGAGGCCGCCATCCGCTGGGGCCGGCGCCGGCTCGTCGCCGTCGTGATGGGCGCATCGGTCGTGATCGGCGCCGGCATCGGCTTCGTGGGCGCGCTCTCATACCCGCTCGCGGTGGCGCTGATGGCCGTGTATGGCTTCGTCGTCTGGATGGACTCGGCTTCACTCACCGCTGGCACCGCGGGGACGGCCGAGCCCTCCCGCCGCGGCGCGACGCTCGCCGTGCACTCCATGCTGGGCTACGCCGGCGGCTTCGTGGGCCCGCTCCTCGTCGGTTTCGTCCTCGACCTCTCGGGCGGCATGTCGCGGATGGGCTGGGGGCTCGGGTTTGTCTCGGTCGCCGTGCTCGTGCTCCTCGCGTGGGTGGCGTTCCTCGTCATGCGGCCGGGGGAGGTGGCGGGGGACCGGGCCGGATAGGCGGGGAAGAACACGGAACCCGTGCTACACTGGTTATGTGTTGAACGGGAATCCGGGTCCCCGCCATGGCCAACGTCACCCTATCCATCGATGACTCCCTCCTTCAGGCCGCCCGGGTGCGTGCCATCAAGGAGGGCACGAGCGTGAACGAGATCTGCCGGCGCGCGATCGAGGTGTACGCGCGGCGGCAGGATGACCGGCTCGCGAGGTATCGCGATCTCCAGGCGCGCCTCGACGCGGATCCCGGCGCCAAGGGCAAGCGGCTGGGCAAGGAGAGCCGCGAGGCCCTCTACGAGGCCCTGCTGGCCGAGCGGAGCGCCAAGCGGTGAGGTGCTTCTTCGACACGAACATCCTCGTCTACTCGCGCGATCCCGACGAGCCAACCAAGCGCGCGGTGGCCCGGGCGCTCATCGAAAACGCGATCGAGGAGGAGTCCTTCGTCGTGAGCACCCAGGTTCTTGTCGAGTTCTACGCGACCTCGGTGCGGCGCGGGCTCCTGGGGCCCGGGCAAGCGCTCGAGCTCGTCCGCTTCTGGGGCGGGTTCGACACCGTTCCGCAGACGCCGGAACTCGTGGCACGTGGCCTCGAGCTTCACCAGGCTCACTCGCTCGCGCCATGGGACGGCCTCATCGTCCAGGCCGCGCTGGATTCGCGTTGCGTCGTCCTCCTCAGCGAGGACATGCAGCATGGCCGGCGATTCGGAGGCCTGGAGATAGCCAACCCCTTCCTTGCAGACGCTGCGCATGAGGCGCCATCGATCCCGTACGGCACGGGCAAGGCATCGGCGCGCTCACGGAAGGCTCGCAAGGGCAGCCGGTGAACTGGCGAAAGGAACACCCGATTCGAGGCGTTTGCGCAAGCGTTTGCCCCAGGCATCTCAAAATGAGATAATCCGTCGGCGCTTCTCCCCGTTGGCGATCATTGCGGCGCGACATCACCGGAGCGGGGAGTGCGCGTCATCACGAGAAAGCGGATCGAGGAGTTTTGTCGCAGGCACGCCGCGGCCAGGGCTCCCCTGACAGCGTGGTACCGCGTCATGTCGAAATCGCATTTCGGGGATTTCAACAGGCTGCGCAATACCTTCGGATCGGTGGACTACGTGGGCGGCCTCTATGTGTTCAATGCCGGGCCTTATCGCCTCATCGCCGCAATTCACTTCGACCGGCAAAAGGTTTTCGTTGCAGGATTCTCACGCGGCAGTACGATTTAAAGCCATTGGAGGAAGCAATGACCACCGCCGCCCGCCTGACGCCCGCGTCCTTCCGGAAGATCACGACTGCCTGGATCCAGTTGCAGGAGCATGCGGGCATCGGCGTCATCCGCAACGAGCGGGAGTACAAGCGCATGGTCGCCCTGCTCGACAAGGTGATCGACGAGGGAGGCGCGGACGAGAATCACCCCCTGGCGGGTCTCGCGGACGTGCTTGGCGAGCTGGTCGAGCGGTACGAGGAGTCCCGGGTGCGGATTCCGCAGGCGGAACCCCGGGAGGTCCTCGATTACCTCATGAAGGAAAACGACCTGCGCCAGTCGGATCTAGCCGACGAGGTCGGCTCGCAAGGCGTGGTGAGCGAGATCCTCGCCGGCAAGCGCGCGATCAACGCTCGGCAGGCGAAGGCGCTCGCCGAGCGGTTCGGGGTGTCGCCGGCGGCGTTCATCTGACCGGCCTCAGCGAATCACCTTTTTCATCGCCATCCTCACCGGCACCCACCCCTTCCCGGTTTCGTACTCCCGCAGCACCTCGTAGCCGTCCTCGCCCGTGCGCGTCCACCGCCCGCGGAAGCCGAGCGACTTCCCGCCGCTCGCCATCACCGCCGCCGGGAACTCGAGCGCCTCGCCTGACGCCACCATCCTGCCCGTGGCGTGCCCGCCCGCCTCGGTCACGTAGAAGTACTCGACCTGCTTCGCCACCGAGTTCCAGTAGTAGGTCGTCTCGCCTTCGTAGACGGCCTTGTCTCCGCGCCGGACCACGTGCCGGTCGCGCAGGTACCGCCCGTCGTAGAGCCAGGCGAAGCAGTGCTCGTCGATGTCCGCGTTGCCGGGGATCGTGCCCGCCCAGCAGTGGCCGGCGAGGAAGGCCAGCGGCTGCAGGGCCGGGTCGGGGGCTGCCGCGGCGGGCAGGGGGGCGACCGCGAGTGCGATCACGAGGGCGAGCGGGGGCGATTTCACGGCCGGTCTCCGAGGGTGGACGGCGCCATGATAGGCGCTGGCAGGCCCGGGCTGCGCATTCGCAAGTCCGGGCGGGGGCCCGTGGCTATACTCGTCGCAACGCGCATACCCCCACCGCCGGACATGGCCCCCATCGCCTTCCCCGTCCTGCTCCTGCTGCTCTTCGGCAGCGGCTTCGCCGCGCTCGTCTACGAGATCGTCTGGCTGCAGATGCTGGAGCAGGTGATCGGCTCGACCGGCGTCTCGCTCGGCATCCTGCTCGGCACCTTCATGTCGGGGTTGTGCCTCGGGAGCCTCCTATTCCACCGCTGGGTCTCGCCGGCCGCGCATCCCTTCCGCGTCTATGCCGCGCTCGAGGCGGCGATCGGCGCGCTGGGCGTCCTCGTGCTCTTCGTTGTGCCCGTCGCGGGGCGCCTCTACGCGGCCGGCTTCGCGACGGGCGTTCCCGGCCTGCTGCTGCGCGGCCTCACCTGCGCCGTGATCCTCCTGCCGCCCACGATCCTGATGGGGGCGACGCTGCCCGCCATCGCGCGCTGGGCGAAGACGACGCCCGAGGGCGTGAGCCGGCTCGGCTTCTTCTACGGCGGCAACATCCTCGGCGCGGTGTTCGGGTGCCTGCTCGCGGGGTTCTACCTGCTGCGCGTGCACGACATGGCGACGGCGACCTGGGTGGCCGCCGGCGTGAACCTCGCCGTGGCGGCCGTGGCCTGGGCGCTCGCGTCGCGCGTGCCGCACGCGGCGCAGGAGGAACCTTTCCCGATCCGCGCGGACGCGAGCCCGCGCGGCGCAACGCTCGTCCTCGTCGCGATCGCGCTGTCGGGGATGACCGCGCTCGGCGCGCAGGTGGTGTGGACGCGCATCCTGTCGCTGATGCTGGGCGCCACCACCTACACCTTCTCCATCATCCTCGCGGTGGTCCTCATCGGGCTGGGCGTCGGCAGCACGGCCGGCGCGGGGCTCACGCGCAGGCTCGCGAGGCCGGGCCTGGCGCTCGGCGCGTCGCAGCTCCTCCTGCCGCTCGCCATCGCGTGGGCGGCGTGGATGCTCACGGAATGGCTGCCGCTGTGGCCCATCGCGCCCTCGCTCTCGAAGAGCCCGTGGATCGACTTCCAGATGGACTTCGTGCGCTGCCTCGTGGCGCTGCTGCCCGCGACCGTGCTCTGGGGCGCGAGCTTTCCCTTCGCGCTGGCGGCCGCGACCTCGCCCGGCCAGGACCCCGGCCGCATCGTCGGGCGCGTGTTCGCGGCGAACACGCTGGGGGCGCTTGCGGGCGCGCTCGTCTTCAGCGTGGTGCTGGTGCCCGCGATCGGCACGCAGCATTCGCAGCGCGTGATGGTCGGCCTCGCCGCGTTGGCCGGGGTGCTCGCTCTCGCGCCCGCGGCGCTTCCGTCATTCGCGCGCGTGCTGCGCCCCTCGCCCGTGGCGTGGGGCGCCGCCGGGGCCGCGGCGCTTGCGGCCTGGCTCGTCGGGACCATCGGGCCCGTGCCGCCCGGCCTCATCGCCTACGGGCGGGCGCTCGCCACGCAGCCGCGGATGCCGGAGTTCCTCTATGTGGGCGAGGGGATGAACTCGTCGGTGGCCGTGACCAAGTTCCCGCTCGCCGCGGCGCCGCGCCTGTTCCACGTGAGCGGCAAGGTCGAGGCCTCCAGCGAGCCCGGCGACATGCGCAACCAGCGCCTGCTCGGCCACCTGCCCGCGCTGGTGCACGGCAGGCCGCGCTCGGTGCTGGTCGTGGGCTTCGGCGCGGGCGTGACGGCCGGCTCCTTCGTCACTTACCCGGAGGTGGAGCGGATCGTGATCTGCGAGATCGAGCCGCTCATCCCGGCCAAGGTCGGGCCGCACTTCAGGAAGGAGAACCACGAGGTCCTCGCCGACCCGCGGGTCGAGATCGTCTACGACGACGCGCGCCACTTCCTCCTCACCACGAAGGAGAAGTTCGACGTCATCACCTCCGACCCCATCCACCCGTGGGTCAAGGGCGCGGCCTCGCTCTACACGCAGGAATACCTCGAGCTCGCGAAGGCGCGCCTGAACCCCGGCGGCGTCATGGTCGAGTGGGTGCCCCTCTACGAGAACTCGGCCGCGGGCGTGAAGAGCCTCGTCGCGACCTTCTTCGAGGCGTTCCCCGAGGCTTCGATGTGGACGCACATCGTGCGGGAGCGCCGCGGCGACGATGCGGTGATCGTGGGCCAGGCCGGGCCGACGCGCATCGATGCGCAGGCGCTGGAGGCGCGCTTCGCGAGCCCCGCCTACGCGCGCGTCCGGCAGTCGCTCGCGCAAGTCGGCATCCGCTCGCCGATCCAGCTCTTCTCCGGCTATACGGGCCGCAAGGGCGAGCTCGGGCCGTGGCTAGCCGGCGCCGAGATCAACCGCGACCGCAACCTGCGCCTCCAGTTCCTGGCGGGGATGGGCAAGTACGCCATCGAGCTGGAGGACCACTTCGAGCAGTTCGACCGCCTGCGCGCCTTCCCGGATGCGCTCTTCGTCGCGAGCGACGCCTGGAAGGAGGAGCTGCGCCAGGCGCTCGACCCCTCCCGCCCGATCATGGGGCGGCACCGGTGAGCCGGTCGCGGGCATCCGGTGCTTCCCCGCGGCTTCCCGCGGGTGGCGGCGCGCTCGCGAGAGGGCTTCGATGAGCCAGCAGATCCGCTTCTGCACGAGCTTCGACGGCACGCGGGTCGCCTATGCGACCGCGGGGGAGGGCCCGCCGCTCGTGCGCGCTCCGCACTGGCTCACCCACCTCGAGTACGAGGGGACGAACCCGATCTGGAAGCCGTGGATCGAGGCGCTCTCCCGCGCGCACCGGCTGCTGAGGATGGATGCGCGCGGGTGCGGGCTCTCCGACCGGGACGTGGCCGACCTGTCGTTCGAGGCCTGGGTGCGGGACCTCGAGGCGGTCGTCGATGCCGCCGACCTGGATCGCTTCGCGCTTTTCGGGCACTCCCAGGGGTGCGCGATCGCGATCGAATACGCGGTCCGCCATCCGGAGCGCGTCACGCACCTGGTGCTGCTGGGGGGCTACGCGCGCGGGGCGCTCAGGCGCGACTACCCGCCCGAGCGCGTCGAGGAGCTCAGGACGCTCCTCAAGCTGATCGCGTTCGGCTGGGGCCGGGACGATCCCTCGTACCGGCAGCTCTTTTCCACGCAGTTCCTGCCGGGCGGGACGCTGGAGCAGCTCGGCGCCATGAGCGAGCTGCAGCGCGTGTCCGCCACGCCCGAGTGCGCGGTGCGGCTCGTCGAGACGATGTTCGGCGTCGACGTTCGCGAGGCCGCCTCGCGGGTGGCTTGCCCCACGCTGGTCGTGCACGCCTGCGGCGACCTGCGCGTTCCCTTCGAGGAAGGGCGGCTGCTCGCGGGGCTCATCCCGGGGGCCCGCCTGGTGCCGCTCGAGACGCCCAATCACATCCTGCTTTCCCACGAGCCGGCGTTCGGGCAGTTCCTCGGCGAGCTGGAGGCCTTCGTGCCCCGGCCGGCCGGCGCCGGCATGACCCGGGCCTTTCCGCAGCTCACGGCGCGCGAGGCCGAGGTGCTCGAGAGGATCGCACAGGGCCTCGACAATGCGCAGGTCGCGGCGCACCTCGGCATCTCGCAGAAGACGGTGCGCAACTTCGTCACGAGCATCTTCGACAAGCTCGGGGTCGAGAACCGGTCCCAGGCGATCGTGCTCGCGCGCAAGCGCGGCTTCGGCGGGCCCTAGGCCCCGCGTCGCCCGGCCGGGACCGGTGTCCCGCCTCGCCGGCGCCGATCGGGGCCGATCCGGGGCACGGGCCTCATGCGCCCGGCGCGCCATTGGACGAACCTGCCCCCATCGCGGCCGGCGCGGGTCCCCCTGCCGGCGACGACTCTTCGGAGGCCGCCATGGGAATCGTGTCGTTTCTGTACGGAATCGCGAGCTACGCCATCTTTCTGGCGAGCTTCCTCTACGCGATCGGCTTCGTGGGCAACTGGCTCGTGCCGAAGTCCATCGACTCGGGGCCCGCCGGCGCGCTGCCGGAGGCGATCCTCGTCAACGCGCTGCTGCTGGGGCTCTTCGCCGTCCAGCACAGCGTCATGGCGCGGCCCGGGTTCAAGGAGCGCTGGACGCGCATCGTGCCCCGGCCGGTCGAGCGCAGCACCTTCGTGCTGGCGTCGAGCCTGCTGCTCGCGCTCCTCTTCTGGAAGTGGCAGCCGATCCCCGCGATCGTCTGGGAGGTCGAGAACCCGGCCGGCCGCGCCGCGCTCCAGGCGCTCTACGGAGTGGGCTGGATGATCGTGCTTTCCTCGACGTTCATGATCAACCACTTCGACCTGTTCGGCCTGCGGCAGGTGTACCTGCGCCTGCGAGACGAGCCTTACACGCCCCTGCCGTTCGTGAAGGTCGCCCTCTACCGGTTCGTGCGCCACCCGATCATGCTCGGGTTCCTCGTCGCCTTCTGGTCCACGCCCGTCATGACGGCCGGCCACCTGCTGTTCGCGGTGGCCACGACCGGCTACATCTTCGTCGGCATCTTCCTCGAGGAACGCGACCTGCGCAGGGCGCACGGCGAATCCTACGAGCGCTACCGGCGCGAGGCCTCTATGATCCTGCCGATGCCGCGCCGCGGCGGCGGCGAATCCCCTGCGCTCCCCGGGGGCGGGATCAGCTCTCGATCGCCTGGAAGTGCCGGTAGTAGTCGATGACCTTCGGGACGTACGCCGCCGTCGCGGGATAGGGCGGCACGCGGTTGCCGGCGCGGATCACCGCGTTGGCGCCCGCGTTGTAGGCGGCGAGCGCCAGCTCGATGTTGCCGTCGAACCGCGCGAGCAGGTCGCGCAGGAAGCGCACGCCGCCGCTCACGTTCTCGGCCGGGTCGAAGAGGTCGCGCACGCCGTACTGCGCGGCCGTCGCGGGCATGAGCTGCATGAGCCCCATGGCGCCGGCGGGCGAGACCGCGCGCGGGTCGTAGGACGACTCGGCGAGGATCACCGCGTGCACCAGCGCCTCGTCGACCCCGTGCACGCGGGCTGCCTTGGCGACGATGGGCGCGAACCGGCGCACGACCGCCTCCGGGGGCAAGTCGAGGTCGGGACGGGCCGGCTTGGGCGCGGCCCGCAGTTCGAGCGGGATCTCCTGCGTTTCAGCGACGAAGAGCCTGCCGAGGGCTTGTCCCGCGTCCCAGGGCGCCGCCATGGCGGCCGCCCAGAGCAAGGCGAACACGAGGACAAGGCCGTCCGATGAAGTCCGGAATCGGGCTTGCATGGGTACCTCCTTGGATTGCGCGATCAGCCGGAACCGCCTGGCCATGCTGCGCTGCACAAAAGGCGCCCATTATAGGGAAGGACATTGAGAGCAAACACTCTAAATTTCCTTTCTGGCCGGCGCCTTGCACCAACTTGGGGCGGTCGATACGGAAGTGCTTGATGCGAAAGTGAAATCGGTGTCACCGCGCTCAATGCGCGTCCGCTCGAGCCCCCTTGAACGGCCACGGTCCCTGCGCCTCCTCGGTGAAGCTCAGGTGCGTCACGAGCGCCTGGCCCGGCAGCCAGGCGTGCACGAGGAACCCGGGGGGATCCATGCCGAACCCGTCGCCGCGGCCGGGTGAAAGGTCCATCCAGACCTGGTGCGCGGTCGAGGGCGCCGTCTGCAGCACCGTCCCCGCCCAGTGCGCCTGCACGCAGCGGTGCAGGTGGCCGCAGGCGATGCGCACGACCTGCGGGTGGCGCCGGACGATCGCCTCCAGCGCCTCGCTTCCTTCGCGCAGCCCGATGTTGTCCATGTAGTCGAGGAAACTCGCGACGGGCGGGTGGTGCATCGCGACCAGGGTGGGCACCTCGCGGCGCGCGGCGAGGCGCCGCTCCAGCCGGCCCAGCCGGTCCGCGCAAAGGGCGCCGTGCGCCGCACCGGCCACCACGGTGTCGGTCGCGACGATGCGCAACCCCGGCAGCTCGACCTCGAAGTCGACGAAATCGGCGGGGTCAGCCGCCTGCAGGTAGGCGTGGTCGTGGAATACCCCGCGCAGCGCGGCCCGGTCGTCGTGGTTGCCGGGCAACAGGTAGACAGGGCAGGTCAGGGGGGCCAGCAGTTCCCGCAGGCGCTGGTAGGCGACCGGGTTGCCGTGGTTGGCGAGATCCCCCGTCACCAGGGCAGCCAGCGGGGCCACGGTCATCCGGCGCACCGCATCCACAGCCCGCGCGAGGTAGGCGGCTGTATCGACCCGGCCGTAGGCCAACTCCCCCGGCGGGGTGATGTGAGTGTCGCTCAATTGAACGAAAACAAAGGGTTGCGTGGTCTTGGTCGGTGGCATGGCGGCAAGAGGGATACTCGAACGGTGGTAAGGACCGGTGAAATCTTGACAAATTTCCGGGCGGGCGTATTCTGTGTGCAGTATGTATACACAGAGTACACGAAAAACGGCCCGCCCGCCGTCCCTCGCCAACCAGGCCTACGATCGCCTCCGGGACATGATCCTCGCGGGGGAGATTCGCCCGGGGGAGCCGGTCTACGAGGTCCACTACGCCAAGCTCCTCGGCATGAGCCGCACGCCCGTTCGCGAGGCGCTGCAGAGCCTCGCCCGCGACGGCTACCTCGAGGAACTGCCCGACCGCGGCTGCGTGGTGCCGACGCGCTCGGCCGACGACATCCGCGAGTTCTTCGAGATGCGCCAGATCCTCGAGTCGGCCGCCGCCCGGCTCGCCGCGCAGCGCGCCACCGACGAGGAGATCGCGCGCCTGAAGTCCCTGTGCGACGCCTACGTGGGCGAGGGCGACCTCTCGCGCTGGCAGGAGATCGGCGCGCAGTTCCACGCCGTGATCGTCGCCGCCGCGCGCAATCGCCGGCTGGTGCAGGAGCTCGCGTCGCTTCGCACGCAGATCGACCTGTCGCGGCGTTCCGTCATCCACGCGGGCGACCCGTGGCGCGAAGCGGCCGTCGACGATCACCGCGCCATCTGCGAGGCCATCGCCGCACGCGACGAGGAGGCGGCCTACGCGGCGGCCGAGCGCCACGTCATCCATTCCTACGAGACGACCATCCGCGCCTGGCAGCCCGCGTCGCTCTCGTTGCGAAAGAGCAGCTGACCATAACGACACCTTCCCCACGCTAGTCGCTCGCGCCGCCAACCCCAAGACCCGAACTTCTGGAGAAAACGCCCATGATCAAGAAGCTGTTGATGACGCTCGCCCTTTCGCTGGGCCTCGCTGCGAACGCCGCCGCCGACGCCTACCCCAGTCGCGCGATCAAGGTCATCGTGCCGTTCCCGGCCGGCCAAGCCTCGGACACCATCGCGCGCCTCGTCGGCGAGCAGCTGGGCCGCGCCCTCGGGCAGGCCGTGGTGGTCGAGAACCGGCCCGGTGCCGGCGGCAACATCGGCTCGGAGGCGGGCGCGCGCTCGGCCCCGGACGGCTATACACTCACCATGGCCACGGCCGCGCTTCCCATCAGCAAGAACGTCTACAAGAAGCTCCCGTTCGACCCGGCCAGGGATTTCGAGCCCGTCTCGCTCATGACGGTGACGCCGCTGGTGCTCATCGCCCGGCCGAGCCTGCCCGCCAATGACGTAGCCTCCCTCGTCGACCTCGCGCGCAAGCAGCCCGGCAAGCTCACCTTCGCCTCCTCGGGGCAGGGCACCTCCCACCACCTGAGCGGAGAGCTTCTCAAGGCGGTCGCCGGCGTGGACATCCTGCACGTGCCCTACAAGGGCAGCGCCCCCGCGCACGTGGACCTGATGGGCGGCTCGGTGGACATCATGTTCGACAACATCCTGCCCGTGTCGCCGCACGTGAAATCGGGGAAGCTCAAGGCGCTCGCCGTGACCACCAAGTCGCGCGCCCCGTCGATGCCCGACGTGCCCACGATGGCCGAGTCCGGCTATCCCAACTTCGAGGCCGTGGCGTGGTTCGGCCTGCTGGCGCCCGCCGGCACGCCCGCGCCCATCGTCGAGCGCCTGAGCACCGAGGTGAACAAGATCCTCAAGTCGCCTGAGATCAACGCCCGACTCACCGGCATGGGCGCCAACGTCATGGGCACCACCCCGCAGGAGTTCTCGGCGTTCATGAAGGCCGAGATCGAGAAGTGGGCGCCCGTCGTGAAGCGCGCCAACATCGTCCTGGACTGACGCCGACATGACGCCATCCCAGTTCATCACCGAGCCGGCGCGCCGGATCCCGGTCCTGCTCGAGGCGGACGTCGTCGTCGTGGGCGGTGGCACGACCGGCCCCATCGCGGCGATCGCCGCGGCGCGGCAAGGGCGCAAGGTCGTGCTCATCGAGCGCTTCGGCTCGCTGGGCGGCAACCTGGTCCTGGGCCTCAACACGAAGCCCTCCGGCGCGCTCGTCGGAGGGCTCCCCCTCGAGATCTGGAACCTCGCCCGCTCGATGGGCGGGGCCGGCGACGACTACATGGCCGTGGTCAAGACGGGCGGCGTGAAGATCGCCTCGCCCTGCGACCCGGAGACCATGAAGATACTCATCACGCGGCTGTGCGCCGACGCCGGCGTGCAGATCCTGTTCGAGACCGTGGTGTCGGAACCGCTGCTGGATGCCGGCGCGGTCGCCGGGGTCGTCGTCGAGAGCAAGGGCGGGCGGCAGTTCATTCGCGCGAAGGTGGTGATCGACTGCTCGGCCGACGCCGACGTCGCGGCCCGGGCCGGCGCCCCCTTCGTGATGGGCACGGGCGGCGAGGAGGCCGTCATGCAACCCGTCTCCATGTACTTCACCATGGACCGCGTGGACATCGCGCGCCTGGCCGAGTGGGCGCGCACCACGGACGACGTGCCCGCCCGCGCCATTCCCGACACCGTCGAGGGGCTCGCCTACGGGCTGTGGCTCACGGGGTTCAACCGGTCGCTCCGCAAGTTCCAGGAGGACACGGGCATCCGGCTGCAGCGCGACAACATCACGCTCAAGACCGCCGACGGCCGCATGTACGTGAACGCCACGCGCGTCATGGGCGTGGACGTCTTCTCGCCGGTGGAGTTCACCAACGCCGTGCTCGAATGCTACCGCCAGATCGAGGGCGTGGCGCGGTTCCTGCGCGAGTGCATCCCCGGCTTCGAGAACGCGAAGATCGAGCAGATCGCGCCGGTGCTGGGCGTGCGCGAGACGCGCCACATCCTGGGCGACTACATCCTCAGCGGCGAGGATTCGCTGGGCGGCAGGACCTTCGAGGACAGCATCGCGGCCGACGCCTCGGCGCTGGACATCCACGATCCCAAGGGCGCCGACGTCGACTTCCAGGGGCTGCGGCCGTACGAGATCCCCTACCGCTGCCTGCTTCCGCAGAAGGTCGAGCAGCTGCTGGTGGCCGGGCGCTGCATCTCGGCCGACCACGCGGCCCACGCCCGCTCGCGCAACATGCCGGCGTGCATGGCGAGTGGGCAGGCGGCGGGCATCGCGGCGGCCGTTGCGATCGAGAGGGGCGTGACCGTGCGCAATGCGCCCGTGGCCGAGATCCAGGCGCGGTTGCGCACGCTGGGCATGCCGCTCTTCGCCCACGAGGTGAAGGGGGCCGTGACCGAGGCCGCGTGAAGCCGGCGATCCAGTACTGGCTGAGCCTTGCGAGCCCCTGGGCCTGGCTCGGGAGCTCACGCTTCATCGAGCTCGCCGGGCGCTCGGGCGCCGCCGTCGAGGTGCTGCCGGTGGACCTGGGCGCCGTCTTCGCCGCCACGGGCGGCACGGACTTCCGGAGTCGGTCGCCCGCGCGGCAGGGCTACCGGCAGCTCGAGCTCGCGCGCTGGTCGAAGCGGCTGGGCATCCCCATCATGCTGGAGCCGCGCCACTACCCCGTGGACCGCGAGCCCGCCAGCCGGCTCGTGATCGCCGCGCGCATGCAGGGCGCGGACGTGCTGCCGCTCACGCACGCGATCCTCGGCGCCATCTGGCACGAGGAGCGCGACATAGCCGACTGGGCGACGCTTCGCGAGATCGCCTCGGCCTGCCGCTTCGATGGGGCGGGGCTTGTCGCGGCCGCGCAGGCGGAAGGCCCGGCCGCGCGGTACCGCGCCGATACACGGCGCGCGATCGGATCGGGCGTCTTCGGCTCGCCGACGTGGGTCGTCGAGGGCGAGCGCTTCTGGGGGCAGGACCGCCTCGACTTCCTCGCGGAACGCCTCGGGGTGGCCCTGCCGTAGGGCGGCTCGCGGACGGGCCGCGCGCGAGCGAGGCCGACGCGTGGGGGGGCGAAGCCCTTCGCCACGCGGTCCGGGGCGCCGCCGGTCATTCCCCTGTGCGTTCGCCCCGGTCCTTTAGAATTCCCCTTTCGACCACCGGCAACGCACCGAAAGCCCCGGAATGAACACCACGCCTCCCCCGTCCATGAAGGCCATCGAGATCACCACCCCCGGCGAACCTGAAGTCCTCCAGCCCGCCGACCGCCCCACCCCCACCGCCGCGAAGGGCGAAGTCCTCGTCAAGGTCGCGGCCGCGGGCATCAACCGCCCCGACTGCCTGCAGCGCCGCGGCCGCTACCCCGTGCCGCCCGGCGCCTCCGACATCCCCGGCCTCGAGGTATCGGGCACTGTGGAAGCGCTCGGCGAAGGCGTCACGAGCCTCGCCGTCGGCGACAAGGTCTGCGCGCTGCTGGCCGGCGGCGGCTACGCGGAGTTCGTGAACGTCCCGGCCGAGCAGTGCCTTTCCGTGCCGAAGGGTCTCTCGATGGTGGAAGCGGCGTCGCTTCCCGAGACCTTCTTCACCGTGTGGAGCATGGTGTGGGGCCGCGGGCATCTCGCGGAAGGCGAGACGCTCCTGGTCCACGGCGGCTCCAGCGGCATCGGCGTCACCGCGATCCAGATGGCGCGCGCGCTCGGCCACACGGTCATCGTCACCGCCGGCACGGACGAGAAGTGCAAGGCGTGCCTGGACCTCGGCGCCGACCACGCCATCAACTACAAGACGCAGGACTACGCGGCGGAGGTGAAGAAGCTCACCGGCGGCCGCGGCGTCGACGTGATCCTCGACATGGTCGCGGGCGAGTACGTGAAGCGCGACATCGAGGCCCTCGCCGACGACGGGCGCATCGTGATCCTGGCGCTCCTGGGCGGCTGGAAGGGCGAGGTGCCGTTCGACCCGATCCTGCGCCGCCGCCTCACCATCACGGGCGGGACGCTTCGCCCGCGCCCGGTGGCGTTCAAGGGCGCGATCGCGCGGGACCTGAAGGCGCGCATCTGGCCGCTGCTCGAGTCCGGGAAGATCAAGCCCGTGATCCACGCGACCTTCCCGCTCGCGGAGGCGGCGAAGGCCCACGCGCTGATGGAATCCGGCGCGCACATCGGCAAGATCGTCCTCACGGTCGCCTGAGGGGGAGCGCCATGAACACGACGCAGGAACGCCCGCCGCTTCCCGACCGCCTCGCCGTCAACCCGCGCAGCCCGTACTTCGTGGCCGAGATCCTCGAGCACGACATCGGCATCCGGCTCAACGGCAACGAGCGCCACGACGTCGAGGAGTACTGCGTGAGCGAAGGCTGGGTGAAGGTGGCCGTGGGCAAGAAGGTCGACCGCTTCGGCCAGCCGCTCCTCATCAAGCTCAAGGGCACGGTGGAAGCTTTCTACAAGGATCCGACATGACCCAGGCAACGCTCACCGGAAGCTGCCTCTGCGGCGCCGTCAAGTACGAAGCCACCGGCGTGGCGACGCGCTTCCTCCACTGCCACTGCTCGCGCTGCCGCAAGGCCACGGGCACGGGGCACGCCTCCAACCTGTTCCTGCAGCCGGGCACGCTCAAGTGGCTGCAGGGCGAGGACCAGGTGCGCTCGTTCAAGCCGCCCGAGGCCAAGCGCTTCACCAACAGCTTCTGCGCCACCTGCGGCAGCCGCCTGCCGCGCCAGGCGCCCGGCACGGATGCGGTGCTGATCCCCGCCGGCTCGCTGGATGTCGACGCGCCGATCCTGCCGCAGGGGCGCATCTTCACCGGGTCGGCGGCGAAGTGGGCCTGCACGGGCGACGAGTTGCCGGCATTCCCCGAGTACCCGCAATAGCGGGCGGGGCGGCGCCGCTAGTCCTCGCAGCAGTCGAGGACGTCGTGCCCGCGGTCGCGCAGGTGGCTTTCGACGAGCGCCAGCAGCTCGGCCCGGCGGCGCTCGGCCTCGCGCGCGGTCGAGGGCAGCTCGATGGCGACTTCCTCGTGCTCGCGCCGGTCGCCTGCGCTGGCGGTGACGGTGATGCGGTGGCCGCGCGGGCCGATGGGAAGGATGGTGGAGGCAAGCGAATAGGCGGCCATCGGGGTTCCCCTCGGGGTGACGGGGAGCATCATGCCCGCGCGATGTGACATCGCGGCGACACGCATCACCGCGGCCGCGCGAGGGGAAGTCCCGGCGTCGCGAGCGTCGCGCGCAGGATCGTGCCGGTGATCGATTCGGTGAAGTACGCGGTCCGCCGGTCCGGGCCGCCGAACGCGAGATTCGTGAGGGAAGTCCCCGCGACGCTCCGCAGCACTTCCACGGGCTGCGCCATGGCGTCGAGCACCCACGCGACACCCAGGCCCGGGTTGGCGACGACGAGCTTTCCCGCCTCGTCGACGGCGAGGCCGTCGGGTCCGCTCAGGCCCCGCGAGGTGAAGAACTGCCCGACCTTGGCGACGCCGCCATCCTCCATGAGCGGCACGCGCCAGACGCAGTTGCCGCGGGTCGCCGCCACGAAGAGCACCTTTTCGTCCGGCGAGAGCGCGACGCCGTTGGGGCTGGGCACGTTGGCGAGCAGCAGGTCGAGCCGGCCGTCGGCGTGGAGGCGATACACGCGGCCGGTGGGATCGTGCAGCCCCGTCTGCCCCTGGTCGGTGAAGTAGAGTGCCCCGCGCGAATCGAAGACGAGGTCGTTCAGGCCCTTGAAGCGCTCCCCGTTGCGGCGCCCCAGGTGCTCGCGCACCGTGCCGCGCTTCACGTCGAGAAGCATCAGCCCGTTGCGGTAGTCCGCGATCACCGCTTCGGTGTCGGACACGAACTTCATGCCGTTGGGCTCGCCGTCGTACTGCGCGACGAGCGTCCAGTCGCCGGCCGGGTCGACACGGAAGATGCGCCCGAACGGGATGTCGGCCACGAACAGGTTGCCGGCGGAATCGAACGCAGGCGCCTCGAGGAAGGAATCGATCGCCGCGCCGCCGCGGTTCACCCGCGACCAGTCCGTGACCGCTGCTTGCCGGAACCGGTCCGGCAGGCGCGTGAAGACCTCGGTGTCGCGAACCGGCGGCGGCGTGAGCGTGAACATCGGCGCGGGTTCTCCTCCCTACTGGCGCTCGACCTTGGCCTTCTCCGCCACGGGCGCCCACATCTTCGTGGTGTCGGACACCGTCTTCGCGAACGCATCGGGCTTCGTCCCGCCGGGGAACCCGCCCTGCGATTCGGCGAACGCGACCATGTCCGGGGTCGCCACGGCCTTGGCCACCTCGGCCTGGATCTTCGCGACCACCTCGGCGGGCGTGCCCTTCGGCGCCCAGAAGCCGTTGAAGTTGAGGATACCGTAACCGGGGAGGCCCGCCTGCGCGAAGGTCGGCGAATCGGGCAGCGCCGCGAGCCGCTTGTCGCCGCTCACCGCGAGGACGCGCGTGCGCCCGCCCTTCGTCTGCGCCATGAGGGACGCGGTCGACGCGATGAAGAGGTCGATCTGCCCGCCGACCAGCGCCGTCATCGCCTCGCCCGCGCCCTTGTAGGGAATGTGCGTGAGGTCCACCTTTGCGGCGAGCATGAGCGACTCGGTGGCGAAGTGAGGCGCCGTGCCGGGCCCGCCCGAGCCGTAGTTGAGCTTGCCGGGGTTGGCCTTGGCGGCCGCGAGGAGGTCGCCCAGCGACTTGTACGGGGCGTCCGCGCGAACGGCAATGGCGTACGGCACGAACACCGTCGTGGTGACGGGCACGAGGTCCTTCGCGTGGTCCCACGGCAGGCGCTTGAACACGTAGGGCAGCAGCGAGTAGGTCATGTCGTTGGCCGCGAGCGTGTGGCCGTCGGGCGCGGCCTGCGCGGCAAGCGCCATGCCGATCGTGCCGGTCGCCCCGGGCTTGTTCTCGACCACGAAGGGCTGGCCCAGCTGGTCGGCGAGCTTCTGGGCGACCTTGCGCGAGATCACGTCGACGGCGCCGCCGGGCGGGTAGGGCACGATGATCTTCACGGGTTTCGTGGGCCAGGCCTGGGCGGCGGCGTTGAAGGCGGTCGCCGCGAGGAGCGTGGCGGCGAGGGTGACGATTCTGTTCATGGGTGTTCTCCGAATGGGGAATGGCGCGCCGGCCGGCGGCCGGCGCGAGGGTCAGGCGGCGACGGGCCGCGGCTGCGAAAGCACGGCGAGCGCGTTGCGCGCGGCGGCCGTGCCCATGTTCACGTAGGCATCCTCGCTCACGCCGCCGACGTGCGGCGAGAGGATGACGTTGGGCACCGCCCGGAAGGCGTGCTCGCCCACGAGCGGCTCGGTCGCGAAGGCATCCAGCCCCGCGGCGCGCAGCTTCCCGCTCGCGAGCGCTTCCAGCAGCGCCGGCTCGTCGATGAGCCCGCCGCGGCCCGTGTTCACGAGGATGGCGCCGTCGCGCATCGTCGCGAGCGAAGCGCGGTTGACCATGTGGCGGTTGTCCTCGGTGAGCGGGCAGTTGAGCGACACCACGTGCGACTGGCGGAAGAGCTCGGCCAGGTCCACGAGCGTCGCGCCCTCCGGCGCCGCCTTCGCGAACGGGTCGAAGGCGAGCACCTTCATGCCGAAGGCCACGCCCAGCTCGGCCACGCGCCGGCCGATCTCGCCCACGCCCACCACGCCGAGGGTCTTCCCCCGCAGTTCCAGGCTCTTGTGCGTCGCCTTGTCCCAGAAGCCCGCGCGCATTCGCGCGTCTAGCGCGACCACGCCCTTCGCGCAGCCGAGGATGAGGGCCCAGGCGTGCTCGGCCACCGCGTCGGCGTTGGCGCCCACAGCGGCCGTCACCGCGATGCCGCGGGCGGCGGCGGCCCTGGAATCGATGGTGTCGGTCCCCGAGCCGTGCTTGGAGATCACGCGCAGCGCCTTCGAGGCGTCCATCACGCGCGCCGGGATCTTCCCGTAGCGCACGATGATCGCCACCGGCTGGTGCCGCTCGCACAGCGCGACGATGGAATCCTCGTCGGGGGTCTTGCCGGCGTAGACCACCTCGTAGTCGGCCAGCAGCGCCACCGCCTGCGGCGCGAGGTCCGCGGCGGTGACCAGGATGGCGGGCTTGGCGTTCACAGCGACTCGCCCTCCTTCAGCACGCCCGCGGCGCGCAGCGCGGCATCGAGCCAGCCGGGCTTGAGGGCGCGCTTCGCGCGGATGTCGTCCATGCGCTTGGCCTCGTCGGCGACCTTCTTCGCGGCGAGCGGCAGGAGGGAGGCGGCCTTCTCGCGCTCCACCACCACGACGCCGTCGGCATCGCCCACCACCAGGTCGCCGGGGCTCACCGCCACGCCTCCCGCGGAGATGGGCCAGTTGATGCGGCCGGGGATGAACTTGGTGGGGCCGTTGGGGTTCGCGGCCACGGCGAAGACGGGGAAGCCCAGCTCGCGAAGCTCCTCGGTGTCGCGCACGGCGCCGTCGATCACGATGCCGCCCAGCGCCATCACCTTGCACGCGTTGATCATGAGCGCGCCCATCAGCGCGCAGCTCGTGTCGCCCTTGCCGTCGACCACCAGCACGTCGCCGGGCTTGGCCATCGCCATGGCGGCGTGGATCATGAGGTTGTCGCCCGCGCGCACTTCCACGGTGAGGGCGGGGCCGGCGAGCTTCATGCCGGGGGCGACGGGCGCCACGCGGTCGAGCGTGCCGCGGCGGCCGGCCACGTCGGCGAGGATCGCGGCCTGGTACTTCGCCGCCTGCGCCACGATCTCGGGGGAGACGCGGGTGAAGTCGCGCCGGACGTCGGCGAGGTTGGAGTCGGTCATGGGATTCCTTTCGGGGGTTTCGGGATGCCTGATTGCGGTCCGGGCTCAGTCGCCCTCGCTCTCGCCGGCCACGCGCGCGCGGCCCTTGCGCAGGGAGGGCACGACCATCGCGACGAGCAGGAGGGCGGAGGCGAGCAGGAAGACGAGGCTGATGGGGCGCGTCACGAAGACGGTGAAGCTGCCCTCGGCCATGAGGAGCGCGCGGCGCAGGTTCTCCTCGAGCATCGGGCCCAGCACGTAGCCGAGGATGAGCGGCGCCGGCTGGCAGTCGAGCTTGGCGAAGACGTAGCCCAGCACGCCCACGACGGCGCACAGGTAGACGTCGACGGCGCTGTTGTTGAGGCTGTAGTTGCCCACCGAGGCGAACACGAGGATGGCGGGGAAGAGGAAGCGGTAGGGCACCTGCGTGAGCCGCGCCCACACGCCCACGAGCGGCAGGTTGAGCAGGAGCAGCAGCACGTTGCCTACGAGCATGCTCGCCACCAGCCCCCAGAAGAGCTCCGGCTTGGTGGTCATCACCGCGGGCCCCGGCTGGATGCCCTGCATCGTGAGGGCGCCGAGCACGAGGGCCATCACGGCGGTGGCGGGGATGCCCAGCGTGAGGGTGGGGATGAAGTGCGTCTGCGCCGCGGCGTTGTTCGCGGCCTCGGGCGCGGCCACGCCCTCGATCGCGCCATGGCCGAAGCGCGACGGGTCCTTGGCGATCTTCTTTTCCAGCATGTAGGCCGAGAAGGCCGCCACCGACGCCGTGATCCCCGGCAGCGCGCCGAAGAACGAGCCCAGCGCGGTGCCGCGCATCGTCGGGCCGGTGATCGCCTTCAGGTCGGCCCAGGTCGGCATGAGGTTCTTCACGTCCTTCGTGAACACCTCCACCTTGTCGGTGCGGGCGAGGTTCTGCACGATCTCCGCCACGGCGAAGAGGCCCACGGCGACGACGGTGAAGCCCACGCCGTCCAGCAGCTCGGCCATCCCGAAGGAGAAGCGCGGCAGCCCCGAGGTGACGTCGGTGCCGACGATGCCGAGCATGAGCCCGGTCACCACCATGGCGAGCGACTTCACGAGGTCGCCGTGCGCGAGCACCGCGGAGAAGACGAGGCCCATCAGCATGAGCGAGAAGTACTCGGCCGCGCCGAACTCGAGCGCCCACTTGCCCACGAGCGGGCCGAAGAAGGCGACGAGCAGGGTGGAGATGATCCCCGCCGTGAACGAGGCGATCGCCGCGGTGGCGAGCGCCGGCCCCGCGCGCCCCTGCCGCGCCATCTGGTAGCCGTCGATGGCCGTGACCGCCGAGGAGACCTCGCCGGGCATGTTCACGAGGATCGCGGTGGTGGAGCCGCCGTACTGCGCGCCGTAGAAGATGCCGGCCAGCATGATGAGCGAGCTCACCGGGTCGAGGCCGAAGGTGATCGGCAGCAGCATCGCGATCGTGACCAGCGGGCCCACGCCGGGCAGCACGCCGATGAGCGTGCCGAGGAACACGCCGAGGAAGCAGTAGGCGAGGTTCTTGAGCGTGAGGGCCACGCCGAACCCGAGCGCCAGGTTCGAGAGGACGTCCATGGCCTACCTCCCGAAGTCGAACGCGAAGAGCTCGTAGGGCAGGCCCAGGCCCCAGATGAAGATCGCCACGGCGAGAAGCGACATCGCCACGGCGAGCAGCGCCGCCTCGCCCCAGCGGAACTCGCGGCCCGCGTACGCGCTCGTCACCGTCAGGACGGCCACCGAAGGCACCAGGCCCACGTGCTCCATGAGCCAGCCGAACGCGACCATCGCGGCGGAGAGCGCGACGAGCGGGAACCAGCCCCACTCGCCCTGCACGCGCTCGCCGGAGCGAAGGCCCCGGATCATCGTCACGACGCCGAAGCCCGCGAGGATCACGCCGAGGCTCCGGGGGAAGAACCCGGGCCCCATCTGCTGCACGCTGCCGAAGGGGTAGGAGAGCGCCACGGCGAAGCCGCCGGCGCCGATGGCGATGAACAGCAGCCCCGCGAGGAAGTCGCGGTTGGCGGCGAGGGCCGTCTTCATGGCGCGTCGTCCGGTGGCCGGCAGCGCGCTCAGTTCACCTTGATGCCGGCTTCCTTCACGACCGATGCCCACTTGTCGTGGTCGGCCTTGATGAGCGCCGCGAACGCCGCCGGGCCGATGTCCGTCTTGCCGTTGAGGCGTGCCTGCACTTCCGGCGCGTCGAGCACCTTGGCCACTTCCGCGTCCAGGCGCGCGATGATCGGGGCGGGCGTGCCGGCGGGAACGGCGATGCCGAACCAGGTGACGGCCTCGAAGCCCGCGTAGCCCGACTCGGCGACGGTGGGCACGTCCGGCCACTGCGGGGCGCGCTTGGCCGAGGTGACGGCGATGGCGCGAAGCTGGCCCGACTTCACGGGGCCGGTGGCGGATTCGATGGAGGCGACATAGAAGCTGGCACGCCCGCTGATCACGTCCGGCAGCGCCTGCGCCGTGCCCTTGTAGGGGACGTGCGTGTACTTGATGCCAGCCACCTTCTGGAAGTACTCGCCCGTGAGGTGCGCGACCGTCGAGTTGCCCGGGGAGGCGAAGAGCAGCTTGCCGGGGTTCGCCTTTGCCGCGGCGACGAGGTCGGCCATCGATTTGATCGGGGAATTGGCCCCCACCACGATGGCGAGCGGCACGGAGGTGATGATCCGCACCGGCGAGAAGTCCTTCACCGGGTCGTAGGGCAGGCCCGACATGATGGACGGCGCGATGGACATGTTGCTCGTCTGGCCCACGACGAGCGTGTAGCCGTCGGGCTTCGATTTGGCGGCGGCGTCCAGGCCGACGGAACCGCCGGCGCCGGCCTTG
Organism: Burkholderiales bacterium; assembly: GCA_019634955.1. Lineage (GTDB taxonomy): Bacteria > Pseudomonadota > Gammaproteobacteria > Burkholderiales > Usitatibacteraceae > FEB-7. The sequence continues at coordinate 27,260 of JAHCAK010000011.1, forward strand.
TTCTCGACCACGACCTTCCAGCCCGCCGTCGCGGTGAGCTTGTCGGCCACGATGCGGCCGAGGATGTCCGTGCCGCCGCCCGGGGGGAAGGGGACGATGAGGCGCACGGGCTTGTCGGGATAGCCGGCCTGCGCCAGCGCGTTGCCGGAAATGCCGGCGGTGAGGACGATTGCGGCCGCGGCGGCGGCACGGGCTGCCCAGCGATTCATGGTGACTCCTCCGGTGGATGGCGGTTATGGATGCGCTCGCCCCGGTGGCGCCCGGGGTCGCTTGTTGTGAGCGGATCATGAGTGAGACAATTCATCATGTCCATTTCGTTTTTCGTTGGAAACGATAAACATGGCTGATCAATTGGACCTGCGCGACCTGCGCTATTTCGAGGCCATCGCAGAGACGGGGCACCTGGGGCACGCGGCGGCGAGGGTGTTCCGGTCGCAACCGGCGCTCACGGGCTGCGTGCGGCGGCTGGAGGCCGCGCTGGGCACCGCGCTCTTCGAGCGGGTGGGCCGCGGCATCCGCCTCACCGCGGCTGGCGAGGCGCTGGCCCGGCGCGCGCGCAGCCTTCGCGTGGCCGCGGAGGACACCGCGCGCGAGATCGCGGAGGTGGGCGCCGGCACCTCCGGCCACGTGCGCATCGGCGTGCTGCCGACGCTCGCGCGCTTCCTCATGCCGCCGCTCTGCCGCGCGTTCCTGCAGGACGCCCCCGGCGTCACGATCCGCACCGTCATCGCGCAGAACGACGTGCTGGCGAGCCAGCTCGCGGCGGGCGAAGTCGACTTCCTCCTCACCACCGCCTGGCTGGCCTCGCAGGACGTCGTGAACCACCCCATCCTCGAGGACGAGGCGGTCGTGATCGCGAGCCGCAACCACCCCGTGCTCGCGAGGAAGGCGCGCCTGCAGGATCTCCTCGCCTACCGGTGGGTGCTCGCGCCGCCCTCGGTGGGCACGCGGCAATGGCTCGACCGCGTCTTCCAGGCCAGGGGCCTGCCCGGCCCGCAGGTGCAGATCGAGACCAACCTCATCCTCATGATGCCCACGCTCATCCGCCAGACAGAGCTCCTCACCTTCACCTCGCGGCGGCATACCGACCTCGCGGATGCGGGCAACGACCTGCGCGAGGTGCGGCTGAAGGAGACCACCATGCGCCGGCGCTTCGACGTGGCCTGGCGCCGCGACGGCTACCTTTCGCCGGCGGCGCAGCGAATGATCAAGCTGCTGCGCGCGAAGGGCAGGGCGCTCTTCGCGGGGGAGTGAGGGCGGGCGCTTGTCGCGCCGCGCGGCCTGCCGATTGCGATTCGCCATCGAGCGCGCGGGCGCCCCGTGCTAAAAACTCGCGGCCCTTCCCCAACGCCGCGCGTCGGCATCGAGAATCGCAATCATGGAATTCGGCACCCCGGAATTCTGGGTGGCGGTCGCGCAGATCATCGCGATCGACATCCTGCTCGGCGGCGACAACGCGGTCATCATCGCGCTCGCCTCCCGCAAGCTGCCGCTGCACCAGCGCAACAAGGCGATCTTCTGGGGCGTGTTCGCCGCCATCGCCCTGCGCGTGGTGCTCATCTTCTTCGCGCTGCAGCTGCTCAAGGTCCCGTACCTCAAGATCGTGGGCGGGGTGCTGCTGCTCTGGATCGGCGTGAAGCTCCTCATGCCGGAGAAGGACGACGGCCACGAGGTCGACGCCGCCTCCAACCTGCTCGGGGCGGTGAAGACGATCATCGTGGCCGACGCGGTGATGAGCCTGGACAACGTCATCGCCATCGCCGGCGCCGCCAAGGACAGCATCGGGCTCGTGGTCTTCGGCCTCGTGGTGAGCGTGCCCATCATCGTGTGGGGGTCCAAACTCGTGCTCACGCTCATGGACCGCTTCCCGTGGGTCATCATGGGGGGCGCGGCGCTGCTGGGCTGGATCGCCGGCGACATGGCCGTGGGCGACGTGGTCACCAAGGACTGGGTGGCGGCCAACGCCGCGTGGCTCAAGTACGGCGCGCCCGTGATCGGCGCGGTCGGCGTGGTGGCGGTCGGGAAGCTCCTCGCGGGCCGCGTGAGGGCTCGCGGCGGTGTGGCCGCCCCTGCCGGGCCGATCGACCTCGCCTCGCCAGGGAAGGACTGAGAGGACGACATGCGCAACATTCTCGTGGCGGTGGACGGCTCCGCGCACTCGCGCAAGGTGGCCGAGCACCTGGTGGGCCTTTCCCGTGAACTTCGGCAACCCCCGGAGGTGCACCTGCTCACCGTGCAGCAGCAGCTCGCGGGCGTGAACGTGAAGCTCTTCGTGAGCCACGATTCCCTCAACGCGTACTACCGCGATGAGGGTGAGGCGGCGCTCAAGCCGGCGCGCGAGGTGCTCGATGCGGCCGGCGTCGCCTACGCCCACCACATCGGCGTGGGCCACCCCGCCGAGGTGATCGTGGAGTACGCGAAGGCGAAGGGCTGCGACCAGATCCTCATGGGCACCCACGGCCACGCCGCGCTCGCCGGCATGGTGCTGGGCTCGATCGCGACACGGGTGCTGCACCTCGCCACGGTGCCGGTGACGCTGGTGCGTTGAGCAGGGCGGCGCGGCGCGTACGATAGGGCGTCCCTGTCGCCGAGCCGCGCGCGATGCCCAAGCCGTCCCCCGCCCCCGTCCCGCAATCCCGCCTCGAACGCCTGGCCCGCATCGGGCTGGCCGCGGGCGAGCTCGCGGTCGGCGCCGCCACCGAAGGCATCCGGCGCCTCGCGCGCGGGGAGGCCGCCGAGCTCGGGACCGCGCTCCTTTCCGGCGCCAACGCGAAGCGCCTCGCGACGCGGCTCGCCCGGCTGCGCGGCGCGGCCATGAAGATCGGCCAGCTCGTCTCGCTGCAGGGCGAGGACGTGCTGCCGCCGGAGTTCGCGCAGGCCCTCGCGATGCTGCGCTCGCAGGCCGCCCCCATGCCGCCGGAGCAGGTGCGCCGCGTGCTCGGCCGCGAATTCGGCAAGGGGTGGGAGAAGCGATTCGCGCGCTTCGACTGGGAGCCGATCGCCGCCGCCTCCATCGGGCAGGTGCACCGCGCGGTGGCCGCCAACGGTCGCGACCTCGCGCTCAAGATCCAGTACCCCGGTGTCGCGCGCTCGATCGCGAGCGACGTGGACAACGTCGCCGTGCTGCTGCGGCTCTTCAACCTGCTGCCGCTGGGCCTGGACGTGGGCGGCATGGCGGCGGAGGCCAAGCGCCAGCTCGCGCAGGAGGCCGACTACGAGGCCGAGGGCCGCTTCCTCGAGCGCTACGCGAAGCTGGTCGCCGGCGAGCCGGGCTTGGCTGTCCCGCGCGTGCACTGGGACCTCACCACGCCGCGCATCATGGCGATGGACTTCATGGCGGGCGAGCCGCTGGAGACGCTCGCCTCGGCCCCGCAGGCGAAGCGCGACGCCGTCGGCACGCTGCTCGAGCGGCTGCTCTTCCGCGAGCTCTTCGAGTTCCGCGTCATGCAGACCGACCCCAACTTCGCCAACTACCTCTGGCAGCCCGGCACGGGGCGGGTGGTGCTGCTCGACTTCGGCGCGACCATGCGCTTCCCGAAGGAGTTCGTCGCGAAGTACGCGCGCATCACGCGGGCAGTGATCGCGGGCGACCGTGACGCGGTGGCGCAGGGCGCCATCGACATCGGCTACGCCGCCGCGGGCGATTCCCCCGAGCGGATCGACGCGGTCGTGGACGTGGTCTTCCTCGTGTGCGAACCGCTGCGGCACCGCGGCCGCTACGACTTCCCGGCCTCCGACCTGCCGGCGCGCGTGCGCGACCTCGGCTACGACCTCGCGTTCCGGCGGGGGCTGGTGCGCGCGCCGCCGCCGGAGACCATCTTCCTTCACCGGAAGCTCGTGGGCGCCTTCCTGCTTCTCGCGCGGATCGGGGCGCGGGTGGATGCGCGGGGGCTGGTGACGGAGGTTCTGGCCGGCCGGTGACCGGCGGGGTATCATTAACGAAACTCAAGGTTTCACCCCGCGGGACATCCATGTCGTCATTCTCTCGCGCAGCGCGGGCCGGGTTGCTCGCGGCGCAGGCGCTGCTTCTCACGCTGGCGTGGCTGGCCATGGCCCCGGCGTGGGCCACGGACGGCGCGAAGGGCGTGCCGCGTGCGCTGCGGGTGGTCACGGACGACAACTACCCGCCCTTCCTGTTCCGGGATGCCGACGGCTCGCCCCAGGGCTTCCTCGTCGATTACTGGAACCTCTGGTCACGGAAAACGGGCGTGCCCGTGAAGCTCACGGCGACCGCCTGGGACAAGGCGCAGGCGATGATCGCGGCGGGCGAGGCCGACGTGATCGACATGATGTTCCGCACCGCGCCTCGCGAGCCGCTTTACGACTTCACGCGTCCCTGGGCCGAGGTGCCGGTCGCGATCTATCACCACGCCACGATCAGCGGCATCACCGGGGTGGAGACCCTGAGGGGCTTCCGGGTCGGCGTGCAGGCAGGCGATGCGTGCATCGACGAGCTGGCCGCCCGGGGCGTCACGGCGCTTTCGCGCTATCCCCACTATGCGGACCTCCTCGCGGCGGCACGGCGGCAGGAAGTGAAGGTGTTCTGCCTCGACGAGCACCCGGCGAATTTCTACTTCTACCGGCTGGACGCGCAGGGCGAGTTCCACAAGGGCTTCACGCTCTACCGGGGGAAGTTCCACCGGGCCGTGCGCAAGGGTGACGCCGCGACGCTTTCACGCGTGCAGGCGGGCATGGACCTCGTTACCGCAGGGGAGGAGGCGGCGCTGTCGGAGAAGTGGTTCGGCACGCCCGTCGATCTCGCGCGCTACGCGAAGTACGCGGGCTGGTCGGTCGCGGGGCTGGCGCTGGCGGGCGGCCTGCTGCTGCTGTGGATCCTCTCGCTGCGCCGGACGGTGGCGGCGAGGACGGGCGAGCTCACCGCTGCGCTCGCGGATCTTCGGCAGGCCAACGAGGAGGTCCGCGAAAGCCGCGAGAACCTGAAGGCGACGCTCGATGCGGTGCCGGACCTGCTGTTCGAGTTCGACCGGGACGGCCGTTACCTCGAGGTGTACGCGCGCGACGTCGCGCTGCTCGCCGCCCCTCGCGAGGCGGTCGTGGGGCGGTGCGTCGCGGACGTGCTGCCCGCGGTGGCGGCCGCGACCGTCATGGAATGCATCGAAGCCACGCTGGAACGCGGCAGCGACGCCGGCAGGACGATCGAGCTGGACATCGGCGGCGCGCTTCGCTGGTTCGAGCTCTCCGCATCGCGCAAGGACGCGTCGGCCGGGCGCCCGCAAACCGTGACGCTCCTTTCGCGCGACGTCACGCAACGCCGCGAGGCCGAGCGCCAGCTCGCGACCATGCGGGACCAGGCCCTCGCGATGGAGCGCGACAAGGTGTTCCGGACGCTGTTCGACTCGAGCCCGGTCGCAATGGCCTACGCGAGAGGTGACGCGATCGAGTCGGTGAACCTCCAGTACGCCCGCCTGCTCGGCTTCGACCGCGCCGCCGCCCAGTCGCTGTCCGAGTGGTGGCGGTTGGTCTTTCCCGACCCGTCGTACCGCGAGTGGGTGCGGGAAGACTGGCGGGTGGCCGGGCGTGCCGGCGCCGACGGGACCATCACCCCGCGGGAGTACCGCGTGACCTGCGCCGACGGGCGTGTGCGCGACATGCTCGTCGGCCGGCAGGCGGTCGAGGAGGGCGAGGTCATCTCGTTCGTCGACGTGACCGCGCACCGCAGCGCGGAGGCCGCCCTGCGCGTGGCCAACCAGGCGGCGGTGGCGGCCCGCAGGGCGGCGGAGGAGGCGAGTCTCGCCAAGAGCTCCTTCCTCGCCAACATGAGCCACGAGATCCGCACGCCGCTCAACGGCATCATCGGCATGGCGCACCTCATGCGACGCGCGGGGCTCGACGGCGAGCAGGCGCAGCGCCTCGAGAAGCTCGAATCCGCCGCGGACCACCTGCTGGAGATCCTCAACGCGATCCTCGACCTCTCGAAGATCGAGGCGGGCAGGTACGAGCTCGAGGAGCGCCCGCTGCGCATCGAGACGGTGCTCGCCAACGTGGTCTCGATGGTGGAGGGACGGGCGCACGCCAAGGGGTTGGAAGTGCTGCGCGAGTCGGACGCGATGCCCGCCGGCCTGCAGGGCGACGCCACGCGCCTGCAGCAGGCGCTCCTCAACTACGCGAACAACGCGGTCAAGTTCACCTTTCAGGGCCGCATCACCCTGCGCGCGCGGCTGGTCGAGGCCGATGCAGCGGGCGCCCGCATCCGCTTCGAGGTCGCCGACACCGGCATCGGCATCGCGCGGGAAGCGCAGGACCGGCTCTTCACGAGCTTCGTGCAGGCGGATTCGTCGACCACGCGCCGGTTCGGCGGCACGGGGCTGGGGCTCGCGGTGACCAAGGGGCTCGCGAACCTGATGGGCGGCGAGGCGGGCCTCGAGAGCGCCCCGGGGGTGGGGAGCACGTTCTGGTTCACGGCCCGCCTGCGCAGGTCCGCCGTGACGGTGGCGGAGGGTTCGGCGCCCGACGGCGAGGCCGACCTGCGCGCCCTGCGCGGGCGCCACGACGGCGCCCGTATCCTGCTCGCGGAGGACAACGACATCAACCGGGAGGTCGCCGCCGCGTTGCTCGAGGGGTCGGGGCTGGTGGTGGACATGGCGGAGGACGGGGTGGAGGCGCTGGAAATGGCGGCGAGAACCCGCTACCGCCTTATCCTCATGGACATGCAGATGCCGCGCATGGATGGCCTGGAGGCCACGCGGGAGATCCTGTCGCGGCAGCCGGACGGGCCGGTCGTGATCGCGATGACGGCGAACGCCTATGCAGAGGACCAGGCCCGCTGCCTGGATGCCGGCATGCGCGATTTCGTGGCGAAGCCCGTGGAGCCGGAGCAGTTGTACCGCACGCTGCTGCGGTGGCTGGACGCCACGGCGGCAGATCCGCTCAAGCCTTCTCCAGGCGACCCCTCGCGATGATGCGGTTGAGCTTCCCGGCCACTTCGGCGAGTGCCGGCAGCACCTCCCGAACCAGCCTGGCCTGGGAGTAGTCGGCGGTCGACAGGGACACCGCCAAAGCGTAACGGCGCGAGCCCGAGGCGGCCAGCGGAACGGCGACCGCGCCGTAACCCAGGCTCAACTGGTCGGCGACCACCTCGTAGCCGCGCTTTGCTGCCTCCTGGATGGCCTTGGTGAGCTGGGCACGGTTCACCAGCGTCTTCGGCGTCATCTTCTCCATCCGCATCGCCGCGACGAAGCCGCGGACGTCCTCGTGGTCCGCGCCGATGAGCACCCGCCCCATCGCCGTGCAGTGCGCCGGCATCCGCATGCCCACGTGGATGTTCATCGTCACGAGCTTTCGCTTCTCCGCGGCGGCGACGTTGCGGCCGACGAAGACGATCTCGTCACCCTCCAGCACGGAGAGGCTCACGGCGCCGCCCGTCTGGTCCGCCAGCTCCTGCATGTACGGCGTGGCGAGCGCCGGCACGGACATGCTCCCCAAGGCGGCGTAGCCCAGTTCCAGGACCAGCGGGCGCAGCGAATAGCGCTTCTGCGAGTCGTCGTAGGCGACATACCCCTCCTCCTCTAGGGTGATCAGGAAGCGCCGGCAGGTCGTCTTCGTGAGCTCCACCGCCGACGCGATGTCCGCGAGCGACGGGGTGGGAATGTCGTTGAACACCCTGAGGATGCGCAGCCCCCGGGAGAGGGAACGGTTCTGCTTGATCACGCCGAGGTCGCTCCGAAAGTCGTTGAGGGGCCGCCCCGATGCTGCCGCGCAGCATCGATTCGCGCAATCGCGCGATTGCGTCCGGCCCCGATACCCCCCATAATGTCACGAAATGATTCGTCGTGTCACTAGGTGACACGCATAACGGAGAGGCGGGGGAGCCATGGACGGCCCGGGCAGGCAGGGAGATCTCGCGCAGGGGCTCGCGCGATTCGCGCGGATCTGGGAAGGGTTGCAGGGCCGTGTCGTGTCCAGGCGCCTGGAAGGCGCGCTCGGGCGCGCGATCGCCTGCGAGACCACGGAAGGCGAGGTCCTGGTGCTGACGCTCTCGCGCGCCGCCATCGAGATCGCGGCGCCCCGGCCGGACAACGCCCCGCACGCGACGGTGCGCATGGCCCGCGAGGATTGGGCGCGGGTCCTCACCGGCGAGCTTCACGTCATGGCCATCATCCTGGCCGGGCGCGCGCGCTTTCCGAAGGACCAGCGCCGGCTGCTGATGCAGTTCTCGATGCTGTTGCAGACGGCCATGCTTTCGGCCGGTGCAGCCGCTCCGCGCGACGTCGGGGCCCGCGCGGCCCGCCCGCCCTCGCGCGCGGCAAGACCGGCGGTCACCCGCACGTACGCGGAATTCGCCTGCGGCCTGCGGTTCGAGGACATTCCGCCCGATGTCGTGGAGATCGCGCGGGAGCAGCTCGTTGCCACGATCGGCTCCTGCTACACGGGCAGCATGATGCCGGCCGCCGCAAGCGTGCGCGCCGGCCTCGCGATCATGGGTGAGGGTGGCCAGGCCACTCTCTTCGGCGGCCGGGGGCGCATGCCGGCTCCAGCCGCCGCTCTTTACAACTCGGCGGTCGCCCAGGTCCTCGACTTCGACGACTGGGTGATCATCAGCCACTCCGGGGCGGCCGTGGTGCCCACGGCCTTCGCGGCCGGGGAGGCGGCCGGCGTATCCGGCCGGGACCTCGTCGCTGCCGTGGTGATCGGCAACGAGATCAACGGCCGCACTTCGCGGGCCATCCAGCGCGGCGCCTACGTGGGCAACTCCATGCCGAACCACCAGGTCGAGACGGCGCTGGTCGCGGGCCGGCTGCTGGGGCTCACGCCGGTGGAGGCCCAGCGTGCCGTCAGCCACTCCGCGTTCCTCGCGATGGAGAGCTGCCACACGGGCTGGATGACGGACAGCAAGGTGCTCTGCAACGGGCTGCCGGCCATGTGGGGCATCACCTCCGCGTCTCTCGCCAAGGCCGGGCTCCTCGGCAATCTCGACATGATCGAACACCCCGCGGGCCTGCTCGCGACGGTCTCGGAGGTCGTGGACGAGGAGGAGCTCCTCAAGGGCCTCGGCACGGAGTGGTACACGCGCACGCTCAACACGAAGCGGCACCCTTCGTGCGCGTACAACCTTACCGCGATCGAGTGCGCCCTCGCCCTGCACGATCGCATCCCCGGCTTCGACCCGCTGAAGGTCGCCGCCATCGAGATCGAGGGCCCGGGGGTGATGCTCTACGTTGCCGCGCGCTTCCAGGCGCTCGAACCGGACGTGTACGAGCAGATCCGGGAGGGCACCGCCACGCACGTCGCGCTGTGCTTCGACGCCGGGTTCGGGGCGCTGGCCGCGCTGGCCGCCGGGGAGTTCTCCTACCGGCAGTACCTCGCCGAGGGCATCCAGTCCCCGGTCGTGCAGCGGCTGCGATCGCGCGTCACCTTCAAGACCGATCCCGCGATGCACGCGGCGTACTACAGCGACTACCAGTACGGCGCGCGCGTGCGCGTGCGCATGGAAGACGGCGCGGAGTTCGTCGAGGAGCGGCTGCAGCTCCTCGGCGCCCGCGACCGCCCCTTCGACCACGCGGAGAAGTTCCGCGAGGGCGCCTGCCACTTCCTGCCCGAATCCCGCGTCGAGATGGCGCTCGCCACGCTGCGCTGCATCGACGCAGTCGAGGACATCCGCACCGTCATGAACCAGTTCGAAATCGAACAAGGAGCCCGCTAGATGGAACTGAACGATCCCCTTCACAAGGTCACCTTCTCCGTCACGTGGCCACCCGGCACGACGTTCGGGGTGGGCACCATCTCGACCCTGGGGGCCAGGGCCAAGGCGCGGGGCGCCACGCGCGCCCTTCTCGTCACCGACGCGGGGCTCGTCAAGGTGGGCCTCGCGGAGAAAGTGGCCGGCCACCTGCGCTCGGCCGGCGTGGAGGCGGTCGTCTTCGGCGAGGTGAAGCCGAACCCGACGATGGCCGAGGTGACGGAGGGAGTCGCGATGCTGCGGAAGGACGGCTTCGACTTCCTCGTGGCGCTGGGCGGCGGCAGCTCGATCGACGCGGCGAAAGTGATGTCCATGCAGCTGCTGAGCGGGCGCTCCATCGAGGAGATCGAGACCAAGGGCGTGGACGACGCGCAGGGCACGCCGATCCCGTTCATCGTCGTGCCGAGCACGTCGGGCACGGGCAGCGAGGCGACCACGGGCGCGCTGGTCAAGGACGCGAGCGGCAAGAAGTACCTGGTGCGAAGCGTCCGATGCCGCCCGGCGGAGTCGATCCTCGACCCGGAGCTCACGGTGACGGTGCCGCCGCGCATGACGGCGTCGACGGGGATGGACGCGTTCATCCACGCCCTCGGCTCGTACACCAACGTCCAGGTGAACCCGATCGGCGACATCTGCGCGCAGGAGGCCATGCGCCTCGTGAACGCGAACCTGGCCACCGCCATCGCGAACGGCGCCGACATCGCCGCGCGCTCGGCGATGATGCTCGCGAGCCACCTCGCCGGGATCGCCATCTCCATGAAGGGCAACGACGCCATCCATGGCCTGAGCACCGCCGTGGAGTCGGTGATCGACTGCACCCACGGCGAGAGCCTGAGCGCGCTCATGCCGCACGTGCTCCGGTTCAACCTGGACACGGCCGCGCCCCGCTACGCGAACATCGCCCGCCTCATGGGCAGCGGCGGCAAGGACGAGCGGGAGCTCGCGGCGAACGGGGTCGAGGCGATGATCGGCCTGCGCGACCGGGCCGGCACCTGCCGCCACCTGGCCGAGCTGGGCATCCGCGCCGACATGGTCGAGCGCCTCACGGCGCTGGCCGCGAAGGGCCGCTCCACCCAGATCAACTGCCGCCGTCCCTCGAACGAGGAGATCAAGGCGCTCTACGAGGCGGCCCTGTGATGAAACGCGAGGACGTGCTGCGCAAGGGGCCGTATCCGCTGCTGATCGACGGCAAGGAAGTGCCGAGCCTGTCGGGCAAGACCTTCACCTCGATCGATCCCTCGACCGGCCGCGCGCTGGCGGAGGTGCACGAGGCCGGGCCGGAGGACGTCGACCTCGCGGTCGGCGCCGCCTGCAAGGCCTTCGAGTCGGCCTGGCGGTCGACGCTCCCGCGGGAGCGGTCGAAGAAGCTCATGAAGCTGGCCGACCTGCTGGCCGCGCGCGTCGAGGCGCTGTCGTGGATCGAGTGCTACGACGCCGGCAAGCCCATCGCGGCGTCGCGGGCGTGGCTCTCGGGCGGGCCCGGGACGCTCGAGTACTACGCGGGCTGCCTGCTGGGCCTATCCGGCGAGACCCTCGATGTCTCCGACAAGACGCTGATGGACTTCACGCTGCGGGAGCCGCTCGGCGTCTGCGGGCTCATCGTGCCGTGGAACTTCCCCCTGAGCATCGCGCTGCTCAAGATGGCGCCCGCGCTGGCGGCGGGCAATTGCGTGGTGATCAAGCCCTCGGAGGTCACGCCGCTTTCCACCGTGGAGCTGGGCGCGCTGGTGGCGGAGGCCGGGTTCCCCCCGGGCGTCATCAACATCGTGAACGGCCCGGGCGACCCGGTGGGCTCCGCCCTCGTCCGCGACCCGCGCGTGGCCAAGATCTCCTTCACCGGCGGCACCGAATCCGGCAAGCGCATCTTCCGCGAGGCCGCTGATACCGTGAAGCGCCTGACGCTCGAGCTGGGCGGGAAGTCGGCGTCGCTCGTCTTCGCCGACGCGGACCTCGACAAGGCGGTCGCCGTGGCCTACACGGACATCGTGCGCAACAGCGGCCAGGTGTGCGGTGCCTGCACGCGCCTGCTGCTCGAGGAATCGGTGGCCGATGCCTTCCTGGACAAGCTCGAAGCGAAGCTTCGCGCGGTGAAGATCGGCCCGCCGGAGGATCCCGCGACGGAAATGGGGCCGCTGGTGAGCAGCGCGCAGGCGGCGAAGGTCCGCAAGTACCTCCAGATTGGGAAGGCGGAGGGCGCGACACCGAAGGCCTACGTGGATCTCGCGGGGAGGAGCGACACCGCGAGCGACGCCTTCCTTCCACCGATGCTCTTCCACGGCGCCACGAACGCCATGCGGGTCGCGCGCGAGGAGATCTTCGGGCCCGTCCTCACCGTGATGCGGTTCCGGACGGAAGCCGAGGCCGTGGCCATCGCCAACGACACGCGTTACGGGCTGGCGGCGTGCGTCTTCACGCGGGACGCGACGCGCGCCATGCGGATGGTGCGGGCGATCTCGGCGGGCACGGTATGCGTGAACACGGGCGTGCGCTCGTCCGTCGACGCGCCGTTCGGCGGGTTCCGGGAGAGCGGGATCGGCAAGGAGCGCGGCAAGGAGGCGCTCCTCGACGACACGCAGTTGAAGAACGTCCGGTACGGGCTGTAGCAGGAGCGGTTCAAACCAACGAGAAGGAGGAGACCATGTTCGCTCGGGCAAGGCATCTGGCAGTGCTGTTGGCGGCGTTTCTCGCGATGGGCGTGCTGTCCGAAGGGGCGCATGCGCAGTACCCCAGCAAGGCGATCCGCTTCATCGTGCCGTGGCCCCCGGGGGGAGCGGCCGACATCATGGCGCGGCTCATCGGCGAGGGGCTCTCGAAGGAGCTCGGGCAGACGGTGGTGGTCGACAACCGTCCCGGTGCGGGCGGGCTGGTCGCGACCGAGCAGGTGGCGAAGATGGAGCCCGACGGCCACACGCTGCTCCTGGGCAGCACGGGGCCGAACGCGATCGCGGGGAGCCTCTACAAGAACCTGCGCTACGACCCGGTGAAGGACCTCACGCCGGTCACGCAGATCACCGAGCTGCCGCTCCTGCTCGTCGTGAACAAGGACTTCCCGGCGAACAACGTGAAGGAGCTCATCGCCTACGCCAAGGCCAACCCCGGCAAGGTGAACTTCGCCTCCGTGGGCTCGGGCACGGCGCAGCACCTGGCTTCCGAGATCTTCAAGATCACCGCGGGCATCAACATCGTGCACGTGCCCTACAAGGGCAGCGCCCCGGCCTTCACGGACCTCGCGGGCGGCGCGGTGCAGATGCTGTTCGACAACATCCCCGCGTCGCGGGCGATGCTGCAGGCGGGCAAGGTGAAGGCGATCGCGGTGAGCACCTCGACCCGGTCGACGGCGATGCCGGACCTGCCGACGGTGGCGGAATCGGGGCTGCCGGGGTTCCACGTCTCCGCCTGGCAGAACATCGCCATGCCGCCGGGCTCGCCTCCCGAGGCTGTCGCACGCGTCAATCGCGAGGTGGTGAAGTTCCTCAACTCGCCCGAGATGCGCAAGCGAATCACCGACATGGGCGCCAACGTCGTCGGCAACACCCCGGCGGAAGAGGCGCAGCGCATCAAGGACGAGGTGGAGAAGTGGGGCCGCGCGGTGAAGGCGGCCGGCGTCTCGCTCGACTACTGACCCGGGCCGCCGGGCGTGTTCACGAACGCGATCGTCGAACCTGCGCGGCGGGTTCCCGTCGTCGACGAGCCGGAAGTGCTCGTCGTCGGCGGGGGGGCGGCGGGAATCGCGGCGGCGTGCGCGGCCTCGCGGGCTGGTGCCGGCACGGTCCTGGTCGAGCGCCATGGTTTCCTCGGGGGCACGCTCACTGCGGTGACCCTCGGGGGCTTCTGCGGCACCCACGGGGTGGTCGACGACGAGCGCCTGTTCCGCGCGATCGGCGGCCTCTACCTCGATGTCGAGGAGCGCCTGCGCCGCCGTGACGCGGTGCTGCCGCCGCGGCGCCATGGCCGGATCATCGGCGTGCCGTACGAGTCGGCGACCTTCAAGGCGGTCGCAGACGAGCTCGTCGCGCACCATGGCGCGCGGGTTCGGCTGCACGCGCACTCGGCCGCCGTGTACGTGGAGGAGGAGCGCATCGCGAGCGTCGTGCTCGAGACGAGGGGCGGGCGAGTCGCCGTGCGCCCCCGGATCGTCGTGGACTGCTCGGGCGACGGCGACGTGGCTGTCGCCGCCGGCGTCGGGTTTTCCCTCGGAGACGGGGGCCGCACGCAGTTCGGCTCGACCATGTTCCGCCTCGGCAATGTCGATACCGCCGTGGCGGGCGCGCTCGGCCGGGCCGAGATCCGCGACCTGCTGGAAAGGGCGGTGACGGAGGGCTACGACCTGCCGCGGACGGCCACGGGCGTGCACCTCAACCCGCTCGAGGGCATCGTCCACCTGAACGTGACGCGTCTCCGGAAGCCCGACGGCGAGCCGTTCGACCTCACGGATCCCGACGAGCTGACGGCCGCGGAGATCGAAGGGCGGCGGCAGGCCTACCTGTACGAGGAGGTGTTCCGCCGCTTCGTGCCCGGGTTCGGCCGCGCGCGCATCGTGGACATCGGGGCGACCGTGGGCATTCGCGAATCGCGCCTGGTCCATGGTGAAAAGACGCTCCGGGAGTCGGACGTGCGCGGGTGCGTGAAGCCCCCGGACCGGATCGCCTGCACCGCGTGGCCCCTGGAGAGCCACACGGGCGGGCGCGGCACCACGTGGGAGTTCCTGCCGGACGGCGACTGGTACGGCATCCCGTTCGGCTGCCTCGTCGCGAAAGGGGTGAGGAACCTGCTGGTCGCCGGGCGAAACCTCTCGGCCACCCATGTGGCGCAGGCGTCCGCCCGCGTGGCGGGGCCCTGCTTCGCGATGGGCGAGGCGGCCGGTGTCGCTGCGGCCATGGCGTGCCGGCGCGGCGTCGAGCCGAGGGCCCTGGAGGTCAAGGAGATCCAGGGCGAGCTGGAACGGCAGGGAGCCATTCTCACGCCGGACAGCGGGCAGCGCTCAGGTACGCGATGAGATCCGCGCGCTCCTGCGCGCTCGCGATCCCCGCGTAGCCCATCGAGGTGCCGGGCACCACGGCGGTCGGCGCGGCGAGGAAGCGGTCGAGCGTCGCCGCGTTCCACACGATCCCCGAGGCGCGCATCGCCGGCGAGTAGTCGAACCCCGGGACGCTGCCTGCGCGCCGGCCGAGGAGGCCGCAGTGGCGCGGCCCCGCCCGGTCGTTTTCGAGCGAGTGGCAGGCGAAGCACCGTTCGTACAGCGCCTCGCCCCGGGCGGCATTGCCGGCGGGTGCCGCCATCGCGGCCGGGAAGCCCGTGATGGCGGCCACGGCGGTGACGGCCACGGCGAGGCGCATGGCTGTCACGCGACGAACGCGGAGGGCACGGGCATCTCGCCGACGGCCTGGCGCAGGATCGCCCAGTGCATCGCCTCGTCGCCGAGGATGCTCGCCGCCGCCTTGGCGAGATCGCGATTGGCGAAGACCGGGACGGCGCCGAGGTAGGCGCTCACGGCGCCCTTCTCCAGCGCGGCCGCGAAGCGCAGCACGTCGGCCTGGTTCTTCAGCTTCGCGGTGGGAAAGTCGTAGCGCGCCTTGGCCGCCGCGGGCTTGCCGCCCAGCTTCTCGATCGTCTTCGCGAGCACGTCGGCATGCTCGCGGTGGTGGCCCTGGAAGGTGATGGCGAGATCGAGCGCCGGCTTCTGCAGCAGGCCGCTCTCGGCGCCCACCTGGTAGGCCGCGACCGCTTCCAGTTCCGCGGCGAGCGCGGTGTTGAGGATGCGCGCGTCGGCCTCGGTGGCATTGCCGCCGGCGGCGAGCGACTCGCGCCCGGCGAGCAGCGCCACGGCCGTGCCCGAGAGCAGCAGGCCGGAGGACTTCAGGAAGCCGCGCCGGGAAGCGGGCAATAGGGGACCGTTCGCGAAAGCGAGAAAGGACATGGTGTTCTCCGGTTGGAGGGAAGGGAAGGCGGTCAGGTGCCGCCGGGGGGTGCCTCGGAAAGGCGGGCGATGACGCGCGCGACGATGCGGTCGCAGCGTTCGCCGAGGAACTCGAAGGCGCCCTCGTGCGCGAGGTCGAACTCGCGCGAGAGGGATTCGCGAAGCAGCGCGCGCGCCCGGAAGAAGCGCGTGCGGACGGTGGCTTCCGGAATGCCCAGCGCGGCGGCGGTGTCGTCCACGTCCAGCTCCTGCACGGCGCGCAGCACGAAGACGCTCCGGAACGCTTCCGGCAGCTGGTCGATCGTGCGCTCGAGGAGGCGGCGCGCCTCGGCGCGGGCGGCAAGGCTTTCCGGCCCGCCGCCTTCGTCGGCCGCGTGCTCTTCGGCGGGCGAATCGTCGCTGCCGTGCGCGATGTCGCCCTCGAGGCTGATCACGGTGGCGCGGCGCTGCCGGCGGCGCAGGCGCCCGATGGCCTCGTTGACGGCGATGCTGAGGAGCCAGGTGGAGAGCTTGGAATCCCCCCGGAAGTCCGCGATGCGCCGGTAGGCCTGGAGGTAGGCCTCCTGCACGGCGTCCTCGGCCTCGGCGTCCTCGCGCAGGATGCTGCGCGCCGTGCGGAACATCGCCTGGTTGTGGCGCCGCATCAGCAGGCGGAACGCCGCGTGGTCGCCCGCGGCCACCCGGGACGCCATCTCGGCGTCGGTGAGCGGGGGGTCGGTGCGGGCGTGGGCGGCGGCTTTCATGGCGGGTCCGGGGTGTCCTTTCCCCATTGGATGATGCCAGGGGCGCTGGCGTTCCCGACCCGGCGGCTCAAGCGTGCACGAGGCAGGCCGCGAACACCAACGCCGTGAACCCCCGCCCCACGCTGCGCCAGAACCGCCATTTTCCGCCCGGCTCGCGCCACGGCAATGCCATGGCTCTCCGCGCGACCGCGAGCAGCGAGCCGGCGAAGACGGCCGCGAACGCCGGCCACGCGAACGCCGGCATCCACCCCCACGGCGCGAGCAGGTGAAGCACCAGCGCGGCGAGCGCGAGTTCCAGCCCGGCCCAGAGCGCATCGACTCGCGACGCCGGCCGTGCCCGCCACGCCGTCCACACGATCGTGAGGGCGATCACCGCCATCACGCCGAAGCGCCACAGCGGGGGCTTGCGGCCCTCGGGCGCAAGGGCAACGGTGTCGTCGAGGACGTGCAGGCCGATGTCGTCCACGCTTGTCGAGGTGTTGGAGAGCACCACGACGCCCACGCCGGTCGCCTCGTGGAGGCCGGCGAAGGAGCGGAAGCCGCCGGTGCCGCCGTTGTGCCAGAGGATGCGCCCCTTTCCACCCGGGCGGATCACCCAGCCGAGCCCCGTCTCGTTGCGATCCCAGGCCTTGCCGCGGGGTTGCTGGGTGAGCCGCGCGCCGGCGAGCGCGCCCGCGCGTTGCGCCATGAGGAAGACCGCCATCTCGTCCACGTTCGAGCGCAGCGCCCCCGCGCCGCCCATGCCGGGAATCGCCCAGTACCCGGTGGGGCGAAGCGAGTCGTCGTGGCCGCGGGCGAGGAGGGCGGCATCCTCGTCGCGGGTGTCGACAGCCGTGCGGGCCATGCCCAGCGGGTCGAGGATGTCGCGCCGCACGAGCGCGGACCAGGCGAGCCCTTCGCGT
Organism: Burkholderiales bacterium; assembly: GCA_019634955.1. Lineage (GTDB taxonomy): Bacteria > Pseudomonadota > Gammaproteobacteria > Burkholderiales > Usitatibacteraceae > FEB-7. Next base: position 44,519 of record JAHCAK010000011.1, read on the forward strand.
CGCGCCAGCACCTCGCCCAGCAGCGCCGCGCCGTAGTTGGAGTACGCGTAGCCGTGCGGACCCGGCCCGGGGGAGTCGGCAGCGGCCGCGAAGTCGAGGAAGCGATCGGAGGAGTACCCACCATAGGGCCCTTGCCGCGAGAGGAGGGCGGTCGCGGCGAGCCACGGGTCCTTCGGCAGGCGCGACAGGCCCGCCGTGTGCGTGGCGAGCGCCTCGAGCGTCACGTCGCCCACGCCCGGCGAGCGCCAGTCGCGAAGGCGCGGCGCTGCCTGCCGCACCGTCGTGCCGGGCGCGAGCTCGCCGCGCTCGATGCGCTGGGCGAGGAGCGTGGCCGTGAATACCTTCGTGATCGAGCCGATCTCGAACAGCGTGTCCGCGTCGACCTGCGGCCGCTTGTCGTTCCCGGAGGTGCCGGCGGTGACGACTTCCACGCGGCCGTCGGGAAGGATCACGCCCGCCGCGATGCCGACGGCGTGCCCGGATGCCACGCGCGCCTCGATCGCGGCCTTCGCGCGGGCGACGGGGTCGCTGCTCGCCTGCGCCAGTGCGTGCGCAGCGAAGGAAAGAGCCAGGCCTGCAAGTACGGTTTTGCGTATCATGAGGGCGAAAAATCAGCCGGCCGCGGCCGCGAGTATCGCGAGGAGAGGGATGACCCGCTCGCCGGGCACGCCGTAGGTGCCGCGCTCGAGCACCCGCACCCAGCCGGCCGCCTCCAGCGTCTTCAGGTGGTGGTAGAGCTGGCCCGTGGTGCCCAGGCCCTCGAGTTGCTCGAGATCGGCCTTGGTCCGGCGCCCGTGCACGATGGCGCGCAGAAGCCGCAGCCGCACAGGGTGGCCCAGCGCGGCGAGCACGCGGTCGAGGCCCTCCCACTCGTGGCGAAGCAGGTCCTTCGCCGCGACCTGCCGCTGCCAGGCGAACTGTTCGCCAGAGGGGAGGGTGGCCATGCCGCCGTAGGCGACCTCGCCGCCCCTGGTGCCGCCCTTGGCGATGCGGTCGACGAGCCAGAACTTCGCCGGGTCGGCGGCCACGGGCGCGGGTGCGCGCGCGGCCGCCTCCAGGCGCGCGAGGCGGGACTGGATCTCTTCTAGCGTTGCGGCAAGGCCGGGGGGGCGCTTCGATGCCATGCCGGCATCATATTACGGGAATCCGTAACATGTCCACCGGGAAGCCTCGCGGCGTCGCGCCGGGCCAGCCCCGAAAGCCCCATCTCGAGCTTGCGCCTCGCCGGCGGGAGCATGCCGATCGTGCGCAGCACGAGGTTGCGCGCCCAGCGCCTCGCGGCGCCCTTCATCGTCGCCATGGCCGTGAGGCGCCCGGCGAGCCCGAGCACTTGCTGCGCCGCAGGGCGCCGCAGCCCTTCGTAGCGGTCCAGCCACTCGTCGGGCTGCCGGCCGTCCAACACCTCGGCGAGCATGCGCCCGAGGACGCAGGCGTCGACGAGGCCGGTGTTCATCCCCTGGCCGCCGGCCGGGCTGTGCACGTGCGCGGCGTCCCCGACGAGCAGGAAAGGGCCGCTGCGGTAGTGGTCCGCCACGCGGTGGTGCAGGCGGAAGCGCGAGCTCCAGTGCACGGCCGTCACGCGGCTTCGCACGGACTGCGGCCCGCGCTCGTCCAGCAGGCGCTGGACGTCCTCCACGCCGGGGCGCAGGGGGGCGTCCTGCATCGTCGCGACCACGCGGAAACGGCCGTGCGCGAGCGGCGCCACCACCACCAGCCCCGGCGGCGAGAAGAAGAGCATCACCTCGTCGCGGCCGGGCGGCCAGTCCATCTCGACGTCGGCGAGGACGAAGGACTCCTCGTAGGTGGAGCCCGTGAAGCCGATGTCCGCGGCCGTGCGCACGAGGCTGTGCATGCCGTCGGCGCCGACCACGTAGCGCGCGCGCACCCTGCGCGTCCCCTCGCGCGTCTCGAGCGCCGCCGTCACGCCGCCGCCGGAGGCCACGATCGACTTCACGGTCGTCCCCCACTGCACGCGGCCGCGCGCCTCGGCGAGCGCCTCGCGCAGCACGTGCTCGGTGCGGTCTTGCGTCACCATGAGCAGGCAGGCGTGGTCGCTGGGAAGCCGGTCGAAGCGCAGGCGCACGAGCGTCTCGTCGCGGTCGCGGATGCTGAATCGCGAGAGCCGGATGCCCTCGCCGAGGAGCCGCTCGCCGATGCCCAGCGACTCGAGCACCTCGAGCGTGTGCGCGTGGATCACCGCGGCGCGGGAAGTGCCCTGGCCCTCGGTGAGGCGCTCGACGACGAGGGGATCGTGGCCGGCGCGGCGCAGGGTCGTGGCGAGCGCGAGCCCGGTGGGTCCTGCGCCGACGACGAGGACTTCGGTGTCGAACGGGGGATGCGGCTGCGGATTGCTCATGGCGGGGTCTCCTGGAAGTCGCCCAGGCAATCGGCGAAGCGGTTCACCACGATGGAGAGGTGGCCTTCGTCCGGGTAGTAGCGCAGCCGCCCCTGGGGCAGCGCCTGCGCGATGTGCCGGCCCATCGCCGGCGGAACGTGGCGGTCGAGGCCGCCCTGGTAGACGTGCACGGGGATCGCGATGTCCTCGAGGCGGAAGCCGCGCGGCCGTGCGATGACGGCCGCCTCGGTCCGCGCCCCGCCGATGCCCTGGCGGTAGGCCTCGACGAGGCTCGCGGCGAAGCGCTCGCGGGCGGACGCGTCCGCCTCGAGGAGCCGCCTGTCGGGCTCGGCGAGGAGCGAGGCGAGCGAGGCGAGCGCCTTCGCCGGGTTCCTGCGGAAGAGCCAGGCATCGGCGAGCAGCATGGGGCTCGCGAGGAGCGGGTGCGCTCTCGCGAGGCCGAAGAGCACCTTGAGGGCGGGGAGCTGCCCCGCGCGGATCGCGGGCAGGTCCATGGGGCCGATGCCCGCGAGCAGGCCCGCATAGGCGATCCGCGCGGGCATCGCGCTCGCGCAGGCGAGCGCGTAGGCGCCGCCGCAGGAAATGCCGAGCACCCCGAATCGGCGGTGGCCGAGGTGGTCCGCGAGCGCCGCCACGTCCCCTGGCCAGTCGAGGAGCGCGCGGCGCGGGGCGGGGGACGAGGCCCCGAAGCCCGGCCGATCGGGGGCGACGAGGCACACGCCCGCGGCGAGCGCCTGCTCGTGAAGGAGCGCCGCCTGCAGGCGGCAGCCGGGGAAGCCGTGGAAGGCGTAGAGGGGCCGCCCGGCCGGCGCGCCGTGGCACGCCCACGCGAGCGCGCGGCCGTCGGGCAGCGCGATCGTGCGGGCGGGAGGCGGGGCATCCATGGGGGCGGGGTGGCGCTCGGTCGCGGGAAACGGGGCATTCTCGGGTCGCCGCCGCTATAATGGAAGTGAATTCCCCGCATTCACGGAATGCACACCATGAATGTTTCGCGGCTCGACCTCAACCTGCTCGTCGTCTTCGACGCGCTCATGCACGAGCGCAACGTCACCCGGGCCGCGCGGCGGCTCTTCCTGTCGCAACCGGCGGTGAGCCACGCGCTGGGGCGCCTGCGGACCGCGCTTGGCGACCCGCTCCTCGTCCGCAGCGGCCGCGAGATGCGGCCCACGCCGCGCGCCGAGGCGCTCGTCCCCGTGGTGCGCCCGCTCCTCGAGGGCCTTGGCGAGGCGCTGCACGGCACGGGCTTCTCTCCCGCGCGCCTCGAGCGGACCTTCCACCTCGCGCTGCCCGACATCGTGGAGTGGGTGGTGGCCCCGCGACTGCTTCCCGCCATGCAGCGCGAGGCCCCCGGCGCGCGGGTCGCCCTCCGCGAGATCGACCTCGACGATTTCCAGGACGAGATGGCGCGGGGCGAACTGGACGCGGCGATCGTCACCGACGTGCCGCTGCGCCCGGGTTTTCACAAGAGGCCGCTGGTGCGCGAGGACCGCGTGGTGGGCGTGGTGAGGCCGGGCCATCCGGCGGCGAGGCTCGGCTTCACGCCGGAGGCGCTCCGGCGCCAGCCCCGCCTGGCCGTCACGCTCAGCGGCGGGCGGGTCGCCAGCCCCATCGAGCGGTCGGCTCGCGCGTTGCGCCAGCTCGGGGAGGCCCGCGCGTCCACGGCGCACATCACGGCCGCGGCCGCGACGCTCCTCAACACCGACCTGCTGCTCGTGATCGGGGAAATCGCCGGGACGACGCTGGCCTCGCTGTTCGGCCTGAAGGTGGTGCCCCTGCCGGTGCGGCTTCCGGCCGTGGAGACGGTGCTCGCCTGGCACGAGCGCACGCACCGCGACCCGGCGCAGCGCTGGTTCCGGGACGCGCTGGCGGCGGCGCTTACGGATGCCGGGTCGCCGCCGCCCGCCGCGAAAGGGCGAACCCGATCCCCACCGGCAGCACCGCCAGCGCGGAGGCGGTGAGGGTCCACGCCGTGCCGATCGCCTGCGCGAGCTGCCCCGCGACCGCGACGCCGCCCGATTGCCCGAGGAAGAAGATGCCGGCGAAGAGCGCCACCGCCGTCCCTCGCCGCGTGGGCGCCATCTGCGTGGCATTCGTCTGCAGCGTGTTGTGCAGCATGTAGAAGCCCATCCCCGCGCCGAAACAGGAGAAGGGCGCCGCGGCGAGGGTGGGCGCCAAGGCGATCCCCGCGACGGAAGCCGACACGATCACGGTGCCGAGGATCGCGAGCCGCGCCTCCCCCAGCACCGGGACGATCCGCTTGGCGAAGAACGCGAAGATGAAGCCGCCTGCGCTCACCGCGAAGAACATCGTGCCCGCGAGCGACATCGGCGCGCCGCGCACGAGGTGCAGGTGGGTCGCGACGAAGGCGAGCGGCCCCAGCAGCACGAGGCCCTCGAGGAACACGGTCGCGAGGATGCGCGCGACACCCGGCGTGCGCAGCACCTCCAGCAGGTTCGCGACCGCGTTGCCCCCCGGGGCCTGCGCCCCTGCCGGCTGGCGCCAGCCGGCGCGGCCGATGAGCGCGCCGATCACGACGAACCATGCGGCGAGCACGGCGAAGGGCCACTGCCAGGTGGCGCCGTCGGCCGCGAAGCCGCCGAGCGCGACGCCCGCCGAGAGCCCCATGATCTGCCCGAGGAGGAAGCGCGCCAGCACGCCCTGCCGCGATTCGTAGGGCGTGACGTCGCCGATCCACGCCATCGAGAGCGGGATCACGCACGCGCACGCGGCGCCTGCCGCCGCCCGCGCGATGACCAGGGTCTCGAAAGTGGGCGCCGCCGCGCACGCGAGGCTCGCGACCGCCGCGGCCGCGCAGGCCGCGGCGATCACGCGCAGCTTCCCGTGCCGGTCGCCCAGCGGCCCCATCGCGAGCTGCATCAGCCCGTAGAGGATCGCGAACACGGTGACCACGTTCGCGGCCGAGGCGAGGCTCACGCCGTAGTCGCCGGAGATGCGGACGAGGAGCGCGTCCGTCACGCGGATCGAGGCCGCGCTCGCGAAGGCGGCGAGCGAGAGCAGCACGATGGTGCGGTGGGTCGGGAGGGCGGGGCGCATGAGGGCGGGCGATGCAGGCGCCATCATAGCGTCCCGGCCGCATGGGACCTTCGTCCATCGCGAAGCGCGGCGCGGCTTGTCGCCGGTCAATCCGTGACCTCGCGTGCCGGGGCATCTTTGCCGCATTCGCGCGTTCTCGCGCCTTTCCCCCAAGACAATGACCGCAATCCGCTCCGCGCTTCCCGCCTTCCTCTCGCTCCTCGCCCTCCTGCTGCCCCTGCCGTCGACCGCCGCGCCCGACCTCTTCGGGGCCATCCGCTCCGGCGACGCCGCCAAGGTCGAGCAGGCCCTGAACGAGGGCGCCAACGTCAACGCCGCCGACTCGTGGGGGCGCACGCCGCTCATGCTGGCGACGCAGCTCCGCAACACGCCGGCCGTGAAGCTGGTCCTCGCGCGCAAGCCGGACGTGAACGCCGCGAATCGCAACGACATCACGCCGCTCATCGCCGCCACGCAGTCGGGCAACGAGGAAGTCGTGGGGCTCCTGCTCGCCGCCGGGGCCGACCCCGACCTCGCCGACAACCTCGGCTGGACGGCGCTCATGTGGGCCTCGGCCCGCAACCGCGGCGCCATCGCCAAGCGCCTCGTCGATGCGAAGGCCGATGCCCATGTCGAGGCGCGCGACGGCGCGACCGCCATCGACCTCGCGCGCAAGGCGAACGCCGACCCGGCGCTCATCGCCTTGCTGGAAGCCTGCAAGCCCGATGCCGCCAGGTGCGCGACGCCCAAGCCCGCCGCCGCGAAGGCCAAGGCCGCGAGGCCCGCGCCGAGGACGATCGCGCCGATCGTGGATGCGCAGCGCATCGTGCGCGGCAACCCGGACGCGCCCATCACGATCTACGAGTACACCGACTTCCAGTGCCCGTACTGCTCCTACGGCGCCAAGGTGATGGACGAGGTGCTCAAGCGCTACGAAGGCCGCGTGAAGCTGGTGGTGAAGCACCTGCCGCTGCCGAAGCTCCACCCCATGGCGATCGCCGCCGCGGAGCACTTCGAGGCGATCTCGCTGCAGGCGCCCGCCAAGGCCTGGGCGTTCTACGACCGCATCTTCGCGGACATCCCGGCGCTTGCCGGCAAGGAAGCGTACCTGCGCAAGGTGGCAGGCGATGTCGGCGCGGACCTCGCGCGGCTGGAGGCGGACCTCAAGAGCGGCGTGCCGGCCGCGCGCGTGGCCGCGGACATGAAGGAATCGGCCGGCTTCAACTTCGACGGCGTCCCGGTGTTCGTGGTGAACGGGTTGGTCGTCGAGGGCGCGCAACCCGTGGAGGCGTTCGTCGAGGTGATCGACGGGATGCGTTGAGGCGGCGGCCGGCTACCCGGCCTTCCGCCCCCCGAGCAGGAACCACCCGTACCCCGCCGCCTGAAGCGCCACCAGCGCGCCGAAGGCGGCGCGGTGCGCTTCCACGGGCGACCATCCCCGCGCGGCGAGCCCATCCAGCGCGGCGCCGTAGCCCCACTGGATCGCGAAGGCGCCGGCGAACGCCGCGAGGTTGAGCGCGGTGTTGGCGCGGCCCGCGAGCGCCTGCGGGAAGCGCCCGGCGAGCTGGGAGTAGGCGAGGTTCGAGCACGCGAAGGCGCCGCCCACGAGGCACCACAGGAAGTGGCTCGGCGCGAGGCCCAGCACGATGGCGAGCATCGACGCGACCCCGGTGCCCATCGCGACGGCGAGCACGGCGCCCGGGCTGACGCCGCGCCGGCGCAGCGGCACGATGAAGAGCGCGAGCGCCAGCAGGCTCGCGGTCATGGCGCCGGTGAGGAGCAGCAGGTGGAACGCGGCCGCCTCGCGCGACTGCCCGTCCACGACCATGAGCCACGGGATCGCCCACAGCCCCTGCATCGCCATGAAGCCGCCCGCGGCGGTGGCCGCCTGCGGGGCGTAACGCCAGAAGACGCGGCTGCGCATGATCGCGGCCACGGCCTGCAACTGCTGGCCGATCGTTTCGCCGGCGGCGTGGGTCGCCTTCTCGGGGGAACGGAACACCGCGAAGGCGGCGGCGGCCGAGAGCGCGGCCAGCACGAGCATGAGGGGCCGCCATCCCGTCATCGGCATCACCCACGCGAGCGGCGTCGTCGCGGCGAGCGCGCCCACGCCGCCGGCCACCATCACGGCGGCGTTGAGCGAGGGCAGCCGCTCGGTCGCGAAGGCCCGCGAGAAGGTGGTGAAGCTGGACATGAGGCAGCCCGAAACGCCGAGGCCGATGGCCGCGCGCGCGATGGTGAGCTGCGTGATGCCGGTGCCCAGCGCGAAGAGGGCGCAACCCGCGGCCGTCACCAGCAGCAGCACCGATTGCACGCGTCGCGGGCCGTAGCGGTCCATGAGCACGCCGAGCGGCAACTGGAACGCGGCGAAGGCGAGGAGGTAGGCGGAGGTGAGAAGCCCCAGGTCCGCCGCGGAGAGCCCCAGCTCGCGCGTGAGCTCGGGCGCCACGACCGCATTGAAGTTTCGCAGCAGGTAGGAGAGGAGGTAGCCCCCCGCGAACGGCAGGAAGATGCGCAGGCCGAGGCTCATCTCGCCTCGCCCGCGGCAAGGCGCCGGATGGCGGCGAGGCCGAGCGCCGGCCCCACCGCCACGGGCACGAACCACCACGCGACGGGCAGATGGTGCGCGAGCGCCGAGGCGAGCTGGATGCTCGCGATGGTGAGCGCGAACCCGATGCAGTTCACGATCGTGAGGGTGGAGCCCACGAAGGCCTTCGGCGCCGTCGCCGCCGTGAGCGCGGAGAACTGCGGCGAATCGCCCACCACGCACACGCCCCAGACGGTGAGGAACGCGGCGAAGGCGGGGAAGGGGAGCAGGAAGGCCAGCGGCGAGAGCAGGCAGCACGCGCCGGAGACCGAGAGCTGCGCGAAGGCCACGCGGGCGCTTCCCGCCTGGCGCGAGACGATCCCTCCCGCGACGCTGCCGATCGCGCCCGCCGCGATCACCCAGAAGGACCACAGGCTCGCATTGACCGTCTCGCCCGCGTGCATCGCCGCGTGCCCGGCGATCATGAGCGGCACCATCGCCCAGAAGGTGTAGAGCTCCCACATGTGCCCGAAGTAGCCGAAGGCCGAGGCACGCAGGTCCCGCGAGGCGAAGATCCCCAGGAGCGCGTGCGGGTCGAAGCGCGTGCCGCGCGGGTGGTGCGGGCCGTCGGGCACCAGCGCGTACATGATCGCGCCGCCGGCCACCGCGAGCGCGGAGAGCCACGCCGTCACCGAGGTCCACGGCAGCGCGTGCCCGAGCCCCTTGATGAGGTGCGGGAACGCGGTGCCCAGCACGAGCGCGCCCACGAGGTAGCCGAGCGCGCCGCCCAGGCCCTCCCGGTACCAGCTCGCCGCGATCTTCATGCCGACGGGGTAGATGCCGGCGAGGCAGAAGCCGGTCGCGAACCGCAGGGCGAGGAGCGGGCCGTAGGCGGATGCGTCACGCGCCAGCAGCACGATCGCGCCGTTGGCCGCCGCGCCGAGGACCGCGCTCGCGAGGAAAACCGCGCGCGGCGAGAAGCGGTCGGCGAGGTTGGCGAGCGCGAAGACGAGCGTGCCGGCGATGAAGCCCAGCTGCACCGCGGAGGTGATGGTTGCGAGCGCGTCCGGCCCCAGCCCGAGATCGCGCTGCAGGTCGGGCAGGACGGCGTTTCCGGCGAACCAGAGCGAGGTGCCGGCGAACTGCGAGAAGACGATCGCGGGCAGGATGCGCCGCGGCCGGCTGGGGTGCATGGGAGCTGGCCGGCCGGAGCCGGGGTTCGGGACGAAGGCGGAAGTCTAGCGGATCGAGTTGCCCGGACACGCCGTGTGGGGCCGGCGCGGCAGGCGCTGGGGAGGCTATTGACAGCGCGGAATTATTAGCGTTAAGTGCACGACTTCGATGAATAACATAGCGGTAATTCTCGTCGGCTTGGCCCTCCCCGGGTGCGCCTATGTCGAGGTGCGCGACGGCGACCGCGTGACGAGAGGCCTGCAGCTGGGCGGCATCGCGCCGGCGGCGGAATCCGCCCGGCCGGTTTCGGTGAACCGCTGGGTGGCGGGGTTCTGGGCGTCCGCGGGGCAGCTATCCGTGGGGGTCGTCCGGGAGGCGGCCTGGGTGGTTCCGCCCGGCCAGTCGTGCGTCTTTCAGGGGGCGGTCGGCGGATCGCCTGTCGAAACGGTGAGGTAGAACGACAAGGAGAAATTCATGATCAAGAGCGCACTCGGTTCCCTCGTGCTTCTGTCCGCGCTTCCGGCCTGCACGCCCCTGGGCATGATCTATGCCCATCGCGATACCTATGGTCTGGACATGTCCACGGGCGCGAATGCCACGGCGCCGTTCCAGATCAACCTGGGCGCCTCGAATCAAATGGCCACTTATGTCCCGGTTGGGATACCTGATGGAAATACCCCGGTTGGATCGGCCATTGGCGATGCGGCCAAGCAACTCATTGCGGACGTTGATGCGGACAAGCGGCTGGCGGCCTTCTCTCAGTTTGCGTCGGATGCACGGTTCTCCGATATGTACTCTGTCTACAGCACGTTCAATTCGAAGACCGATGCGGGCTCGCAATCGCTCGGGCTCAACCGCGGCAACATGTTCGCCACTGGGAACGCCGCGCGCGCGCTCGCCGAGACGGATCGAGCGCGCACCTGCTTGGAGCTCGAGAAGCTCGCCGAGGCGAACAAGGGCGTCGACGCGAAGTACGAGGCGATCCGCAAGACGATAGCCAGCGTTTGCGACGCCAAGTAGCCGCACTCCGATCGCCATCGGCCATTGGGCGCCCACGAAACCGGGCCTGGAGTTGCTGCTGCTCGAGTTCGGCGTCGGCGCGCAGATTCTCGGGCGAAAGCCGCCGTCCGCCGCCGATATCGAGCAGGCCATGGCGATCCTCGATGCCGCACCCAAGGGCGTCTCGCCGATGGAGATCGCGGAGTACTTTCTCGGCGTCGACGAGGTGAGCGACTCCACCGGGGAGCCCTTCATCGAGGAATGGGAGGAGAAGGCCAACCCGATGATCCTCCAGTTCTTCCGTGCCACCGGCTATCCTGGCGTGCACGGTGATGACGTTCCCTGGTGCGCGGTCTTCGCCTGCTGGTGCATCGAAAGGGCCGGGCGCACCTCGCCCCTGTCGTGGAGCTCGGGCTCCTTCCGGTGTCACGGCACGGAGACCGAAGCACCGGCGGCGGGCGATGTGGTGGTCTTCAGGAACGCCGGTGAAAACGAGCCGTGCAAGGGAAAGGGGCACGTGGGGTACTTCGCGGGCTGGGACGGGGGCCGGATCCTGACCCTCGGCGGCAACCAGCGCGCGCCCGGCAGCACGGGGAGCATCTGCATCGCAGGCTATCCCGGCCCCGGGCAGTCGCTTCACTCCTTCCGCCGAGTCGACAGCTTCGCGGCGCGTGGCTGATCCTTGCCGGGCGTCGGTGATGCCCGCGCCATGAGCAGCGCCTTCTCCCGCGCATTTCCCGCCAACCCCGCCGCCCGCTTCCACTCCGCTCGCGCCTCCTCTACCCGCCCCAGCTTCGCGAGGAGGTCCGCGCGCACGCTCGGCAGCAGGTGGTAGCCCTGCATCGCCGGTTCCTCGAGGAGTGAATCGGCGATCTCGAGCCCCGCCGCCGGCCCGAAGGCCATGCCGACGGCGACCGCGCGGTTGAGCTCCACGACGGGCGAGGGCATCACCTGCGCGAGTGCATCGTAGAGCGCCGCGATCCGCGCCCAGTCCGTGGCGGCGGCGACCCGTGCCCGCGCGTGGCACGCCGCGATCGCCGCCTGCAGCGTGTAGGGCCCGAGCGCGCCGCCCAGCGACTCGGCCCGCTCCAGCGCGGCGAGCCCCCGGCGGATGAGCAACGGATCCCAGCGCGAACGGTCCTGGTCCATCAGCAGCACCGGCGCGCCGTCGGGCCCCACCCGCGCGGGCAGGCGGGACGCCTGGATCTCCATGAGCGCCACGAGGCCGTGCACCTCGCGCTCCTGCGGCATCAGGCCGGCGAGCACGCGCCCCAGACGCAGCGCCTCCTCGCAAAGCGCGGGCCGCGTCCAGTCCTCGCCCGCGGTGGCCGCGAAGCCCTCGTTGAAGACGAGGTAGACGACTTCGAGCACGGAGGCGAGCCGCGCCTCGAGCTCCGCGCCGCGAGGCACTTCGAAGGGCACCCGCGCCTCGGAAAGCGTCCGCTTGGCCCGCACGAGGCGCTGCGCGATCGTCGCCTCCTGCGCGAGGTACGCGCGGGCGATCTCGGCGGTCGTGAGCCCGCCCACCAGCTTGAGCGTGAGCGCCACCCGCGCCTCGGGCGAGAGCACCGGGTGGCAGGCCGTGAACACCAGCCGCAGCAGGTCGTCGCCGATGTCGTCGCTCAGGGCGTCGTCGATGGCCTCGGCGCGCTCGCGCGCGGCGATGTCGTGCGCGAGGTCCATCTCGGCGGCGAGCTCGGCGTTCTTGCGCTCGAGCATCTTGTAGCGCCGCAGCTGGTCCAGCGCGCGGTTCTTCGCCGCCGCCATGAGCCACGCGCCGGGGTTCTCCGGCACGCCGGTGCGCGGCCAGGTCTCGAGCGCGGCCACCAGCGCGTCCTGCGCGAGCTCCTCCGCGACCCCCACGTCGCGCACGAGGCGGGCGAGGCCGGCGATGAGCCTCGCCGCCTCGATGCGCCAGACCGCCTCGATCGCGCGGCGTGCTTCCTCGGTCACGCAGCCCTCACGGCGCGGGCTTCTCCGCCACCGCCTTGAGGCCCGCGAGGCCCGACTCGAAGTCCGGCCCCACCATCCGGTCCATGCTCATGAAGAGGCCGATCAGCTTGGTCATGAACGCGGCATCCCCGAACATGGCCCAGGTGACGGTGGTCGCGTCTCCACCGGCCTTGAAGGTGAACTCGGCCTTCGCCTTCGATTCGAACGGCTGGAGGAAGTGGAGCTGGATGAGGATCCTCGAGGGCGCTTCGGCCTCGAGGATCTCCATGCGGCCCGAGCCCACGTCCTTGTTGCCTTCCCACCCGTAGGTGGCGCCCTTGCCGGAGGCGGGCCCGCCGAAGGTGCGCTTCATCGCCGGGTCGCGCTTCTCCCACGGCGACCACGGGCCCCAGGCGCGCAGCTCCGCGACCTGCGCGTAGATGCGCTCCGGCGGCGCCTTGATCGTGGTCGACCGAACCACGCGGTAGGTGTCGGCCTGCATCGCGGCCGCCACCAGCACGGCCGCGATCGCGAGGACCAGCACGATGAGGATTGCCTTGATCATGGCGATCTCCCTTCAGTGGTTCTCCATCTTTACGATGGGCAGGAAGTCGATCTCGACGTCGCCGATGAGCCTCGCGAAGTCGGCGGAGACCTCGATAGCCTCCTTCGCGGAAGGCACCTCGAACACGGCGTAGCCCGCGATGAGCTCCTTCGATTCCGTGAACGGCCCGTCGGTCACGGTGCGGCGGCCGTTCGCGAAGCGCACGCGCGTGCCCTGCGCGGAAGGCGCGAGGCCGACGGACGCCACGAGCACGCCCGCCTTCTTCATCTCCTGCAACAGCGCGTCCATGCGCGCCATCGTCTCCGGGGAGGGCGGCTCGCCCGATTCGGTGCGCGCGTCCGCCTTGCGAAGCGCCATGAACCGGCGCGTGGCGATGGCGTCGGGTTTCGGCGCGGCCCCGCAGTCCCAGGGCTCGCTCACGGGGCGCACGTCGATCACGCAGTCGCCCAGCGTCCCGGCGTACCGCGTGGCCCACTCGATGGCCTCGAGGAGGTTTCGCGCGCGCAGGATCCCGAAGCCGGCCGTGAGCTCGTTCTCGCCCTTGAGCGGCCCGGCGGTCACGGTGCGCTTGCCGCCCGCGAACACGAGCCGCGCGCCCTGCGCGCTGGGGCACAGGCCCTCGGTGGCCACGAGCATGCCGCTCTGGAAAAGGGAGCCCACGAGCTGGCCCATGCCGGCCATGAGTTCCGGCGACGGCGGCTGGCCGGCCTCGTTGGCGGCGTTGGTCTTGTGCATGGCGATGATGCGCATGGTCAGCCCTCCTTCCCGCCCATGCCGATGTCGCGGAAGCGCTGCACCGCCTCCTTCGGCTCGAAGTCCTCCAGTTCGAAGAGCCGGCGCACCTCGATCTCGCAGTCGAGGTCGTTGCCGCGCGGGTTGGGGAAGCGCCGCGTCCACTCCAGCGCCTCCTCGCGCGACTTCACCTGGATGAGGGTGTAGCCCGCGATCATCTCCTTGGCCTCGGTGAAGGGCCCGTCGACCACCTGGCGCTTGCCGCCGCGGTACTGCACCTTCCAGCCTTCCGCGCTTCGCTTGAGTCCCGAGCCGTCCAGCAGCACGCCGGCCTTGGCGAGTTCCTCGTGGTAGGCGGCCATTTCGGCCAGCCGCTCTTCGGAAGGCATGGCGCCCGCCTCGGATTCCGGGCTGGCCTTCACGATGATCATGTAGCGCATCGTCGTAACTCCTTGGTTTGTAAGGGAGGTCGAGGCGAGGCTCGCGGCCGGGTGGGCCGGAAGCCGGGACTCTACTCCCACGACGAACGGGCGCGGGCGAATTCGACACGGCCCGGAGGGCCCGGTCGCCGCCCGGCCGCTACGCCCGAAAGCTATATAGCTCTGATGCTATTGACCCCCCGCCGCCGCCCCGCCTAGACTGCGCCGATGCCCATCCACGCCCCCATCGTGCTGCGCTTCCGCGCGGCGCCGCTCGCGATGCCCAAGCACGCGCGGCTGCGCGCCGCGGTGGCGGAGGCCGTGGAAGCCGGCGAGATCCCCGTCGGCGCCAAGATGATGGGCGAGCGGGAGCTGAGCGAGCTCCTCGGCGTGAGCCTCGGCACCACGCAGAAGGCGCTGGGCAGCCTGGTCCGCGACGGCTTCCTCGTGCGCCGCCAGGGCCACGGCACCTTCGTGGGCAGCGCGCGGCGCCCCGTCTCCGGCTCGTGGCACTACCGCTTCCTCGACGACGACGGCGTCTCCGAGCTTCCCGTCTTCGCGACCATCCTCGAACGCAAGCTCGTGGCGGGCGAAGGCGAGTGGACGCGCGCGCTCGGCCCCGACCCGGCCGGTTACGCGATGGTCCGCCGCGCGCTGGACGTGGGCGGGCGCCTCACTTGCGCGAGCGACCTCTACCTCCCTGCCAGCCGCTTCGGGAAGATCCTGCGCATGGCGGAGAAGCGCCTCACCGACGTGAACGTGAAGGCGCTCCTCGAGACTGAATTCTCCGCCCCCACCCTGCACTCGGAAGGCGTGGCCCATGTGGTGCAGCTCGCCGCCGCGGATTGCCGCGTCATGGGCGTAGCCAAGGGCGCATGGGGCCTCGAGATCCACATCGTGAGCCGCAGCTTCGGCCGCGTGCCCATCACCTGGCAGCGCATGGTGGTGCCGTCCACGCCGCAGGGGCTCAAGCTCGATTTCCATCCGCCCGGAAGCGCGGGCGAAACAGGCCCATGAGCACGAACCCCCACATCGCGAAGTTGCCCTATCCGCCGCAGGCCCTCGGCTCGGTGGCCATCGACTGCCCGCCCGCGATCACCGCGGGCTCCATGGCGACGGTGCGCATCACCTACACGGCCGGCCGCTTCGGCATCGACGACCAGGGCAGCATCCGCTTCCTGCTGCGCTTCGCGAGCGACGCGGGCCGCCCGCAGTTCGACCGCCCCAACGCACCCAACTACTGCACGGTGTCGGCTTCCAACGGCACGACGCTGCTTGCGGAGTACCACCCGCGCGGCGCCTTCCGCCCGTGGTTCAAGGCGATCCGCGTGAACGTCATGCGGGAAGCGCTGCGCGAGGGCGATTCGATCACGCTCGTGCTGGGCGACCGATCGAAGGGCGGTGCGGGCTGGCGCACCTCCACCATGCGCGAGAGCGCCTTCGAGGTGCGCGTGCAGGCAGACCCCTGGGGCACCGTGGTCTACGGCGACGTTGCGGGCGGCGCGCGCATGGACCTCGTGGCGGGCGCCCCGCACGCGTGGAAGGCGGTCATCCCGACGCTGCGCGCCGTGGGCGAGCCCTTCGCGATGCGCATCCGCGCCGACGACGCGTGCGGGAACCCGGTGCCGGCGCTTCAGGGCCGGCTCACGCTCTCGGCCGAGGGTCCGCTCGAGGGCCTGCCCGCGATCGTCGAGGCAAGCGGCGGCGCGATCCACGTCCCGGACCTCCGCGCCACGGCCGAGGGGACGGTCCGCATCGCCGTGCGCGATGCCGAAGGCCGGCTCCTCGCGGTGACGAACCCCCTGTGCGCGGTGGCGGGCGCGAAGACCCGCACCTGGTGGGGCGACTTCCACGCCCAGAGCGAGGAGACGATCGGCACCAACAGCGCGCGCGACTACTTCCTCTTCGCCCGCGACGCCGCCTTCTGCGACTTCGTCGGCCACCAGGGCAACGACTTCCAGATCTCCAACGATTTCTGGCGCGACCTCAACGCCCTCTACCGCGAGTTCAACGAGCCCGGCCGCTTCGTGACGGTGCCCGGCTACGAGTACTCGCCCGTGACGCACCTGGGCGGCGACCGCAACATCTTCTTCTTCGACGAGGACCGGCCCATCCGCCGCTCCTCGCACGCGCTGGTGGAGGACGCCTCCGACATCGCCACCGACTGCAACCACGTGCGGGACCTCTTCGCGGCCCTGCACCGGGACGGCGAGAACGCGCTCGCCTTCGCGCACGTTGGCGGCCGCTACGCGGACCTGCGCGCCGGGCACGACGGGCGCATCGAGCGCTCGGTGGAGATCCACTCCTCGTGGGGCACCTTCGAGTGGCTGCTCTTCGACGCCTTCGAGCTGGGCCACCGCGTGGGCATCGCCTGCAACTCCGACGACCACAAGGGCCGCCCCGGCGCGAGCCACCCGGGCGCCTCCATCTTCGGCGCCTACGGCGGGCTCACCTGCCTCTACATGGATTCGCTCACGCGCCTGTCGCTGTGGAACTGCCTGCGCGCGCGGCACCACTACGGCACGACGGGCGAGCGCCTGCACCTCGCCGTGCACGCCGATTTCGACGCCGACGCACAGCGCTTCGTCGAGGACCCGCTCCTCGACGCGGCCGCGAAGTCGGCCCCGGTGCGCACCGCCATGATGGGCGACATCGTGGGCACGGCTTCCGGCAGGGCGCGCATCCGCGTGCGCGTCGAGGCGCCGTGCGGCATCGAGCGCATCGACCTGCGCTGCGGCCCGCGCACGCTGGAGACGATCCGGCCCTACGGCGCCGCCGACCTCGGCCGCCGCGTGCGCGTGATCTGGGAAGGCGCGGAGTACCGCGGCCGCGGGCGCATGACGACCTGGGACGGCACGCTCGGCATCGCCGGCAACGCGATCGAGGCCGCGAGCCCCATCAACTTCTGGCACCTCGAGAAGTCGCTCGAGCGCACGCCCGAGGGCGGGCTGCGCTGGCAGTCGGTGACCACGGGCAACTTCGCCGGCGCGGACCTCACGCTGGCGGACGCCGCCGCGGGCGAGCTGCGCATCGACACGCCCCACGTGAAGGCGAGCCTCGCGGTCGCGAGCCTCGGCCTCGAGGACACGGTGCTCGAGGCCGGCGGCCTCGGCCGCGCCGTGCGCGCCTTCCGCCTGCCCGATGCGCCGCTCGCCGCGAGCCTCGCATTCGAGCGCGAGGTCGAGGTGGCGGCCTCCGGCGACACGCCCGTCTATGTCCGCGTCACCCTCGAGAACGGCCACCAGGCGTGGTCGAGCCCGATCTACCTGTTCCGCCAACCCTGACCCACCTCAACTTGCGGGAGGTTTCCATGCGTTCCTTTGCCAGGCTTCTGGGTTCCGTATTCGCGCTCGTCGCCGCGCTCGCGGGCGGCGACGCCCTCGCGCAGGCCTATCCCTCCAAGACGGTGACGCTCCTCGTGCCCTACGCGCCCGGCGGCGGCCACGACGCCATGGCGCGCATCGTGGCCGAGAAGCTCGGGCCGCGGCTGGGCCAGACGGTGGTGGTCGAGAACAAGCCCGGCGCCGCCGGCATGATCGGCACGGAACAGGTGGTGCGGGCCGCGCCCGACGGCTACACGCTCCTCTTCTCCTCGCCCGCCGAGATCGTCGTCGCGCCGAGCGTCTACAAGACGATGCGCTACGACCCGGTGAAGGACCTCACGCCGATCACGCAGGTGGGCGACACGCCGCTCGTGCTCATGGCGCACCCGTCGGTGGGCGTGAAGACGGTCGCGGAGCTCATCGCCAAGGCGAAGAAGGAGCCGGGAAAACTCAGCTTCGGCACCGCCGGCACCGGCAGCTCGCAGCACCTCGCGGGTGCGTGGATCAACAACCTCGCCGGCATCGACCTGCAGCACGTGCCCTACAAGGGCGCAGGCCCCGCCACCAACGACCTGCTCGGCGGCAACGTGCCGCTGGGCATCCTCGGCATGGCGCCGGTGCTCAAGCACATCCAGGCCGGCCGCATCGTGGCGCTCGCGGTGATGACGCCGAAGCGCGTGAGCTGGGCGAAGGACACGCCGACGGTCGCCGAGACCCCGGGCATGGAAGGCTTCCAGGCCAACCACTGGATGGGGCTCCTCGGCCCGGCCGGGATGCCGCCCGAGGTCGTGGCGAAGCTGCAGGCCGAGGTGGCCGCCGTGCTCGCCATGCCGGAGGTGCGAGAGCGCCTGCGCGGGCTGGGCATCGACCCGGTGGGCAGCGGCACGGAGGACTTCAGGCGCTTCCTCGCCGAGGAGCGAGAGCGGTTCGCGAAGATGTTCAAGCTGACGGGCCTCAAGCAGGAATAGGAAGAACGGAGAAGAGAATGACGCAGCCCATCCCCTTCGGGTTCGTCCCGATCGACCCGCGCCGCACGCAGGCCAAGCCCCGCCGCACGGGGATGAGCATGGTGATCGACGACGGCCTGCCGCTCGCCTACGTGGAAAGCGTGCTGGAGATCGCGGCGCCGTACATCGACCTCATGAAGATCAAGACGGGCACGGCGCGCCTGTACCCGCGCGAAGTGCTCGTCCGCAAGCTCCGCACCTACCAGGCCGCGGGCGTGAAGCCCTTCCTCGGCGGGCAGTTCCACGAGTACGTGTTCGCCGTGATGGGGGAGGCTGCGCTGCCGCGCTTCTACGAGGAGTCGCGCGCGCTCGGCTTCACCACGATCGAGATCTCCGACAACACCGTGCCCCTCACGGACCGCCAGCGCCAC
This sequence comes from Burkholderiales bacterium, assembly GCA_019634955.1. Classification (GTDB taxonomy): domain Bacteria; phylum Pseudomonadota; class Gammaproteobacteria; order Burkholderiales; family Usitatibacteraceae; genus FEB-7. Next base: position 62,956 of record JAHCAK010000011.1, read on the forward strand.
GACCAGATCGCCGGCGCCGTGCGCGCGGGGCTGGAGGTGTTCGGCGAGGTGGGATCGAAGGAGACGATGAGCAACCCGGCGCTGCTCGTGGACCAGGCGAGGATCTGCTTCGACGCGGGCGCGACCCTGGTGCTCGTCGAGGCGGCGGAGCTGGTCGACGACGGCGTGGTGCGCCAGGGGACGCTCGACATCATCAAGAAGAACCTGCCGCTCGACCGCATCATGATCGAGCTGCCGGGCCCGTGGATCGCCGGCGTGAGGAGCTGCGACATCGAGGCGATGAAGAAGATCGTCTTCGCCGAGTTCGGCCCCGACGTGAACCTCGCCAACATCGACGTGAAGACGGTCTTCGACACCGAGGCCCAGCGCGTGGGCCTGGGGACCGGCGGGCCGATCAGGTAACCCGCTTGCCCCCTAGCGCCCCTGCGCCTTCCCCGTCATCGGCACGAAGCGAACCGGCAGCACCGAGCGCCGCTCGACCTTCCCGCCGCGCTTCTCCAGCAGGTAGAGCTCCTGGCCCAGCGCCTGCGAGCCCACGGGGATGATCATGCGGCCGCCCTCGCGCAGCTGCTCGACGAGCGGCTGCGGCACGTGCTCCGGCGAGCAGGTGACGATGATCGCGTCGAAGGGCGCGTGCTCGGGCCAGCCCTCGTAGCCGTCGCCCACGCGCACCTGCACGTTGCGGTAGCCCAGGCGCGCGAGGTCGTCGCGGGCGCGCTCGCCCAGCGGCGCCACGATCTCGATGGTGAGGACCTGCGCCACCAGCTCCGCGAGCACGGCCGCCTGGTAGCCGGAGCCCGTGCCGATCTCCAGCACGCGGTCCGTGGGCGCGGGGCGCAGCGCCTCCGTCATGAAGGCGACGATGTAGGGCTGCGAGATGGTCTGGTCGTGGCCGATGGGCAGAGGCCGGTCGGCGTAGGCGAAGCCGCGCAGCAGCGGCGGCACGAACTCGTGGCGCGGCACGCGCCCCATGGCCTCCAGCACCCGGGCGTCAGCGATGCCGCGCGCGCGCAACTGCTGGGCGACCATCTCCGAGCGGGAGAGCGCGAACCGCTCCGCGGCGATCGGCGCGTCGCCCGCGGCGGCGCCCGGGCCGGCGAGGCCCGTCCCCACGAGGAGCGCTGCAAGGCGTGATGCGATCGGGCCGGTGCGCATGGCAAGGACCATCTTACGCCCGCCGCCGCCATTCCAGCGCGGCGAGGAGGACGAGCCCCGCGAGCAGGACGCCGATCCCGAAGAGCGTGCCGACGTGCACGAACGCCACGCTCGACCACGCCATGTAGGCGCTGGTGGCCACGAACGCGAGCGGCACCCACGGGTAGCCGGGCACGCGGAAAGGGCGGGGCGCCTCGGGGAAGCGCCGGCGCAGCACGATGAGCGCGGCGCCGCTCATGCCGAGGAAGAACCAGTACACGGGCGAGAGGAAGTCGACCATCGTCGAGAAGCCGCTCCTCGCCCACGCGCCCAGCGCCACCAGCGCGAGCGCCACGGCGGCGATGGCGACGACGGCCCAGGCGGGCGTGCCGCGCACCGCGTGCCACTCGCCCAGCGCGCCGAGGCCCCCGGTGTCGCGCGCCGCCGCGTAGGTGGTGCGGGCGCCGGCGATGAGGATCGCGTTCATGGAGGTGATGGCGGTCACGGCGACGACCGCGACGATCGCGGCCTGCCCCGCCGGGCCGAAGGCGCGCAGCATCAAGTCGGCGGCCGGCGCCTGGCTCGCCGCCACGCCCGCGAGCCCGAGGCCGCGCAGGTACGCCCAGTTGGCGAGGAGGTAGAGCGCCGTCACGATCGCCATGCCCGCCAGGAGCGCGCGCGAGATGCCGCGCCGCTCGTCGCGCATCTCCGCCGAGAGCGTCGCCGCGTCGCTCCAGCCCCCGTAGGCGAGGAACACGAAGACGAGGGCGGTGCCGAGGTGCGCGGCATCCGTCGCGCTGCCGCCGGCACCGCCGGGGCTCGCGGGCGGCACGCCCTCCAGCGCGAGCACGACGCCCCCGAAGCCCACGGCGAGCAGCCCCGCGAAGACGAGCGTCATCAGCGCGACCTGCGTGCCGATGCCCATGCGCAGCCCAGCGAGGTTGATGGCCGCGAGCGCCGCGATGGCGATCACGGCGATGGCGGGGCTCCCCCAGGCGCCCAGGCCGAGGAGGCCGCCGACGTAGTCGCCCAGCACGAACCCCAGCATCGCCATCGAGCCCGTGTGGATCACGGCGAAGCGCGACCACGCGAAGAGGAAGCCCGCGCGCGGCCCGTACGCCCGGCGCAGGAAGTGGTAGTCGCCGCCGGGGTCGGGGAAGGCCGCGGCCATCTCCGCGAAGCACAGCGCCCCGGCGAGCGACATCGCGCCGCCGAAGGCCCACGCGAGGAGCACCTCCGCCTCCGTCCCCAGGTTCGCGGCCACCACCGAGGGCGAGCGGAAGATGCCCGCGCCGATCACCATGCCGACGCACACGGAGACGGCCTGCCACACGCCCACCTGGCGGCGGGGCGTCGCGGGCGGCTCGGGCCGGCGGGGGCTTTCCATCGATGGTAGTGTGCGGACTGGCGCGCGGGATGCGCAACCGCGCGATTGCGCGACGAAAAGGGAGGCAGCGCCGTGACGGAAGTGCAAAGGCTTCGCGACCAGCTCCGGGCGTTCGCCGAAGAGCGCGACTGGGACCAGTTCCACTCGCCCAAGAACCTCGCGATGGCGCTCGCCGGGGAGGCGGGCGAGCTCCTCGAGAACTTCCAGTGGCTCACGGAGGAGCAGAGCCGGCACCCCGCGCCCGAGGTGCTCGCCGCCGCCGGCGAGGAGATCGCCGACGTCCTCCTCTACCTCATCCGCCTCGCCGACAAGCTGGGGATCGATCCCGTCGCCGCCGCCGACCGCAAGATGCTCGCCAACGCGGCCAAGTACCCCGTCGACAAGGCGCGCGGCACGGCGAAGAAGTACACCGAGCTCTAGCGTGGGCGACTACCCGGTCATCGACTGGGCCGAGGAGGGCGTGGGCGAGCGCTCCGCCCGCTGGCGCTCCGAGAGCGGCGCGCCCCCGCCGCGGCAGATGGCGATCGTCGACGACCGCATCACCGCCGACCAGGCCTACGGGCTCGCCTGCCAGGGCACGGCGCTGCTGTGGCGCGGCGATTTCCAGAACGCGCGCCAGCTCCTCGCGGCGCTGGGCAAGAGGAGCGACCGCGGGCCGCGCAAGGCGAAGGCGGCCACGCTGGCGGACGCCTTCCATCGCCACCGCCAGCTGCAGGCGCAGCGCGCGCGCACGCTGGGCATGCTGCTGGTCGAGCTGGACGGCGGGCACGCCATCGCGCTGCGGCGCGCGCCCGACGTGCGCGAGGCGTGCCGGGAGGCCTGGGGCGAGGGCGAGGGGCCGTGCGTGGTGTCGCTTCGGGAGCTGTTGGGCGTGATCGGCGCGCACGAGTGGCGGGCGAAGGGCATCCCGGTGGCTGCCCTCGGCGCGCGCATCCACCCGCACTACGGCGTCTTCACGCCCATCCGGCAGGAGTACGTGGACCTCGTGGCGAAGGCGCCGCTGCCGGCCGCCGCTGCGGGCGGGATCGCCTTCGACGTCGGCACCGGCACCGGGGTGCTCGCGGCGGTGCTGGCGCGGCGCGGCCTCGCGCGCGTCGTGGCCACCGACCGCGACCCGAGGGCGCTCGCCTGCGCGCGCGAGAACGCCGAGCGCCTCGGCCTCGCGAAGCGGGTCGAGGTCGTGGAGGCGGATCTCTTTCCCGAGGGGCGCGCGGCGCTCGTCGTGTGCAACCCGCCGTGGGTGCCGGCGCGCCCGTCGACCCCCATCGAGTGCGGCATCTACGACCCGGAGAGCCGCATGCTGCGCGCGTTTCTCGCGGGGCTCGCCGCGCATCTCGCGCCCGGCGGCGAAGGCTGGCTCGTGCTTTCCGACCTCGCGGAGCACCTGGGCTTGCGCACGCGGCAGGAGCTTCTCGCGCTCTTCGAGGGGGCGGGCCTGCGGGTGGCCGGCCGGCTCGATGCGAAGCCGCGGCACCCGAAGGCGGCCGACGAAAGCGACGCGCTGCACGCCGCCCGGGCAGCGGAGGTCACCTCCCTCTGGCGGCTGGCAGCACTTTCCGGATGAGCTTCTCGCAGTCGGCCTGCGAGAGGTACTTCGGCACCGGGTAGTTGGTGTCCGCCTCCCAGCAGGCGGCCTTGGCGAGCGCGGGAATGTCGGCTTCCCTGAGCGCGTCCACCACCCGGGGGATTCGCAGGTCGCGATCGAGCTTCTCCACCGCCGCGATGAACTTCTTCGCGAGCGCGGCCGGCCGCTCGCCCGGCGCGCCGGCCTTGGCCGCCACCGCGAGGAGCGCGAGCCGCTTCGTGACCGCCGGCGCCATGGCGTGCAGCACGTGCGGCAGCAGGATCGCATTCGCCAGCCCGTGCGGCACGTGGTACTTCCCGCCCAGCTGGTGGGCGATCGCGTGCACGTAGCCCACGTTGGCGCGCGTGAAGGCGAGCCCCGCGTAGGTCGCGGCGAGCGCCATGCGCTCGCGGGCCTCGAGGTTGCGGCCCTCCTTGTGCGCCGTGCGCAGGTTGGCGAAGACGAGCCCCACGGCGGCGAGCGCCATGCGGTCGGTGTAGTCCGTCGCCCACTGGCCGATGAAGGCTTCGACGGCGTGGGTGAGGGCGTCCATGCCGGTCGCGGCCGTCACCATGGGCGGGAGGCCGACCATGAGGGATGGATCCAGCGCCGCCATCACCGGCACGAGGCGCGAGTCGGCGATGACGAGCTTCTGGCCGGCATCCGGGTCCGAGATCACGGCGGCGACGGTGACCTCCGACCCCGTCCCGGCGGTCGTCGGCACCGCGTAGACGGGCACGGGCGCGCGCAGCCCCTTGAAGTAGCCCACGAGCTTCCTCGGCGGCTTGCGGTTGGCCACGGCGTAGGCGATCACCTTGGCCGCGTCCATGGGCGAGCCGCCGCCGAAGGCGACGATCGCGTCGCACCCGCGCCGCTGGAAAAAGGCGATGCCCTTCTCGACCACCGGGATGGGCGCGTCCGCCGTGACGGCGTCGAAGACCACGAACTGCGTGCCGGCCGCGCGCAGCGCCGCCGTGAGCCCCTTGAGGAGCCCCAGCTTCACGATCTGGCTGTCGGTCACGATGAGGATGCGCCGGTGGCCGAAGCCCGCCAGCGCCTGCCCGAGGCGGGCGCTCGCGTGCGGCCCCACCAGCAGCATCGGCTGCGGGATGGGGACCAGCCCCGTGACCACCCCGGCCGCCTTCATCGCCGTGGAAAGCCCCACGGAACGCACCACGTCCCCCACGAACCCCGGCATCCCGATCATCTTGTGCTCCGCAGCAAACACGCCTTCCGGCCAGAATGCCGGAAACGGCCGCCCGGGGCCATCCCCAAGAGGGGAAATGTTCACTTGGATCAAATGCCGGGCGGGGTTTCGCGGCAAATTGTTGCAATGCACACAAGGAGGTATCCATGAAGCGGGTCGTCGGGGTCAGCCTGGGGGCCAGCGCCCAGGATTTCGCCTTCCGGGCGCGCTTCCTGGGGCGGCAGCTGGACGTGCGCCGCGTCGGCACCGACCACAGCGTGGCGCGCGCCGAGAAGCTGCTGCGCCAGTTCGAGAACGAGGCCGACGCCATCGGCGTGGGGGTGGTGCGCGAGTCCTACACCGTGGGTTCGCAGCGCTTCGTGGACAAGGAAGGCGCCCGCCTCATGGCCGCGGTGACGCGCGTGCCGGCGACCACCGGCAGCCGCCTCGGCGACATCCTGCAGGAATGGGCGCTGCGCCACGTGCAGTCGAAGCTGGGCAGCTACTTCAACAACGCGCGCGTGCTGTTCTTCTCGGGGGTGGCCAACTACAAGCTCGCGCAGGCCTTCGCGGAGTACACGCCCAACCTCGAGTTCGCCGACGCGCTGCTGCAGCTGGGCGTGCCGAAGATGCTCGGCTCGCTCGATGCGCTGGAGCTCTACGCGAGCGGCGCGCACGTGGTCACCGACCGCGTGCCGGACGTGGTCACCGACAACGCCCTCGCGCGCGAGTGGCAGCGATGGGTGCTGCGCCGGGCCATGCGGGAGGCGACCGTGGTCGTGGCCCCGGTGCACGAGCTGGACGACTTCGGCATCGAGGAGCTCGCCGGCAAGACCATCCTCACCTCCACCGTGAGCGAGGCGCGCATCGCGAAGTTCCGGAAGAAGGGCGTGCACCTCGTGATCGACGGCGCGCCCTCGCTCTTCGGCCACGTGCTGGGCCCGAGCGTGCTCGACGCCATGATCATCGCCGCGCGCGGCAAGGAGCCCGAGGACCTGCTGGAGGACGACTACCTCGAGATCATCACGGGCCTGGCGATGGAGCCGCGCATGATCTGGCCGGGCGGCTTCAGGCGCGTGAACCGGTGGGCCTTCGTGATCCACCCGCTGTCGCAGGAATACTTCAAGAACGTGAAGCCCATCGAGCTGCTCTCCCACGTCTCGCCGCCGGCGTTCATGGACGTGGTGGAGAAGGCGATGGCCTACGCGCCGCCCTTCGTCTACTCGCACGTGACGGGCATCAAGTCGCCCACGGGCGTGGAGGCCGAGGGCTGGCTCATCTCGGTCGGGGGCACGCCCAGGGAGATCATGAGCCACAGCCCGGAGTTCACCTACAAGCGGCTGCTGGAGGCCGCGCGCGTGGCGAGGAGCCTCGGCGCGCAGATCATGGGGCTGGGCGCCTTCACCAAGGTCGTGGGGGACGCGGGCCTCACCGTCGCGCGCCGGGCATCGCTGCCGATCACCACGGGCAACAGCTACAGCGCCTCCGGGGCGCTCTGGGCCGCGCACGACGCGATGCGCAGGCTCGGGCTCGTCCCGCCGGCGGCGAAGGACGGCCAGCGGCTCAAGTTCAAGGCGATGGTGGTGGGCGCCACGGGCTCCATCGGCTCGGTGTGCGCACGGCTGCTCGCGATGGTTGCCGAGGAGGTGTACATGGTCTCGCCGGAGACCGCGAAGCTGCTTTCGCTCAAGGGCTCCATCCTCAAGGAGACGCCGGACGCGAAGCTGCACCTCGCCTCCGGCACCGACCGCGACATCGGCGGCATGGACATGATCGTCACCGCCACCAGCGGCGCGGGCAAGCGCATCCTCGACATCACGAAGGTGAAGCCCGGATGCGTGATCACGGACGTCGCGCGCCCGCTGGACCTGCCGCCCGAGGAGGTCGCCAGGCGCCCCGACGTGCTCGTGATCGAGTCCGGCGAGATCCAGCTCCCCGGCAAGGTGAAGATGGGCAACATCGGGCTTCCCCCGGGCGTGGCCTACGCCTGCCTCGCCGAGACGATCGTGCTCGCGCTCGAGGGCCGCTTCGAGAACTTCACCGTGGGCCGCAACATCGAGTGGGAGAAGGTGCGCGAGATCTACCGGCTGGGCCTCAAGCACGGCATGAAGCTCGCGGCGATTTCCGGCGTGAACGGGCCGTTCTCGGACGCCGACATCCGGCGGGTGCGAAAACTCGCGCTCGCGGCCCGCGCGAAGGGGCAAAATAGCGGAAAACGCGCCCCTTCCCGCAAGAACCGGGGTAAATGAGTGCCACGGGATTCCTTCGCCAGCACGCCGGGACGGCCCTTGCCCTGGGGCTCGGCCTGCTTGCGACCCTCGCGAGCCTGTTCCTGCCGCCCTGGCAGGCCCTCGAGCGGCGCGGCCTCGATGCGCTGACCGTCCTCGCGGCGCCGGGAGAATCGTCCCAGCCCATCGTGCTGGTGGCGATCAACGAGGAGTCCTTCGAGGCCCTCAAGCTGCGCTGGCCGTGGCCGCGCGGCACGCACGCGGAACTCCTCGACCGCCTCACGCTCGGCGGCGCGGCCGTGGTGGCCTTCGACGTGCTGCTCGCGGACGCCTCCGACCCGAAGGAGGACGAGGCCTTCGCCGCCTCCATCCGGCGTGCCGGCAACGTCGTGCTGGCCGCGGATTTCACCTACGCCGAGACGCAGTCCGCCCGCCTCTGGAAGCGCACCGAGCCGCTCGCGCTCTTCACGGACGCGGGCGCGGTTCCGGGGCTGGCGACCGTGCCGCTCGACCCGGACCAGTTCGTGCGCGCGATTCCCGGCGAGCCGGACGCCTTCTGGCGGCAGGTCGTGAAGATCCTGCAGGTGCGCGTGCCCTCGCTCGCGGTGCCGCCGCTGCCGGAGGCGGGCGCCATGATCCGCTACCTCGGCGCGACGGGCGTGCACCCCGTGGTGCCCTACCACCTCGTGCTCGCGGCGTCCCCGGAGGAGCTCAAGGGCGCCTTCGAGGGCCGCATCGTGATCGTGGGCCGGGACCTGCGCGCCGCGCCCGAGCTGGGCATGGCGCAGGCCGACCTCTTCGCCACGCCCTTCATCGCCGAGGCCGGGGGCCTGCAGTCGGGCATCCGCATCCACGCGACGATCGTGGAGAACGCGCTCACGGGGGCGGCCATCCGGCCGGCCCGGCCGCTCGCGATGCTGCTGGCGAACCTGGCCGCCGCGCTCGCAGCCGTCGCCGTCTTCCGCCGCGCCCGGCCGCTCGTGGCCGCGGCCGCGATGGTCGCGATCGCCGCGTCGGTCTTCGGCCTGGCGTGGGCCGCCTTCGCGCACGCCGGCACGTGGCTCCCGTTCGCCGCGCCCGTGGCCGTGGTGTTCGTCGCCTGGCTCGCGCACCTGCTGCGGGCCTACTTCGCCGAGCGCGCGCGGCGCGAGGAGGTGAAGCGCGCCTTCTCCCTGTACGTGGCGCCCACGGTGGTGGACCAGCTCCTCGCCGACCCGAAGCGCCTCGCGCTGGGGGGCGAGGTGCGCGAGATCACGATCATGTTCACCGACCTGAAGGGCTTCACGGGCATCTCCGAGAAGATGCCGCCGGACGTGGTCTCCCGCGTGCTCACGGAGCACTTCACGGCGATGACGGACATCATCCTCGCCCACGGCGGCACGGTGATCCAGTTCATCGGCGACGCGATCATGGCGTTCTGGGGCGCGCCGCTGGACGACCCCGACCACCGCCTGCACGCCGTGCAGGCCGCCGTCGAGATGCAGCGCGGCATGGCGAAGCTGCGCGGGGAGCTCGCCGCGCAGGGGATGCCGGAGCTGCACATGCGAATCGGCCTGAACACCGGGCGCGCCGTGGTGGGCAACATGGGCTCGCGCCGCCGCTTCGCCTACTCCGCGCTCGGCGACTGCGTGAACCTCGCCTCGCGGCTGGAGGGCACCAACAAGGCCTACGGGACGCGCATCCTCATCGCCGGCGAGACGGCGAAGGGCGTGGGCGAGGCCGTCGCGCTGCGACGCGTGGACCTCGTGCGCGTGGCCGGCAAGACCGAGGCCGTGGAGATCTTCGCGCCGGCCGACGACCCGGCCTTCGCCGCCGCGGGCGACAGGCCGCTCGCCGCGCCCGGGCCGCGGGAGGAGGACGGCTCGATCGCACTGGAAAAGCTCTGAGGGGAGACCGACCATGAAAACGACACGGTTCCTGTTCGCCATCGCGCTCGCGCTCGGGGGATGGCAGGCCGCGCACGCCGCGCCCGCGGGCGAGATCGTGAGCCTCGCCGGCAAGGGCGAGTATCGCGGCCTTTCCGCGCGCGACTGGGTGGCGGCGAAGGTGCGCCAGGCCCTGGAGGGCGGCAGCTTCGTGCGCACCGTGGCCACCGACGCGAAGATGGGCGTGCTCCTCGCCGACCGCACCCAGTTCACGCTGCAGGGCGTGGCCACGGCGCAGGTGAAGGACCCCGTCGAGTCCACCGCCGGCAAGAGCATCGTCGACATGGTGAAGGGCACGGGCCGCTTCCAGTCGAAGACGCCGGCCAAGGGCTTCATGGTGGGCACGCCGTCGGGGCTCGCGGCCATCCGCGGCACCGAGTGGGTGATCGACGTGGCCGACGATCGCTCCGTGGTCACGGTCGTGGAGGGCGAGATCGAGGTCGCGAACGAGCACGGGCGCCTCACCGTGCTGGCCGACGAGCAGGCGGTGCTCGAAAAGGGCCGCGCCCCCACCAAGCGGCGCATCCAGGACGCGAGGGCGCGCGTGCAGTGGGTGAGCGCCTTCACGGTGGAGACGGCGCGCTACCCCGAGCTGCGCGCGCTTCCCGCCGGCGCGGAAGGCGCCTCGCTCGCCGCGATCGCGAAGGCGGTCGACGCGGGCGAGCTCGCCTCGGCCCGGTCGCTCGCCATGATCCACGTCGCGAGGCCGGATCTCGCGCTCGCCACGGGGCACTTCCTCGCCGCGGACCTCTCCCTCTGGTTCGGCGACGCCGCGGAAGCGCAGGCGATCCTCGCGGACGCCGGGCGGCGCTTTCCCGCCGAGAAGCGCACGGACGCCTTCATCGCCTGGGCCGCGCTCTTCGCCGACCGCTTCGACCTCGCGCGCGAGGCGGCGGGGCGGGCGCTCGCGAGGAACCCCGGCACGCCGGAATCGCAGCTCGCCGCGGGCGATGTCGCGCGCCTCGACGGGGATTACCGTGCCTCCCGCGAGGCCTTCCGCGAGGCCACGCGCATCGCCCCGAAGGACTGGCGCGGCTGGCACGGGCTCGCGCGCGTGGAAGGCGAGCGCGGCAACGTCGAGCGCTCGCGCCGCGCCTTCGCGCGATCGCTCGCGCTGGAGAAGCGCCCGCTGGTGCTGGGCGAGCGCGGCGCGCTGGAAGCCGGCGCGGGCGAGATGGCCGACGCCGCGCGCACGCTCGACGAGGCGCTGGCGCTGCAGGCCGACGACTACACCGCGTGGGCGGGCAGGGGCTACGAGCGGCTGCGCGCCGGCGACCCCGAGGGCGCCATCGACGCGCTGGCCCGCGCGACGATGCTGGAACCCCGCTACGCGCGCGCGCACATCCATCTCGCCGTGGCTTACTGGCAGCAGGGGCTGCGCGAGCAGGCCTTCGCCTCGCTCGAGCGCGCCTCCCTCGCCGACCCGCGCGACCCGCTGCCCTACCAGTACGCGGCGATGATGCGCGGCGACCTCCTGCAGCCCGGGCTCGCCATCGAGCAGGCGCGGGAGGCGCTCGCGCGCCTGCCGTATGCGAAGAGCCTGGACGCCATCGCCGGCAGCACGCGCGGCGTGGCGAACCTCGGCGCGGCCTACGCGCAGTTCGGGCTGGAGGCGTGGGCGCTTCGCAACGCGCAGGAGAGCTACGACCCGCTCTGGGCCGGCAGCCACTTCTTCCTCGCCGACCGGTATGCCAGCCGCTTCGGACGCAACTCCGAGCTGTTCCAGGGCTTCCTCGCGGACCCGCTCGCGATCGGCGCCTCCAACCGCTTCCAGTCGCTCGTCACGCGCCCCGGCGCGCACGGGCTCGCCGGCTGGCGCGGCGCGCGTGATCCGGACACGCGCGTGTCGGAGCCGGTCGTGACCTTCAACGGGCTTTCCGGCGACGGCCGCCTGGCGGGCTTCGCGGAGGGCGCGGTGCTGCGCAACTCGCGCGACGACGGCACCGCCAGCGAACGGGCCTCCTCGGCCACCTTCGGGCTCGGGATGCGCCCGCGGCACGACGTGGGCGTGTTCGTCTACGGCAACCGGCTCATCGTCGACACGCTGGCGGGCAGGGACGACCCGCGGCAGGCCCACGCGGTGGTCGACGGGGCGGCGCGGCGCGTGGACGCCGGCGCGAGCTGGCGGGCGTCGGCCGACTCGATCGCGTGGGTGAAGATCGGCAGCGGGACGGAGGACAGCCTGTCGCGGGAGAACGCGGTGACGGTGGTGCCCGGCACGACGCCGCTCACGTTCTACCGCTCGCAGCGCTTCACCACCCAACCGCGGCTCGCCGACGCGCAGGCGCGCTGGATCTCGCGGCTCGCGGGCGGCCACGAGGTCTCCGTCGGGGTCGAAGGCGCGCGCTGGCGCACCACGGACTTCCTGGAGCGCGACAGCGTCCCGCACCTGGCGGGCGTCGAGGGCCTGCGCGAATCGGTGGGGCAGGACATCCGCGACGAGTCGCGCCTGGTGGCGCTGGCCGGGCGCTTCCGGCTTGGCGCGGCCACGGTCGAGGCGCAGCTCGACTGGGCGAGCTACGGGAAGACGGACGACATCGTCGTGCGCCGCGACTACGCCGGCCAGCTCGTCGCGCTCGAGGAGGATTTCACGCGCGCCGCGCTGAACGGGCGGGCGGGCGTCGCATGGGAGGCGGCGCCGGGGTTCACGGCGCGCGCGGCGTGGCAGCGGTGGCTGCGCCCGGCCGCCATCGGCTCGCTCGGCGCGACGGCCACGGCCGGCATCGCCATGGACGAGCGTTTCGTGCTGCCCGGCGGGCGGCAGGAGCGCTACCGCGCCCAGGTGGAGTGGGAAGCCACGCCGCGGCTGCTCGTCACGGCGCATGCGGGCCGGCAGGAGGTCGACAACCTGTTCTCCGCCTTCGGGGTGGCCCTCAACACGCGGCCGGATTCCTCCAACCTGGAGCGGCTGCGCAACCGCTCGTTCAACAACCTCGCCTCGCTGGAGGAACTCGAGGGCTTCCCGGCCTTCTCGCGCGGGGAACTGCGCGAGGCGGGCGCGGCGGTGAACTTCGTCGCCGGACGCCACCTCTCGCTCTATGGCGAGGCGGCGTGGGCCGACAGCGAGAACACGCTCGGCAACCCCGGCGGCCTCTTCCCGTACCTGCCCAGGCGCCGCGCGGCGTTGGGTGCCACCTTCTTCTCCGACCGGCGCTTTTCCCTGGGCGCGAAGGCGGTCTACCGCGGCGAGCGCTTCGCCGACGAGGCCAACAGCGAGGCGGGGCGGCTGCCCGCCGGGTGGAGCGGCACCCTGCAGGCCTACTGGGAGACGGACGACAAGCGCTGGAGCGCGGAGCTGCTCGTGAGGAACATCGGCGCGAAGGGCGCCGACGAGGTGGTGGGCGTGGCGATAAACTGCCGCTTTTGAGGAGGGGGCCGTGGGCGCGCTTCGATCCGACACCAGCGTCGATATCCTGAACGAGCGCGGCAAGGAATACCTGCCGGGCTACCTCGGCGTGGAAATGACGGCGCTCGCCGAGGGCACGCTCTCCGCCCGCATGGCGGTGAAGCGCCTGCACGTGGCGCCCAACGAGTTCCTGCACGCCGCGAGCGTGGTCGCGCTCGCCGACACCACCTGCGGCTACGCCACCCTCGCCCACCTGCCGGACGGCGCGGCCTCCTTCACCACGATCGAACTCAAGAGCAACTTCCTCGGCACGGTGCGCGAGGGCGCGGTGGCCTGCGTCGCGACGGCGCAGCACCTCGGGCGCACGACGCAGGTCTGGGACGCCGTCGTCACCGACGAGGCGACAGGGCGCAAGATCGCCCTCTTCCGCTGCACGCAGATGATCCTCTGGCCCAAGGCCTGAAGGCGCGAACGCCCGGCCGGGGAGCTAGCCGAGGGCGACCTGGAAGCCCGGGTCGAAGCGGGGGTTCTCGTTCACGCCGCCCCGGGAGTAGCCGCGCGGGTTGCACACCACGCGCGTGCCGTTGCGCACGTAGTCGTGGCTGTCGTGGGTGTGCCCGTGCACCCAGAGCGACACCCGGTTGCCGTCCAGGAGGCGCTCGGCGTCGGAGACGAAGCAGGCGTTGAGCGGCGAGCCGGCGAAGCGCGGATGGATGCTTGCGGGCGACGGCGCGTGGTGCGTGACCACGACCGTGGGCCCGTCGTGCGGCTCGGCGAGGCTGCGCTCGAGCCACGCGGCATGGGCGCGGAAGAGCGCCGCGGAGTCTCCCGGCATGAAGGGCGCCGGCTCGTCGTCGGAGAGACGGATGCGCGTGAAGTCGCGCATGCGCAGCAGGGCTTCACGGATCGCCTCGTCGCGCCCCTCGCCGGCGCCGCAGAGCAGGAAGTCCGTCCACAAGGTCGCGCCCAGGAAGCGCACGCCGCCGATGATCGCCTCGCCGCAGTCGAGCACGCGCACGTCGGTGCCGCGCGCCGCCCGGCGCAGCGCCGCCGGCGTGCCGGCGATGCTGCCGCCGTAGAACTCGTGGTTGCCGGCCACGAAGACCACGGGCCTGCCCAGCCCGGCCGCCCAGGCGATCGCCTCTCGCGGGCGCGCCACGTCGCCGGCGAGGACCACCACCTCGGCGTCGGTGCGCGGGATCTCGGGCGCCCCGCAACTCAGGTGCAGGTCGGAAAGGATATGCAGTCTCAAGCCTGCCGCGCTCCCTGCGGTGCGGGCGCGATGCCCAGGGCGCGGCGTCGGGCGAAGAGCCACGCGGCGCCCGCGGCGATCGCCAACACGACCAGGCCGCGCCCGGCGCGCTGCTGGCCGTCGGCGAGGTAGTTCAGGCACAACTGCGCCTCGGCCTCCTGGTAGACCAGCCCCACGGTCGCGCTCATCCAGGCGAAGTTTCCCACGAAGAAGGCCTCGACCATCGGCGGCGAGCGGCGCCACGATCCGCGCAGGGCGAAGCCGGCGAGGGCGAGGCTCGCGAACTTCGCGGCGTTCGCGCCCGCGCCCGCCAGCGCCGCGTCGAGGGCCGGCGGAATCATCCAGTAGGCGAGCGCGAGGCTCGCGAGGAGCCATCCCGCGAGCCCCAGGCGGTCGACGCGCGCGAAGGCATCCGCCAGGCGCGGCAGGCCTCGCGCCGCCACGGCGCCGATCGCGACCACGGCCGGGAACTCGACGAGCATGTGCAGCGCCATGTCGGCCTCGAGGCCGTGGCGCACGGCGGGCGCGGCCAGCGCGGCGGTCGCGGCGCCCGCCATCGCCAGGGCGGCGTTTTCGCGGCGCAACCTCACCGGGCGATCCTCGCCGCGAAATCCAGCGCTTCCCGGTGCTGGTCCATCGCGAAGATGCGCACCAGCCGGCCGGGCGGCACGACGACGTGGATCGCGGCGTTGTGCGCGTAGCCGCCCATGCCGTCGCCGATCACGACCACGCCTGCTTCCGCGAGGAGGCGTTCGAGGCCCGCCTCGCTTGCGGGAGCCGCGACGAGCCACGCGGCGCGATCGGCGCCGTAGCGGAGGGCGTAGGCGGCCAGCGCCTCCGGCGAATCGCGCGCGCGGTCGAAGCTGATGCTCGCGAGCCGGACGCCCGGCGCCGCGTCCGGGGACCGCATCGCCGCCTGGAGCTGCTGGAACTCCGTGCCCAGCGACCGGCACGCCGAGGGGCAGCGCGTGTAGATGAACGTGACCAGCCAGGCGCGGGCGAGGGGATCGCCGCCCCACAGCGCCCGCTCGCGCCCGTCGGAGGCCCATACGGGCAGTTCGGAGAGCGCGACCGGTTGTTCGGCGACGCGCAGCCGCCGCACCTCTTCCGTCGTCCAGGCGCGGAAGCCGGCCGTCGCCCGGGACGCCGCGGCCAGCGCCACGACGAGCAGGATCGCCATCGCCGCGAGCGTGGGAAGCAGCGGCCGCAGGCCGGTCGCGGCGGCCGCGCGCGCGGCGCTCACTTCACCGCCGCCAGTTCGGCGTCGCCCTGCCACGGCGTGTCCCGCGAGGCGGTCTTCTCGCGCACCGAGGCCACCGTGCCCGCAGGGATGGGCGCCCCGGCATTGCCCCATTGCGCGCGCGCGTACGAGGCGACCGCGGCGAGTGACTCGTCGTCCAGCTGGTCCTTGAAGGCCGGCATGACGCCGTCGAAGGCGAGGCCCTTCACCGTGATGCGGCCCTGGACCCCGTGCAGCAGGATGCTGGCGAGGAGCTCCGGCTTGCCGTTCACCCACTCCGAGCCGGCCAGCGGCGGGAAGACGCCGGGGAGGCCCAGTCCGCTTGCCTGGTGGCAGGCCGCGCATCGCGCCGCGTAGATCGCCGCGCCGTCGGCCTTCGCCGCGCCTGCCTTCGCGCCCGGGGCGGCCGCGAGGTCGGCCAGCGTGCGCTGGTCGCCCAGCTCCGGGCGCTGGTCGGGCGCGGCGGCGAGGATGTAGGCCATGCCGAACGCCACCATCGCCGCGACGAGGGCGAGCACGGGCGCGGGGATCGGGGTCTCCAGCTCGTAGGGATCGCCCTTCTCGCGCCCCTCCTGCCGCGTCACGGGGGCGTCGCTCATGGCTGCCCGCCTTCGATGGCGGGGTAGGTGCGGTCGAGCGAGACCAGGTAGGCCGCCAGGTCGAGCGCGCGCGGCTGCGCCACCACCACCTTGCCCTCGGGCACGGTCCCCGGCGGCAGCGCCACAGCGCGCTCGCCGGGCTCGGCGCGGTCCTTGAGGTCGAAGAGGAACGGGTAGCCCGGCATGATGCTGCCCGGCACGTAGGCGCGCGGCTGGTAGAGGTGGCCGAGGTGCCAGTCGACGCTGGGCTGGCGTGCCCCGATGTTGAGCAGGTCGGGGCCGGTGCGCATGGTGCCCAGCAGGTGCGGCTTGTCGTAGTAGTAGTCGCCGGCG
The DNA here is from genome assembly GCA_019634955.1 of Burkholderiales bacterium. GTDB lineage: Bacteria > Pseudomonadota > Gammaproteobacteria > Burkholderiales > Usitatibacteraceae > FEB-7. The sequence continues at coordinate 79,150 of JAHCAK010000011.1, forward strand.
ACCGATGGGCGGCCCCAGCCGCGTTCGCCGTCGGGCGCCTGGCTGCGGTCGCGCGGCTGCTGCGAGTGGCAGTAGAGGCAGCCCTGGCGGATGTACTCGTCGCGCCCGCGCTGCTGCGCCGTGGTGTACGGATGGAGGCCCTTGGGCGGGCCGATGTCCTTCAGCTGGGCGAAGGGGATCGCGACCAGCAGGAGGCCGGCGACGGCCACCATGGAGATCGCGCCAGCGATCAGGGGCTTCTCGCTCCTCATGCGTTGCGCGCCTCGAGGCGGCCGAACACCGGGGCGCCGTCCCGCGTCGGACCCAGCCCGAGCACCATGGCGGCGAAATGCGCGGCGAAGGCGAGGTGGCCGAGCGTCATGAGGGTCCCGCCCACGCTGCGCGCCTTGAGGTAGGGAAGCGTCAGGGCGACGGAATCCATGAACGGCCGCGCCGCGTCGAGCATCGCCGTGCCCTGCAGCCAGCCGCCCACGGTGAGGGCCACGAAGTAGATCGCGATGCCGGCCGCCGAAAGCCAGAAGTGCGCGAGGATGAGGCGCGGCCAGGGCCACTCGCGCCCCACCACGCGCGGCATGATGAAGTAGATGCCCCCGAAGAGCGCCATGGCGATGAACGCGTACATCCCGAGGTGAGCGTGCCCGACGGTGTAGTGCGTGAAGTGCGTGACCGTGTTCACGCCGCGCAGCGCCTCGAACGAGCCCTGCACCGAGCTCGCCAGGTAGGCGAGCCCCGCGAAGGCGACGAAGCGAAGCGTCGGCGAGTGCAGCAGCGCGCCCATCCGCCCCTTCATCGTGAGGTACATGTTCACGGTGAAGGCGAGCACGGGGATGATCATCATCATGCTCTGCACGATCGAGAGCGTGACCAGCCAGCCGGGAACCGGGCCGCCGATGAGGTGGTGCGCACCCACCTGGCCGTAGAAGAACGCGAGCGTCCAGAAGCCGAGCATCGACAGCGCGTAGGAGCGCACGGGCGTGCCCAGCACCTTCGGCAGGAAATAGTAGATCGTCCCGAGGGCCACCGGCGTGTAGAAGAGGCCCAGCACGTTGTGCCCGAACCACCAGTTGGCCGCGGCCTGCTGCACCCCGAAGTGCACGCCGGGAACGTTGCCCACGAGGAAGAGCACCGGGAACCAGAAGAGCGCCGCCCCCATGTACCAGACGGAGACATAGATGTGCTCGACGCGGCGCGCGCGGATCGTGAGCACGAGCGGGATGGCGATGAGCGCCCCGCCGGCGACGAGCAGCAGGTCCACCTGCCACGGCATCTCCAGCCACTCCATGCCGTCGCTGAATCCCACGGCGATCGCGCCCAGGCCCGCGATCAGCCCGGCGTTCCAGGCGATGGCGCCCAGGATCGCGAAGTTCGCCCCGACCAGCGGCGTCTTCAGCAGCCGCGGCAGCAGCCAGAGGGCGACGCCGAGGCCGGCCATCGGCGTCCAGCCGTAGGCCACGCCGTTCAGGTGCAGGGTGCGGATGCGGCCGAAGCCCAGCCACTCGTGGGCGCCCAGCCAGTCGGGGGCGTGCAGCTTGATGGAGGCCGTCACGCCGGCGAGCGAGGCGGCGACGAGCCAGGCCACGGCGCAGCCGAGGAAGACGAAGGTGACCGTCGCGGTCGAGCGGTCGGCCTGCGCCCGGCTTTCCAGCTCGGCGGCGTCGGGCGCGGCGGCCCCGGCGTCCGCCCCGGCCTGCAGCGCGTGGCGCGAGGCGGCGTTGGCGGCGGGGTCCTCGGTGCGCCCGATCTCGTCGCGGGCGAAGATCACCTCGGCGCCGCGCGCGCCCGGGTCGAACCAGCCCTTGATCATCGCCACGATGAAGAAGGCGAGCGCCACGAGGGAGATGACGAACGCGGAAAGCAGGAGCGCAGTGGACATGGCGTCGGAGCCCTCGGCTCGCGCGCGCCCCGTGGGCCGGGCGGCGCCGCTTAAAGATGTGCGAATAATACACCTTCAAGCCGCGAACGCAACCACCCCGCCGCGCCCTGCGGGCCCCGGCCGGAAGGAGGCGCCCGTCAGGGCGCCTTCACCAGGTCCACGCGCCTGTTCTTCGCCCGGCCCGCGTCGTCGTCGTTGCCGGCCACGGGGGCGAGCGGGCCCACGCCGTAGCCCTTGAGTCGGCCGGCGGCGATGCCGTAGGCGCCCACCAGCTCGGCGACGACAGCCTCGCCGCGCGCCTGGGCGAGGCGCATGTTGTCGTCGACCTTGCCCACGGAGTCGGTGTGCCCCACGACCCAGAGCTTCAGTGCCGGGTCGGCCTTGAGGAGCTTGGCCACTTCGTCCAGCGCCGGCTTCGACTCGGGCTTCACGACCGATTTCCCGGTGTCGAAGTGGATGTCGTAGACGGCGACGTGGCCCTTGGCGCGGATGTCGCTGGAGAGCGCCGCGGCGTCGGCCACGACGTGCTGTTTCATCGCGACCTTCTCGATGGTGCGGATCCAGATCTTGCCGTTGCCGCGCTCGGCCTCGGCCCAGACCTCCCTGCCGTCGACCATGACGCTGCCGTTGACCCACCAGTTGGGCGTGGAGGCGGCGATGGTGCCGCCGATCTTCTTCAGCGCCTCCTCGTAGTTTCGCACCACGGCGACGGCGCCCGGCTCCGGCTTGCCGCGCTCGATCTGGTAGGTGACGAAGGTGAACCGGCCTTCCTGCCGGTTCTTCTGCCTCGCGTTCGGCATCTTGAAGTCGTAGGCGTCGAACTCCGCCGACTTGCAGTCGGCGATGAAGTAGCCGGGCATGCGCGTGGGAAAGAGGGCGGGGTCGGTGCAGCCTTTCCGGTCGGGCTCGGCGAAAGCCGCGGTGGCGAGCCCCAGCGAGACGGCGAGGACGATGCGGGCGGGATTCCTGCTCATTTCCGGCTCCTTCCGGTGCGCGAGAGAGGGCACCGGATATCGTCGCGCGCCGGGGGCCGGGTGCCTTGCGCTGGGACAGGAAGCGGCGAGAAATCCGGCGCTCAGTCCGCCAGCGTCACCAGCCGCGGGTCGTCCGCGACGGCAAGGATCGCGCCGACCCACGCCTGCCACTGCGCGGCGAACTCGCCACGGGCGACGGCGGGCGCGCCCGCGGCGAGCGCCGCCGGCATCAGGGCCTTCAGCGCCGGTGGGCGCGGCACGATGTCGGGGTGGTAGTCGGCCGTGACGGACTTCTTCGTGTCCAGCCGCGTGATGCGCAGGATCCCCGCCATCGGCACGCCGAAGCGCAGCAGCCCGCGCCGGTCGAAGCGGTTGCCGAGCCCCTTGAAGCCGCCCTCGTTCGCCGCGCCCGTCAGCAGGCCCGCGACGTTGCCGATCACGCCGGCCACGCCTTCCTCGATGGGCTGGCGCAACTCCACGAGCATCTCGCCGCGCTCGGGCAGCGCGCCCGGGTACAGCCTCGCGAGGGCGGCCCGCGTCATCAGGTACGCCCCCGCCACGGTGGGGCAGGAGTGGCCGGCCAGCTTCACCGCATCGGCGTAGGTATACTCGATCACGCCGTCGGCGGCCGCGCCCAGCGTCTCGGCGAGGCCGTCGTGGACGGCGATGCGCGGCACGGCGTCGAAGAAGGCGGGCGATTTCACGGGAGTCCTTTCAGCGTGCGGAGGTGGCCATGATAGACGGATCGCGGCGGCAGGCCCTGGGCGCGCTCGGCGCGCTGGCCCTCGGAACGGCGCTTCCCCCGCTTCACGCCGCCCCCGCGGGGCGCGTGCAGAGCTGGCCCCTCGGGACCTCGCGCCGCACCGGCATCCACGACGTGGCCCCCGCGCCGGACGGCGGCGTCTGGTTCAGCGCGCAGGCGAGCGGGCACCTCGGCCATTTCGACCCGGCCACCGCGAAGACGGAGCTCATCGAGCTGCTGGGCAATTCCTCGCCGCACGGCGTGATCCAGGGCCCCGACAAGGCGGCGTGGCTCACGGACACCGGCGCGCAGGCGATCGTGCGCGTGGGCTGGCCGGACCGCGCCGTGCGCGCCTTCCGCCTGCCGGAAGGCACGCCCTACGCCAACCTCAACACCTGCGCCTTCGATGGCGACGGCGACCTCTGGTTCACGGGGCAGGCCGGCGTGATCGGAAAGGTGTGGGTAAGGTCGGGCAAGGTGGAGGTGTGGGACGCGCCGAAGGGGCGTGGCCCCTACGGCATCTGCGCGACCCCGGCGGGCGAGGTCTGGTACTGCTCGCTCGCGGGCTCCTACATCGCGCGCATCGACCGCCGCACGGGCGCCTCTGTCGTGGTGGAGCCGCCGACGCCGAAGAACGGCGCGCGCCGCGTCTGGAGCGACAGCCGCGGCCGCATCTGGGTGAGCGAGTGGGTGAGCGGCAACCTTTCCATGCACGACCCGTCCACGAAGCGCTGGCGCACCTGGAAGATGCCCGGGGCCGATCCGCACGCCTACGCCGTGTACGTGGACGATCGCGACATCGTCTGGGTCGCCGAGTGGACCGCCAACGCCATCCACGCCTTCGACCCCGGCACGGAGAAGTTCGAGCGCTACGATTTCCCGCGCCCCGGCACCAACATCCGCCAGATCCTCGGCCGCAGGGGCGAGGTATGGCTACCCGAGAGCGGCACCGAGCACATCTCCGTCATCCGCACCGCCACGTAGTTCTCCCTTCTCCCTTGGGAGAAGGGCCGGGGATGAGGGTCGATCCAGGCGCGAACTCGATACGGGGTTCGCCCTCCGTGATGAAACACACCGCCCGAACGGAGCGCCCCGCCCGCCTCCTCAGGCGTCCGTCGGCGTCTCCACGGTGAGCGAACCGCTCTCGAGCGCGCGCTCGGCGATGGCCTTGAGGCGCGCGTCCTGGTTGGCCTCCAGCGCCCGCAGCGCGCGCCGCGTGCGGCGCATCGCCATGGTGACGAAGATGCGGGCGTTGTCGAGGTCGGCCGCGGCGTTTTCCGGCCCGCCCGCGCGGGCGATGGCCCAGCTCGCGCGCGAGAGCGTGGCGGTCGAGAGGTAGATGTCGATCGCGGAGTTGGCGAGCCGCTCCTGGTGGAACTGGCGCTCGATCACGCCCTTGCCGTGGGCGATGAGGAGCTTCTCCACCGCGAGCGCCAGGTCGTGCACGGCCTTGCACACGAGCTCGGCCTCGTCGGCGAGCGCCGGGTGCACGCGCGTGAAGCAGGGTTTCGCGAGCTGGCGCTTCACGCGCCCGCCGAGGTAGGAGCCGATCGCGCCCAGCGAGCGCAGCGGGTCCTTGAAGGCGCGGCCCAGCTCCTTCAGCTGCTCGCCGGGCTGCTGCAGGCCGGAGAGCGCGATGAGCGCGCGCAGGATCTCGTTCGTGCCCTCGAAGATGAGCATGATGCGGGCGTCGCGCACGGCGCGCTCGTAGGGGTACTCCTTCGAGTAGCCCAGCCCCCCGGCGACCTGCTGCGCCTCGAGCGCGGCGCGAAGCGAGAGCTCGGAGGCGAACACCTTGCAGGCGGCCGTCTCGAGCGAGAAGTCGACGCCGCCGCGGTCGACCATGGCCGCGCAGGTCATCCACCCCGCATCCGCCGCGTAGCACTCGGCCGCGGCGAGGGCGAACTTCTTCTGGATCATCTCGAAGGAGCCGATGGGCCGCCCGAACTGCTTCCTCTCCTTCGCGTAGGCGAGCGCGAGGTCGAGGATGCGCCGCGTGCCGCGCGAGGAGCCCGCGGCGAGCCCCAGCCGCCCGGAGTTGAGGATCTCGAGCGCGATGCGGAAGCCGCCGCCCACTTCCCCCAGGCGGTCCTCCACGGGCACGCGCACGCCGGCGAAGGAGACGGTGCGCGTGTCGCTCGCCTTGATGCCCATCTTCTCCTCGACGTGGCCGAGCGAGACGCCGGGCGCGTGCGCGTCGACGATGAACGCCGTGACGCGCTGCTTCTGCTTGCCCTCGACCTCCACCGGCACCTTGGCGAAGACGGTGAGGACGCCCGCGTAGCCCGCGTTCGAGATCCAGATCTTCTCGCCGTCGAGGACGTAGTGCGTGCCGTCGGCGGAGGGGATCGCCGTGGTGCGCATGGCCTGCGCATCCGACCCGGAGCCGGCTTCCGTGAGGCAGAAGGCGGCGATGCGCTCGCCGCTCGCGCACTGCGGAAGCCACCGCCGCTTCTGGTCCTCGGAGCCGAAGAGCGTGATGCCCTTGCAGCCGATGGACTGGTGCGCGCCGAAGTAGACGGCGAGCGCGGCGTCGGTCGTGCCCACCTCGCCGAAGACGCGGCTGAAGAGCAGCGCCGAGGCGCCGAAGCCGCCGTACTCCTCGGGAATGTTGAGCCCCATCATGCCCAGTTCCGCCATGCCCGCGCGCACCTCGTCGGGGAAGCGCCCCTCGCGGTCCATGCGCGCGCCGTCGACCGTCGCCGCGGCCCAGCCGCGGAAGGAGTCGAGGACGGCGTGAAGGCTCTCGCGCTCGTCGGCGGAAAGCTCCGGGAAGGGGAACACGAGGTCCTCGCGGATCTCCCCGAGGAAGACGCCGCGGGTGAAGGAGGGGTTGTGCTCGGGGTCGGCCAGGTGGGCGGTCATCGGGGCCTCCGGCGGTGAACGATGGGGAAACGCTACCCCACCGGGTACTGCCGTCAAGCCCGGTTGGGTCAAGAAACCGCGAGAATTGCGGCCCCGCGCGCCGATGGCGGACAATGCTGCTCCGCAGCATCCGACCGCGCCCCGAAATTGCCTACGCCCGCCTGCGCCATCCGCGACCTCGACCCGGCCTGCGCTGCCGAGGTCGATCTCGTCGCGCGGCGCATGCGCGCGACCCTGGTCGAGGTGGAGGGCGAGGAGGCCGGCACGGCGCTCTACGCGATGGACTGGCTGCGCGAGCGCGTGCGCTGGCACCTCGATCCGGCGAACTGCGCCGGCCGCGTGCTCGTCTCGCTCGACGCCGGGGGCGCCATCACCGGCCACGCCATCGTGCGCGAGGAGAAGGGCGATGCCGGCCGCGCCTTCGGCCTCTTCTCGACGGTCTTCGTCGACCCGCCGCTTCGCCGCGCCGGCATCGCCTCGCGGCTCCTCGACGCGGGCGAGGCGTGGTTTCGCGAGCGGCGGCTCGCCGAGGCGGCCACCTGGACCTCCAGCACCAACGCGAAGCTCGTCGCCCTCCTCGTGGGCCGCGGCTACGGCATCACCGCGCACCATGTCCACGAGGTGACGGGCACGGTGATGGTGCGGCTCGCGCGGCCGCTCGCGTAGCATGGCGGCGATGGCAACCGACCTCGACCAGCTGCGCGCCAGCCTTCGCGACCTCGGGGCGAAGCCCTGCCACGAGCGGCGCGTGCTGCGCGCGTGGACGCTCGGCAAGCCCCTCGATCACGGCCCGCGCGCCGCGGAAGCCTGGCTGCCGCTCGCGTTGCGCCGGGCGCTGCCGTCGCTCGCGGCCGGGTGGGAGGGGCTCGCCCGCGTCCATTCGCGCCATGACAGCGCGGACGCGACCGCCTCGCGCCTGCTGGTGGCGCTCGCCGACGGGCAGATGGTGGAGGCGGTGCTGCTGCCGCGCGGGGGCCTGTGCGTCTCCTCGCAGGTGGGCTGCGCCGTGGGCTGCACCTTCTGCATGACGGGCCGCACGGGCCTCGCGCGACAGCTCGGCAGCGCGGAGATCGTGGCGCAGGTGGCCGCCGCGCGGCGCATCCGCGAAGTGAGGAAGGTCGTCTTCATGGGCATGGGCGAGCCTTCCCACAACCTCGAGGCCGTGATGGAAGCGATCGAGTGGCTGGGCACCGAGGGCGCGATCGGCCACAAGAATCTCGTCTTCTCCACCGTGGGCGACCGGCGCGCCTTCGAGCGGCTGCCGCAGGGGCCGGTGAAGCCGGCGCTGGCGCTCTCGCTCCACTCGACGAACGCCGCGGTGCGCGAGCGGTTGCTTCCGCGCGCCCCGCGCATCGACCCGGCGGAGCTGGTCGAGCGCGGCGAAGCCTACGCCCGCGCGACGGGCTATCCCATCCAGTACCAGTGGACGCTGCTCGCGGGCGTGAACGACGGCGACGACGAGGTGGAAGGCATCGCGCGCCTGCTCGCCGGGAAGTACGCCGTGATGAACCTCATCCGCTTCAACCCGGTCGAGGGAACGGGCCACGCGCGCGTGGGCGCGGAACGCACCGCCGAGATCGTGTCGCGCCTGAACCGGCGCGGCATCCTCACGAAGCTGCGGGATTCGGCAGGCCAGGACGTGGAGGGCGGCTGCGGGCAGCTTCGCGCCCGAGCCGCTCGTGCTCGGCCTGTTTCCTTTGCTGCCACCACGCCGTCATCGCCCTGAAGCTGCCGCCGAACTTGCGCGCCTTGAGCTCGTTGGTGGCGTGCTGGCACGCCGCCATCGGGGTCGCGAGCACGCCCTCGGTGGTGGCGGCGTAGTCGCAGTGCCAGAACGCCTGCTCCAGCGCGGCGATCTCGGCGGCTTCCTCGGCCGCCATCTCCGGGCGCTCCGGGCTGGCGCACGCTGCGCCGACCGCGATGGCGAGCGCGGCGCCCGCCAGCCGGGCGATGCCTGCGGTGATGCGTGCTGCGCCTGCGCTTTCCATGGGCCCCTCCCGCGCCCATGGTCGCAGACGCGGGCGGGATTGGCCAGCTTTCCGGCAGGACTCAGGCGCCCGCGACGATGAAGAGCAGAACCAACACGAGCAGCAGGCCGAGGACGGGGCCGTAGTCGCGGTCGTTGTCGTTCATCACGCGCCTCCCCAGCCGCCGCCCAGGGCGCGCACGAGGCCGACGGTGGCCTGGTACTGCGCCGCGCGCACCTGCAGCGCCTGCCGGCGGTTGCCGAGCTCGATGCGCCGCGCGTCGAGGAGCTCGAGCTGGCTCACGAATCCGCCGAGGTAGCGCGCGTTGGAGAGATCGGTGGCGCGGGCCGCCGCGTCCACGGCGCGCGCCTGCGCCCGGGACTGGCTCGCGAGCAGGCGCAGCGCCGAGAGCTGGTCCTCCACCTCGCGAAGCGACACGAGCACCTGCTCGCGGTAACGCGCGATCGCCTCGTCGAGGCGCGCGGTGGCGTCCTGCACGCCCGCCTCGCGTCGGCCGCCGTCGAGCACCGGCAGCGACAGCAGCGCGCCCACGCCCCAGGCGCGCGCCGACCACTTGAGGAGGTCCGAGAGCCCGGCGGAGGCGTAGCCGCCGTCGGCGGTGAGCGCAACGTCCGGGAACCAGGCGGCCTGGGCCACGCCCACGCGCTGGCGGGCGGCGAGCAGCGCGTCGCGGGCGGCCGAGACGTCGGGGCGCCTTGCCAGCACCGTGGCCGGGATGCCGGCGGGAATGGCCGGCAGCCGCGTCGTCCACTCGGCGGGCGCGAGCGCGAATCCCGAGGCGCTCTCGCCCACGAGGACGGCGAGCGCGTTCTCCAGCGCCGCGCGACGGCGGTCGAGGGCGAGCGCCTCGGACTCGGTCGCGGCGACTTCCGCGCGCGCCCTCGCGACGTCGAGTTCCGCCACGTCGCCGGCGCGGAACCGCCCCTCGGTGATCGCCAGCGTCTCGCGGTTCGCGGCGAGCGTGCCTTCGACGAGGCCGCGCTCGGCGTCCAGCGCGCGGATCGCGAGGTAGGCCTGCGCCACCTCGGCCTGCACGAGGAGCCGCGTGGCCTCCAGCAGGCCCTCGCGGGACCGCGCGTCGAGCGCCGCGGCGTCCGAGGCGCGGGCGAGCTTCCCCCACAGGTCGACCTCGTAGGAGAGGGCGGCGCCGGCCGTGGCCCGCGTGCTCGCGGGCGAAGGAGCGCCGTCGACGATGCCGCCGACGCGGGAGGCGCCGGCGTGCAGGCCCAGTTGCGGGGAGAGCGCCGCGCCGGCGGCGCCCGCGGCGGCGCGGGCCTGCGCGAGGCGCGCCGCGGCGACCTGGAGGGAGGCGTTGCCGCCGCCGGCCCGCGCGACGAGGTCGTCGAGCAACGGGTCGGCGAAGGCCTTCCACCATGGGCCTTGCGTTTGCGCTTCGTCGGCAGCGCCGGCCGGCTGCCCGCCTTCCTTGAAGTGCGCGGGAGGGGCGGGCAGGCGGCTTGCGTCGAGGGTGGGCGCCGTGGCGCAGCCGGCGATCGCGAGGGCGGTGAGCAGGGAGGCGAGTCTCATGGTCGTCATCAGTCGGAAGCGCCGGCGAAGGCCTCGGCGTGCGGGACCTGGCCGTGCTGCTTGAGGGGGCGGTTTCCGGCGAGCGCGCGCAGCAGCACGTAGAACACCGGGGTGAGGATGAGGCCGAAGGCGGTCACGCCGATCATGCCGGCGAAGACGGCCACGCCCATGGCCTGGCGCATCTCCGCGCCCGCGCCCGTGGCGAAGGCGAGCGGCAGCACGCCCATCACGAAGGCGGCCGAGGTCATGAGGATGGGCCGCAGGCGCAGGCGGCTCGCCTCGACGGCCGCCGCGAGCGGGCTCCTCCCGGCGAACTCGAGCTCGCGCGCGAATTCCACGATGAGGATCGCGTTCTTGGCCGACAGGCCCACGAGCACCATGAGGCCGATCTGCGTGAAGATGTTGTTCTCGCCGCCGGCGAGCCACACGCCCGCCATCGCCGCGAAGAGCGCCAGCGGCACGATGAGGATGATGGAGAGCGGCAGCACGAGGCTCTCGTAGAGCGCGGCGAGCACCAGGAACACCAGCAGGACGGCGAGCGGGAAGATCCAGGTGGCCGAGTTGCCGGCGAGGATCTCCTGGTAGGTGAGCTCCGTCCATTCGTAGGCGATGCCCGGGGGCAGCGTCTCGGCGGCGATCCTCGCGACGGCCGCCTGCGCCTGGCCCGAGGAGAACCCGGGCGCCGGGCCGCCGTTCACGTCCGCGGAGAGGAAGCCGTTGTAGCGCATGGCGCGCTCGGGGCCGGCGGCCGGGCGCACGGCGAGCAGCGCCGAGAGCGGCACCATCTCGCCCGTGGCCGAGCGCACCTTGAGGTGGCCCACGTCCTCGCCGCGCGCGCGGAACGGCGCGTCGGCCTGCACGCGCACGGAGTAGGTGCGGCCGAAGCGGTTGAAGTCGTTCACGTAGAGGCTGCCGAGGTAGATCTGCATCGTGTCGAACACCTCGGTCACCGGCACGCCCAGCTGCCGCGCCTTGGTGCGGTCGACGTCGGCGTGCAGCTGCGGCACGTTCGCCTGGTAGCTCGAGAAGACGCCGGCCAGCTCGGGCGCGGCCCACGCCTTGGCGAGGAAGGCCTTCGTGGCGCCGTCGAGCGCCTCGTAGCCGAGGGAGGCGCGGTCCTCGATCTGCAGCTTGAAGCCGCCGGTGGTGCCCAGCCCCTGCACGGGCGGGGGCGGGAAGATGGCGATGAAGGCCTCGGGGATCGCGGCGAACTGGCGGTTGAGCGCCATGGCGATGGCGCCGCCGCTGCCGGCGGGGCCGCGGCGCTCGTCGAAGCCCTTGAGCGTCACGAACACGACGCCCGCGTTGGCGCTGTTGGTGAAGCCGTTGATGGAAAGGCCGGGGAAGGCGACGGCCGACTCCACGCCGGGGTGCTTCAGCGCGATCTCGCCCATCCGGCGGATCACCTCCTCGGTGCGGTCGAGCGTGGCCCCGTCGGGCAGCTGCGCGAAGCCCACGAGGTACTGCTTGTCCTGGCCGGGCACGAAGCCGCCGGGCACGGCCTTGAAGAGCCCCGCGGTGGCGAAGGCGATCGCGAGGTAGGCGCCCATGACGAGCGCCTTGCGCGAAAGCGCCGCCCCGAGGCTCGCCGTGTAGGCCGTCGTGCCGCGCCGGAACAGCCGGTCGAAGCCGCGGAAGATCCCCCCGAAGGCGCGGTCCATGAGGACGGTGAGCCGGTCGGGCGCGGCGCCCTTTTCCTTCAGGAGCAGCGCCGAGAGCGCGGGCGAGAGCGTGAGCGAATTCACCGCGGAGATGACGGTGGAGATCGCGATGGTGAGCGCGAACTGCCTGTAGAACTGGCCGGTGAGGCCCGAGATGAACGCCATCGGCACGAAGACCGCCACGAGCACGAGGGCGATGGCGATGATCGGGCCCGACACCTCGCGCATCGCGCGGTAGGTGGCCTCGCGCGGGGAGAGGCCCGCCTCGATGTTCCGCTCGACGTTCTCCACCACCACGATCGCGTCGTCCACGACGATGCCGATGGCGAGCACCAGCCCGAAGAGGGAGAGCGCGTTGATCGAGAAGCCGAAGAGGTGCAGCACCGCGAAGGTGCCGACGACCGACACGGGGACGGCGAGCAGCGGGATGATCGAGGCTCTCCAGGTCTGCAGGAAGAGGATCACGACCAGCACCACGAGGGCCACGGCCTCCAGCAGGGTCGTCACCACCGCCTTGATGGAGGCGCGCACGAACTGCGTGGGGTCGTAGACGATGCGGTAGTCCACGCCCTCGGGCATGCTTGCCCGGATGTCCGCCATGGTCGCGCGAACCTCGTCGGAGATGCGGATCGCGTTGGAGCCCGGGGCGGCGAAGATCGGGATCGCCACCGCCGGCTTGTTGTCCAGCAGCGAGCGCAGCGAGTAGTCGGCCGCGCCCAGCTCGAGGCGCGCCACGTCGCGAAGCCGCGTCACCGCGCCGCCGGCGTCGGCCTTCACGATGATGTCGCCGAACTCCTCCTCGGTGGCGAGGCGGCCCTGCGCGTTGATGGCGAGCTGCAGGTCCACGCCGGGCAGGCTGGGGGAGGCGCCCACGACGCCCGCGGCCGCCTGCACGTTCTGCTCGCGGATCGCGCGCACGACGTCGCCCGCGGAGAGCCCGCGCTCGGCCACCTTGCGCGGGTCGAGCCACACGCGCATCGCGTAGTCGCCGGCGCCGAAGAGCTGCACCTGGCCCACGCCCTCGACGCGCGCGAGACGGTCCTTCACGTTGAGGACGGCATAGTTGCGCAGGTAGGTCATGTCGTAGCGCCCGTCGGGCGAGACGAGGTGCACGACCATGGTGAGGTCGGTGGCGCCCTTGACGGTGGTCACGCCGAGGCGGCGCACCTCCTCGGGCAGGCGCGGCTCGGCTTGCGCGATGCGGTTCTGCACGAGCTGCTGCGCCTTGTCGGGGTCGGTGCCGAGGCGGAAGGTGACGGTGAGCGTGAGGCGGCCGTCGGTGGTCGCCTGGCTGCCCATGTAGAGCATGCCCTCGACGCCGTTCACGGCCTCCTCGAGCGGCGTGGCCACGGTCTCGGCGATCACCTTCGGGTTCGCGCCGGGGTACTGGGCCCGCACCACCACCGAGGGCGGCACCACCTCCGGGTACTCCGCGATGGGCAGCCCGCGGATCGCGAGCAGGCCCGCGATCACGATGAGGAGCGAGAGCACGCCCGCGAAGATCGGGCGGTCGATGAAGAACTTGGAGAGGTTCACGCCGGCTCCCTTCAGCCCTGCCGGGCGGCGAGGGTGGCCATCGGCGCCGGCTGGGGCGCCACCAGCGCGCCGGGGCGCACGCGCTGCAGGCCGTTCACGACGATGCGCTCGCCCGGGGCGAGCCCCCGGGTGACGATGCGCAGCCCGTCGACGGATGCGCCCAGCGAGACCTCGCGGTAGGCGGCCTTGTTGTCGTCGCCCACGACGAGCACGAACTTGCGGTCCTGGTCGGTGCCCACGGCGCGCTCGTTCACGAGGAGGGCGGGCACGGGCTTCGCGCGCCCGAGGCGAAGCTGCGCGAACTGGCCGGGCATGAGGGCGCCGCCGGGGTTGTCGAAGAGGGCGCGCACGCGCACGGTGCCGCTCTTCGCGTTGACCTGGTTGTCCACGAGCTGCAGCCGGCCGCGGTGGGGCGTGTCGTCGCCGGCGCCCGTGCCCATGAGGACCGGGATGCCGGCGAGCTTCGCAGGGGAGGCGGCCGAGCCCGGCACGTCGCCCAGCGCGCGCAGGACCGAGCGCTCGTCGGCGTCGAAGCTCGCGTAGATGGGGTCGACCGAGACCAGGGTCGTGAGGACCGGCGCCCCGGGGCCGGCGGCCACGAGGTTGCCCACGGTGACCTCCAGCCGGCCGACGCGGCCCGACACCGGCGCGCGCACCTGGGTGTAGCCGAGGGCGAGCCGCGCCGACTGCATCGCGGCTTCCGCGGCCCGGAGGTTCGCCTGCGCCTCGTCGCGCGCGTTGGCGCGCTGGTCGAGCTCGCGCTGGGCGATGGCGCGCTGCTCCCAGAGGCGCTGCGCGCGCTCGAACTCGCCCTTCGTGTACTCGGCGCGGGCGCGGGCCGCGGCCACCTGGGCCTGCGCCCGCTCGGCCTCGGCCGCGTAAGGCGCGGGGTCGATCGTGACGAGGAGGTCCCCCGCCTTCACGAGCGACCCCTCGCGGAAGTGCACGGCCTGCACGGCGCCGGCCACGCGGGAGCGGACGTCCACGCGGTCGACGGCCTCGAGGCGGCCGGAGTATTCGTCCCAGGTGGCGACGTCCGCCGACACGACGGCGGCGACCATCACGGGGACGGCGGCGGGCGCGGCGGCGGGCGCGGCGGCCCGGGAATCGCGCAGGGCGAGGGCGCCCGCGACGACGGCGGTGGCGGCGAACAGGGCGCCGATCGCGGTGGCGAGGCGGCGGCGCGTGACAGGCAGGGTAGAGTTCATGTGCAGTCCCCAGGTATAAATGTAGTGAACGCTATTGAATTATGGGCGGACTTTAGGGTCCATCGACAGGCAGTGTCAAGAGATTTAATATCGAGCGCTATGAAAATCACCGCAAAACGCGCAAACGGCGGCATGGAATGCGCCTGCGAGGGGCCGGGCGCGCGCCGGCCGCGCGGCCGGCCGCGCTGTTTCGACCGGGCAGCGGCCCTCGAGGCGGCGATGGAGGTCTTCTGGCGCAAGGGTTTCGAGGCCACCTCGCTCGCCGACCTCACGGCGGCGATGGGCATCAATCCCCCCAGCCTCTACGCGGCCTTCGGCGACAAGGAGCGGCTCTTCCTCGAGGCGGCCGGGCACTACGAGGAGACGCGCTTCGCGCTCTGCCCCTACACCGAAGAGCCCACCGCGCGGGCCGCGGTGGAGCGCCTGCTCGCGCACCTGGCCGACGAATTGCCCTCGGCCGAGCACCCCGGGTGCCTCATGGTGATGACGATGGCGATCTCCGGGGCCTCGCAGGAGCTGAAGGACGCGCTGGAGAAGCTTCGCGCCGAGGTGCGCGGGCGCTTCCGGGCGCGCATCGAGCGCGGCATCCGGGAGGGCGACGTGCCCGCCGGCACCGACGCCGCCGCCCTCACCGACTTCTACGGCGCCGTCATCTCCGGCATGGCGCTGCAGGCGCGCGCCGGCGCGGGGCGCAAGTCGATGCGCGCCGCCGCCGGGCAGGCGCTCTCGCTCTTCCCGCCCGTGCAGGCGCGCCGCGCGCCCGCGCGGGGCAAGGGGCAACGCGCTTCCCGCTGAGTCCTTGTCGAGGTGTGGCATGGGACCTCCGCAAATCGCGAAGGCCGCAGGTTCAGCCTTCCCATGATGGGAAGGTCAAGGGCCGGGTTCAGGCCGCGCAGCCCCACTCGGCGACGGCGCGCCGGGCGGCCGCCGGCGTATAGAAGTAGCCGTGGCGCTCATAGCCCGGCGTGAGGCTCGCGCGCGCGGCCAGCACGCGCCCGCAGTCGGAGCGCACCACGACGAGTTCCTCGGGCAGGCCGTCCAGCACGTGGCCCGTGGCGGGCGACCCGTCGGCGTGGCGCGACGGGTAGGTCATGCAGGTCACGCAGTCGAAGAAGGCCGGCTCGAATCCCGCGGCGTGCAGCGCCTCGCGGCCCTCCGAGAGGTTGGCCTGCAACACCAGCGTCTTCGCCAGCCATTCGCTGCCTGCGAGCTTGCCCATCGTCGTTCCCCGCCAGCGGGGCCTCGTGTCTTCGATGGGGCCAGTCTCCGCGCGGCCGGGGCGCGGCGCTGTGAGCCACTTCTCTTTCGCGGGCGCGCGGATTACGGCTGCAGCCGACGGGCGGTGGCCGCGCGGCGACGAAGGGTGGCGTGTTGCGGGTGAAACCCGCGGCTCAGCGCGGCGGGACGGGATCGGCGGCCGGCCAGTCGGTGGCGCCCACGCGCTTCAGGTCCATCTCGAAGATGCGCTGCGGCTCCTGGCCGGGGACGAGGCGCTCGCCCACCTCGCGAAAGGAATCGCCCTTGACGGTGGCGGTGTAGCGGACGATCGCGCCGGGGCCGGCCGGCATCTCCCACTGGAAGCCGTCCGCGGTCACCACGAGGGGGAACTCCCCGGTGCGGCCCATGGCCCAGGACTTCATGGTGTAGGCCTGCCGCGCCGGGTCGTAGGAGATCACGCCGAGCGCGTTGAAGCCCACGCTGCCGTCCTCGCGGTAGCCGCGGCCCTCGACCACCTTCACCGCGCCGTCGAGGAAGGGGCCGGCGCGCTCGGTCTGCGTGAGCGCGATGCGCACGCCCCCGGGCTGCAGCGTCCATGCCGGGCCGCGCCACACGCCGTTCATCGCGGCGAGCGCCTTCATCGCCTCCTTCTGCGCGGCGAGGAGGGCGGCCGGGTCGGGCGGCATCTGGGCCGATGCCGGGAGGAGGAAGAGCGCGGCGGCGAGGGCGGCGAGGCGCATGCGGGTTCTCCGGTCGGGAAGTCAGCGCAGGCTGAGCCGGTCGAGGGTCGGCGTCAAGTCGAGGCCGGTGCGCGCCTTCAGGGCGAGCGCGGGCTCGCGAAGCGCCGCGGGATCGATGGGAAACGCGGCGTCCCTCGCGGCGATCGCCACCGTGTTCCCGGAAGAGCAGGGCGGAAGCATTTGCACCCGCTCCCCGAACGCCTCGCGCAGGCGCCGCGCGACGGGATGCACGGGCCGTCGGTGCGTGAGCAGGTTCGCGGCGAGGAACCCGCCCGGGGCGAGGCGCTCCCGGCAGT
The DNA here is from genome assembly GCA_019634955.1 of Burkholderiales bacterium. Taxonomy (GTDB): domain Bacteria; phylum Pseudomonadota; class Gammaproteobacteria; order Burkholderiales; family Usitatibacteraceae; genus FEB-7. Next base: position 95,778 of record JAHCAK010000011.1, read on the forward strand.
TGAGGTAGAAGGGCAGGGACTCGAGCATCCCGGCGTTGCCCTCGTCGTCGAAGCCGTCGACGAGGACCAGGTCGAAGCGCCGGCGCGACCCCGCGAGCCACTCGTGCGCCTCGGCGATCGCGATGGAAAGGTGATGCGATTCGGGCGGCAGGCGGAAGGATTGGCGCGCGACCGCGACCACCGCCGGCGCGATCTCCACCACCGCCACGCGCGTGGCCGGGAAGTGCCGGTGCAGGAAGCGCGTGAACGAGGCCGCCCCCAGCCCGACCTGCAGGACGGCGCGCGGCCAAGCGCGCCCTGCGCCCAGCAGCAGCGGCAGCATCATCTCGCGCGTGTACTCGAGCTCGAGCGACCACGGGCGCGCCACTCGCATCGCCCCCTGCACGAGCGCCGAGCCGAAGTGCAGGGTGCGCACGCCGTCCTTCTCGCTGGTTTCGATCGATCCCACGCCGTCACGCCCGGCCCCGCGCCGCGCGCGCGGGCCGGGGGCGGGCCGTTCTCAGAGGATGAAGAGGCGGCTGCCGGGATAGTCGATGACGAGCCGGCGGCCCTTGAAGAGCCCCACGCCGATGGTGCTGTGCCGCCCTCCGTCGGCGGCGTTCGGCTCCGCGGAGTATACGGGGCGCTCGGCGCGCGCGGTCGCGGTGCCGAGGGTGACCGTCACCGGCGGCCCGTCGCGCTCCTCGCGCGTGCCGTTCACGAGGCACGACTTGCGCGGCTTGCCGTCCGCGGGCATCGCGAGCGCCGGGTGGCCCCCGGTGGTGACGGTGAGTTCGCGGTTCATGCCGGTGTCGACGTTCATGCGCGTGGCGACCGCCCGGCCGTCGGCGAGCGTGACGGTGGCCTCGACGAAGGGGTGCCCGCCGCGGAAGGCGAGGGGAACCGGCGAGGCGTGCGCCGGCGCGCGCCAATGCGCCGGGTCGTGCAGGCGCACGCGACGGGCCGCGGTGTCGATCTCCACCACGAAGCGCCGGAAGAGGTCCGCGCCGATCACGCCGCCGAAGCCGATCTCCTCGAAGCGCTCCCGGCACGGCATCTTCGCCTGCGGCACCACGACTGCCGTGAGGTCCGTGAGTGCCACGCCGCCGAAGTCGAACGCGAAGCCGCCCCGGATCACGCCGATGGGCGTGGCGGGATGATCGGGGTCGCCCAGAGGACGCGCGTCCCGGGTGTCGAGACCCAGGCCCGCGGTGCGCGACCCGTCGATGAGGACCGACACGGGGGCGCCGGTGTCGAGGATGAAGTCGACGTCGGCGCGGCCGTCGACGCGGCCCGTGAGCACGACGAGCCCGCCCTTGGCCTCGCGGTAGGCGAGCTCCAGCGGGAGCGCCGCCGACACCGCAACCGACGGCTGCGGGAAGCCCAGCAGGGCGTAGCGCAGGTCGCAGCCCGCGAGCGCGAGCAGCAGGGCGGCCGCGGCGGCGGCCCGGAGGGTGATCCTTTCCATCGTGTCCTTCCCGGTGAATGCCTTCCGGGTGGGACGCGCCGGGCGGGGCCGGCGGATTCAATTGGCGGGGTCAGGCCTTCGCGGCAACCAGGGGCGCCATTTCTTCTAGGGCGGCGGGATGGGCCTCGAGGGACGGCATCGCCTGCGCGAGCGACTTCCGGACGTGCTTGAGCGCAGTCGCCGGAAGCGCGGCGAACGCCTCGGTGAGGCTGCCGGGAAAGAGATCGCACAGGGCCGCGACAAGGACGGTCGCCTGCCGGAGATCCTTCAGGCTCTTCTCGTTGCGCCCGGTGCGCAGTTGCGACACGAGCAGCTTGTGGAGCGCGAGCCGTTCCGGCAGCGGCGTGCGCACGGCGATGACCCCATGGCGCGAAAGCACGATCCCGGGCTGCGACTGCGCCAGCAGGTACCGCAGGTACGGGAGCGCCGTGGCATGCGCGTCCAGTTCGGGGACCGCGCGGATCGTCACCTCGCGGCCCTCCGCGGGGACGAGCAGGTCGACGTGCAGCCGCGAGCGCCCGGCTTCCTTGAATCTCGTGGATGGCGTGCGCGGGTCGAACTCGGGGATGGGAACGAAGTCGATGCCCGACTGGCGCAATGCGCCGAGGAACCCCCCCTCCGGGACGGAGGCGAGCGCGAGCGCCTCGGGTCTCGCGATGTCGATGTCCTCCGTCGGGAAGGCCGAGGCGCGGATGCCGAGGCGGTTCACGATCGCCGCGAACGCGTGGGTGCCGATGAGCAGGGCGCCGGCCGCGAACAGCCCGCTCGAGGCGAGCGCCGCGACCGCCGCGAAGGGCTTCGGGGCCATGGCGTGGTAGCCCTCCCGCACGAGGATCCTCACCGACACGAGCAGGTCGTTCGCCTCGGCGATGCGCGTGCGCCACGACTCGGCGAGCGCGTCGGCGGCGGGGCTGCCGACGGGGCCCGCGATGTAGCGATCCCGCTTCACGCCATCGTGGTCGTAGAACTGCCTCGCGTAGAAAGCCGTGCCCGTGGCGTTGCGGCGCACGACGACGCTGCCCGGCGTGCCGACGAGGACTTCTCGCTGGGCGGAGGCGTGGTTCTCCAGGTCCGCGTGCGTCGCCGCGAGCGCAGGGGCGTGAGGCCGATAGAGGGGGGGGGCCATGAGCGGTATCCGGCATGAACTGAATCCAGAGGATACGCGCGTATCCTCTGGAAATCAATACTGCCGGATATGGATCAGGGGGCAGAAGGCGCGAGGATCGCCACCGCGCGCGGCGCGAGGCGCTCGATGGCGGCCTGCAGCGCCTCGGGCTGGCTTTCGCGGACGATCTCGAGCTGCGCGCGCAGGCCGGCGGCGTCGAGGGCCGCGCCTGCGGCCTCGCACCAGTGGCCCGCCGCCGCGAGGTCGTCCGCCGTCACGAGGAGCGTGAGGCCGCCGCCTACGGCGCCGGACAGGCTCCGCAGCAGCGCGACGGCCTGCGCGGGATCGATGGCGACAGGGCACACCGCGACGAGCGGCCCGGTGAAGCGGCCCGTGCGCGGCACCACGAGAAGCGTCGTGGGGGCACCCTGCGCGAGCGCGAGCGCCTCCGGGCCCCAGCGCGTGACGC
>JAHCAK010000012.1 GCA_019634955.1 Burkholderiales bacterium
CCGCCCTCGCAACCCGCGCCGGACGCGGCGGACGCATGGCGGCGCGCCCGCACCATCGCCGCGGGCCGCACCAACATCCGCTCGGCGCCGGCGGTGAGTTCGCGACTCGCGGGCCAGCTCCCGCCCGGCTCGCCCATCCTCGCGCAGCCCGCTTCCGGGGATTGGTGGAAGGTGAAGCCGCGCAGCGGTGCGGGATTCGCCGGCTACATCCGCGAGGACCGGCTCGTCTTCGAGTGATTCGCGCCCGCGAGGTACGGGCGCTCGACGAGGCGGTACGAGGCCGCCGCGGCGGCGAGCACGGTCGCGAGATACGCGAGCGGGGCGAGGGCGCCGTCGGTTCCCGCGGCGTGGGCGTTGAGGAGGAGCAGCAGCGGCAGGTGGTACAGGTACGCGGAGTAGCTCACCCGCCCCATCCAGGCGAGCGGCGCCGCCCCGGCGATGCGCGCCATCGCCGGCGACCGCCACGACACGATCGCGCCGAAGCCCGCCGCGAGGACCACCGGAAAGGCCGCCCAGCCCATTTCCCCGAGAAACGCCGTCCCGCCGCGCAGGATGCCGTGCAGCGCCCAGGCCGCGAGCGCCGCCAGGGCGAAGGGCTTCCACTGCCGCCATCCGGAGAGGGGCTTCCCCGCTCGCAGCATCCACGCCCGCCCCAGCACGATCCCCAGCCCGAAGTGGAAGGCCCAGGCGGGCAACTGCGTGGCGATGAGGTGGCGAACCTCCTTTTCCGACACGCCCGCCCGCGCCCCGAGTTGCAGGTACAGGCCGGCGAGCCAGTCGAGGTCGTGCCACGCGAGCCAGCGCCAGCCCGCGGCGATGGCGAAGGAGGCCGCGAGGCAGCGCAGCGGCCACTTCACGAACAGCGGCGCGACGAAGGGCACCAGCAGGTAGTACTGCGCCTCTATCGCGAGCGTCCAGAGCGCGCCGTTCACCGTCATCGAGGACGAGGTGAGCGGCGAGGTGTAGTGCAGGAAGGCGAAGTGCGCCCCGAGGTTGAAGGTGACGAACGGCGTGGACTGGATCCAGATGCGCGGGTGCAGCAGTGGCAGCACGACGAAGAAGAGGATGACGAGGTGCGCGTAGTACGCGGGCAGGATCCGCCGCGCGCGGCGCGCGTGGAAGGCGCGCCAGTCCGGGGCCGGGAGCCTGGCGTCGGCGTGGCGGAACCAGGGAAGCGTCAGCAGGAACCCCGTGATGAGGAAGAAGAGGTCGACGCCGAGGTAGCCGTTACGCGCGAACGCCTCCAGCGGCGGCCACGCCTTCAGCAGCGCCACGAGCGCGTCGCCGGGCGCGCCTTCGCGAAGCGCGAGGTAGTGGAAGGCGATCACCCACAACACCGCGACGCCGCGCATCCCCTCGACGGCCGGGATGAAGCCGACCTCCGCGCGCACGCCCCCGGCCGCGCTCAAAACCGCAGCCTCTCCGAGTAGCCCGTGAGCTCCAGGTACCCCCGACCCTTCGCGCCGCCGGGCCCTGCGACCGTCACCGCACCCTCCCAGTAGAGCGTGCCGGTGGAGCTTCGCGCGTCCATCTCCTGGTCGTCCATCATCGGCGTGGCCACCCACGGCTCGCCGGCGATCTCGAGGCCCATCTCCACGGGCCAGGTGGCGCCGGTGCGTGGCGACCGCCAGGTGCGCCGCGGCGCGAAGCGCACCTCGTCCTTCGTGAAGACGCGCGTCCTGCCGTCGCGCCGGAGGGTGGCGGAGGCCCACACGGTCGCGCCCGCCTTGTCGCGCAGGCGGAAGGCCATCAGCGCGCCGCCGCCCTCGAGGTTGGCGCCGACCCAGTCCCAGCCCACGGCGTTGTCGGCGAGGATCTCGCTCGACCACTCGTGATCGAGCCACGCCGAGCCCTTTGCCTCGAGGGGCTGCCCGTCCACCTTCACGACGCCCGTCACCGCCAGGTGCGGCTCGCTGTAGTAGCCGCTCGCCTGCGAGGGCAGCGGCCCCTTGCGGCTGTAGCCGCCTTCGCCCTGCGGCAGCAACGGTTGCGTGGGCGCGAGCACGAGGTCGAGGCTGAAGGCCTCGCCGGCAATCCGCGCCCGGTACCGGCCGTCGTCCCGCCGGAACGACCAGTCGTCGATGAAGACGTCGGTGTCGCCCGTGCGCGCTTCGGCCAGCCCCGGGAACGCGCGCGCGATGCGCTGGTCGTGGCGCAGCTTGCCGTGGGAGGGATCGGCCAGCGCCGCGTGGGCGAAGAGGAGCTGCGTGGGCGCGAAGCGGCTGGGATTCGGGTCGGCGGCCTTGTTTCGCAGGCGGAAGAAGGTGACCTGGAAGCCCATCGGCCCGCGCGGCGTCTCGAGGTGGCCCGTCGCGTACCACCACTCGATGCGGTGCTCCGGGTGCGCGCCGAAGTCGCGCGGGAAGGCGAGCTTGAGGCCGGGCAGCACGGGCGCGAAGTCCGACGCGCGCGCGGCCAGCGCGACGGCGAGCAGCGCAAGGAGGAGCGCGGCCCTACGCATCGTCCTTCACCGCCTCGACCGCCTCGCGCGCCACCGCCGCGCGCCCCGCAAGCGACGCTCCCAGCGCGCACAACGCGATCACGGCCGCCAGCAGCACCGCAACGCCGAGCCACGGCATGTGGATGGCCATGCCCCAGTGGAAGGATTGGCGGTTCACCACGTGCACCAGCACCACGCTCACCGCGAAGCCCGAGGCGAGCCCCAGCACGGCGCCGATGATCCCGGCGGCGGCGCCCTCGAGAGCCAGGAGCCGCGTCACCTCGCGCCGCGTGAGGCCGAGGTGGCGCAGCACGCCGAACTCGCGCCGGCGGGACCACGCCAGCGCGGCGAAGCTGGAGGTCACGCCCGCGAGCGCGATGAGGATGGCGACCGCCTCCAGCGCGTAGGTGGCGGCGAAGGTGCGGTCGAAGATGGCGAGCGCGCGGGCGTGGATGTAGCTCGCGTCGTGCAGTTCCGCGCCCGGCACTTGCGCCACGACGCGGCCGAGCGCCGCCTCCACCGTCTTCGCTTCCGCGTCGCGGGCGAGGTGGATGGCGATGTCGTTGGCGAGCGGGTCCCCGGTGAGGGCGCGGTAGTCCGCGAGGTCCACCAGCACCGCGCCCCAGGTGCGCGAGTAGTCGCGGAAGACGCCCGCCACGCGGAAGGCGGCGCGCCGGCCCGCGAGCGGCAGCACGATCTCCTGCCCGGCGCGCCAGCCGAAGAGGTCCACGGACGCTTCCGATACCCACGCCGCGGGCGGGCCGCTCCCGCGGGGCGGCGGGGCCGGCGGGTCGGCCTGGAAGCCGCGCAGGAGGCGCGCGTCCACGGGCCGCGCGATGATGGTGAGGAGCCCCGTGGCGCCCTCGGGCGTGAGGCGCTCGAAGCGGATGGGGTCGATGCGATCCACGCCGGGCACGGCCGCCATCCTCGCTTGCGCCTCGGGGGAGAAGACCACGGCATCGCCCTGCGGCGCCGCGCGCGCGAAGAGGTCCGCCTCCAGCACGCCGGAGAGCCAGCCGTCGAGCGACACGCGGAACGAGTGCACCATGATCGCCATGGCGGCGGTGAGCGCCACGCTCACCACGATCCCCGACACCATCGCGGAGAGGTGACCCGGCAGGCTCTTCACCTGCGCGCGCGCGAGGGTGCGCAGCGGCGCGTCGCTCGCCGGCACGCGGTCCAGCAGCAGGCGCGAGGCCGGGCCCACGGCCATCACCGCGGCGGCGAGCGCGAGGCCGATCGAGAGGTAGCCGCCCACCGGGATCTCGCCCGCGGGGGGAACGAACGCCGCCGCGAGCGCCCCGGCGGCCAGCGCCAGGGGCAATGCCCAGCCGCCGGGCGGGGAGGGGAGGTCGAGGTGGCGGTCCTTGAGGGCCTGGGCGACGTCGAGGCGGGCGAGCGGGCGCGTCACGGCGAGTGCCGCGGCGGCGGCGGTGGCCACACCCAGCAGGCCGATCGCCGCGAGCGAGGCGGCGTCGGGCGCGAAGGTGTTGCCGGTGCCGGAGAAGAACCCCGCGCCGAGGTCGTAGCCGAAGCGCTCCAGCATGGCGCGGCTCGCGGCGAGGCCCAGCGCCGTGCCGGCGGCGGCGCCGCCCGCGCCGAGGAGCGCGCCTTCGAGGGCGAGGAAGGCCCGCAAGCCGCCGGCCGTGAGCCCGAGCGCGCGCAGCAGGGCGAACTCCTGCCGGCGCCGCGCCGCCTGCAGCGCCAGCGTCGAGAACACGAGGAAGCCTCCGGTGAAGAGCGCCATCAGCGCGAGCGCCGTGAGGTTCACGCGGTAGGCCTGCGTGAGACCGGCGGTGCGCATCGCGGCCTCGTCCGGCTTTACGATCGCCACGCCGGGCGGGAGCGCGGCGGCGATGCCGCGAAGCGCCGCCTCGCGCGGCGCGTCGTCGCGCAGCCGCAGGTCGATGCGGTGGATCGTGCCGACGCGGCCGAAGAGGTACTGCACCGCGGCGATGTCCATCACCGCGAGCGGCCCGCCCTCGTCGAGCGCGGGAAGCGCGCCGGCGACCTTCAGCACCACCTCGCCCGCCGGGCCGCCGAGCGCGAAGCCGTCACCGGGCTTCACGCCGAGCCGCGCCATCGCGACCGGCGTGAGCCACGCGGCGTTCACGTCGAGGAGCGCGGGCGTCTCCCCGCCGCGGGCGGCGGCGCCATCGGCGATGAACCCCGGCTGCAGCCGCGCGGCGCGGAAGGGGTCGATGCCCATCACGCGCAGGGCTTCCGCCTTGCCCGGGACGGGCGCCTCCAGCTCGACCACGGGCGAAGCGACGGCGACGGCCGGATGCATCGCGACGGCGGCGAAGGCCTCGTCGGTGAAGCCGTTGCGCGGCCCCTTCACCTGGTAGTCGGCGGCGCCGGCCAGCAGCCTGGCGGCGCGGTCGATCTCGTCCAGCGCGGAGGCGTGCAGCGTGTTGACGGCGCCGGCGAGCGCCACGCCCAGCGCGATGCAGGCGACGGCGAGGAGCGACCGCCAGCGGTTGCCGGAGAGCGAACCGCGGAGAAGGGTGGCCGCGAGCGGCGCGTTCATGCCGGGCCGAGGCGGCGGCCCGCGAGGCGCAGCACCCGGTCGGCGGCGGCCGCGGCGACGGCGGAGTGCGTGACGAGGAGGCCGGCCGCGCCCTCGCGCTTCACCGCGTCGCGCAGCGCCTGCATCGTCGCGGCGGCGTTGGCCTCGTCGAGGTTCCCGGTGGGCTCGTCGGCGAGCACCAGCGCCGGCCTGTGCACGACGGCGCGCGCGACCGCCACGCGCTGCATCTCGCCGCCGGAAAGGGAGGCGGGCTTGCGCTGCGCGTGCGCGGCCATGCCGACCGCCGCGAGCGCCGCCGCCGCGCGCCCGCGGCGCTCGACCGCCGCCACGCCGTTCAGCAGCAGGGGCAGCGCGACGTTCTCCTCCACGGAGAGGTACGGCAGCAGGTGGAAGGCCTGGAAGACGAAGCCCACGCGGCGGCGGCGCCACCTCGCGAGCTCGTCCTCGCCCAGCGAGGTGATCGTGGTGCCGGACACCGTCACGGTGCCCGCCTCGGCGCGGTCGAGGCCGGCGACGATGTTGAGGAGGGTGGACTTGCCGGCGCCGGACTCGCCCAGGATGGCGACCAGCTCGCCGGGGGCGAGGTCGAGATCGACCGCCTCGAAGAGGGGAACCCCGCCGGGCCAGCGCTTGGCGAGGCCGCGCGCTTGCAGCATCGTGCCCGGGGCTCTCCTGTCGTGGCTTTCGGCGGCGCGCTACTGTCCGCTGATGTAGTGCTCGAGCTGCGAGATGGTGAAATCCTGGTCGGCGATGATGTCGGTGACGATGTCGCGGATGGACACCATCCCGACCACGCGGCCTTCCTCCACCACCGGCAGGTGGCGGATGTTCTTCTCGCTCATGAGCGCCATGCAGTCGCGGGTCTTGGCGCGCGGGCTCACGCACACCACGTTGGCGGTCATGATCTCCTCGACCTTCGTGCTCTCGGAGTGCCGGCCCTTGAGGACCACCTTCCGCGTGTAGTCGCGCTCGGAGAAGATGCCGACGAGGCGGTCCCCGGAGACGACCACGGCGGCGCCGATGTCCTCCCGGGCGAGGATCTTGATCGCGTCCAGCACCGTGTCGTCCGGCTTCACGGTCACCATTGCGCGCTCGGGCTTGGACTTCAGGAGCTCCGTCACGTTCTTCATGGCCTTCTCCTCCTCACATGTTCGGGTAGTTCGGCCCGCCGCCGCCCTCGGGGACCACCCAGTGGATGTTCTGCGTGGGGTCCTTGATGTCGCAGGTCTTGCAGTGCACGCAATTCTGCGCGTTGATCCTCAGGCGGGGATTCTGCCCCTCCGTGACGATCTCGTAAACGCCCGCCGGGCAGTAGCGCGTCTCGGGGGCGTCGTAGCGCGCGAGGTTCACGGCGATGGGCACGTCCGCGTCCTTCAGGGTCAGGTGCGCGGGCTGGTCCTCCTCGTGGGCCACGTTCGACACGAACACCGAGGAGAGCCGGTCGAAGGTGAGCACGCCGTCGGGCTTCGGATACGCGATCGGTTCGCATTCGCCCTTGGGCTTCAACTGCTCGTGGTCGGGCCCCGGGTGGTGCAGCGTCCACGGGGCCTTGCCACCGAACACGACCTGGTCGACACCCACCAGGAGCGAGCCCGCCACGAGCCCCCTGGCCATCAGGGGCTTGAAGTTGCGCGCGCGGTGCAGCTCCTCGTGCAGCCAGCTTCGCGCGAAGGCCTCGGGGAAGGCCGCGAGCTCGTCGTGGGCGCGGCCGGCGGCCACGGCCTCGACGATCGCCTCCGCGGCGAGCATCCCGGACTTGATGGCGGCGTGGCTGCCCTTCACGCGCGCGGCGTTGAGGAAGCCCGCGTCGTCGCCCACCAGCGCACCGCCGGGAAAGACCAGCTTCGGCAGCGCCTGCAGGCCCCCCGCGTTGATGGCGCGCGCACCGTAGGCCACGCGCCGGCCGCCCTCGAGGAAGGGCCGGATGGCGGGGTGCGTCTTGAAGCGCTGGAACTCCTCGAACGGGGAGAGGTAGGGGTTGGCATAGCCCAGCCCCACGACGAGGCCCACGGAGACCTGGTTGCCCTCGAGGTGGTACATCCACGAGCCGCCGTAGGTGTCGCCGTCCAGCGGCCAGCCGGCGCCGTGGATCACGAGGCCGGGCCGGTGCTTCGCGGGGTCGACGTCCCACAGCTCCTTGAGGCCGATGCCGTAGACGGCCGGGTCGCGGCCCTCGCGCAGGTTGAACCGCTCCTGCAGCGCCTTGCCGAGGTGCCCGCGGCAGCCTTCGGCGAAGACGGTGTACTTCGCGTGCAGCTCCATCCCCGGGGCGTAGCGGGCCGTGCGCTCGCCATTCCTTCCGATCCCCGCGTCGCCCGTGGCCACGCCGTACACGCGGCCTTCGCCATCGAAGAGCACCTCGGCCGCGGCGAAGCCCGGGTAGATCTCGACTCCCAGTGCTTCCGCCTGCGTGCCGAGCCAGCGGCAGAGGTTGCCGAGGCTCGCGGCGTAGTAGCCGTGGTTGCGGAAGCACCTGGGCAGCAGCCAATCGGGCACCTTCGTCGCGCCGGACTCGGACAGGAAGAGGAAGCGGTCCTCGGTGACGGGCTGGTGGAGGGGCGCGCCGCGCTCCTGCCAGTCGGGGAACAGCTCGGCGAGCGCGCGCGGGTCGATCACCGCCCCGGAGAGGATGTGGGCGCCGATCTCGGAACCCTTCTCGAGCAGGCACACCGAGACCTCCGCGCCCTTCTCCTCGGCCAGCTGCTTCACGCGGATGGCGGTGGCGAGGCCGGCGGGGCCGCCCCCGACCACGACGACGTCGTACTGCATGGACTCACGCGACAACGGGTACCCCCTCGGTGCGAATCGTGGAATGTTTGATTTTGCTCATGTCCGGCAGGCCCGCGGCCCCTCTAATGGCGGCATGGGACCTTGGGCCATCACCGCGCTCATGATACTGGGCTTCGGCGGCTTCGCCGCCCTGGCCTGGCGCAAGATCGCCATCTTCCGCGCCATGCAGCCCGAGGTGCGCTGGGACGGCGTCGCCGCGCGACTGGCGCGCGTGGCGACGATGGGCCTCGGCCAGTCGCGCATGGTGGCCGGGGAGTGGAAGCCGGGCGTCATGCACGCGGCCATCTTCCTCGGCTTCTGCGCGCTGCTCGTGAGGAAGCTCCACCTCATCGTGATCGGCTACGACCCGCTCGCGGTGATCCCGGGCGCGGCGGGCGCGGCCTACGCGATGTTCAAGGACTTCGTGGAGGTCGCGGTGCTCCTGGCGGTCGCCTACGCGTTCTGGCGTCGCTTCGTGATCCGGCCGCGCCGGCTCGAGCCCAACCGCGAGGCGATCCTCATCCTCTCGATGATCCTCGTGATCATCGTCTCGGACTTCCTCTTCGACGGGCTGCGGTTCGTGGCCTTCGCGGGCGACCCCGGCATCGCGCACGAGCGCGCCTTCGCGCCGGTGGGCGCGGCAGTCGCCGGCTTCTTCGAGCGCGCCTCGCCCGGCGCGCTCGCCTTCGGCCTGCAGGCTTCCTACTGGGTGCAGATGGTCACGGTGTTCTCCTTCCTCGTGATCCTGCCGCTGGGCGAGCACTTCCACATCGTGACGGCGCTGCCGGCCGTGTTCCTCGCGCGAGAGACGCCGCTGAACCGCGTGCCTTCCGTCGACCTCGAGGCAATCATGGCCGACGACGCCGGCGAGGACATGCGGGTGGGCGCGAAGGTCGCCACCGACCTGCCGTGGAAGGACGCCTTCGACGCCTTCACCTGCACCGAGTGCGGCCGCTGCAAGGACTCGTGCCCGACCTTCCTCACCGGCAAGCCGCTGGCCCTCAAGTGGGTGAACGACGCGCTCAAGCACCACCTGCTGGAGAACCGCGAGGCGATCGTCGCGGGCAAGGGAGGCGAGCTCGCCGCGCTGGTGCCCGCGGTCATCAAGGAAGAGACGCTCTGGGCCTGCACCACCTGCGGCTACTGCGAGCGCGCCTGCCCCATCGGCCTGGAGCACCTCGGGCGCTTCTACCGGCTGCGCCAGCACCAGGTGATGATGGAGGGCGCCTTCCCGCAGGAGCTGAAGGCCGTCTTCGACGCCTACGAGAGCCAGTCCAACCCCTGGGGGCTGCCGGCGGACACGCGCGGGGCGTGGGCGAAGGATCTCGGCGTGCCCGTGCTGGAGAGCGCGGAGCAGGCGCAGGAGATCGACTGGCTCTTCTACGTGGGCTCGGCGCAGTCCTTCGACAATCGCGCGCAGAAGACGGCGCGGGCGTTCGTGAAGATCCTGCAGGCCGCGGGCGTGCGCTTCGCGATTCTCGGGCCGCGGGAGGGCTCGACGGGCGAATGCGTGCGGCGGGCCGGCAACGAGATGCTCTTCCAGTCGCTCGCGCGGGCGCTGGTGGAGACGCTCGGCGGGCTCGGCGTGAAGCGCATCGTCACCTGCGACCCGCACGCGTTCAATGCGCTGAAGAACGAGTACCCCGAGTTCGGCGGGAACTTCGAGGTCGTGCACCACACGCAGCTCATCGACCGGCTCATCGGCGAGGGGAGACTCGCGCCGCGGAAGGCGGCCGAGGGCGTCATCTACCACGAGCCCTGCTACCTCGCCCGCCACAACGGCGAGTACGAGGCGCCGCGGCGCGTGATCGCGGCCGTGTCGAAGGACGCGCCGAAGGAGTTCGCGCTGGCCCGCGACAAGGCCATGTGCTGCGGCGCGGGCGGCGGGCGCATGTGGATGGAGGAGCACATCGGCAAGCGCATCAACGTGCTGCGCGCGGAGCAGGCGCTGGAGAGGGCGCCGAAGGCCATCGCGACGGCGTGCCCGTACTGCGCCATCATGCTGCGCGACGGCATGGCCCAGCTGGGGCGCGACGACGTGCCCACGAAGGACATCGCGGAGCTGGTGGCGGAGTCGATCTAGCCCGCGGCAGGCGATAATCGCCGCACCGATCGCTCCCGGAGCTCCCCGTGCTTCCCTTGCAGGACATCCGCGTGCTTGACTTCAGCACGCTGCTTCCCGGCCCGCTCGCGAGCCTCATCCTCGCCGAGGCCGGCGCCGAGGTGATCAAGGTCGAGCGCCCCGGTTCTGGCGAGGACATGCGCGGCTACCCGCCGTTCCTCGATGGCGAGAGCGGCAGCTTCGCCATCCTCAACCGCGGCAAGCGGGCCATTTCTCTCGACTTGCGCGCGCCCGGCGCCGCCGCCTCGCTCCTCGCGCTGGCCCCCACCCTCGACATCGTGCTCGAGCAGTTCCGCCCCGGCGTGATGGCGCGGCTGGGCCTGGGCTACGAGGCCTGGCGCGCGGCCAACCCGCGCATCCTCTACTGCGCCATCACGGGCTACGGGCAGGATGGACCTCGCGCCGACGAGGCGGGCCACGACCTCAACTACCAGGCCGGCGCGGGGATCCTCGCGCTCGTCGCCGGCGCCGACGGCTCGCCCGGCGTCCCCCCGACGCTCGCCGGGGACATCGCCGGCGGCACCTACCCGGCCGTGATCAACCTGCTGCTCGCCCTGCGCCGCCGCGACCGCACCGGAGAGGGCTGCTTCATCGACGTCGCGATGGCCGAGAACCTCCTCACCTTCCAGTTCCTCGGGCTCGCGATGGGGCAGGGCGCGGGCCTGTGGCCGCGTCCGGGCGCGGGAACGCTCACGGGCGGCTCGCCGCGCTACCGCGTCTACGGCACCGCCGACCGCCGGCACCTCGCGGTGGCCGCGCTCGAGGACAAGTTCTGGCAGGCCTTCTGCGAGATCGCGGCGATTCCGGAGGCGTTGCGCGACGACCGCCGCGACGCGCAGGCCACGGCGGAAGCCGTGGCGCAGGCGGTCGCGAGCCGCGACGCGGCCTGGTGGGAAGCCGCGCTCGCCGGCAGGGACACCTGCTGCACGCTGGTGCGCTCGCTGGAGGAAGCCGTGCGCGACCTGCACTTCGCCGCGCGCGGCGTGTTCTCGCGCCGCGTGGAGATCCCGGGCCACGTCCTGCCGGCGCTGCCGGTTCCCGTCGTGCCCGCGCTGCGCACGCCGGCCGTATCGGCGCCCGCGCCTCGCGTGGGCGAGGGCAACGGGGCGATAATGGGCGCCCCCGAATGCTGACCCCGCCCGCATGAGCCCGATCGCGCCCGCCGCCCGCAAGCTCCTCCACGCCTCGCGAATGCCCGTGCGCTGGGGCGACATGGACGCGCTGGGCCACGTGAACAACGCCGAGTACCTGCGCTATTTCGAGCAGGCGCGCATCGACTGGCTCGAGGGGCTGGGCTACGCCGTGGACGGCAAGGGCCCGCAAGGGCCCATCCTCGCGAAGGTGACGGTGACCTACCTGCGGCCCGTGGTCTACCCGAGCGAGCTCGAGATCCGCCTCTATGCCGGGCACGTCGGCAACTCGAGCTTCACGCTCGCCGGGGAGATCGTGAACGCCCGCGACGCGGCCGAGCGCTTCACCGAGGGCGAGTTCGTGACGGTGTGGCTGGACAATGCCGCCGCCAGGTCCGTCCGGTTTCCGGACAGGATCCGCGCCGCGCTGGAGGCCCCCGCGTGAACCACCTCGCCGGCGGGTTCATCGCCGTGGGGCTGGGCGCCATGCTCGGCGCCTGGCTGCGCTGGGGCCTGGGCCTGTGGCTCAACCCGCGCTTTCCCGGCGTGCCGCTGGGCACGCTCGCCGCCAACGTCGCCGGCGGCTACCTCGTGGGCGTGGCCGTCGCGTGGATCAGCGCGCGGCCGGAGATTCCGCCCGAATGGCGGCTTTTCGTCGTGACGGGCTTCCTCGGCGGGCTCACCACGTTCTCGACCTTCTCCGCCGAGTCGGTGGGCATGATGCTGCGCGGCGAGTACGGCTGGGCGGCGCTGCACACCACGTGGCACCTCGGCGGCTCCATCGTCGCGACCGCCCTGGGCATCCTCACCTACCGCGCGCTCGCGTAGGGAAGGGCGGCGCCCCTACCTCGTCCACCGGTTCAGGACGACGCGTGCTTCCACCGCCACCTCGCTCGCGGTCATCCCCACCGGCCCCACGCCGCGCGCGACGAGAGAATCGGCCGCCGCGCCGTGCAGGCAGACGGCGAAGCGCAAGGCCTCCCTCGCGGCGAGCCCCTGGCAGAGGAGCGCGCCGATCATGCCGGCGAGGACGTCGCCCGTGCCGCCGCTCGCGAGGCCGGGATTGCCCGTGGCGTTGATCGCCCAGGTGCCGTCGGCGCTCGCGCAGGCGCTGCCCGCGCCCTTGAGGACGACCTCGCAGCGGAAGCGCTTCGCCAGCTCACGCGCGGCGCCGAGGCGGTCGGCCTGCACCTTCGCCGTGTCCGTCTTGAGGAGCCGCGCCGCCTCGGCCGGGTGCGGCGTGAGGATCGTGGGTGCGCGGCGGTTGCCCGCGAGCGCGCCCTGCATGGCCTCGTGCACGGCGACGGCGTTGAGCGCGTCGGCGTCCAGCACGAGGGGCTTGGGCAGCGACAGCAGCGCCGGCAGCGTCGAGCGCTCGAAGGACGAGAGCGAGGTCGCGCTGGGAGAATGCCCCGCGCCCGGCCCGACGACGAGCACGTCGGCGGCGAGCGTGTCGTCGAGGCTTCTCAGCATGAGCTCGGGCGTCGCGGCGTCGAAGGCGGGCGCCTCGGGAGACAGGAGCCCCACGTAGACCTTGCCCGCGCCCGCGAGGAGCCCGGCGCGAGCGGCGAGGAGGGCAGCCCCGGTCATGCCGCGCCCGCCGCCGACGATGCCGAGCGTGCCGTACGAGCCCTTGTGCGAATCGCGCGCGCGCGGCGCGAGCACGCCCTGCATCGCTTCCGCCGTGAGAAGGCTCCCGGGAAGGCCCGAGACGAGCCCCGGGTCGTTCACCAGCGGCGCGAGGACGACCTCGCCCGCGTGGTCGAGTGCCGCACCCGTGTGCAGGCCCGCCTTGCGCGCGAGAAAGGTGAGCGTGCGCGTGGCGCGCACCGCCGCGCCGCGCACGGCGCCCGTGTCGCTCGCGATGCCGCTCGGCACGTCGATCGCGAGAACGGGCGCGCCGCAGGCGTTGATGCGGTGGATGAGGCGCGCGAGGTCGCCCTCGACGTCGCGCGCGAGCCCGATGCCCAGCAGGCCGTCCACCACCAGGGCGGGGCGGGTCTCGGAAGGCCACTCGCGCACCGCCCGCCCCCAGGCGGCGAGGTAGCTCTCGCGGGCCGCCCGTGCCTCCGGCGCTTTCGGTTCGGCCCCCACGGCGTCCAGCACCAGCACGCGGTGGAACGACCGGCGCAGCAGCTCGGCCGCCACCCAGGCGTCGCCGCCGTTGTTGCCCGGCCCGGCCGCCACGAGGATCGTGCCGCCTTCCTCGGGCAGCATCGTGCGCGCGGCCTCGGCCACGGCGGCTCCCGCGCGCTGCATGAGCGTCTGGCCGGCGAGGTCGCGCGCCGCCCGCGCCTCGAGGGCGCGCACCTCGGCGGTGGTGAGCAGCGGCAGCGCGTTCACAGGGTGGTGGTGCGCGGGTCGAGCACGGTGTCCTTCGCCTCGGGGAGGGTGTCCGGCCAGTCGCTGGAAAAGTGCAGGCCGCGGCTCTCGCGGCGGGCGAGCGCCGAGCGCACGATGAGCTCGGCCGTGACCACGAGGTTGCGCAGCTCGATGAGGTCGTTGGAGACGCGGAAGTTCGAGTAGAACTCCTCGATCTCGCCCTGCAGCAGGTTGATGCGGTGCAGCGCGCGCTCCAGGCGCTTGTTCGTGCGCACGATCCCCACGTAGCTCCACATGCTGCGGCGAAGCTCGTCCCAGTTGTGGGCGATGACCACCTCCTCGTCGGCGTCCGTCACGCGGCTCTCGTCCCAGGCCGGCAGCGCCGGCACGGGTGCGGCGGGGGCGGCGAGGATGTCGGCCGCGGCGGCCTCGGAGAACACGAGGCACTCCAGCAGCGAGTTGGAGGCGAGGCGGTTGGCGCCGTGCAGCCCCGTGCACGCCACCTCGCCCAGCGCGTAGAGGCCGGCGACGGCCGTGCGGCCGGCGAGGTCCACCTGCAGCCCGCCGCAGGAGTAGTGCGCGGCCGGCACCACGGGGATGGGCTCCTTCGCGATGTCGATCCCGAACCCGAGGCACTTGGCGTGGATGTTGGGGAAGTGGGCGCGGACGAAGTCCCCGCCCTTGTGCGAGATGTCGAGGTAGACGCAGTCCAGGCCGCGCTTCTTCATCTCGAAGTCGATGGCGCGGGCCACCACGTCGCGCGGGGCCAGCTCGCCGCGCTCGTCGTGGGCCGGCATGAAGCGCTCGCCCCCCGGGAGCTTCAGCAGCCCGCCCTCGCCGCGCACCGCCTCGGAGATGAGGAAGCTCTTGGCGTGCGGGTGGTAGAGGCAGGTGGGGTGGAACTGGATGAACTCCATGTTGGCCACCGGGCAGCCGGCGCGCCAGCCCATGGCGATGCCGTCGCCCGTGGCGGTGTCGGGGTTCGTCGTGTAGAGGTAGACCTTGCCCGCGCCCCCGGAGGCGAGGATCGTCGCCCGCGCGGCGATCGTCTTCACGCGACCGGCCTTCACGTCGAGGACATAGGCGCCGTGGCAGCGGTTGTCGGCGAGGCCGAGCTTCCTGCCCGTGACGAGGTCGACGGCGATGTGCCACTCGAGGATGTCGATGCCGGGGTGGCCGCGCACCTGCTCGACGAGGGTGCGCTGCACGGCATTGCCGGTGGCGTCGGCCGCGTGGACGATGCGGCGGTGGCTGTGGCCCCCCTCGCGGTGCAGGTGCAGCTCCTCGGCGCCGCCCGTCTCGCGGGTGAAGGGCACGCCCTGGGCCACGAGCCAGTCGATCGCCCGCCGCCCGCGCTCGACCACGAAGCGCACGGCGTCGTCGTGGCACAATCCGGCGCCGGCCACGTGGGTGTCGCGGACGTGGTTCTCGAGGGAATCGGCGCTGTCCAGCACGGCGGCGATGCCGCCCTGGGCGTAGGCCGAGGCGCCCTCGAGCAGCTCGTGCTTGGTGACGAGGGCCACCTTGCGGTGGCCGGCGAGGCGCAGGGCGGCGGAGAGCCCGGCGAGGCCGCTCCCGATGACGAGGACGTCGTAGGTGTTCAAGAGGGGTTCCTGGGGGTGGTGCGGCTCCGGCGCGCCGGAACTATTTGCCGGGCGGGGAGTCTGTTGGCCATGATCGCGGGAATGCACACGGCAAGGTGATGAAAAACCTGACGTTTATAATACCGCAGGAAGCCGGCAAGCCCTTCGTCGCCCCGTCCCCCGCGGGGCTGGCGCCCGGGGTGCCCGGCGCAGGGACAAGAGACCCGGACAAGGGACGGATGAGCGACAGGGAAATCGACCAGCAACTGGTCGAGCGCGCCCAGCGGGGCGAGAAGCGGGCCTTCGAGCTGCTGGTGATCAAGTACCAGCGCAAGCTCGAGCGCCTCCTTTCGCGCATCATCCGCGACCCCGGCGAGATCGAGGACGTCGCGCAGGAGGCCTTCGTGAAGGCCTACCGGGCGCTGCCCAACTTCCGCGGCGACAGCGCCTTCTACACCTGGCTCTACCGCATCGGCATCAACACGGCGAAGAACTACCTCATCGCCCAGGGCCGGCGCGCGCCCACCTCCACCGCGCACGACAGCGAGGAGGCCGAGAGCTTCGACGACGCCGAGGGGCTGCGCGACATCAACACGCCCGAGGCGATGCTGATGTCCAAGCAGATCGGCAAGACGGTGAACGACGCGATCGACGCGTTGCCCGAGGAGCTGCGCACGGCCATCACGCTGCGCGAGATCGACGGCCTCTCCTACGAGGAGATCGCGAAGATCATGGATTGCCCGATCGGCACGGTCCGGTCGCGCATCTTCCGGGCCCGGGAGGCGGTGGCGGAGAGGCTCCGCCCGCAGCTCGGGACCACCAAGGACCAAAGATGGTAAGAACAGGCAGCAGGGCGGCAACACACCCGGGCGCGAAGGCCGCGAAAGGCCTGCACCCGGTCACTCTTGGGGTTGGAACATGACGCAGGAACTGTCTTCTCTCATGGATGGCGAGCTTCCGGCCGACGAGGCGGAGCGGATCATCAAGGGCTGCTGCGGCAGCGAGGAACTGAAGGCCAAGTGGCAGGCCTACCACCTGATCGGCGAGGCGCTGCGCGGCGAGGCCGTGCCCCGGGGCGCCTCCACGCGCCGCATCATGGAGGCGATCGCGCAGGAGCCGACGGTGCTCGCGCCGCCCCCGCGGCGCGCCACCGCGAGCGCCGGGCGAATCGCCTTCGCGGCCGCCGCATCGGTGGCCACCGTGGCCGTGGTCGGCTGGATCGGCATGCAGGACCGCGCCGCGCCCGCCGGCCCGGTGCTCGCGAAGTCCGCGACCGTCGCGCCGCAGGCCGTCCCGGTCGCGGCCGCCAACGTCGTGCCGATGCACAACGTGAACGAGTACCTCGTCGTGCATCGCCAGGTCCCCAACGCCGAGTTCTACCGGCCGGTCGCCGCCCAGGCCGCGGGCGGGCGATGAGGGGCATCGCCGCGCTGCTGCCGGCCGCCGCGCTCGCCGCGGCATGGCCCGCCGCCGCCGCCGGTCCCGGCAACGACCCGATCGCCTGGCTGCAGCGCGCCGCCGCGTCGGCGCGCCAGACCACCTACGCCGGCACCGTCGTCCACATGTCGGGCGACCGGGCGTCGACCACCCGCATCACGCACCTGTTCTACGGCGGCGCCGAGCACGAGAAGATCGAGGCGCTCGACGGCGACCGGCGCGAGATCGTGCGCCACAACGACGAGATGCAGTGCTTCTTCCCGGACGCGAAGACGGTCCGCGTCGACCGGCGCGTGACGGCGCGGTTCTTCCCCTCGCTCGTCGCCGGGCCGGTGCAGGTGATCGCCGAGAACTACCGCGTGAAGCTGGGCGGCGTGGAGCGCGTGCTGGGCCGCGACTGCCAGTGGATCCACCTGGACCCGAAGGACGCCCTGCGTTTCGCGCAGCGCCTGTGCGCCGAGGTGGATTCCGGGCTGCTCCTGCGGGCGAAGACGCTGGGGCCGCGCCAGCAGGTGCTCGAGCACTTCACCTTCACGGACCTGCGCATGGGCCCGCAGGTGTCGCGCGGCGAGCTGAAGAGCACCTTCCACGCGCAGAGCAAGGACTGGCGCCGCGACAACGAGAGCACCGCCGAGGCGCGCCAGGTCCCGACGGGCTGGGCCGTGGGCGAGGCGCCGCCCGGGTTCCGGCTGGTGAGCGAGATGCAGCGCAAGCTCCCGAACCGCGCCAAGCCGGTCTCCCACCTCGTCTACTCCGACGGGCTCGCCACCATGAGCGTGTTCGTCGAGCCCCTGAACAGCGGCCAGCGCGCCGACGAGGCCGCCAACGAGGATGGCGCCCTCTCGGTGTTCGTCCGGCCGATGGGCGACCACCTCGTCACCGTGCTGGGCGAGGTGCCGACCGCGGCCGTCCAGCAGGCGGGGAGAAGCGTTTCCCGGCAGCCCGCGGCGCGCTAGCCCGAATCCCGCAGCAACCGTTCCCAAGACAAGGCCACACTCCATGCAGACCGCAAGAGCATTCCTCCTCGGGGCCGCGCTCGCCCTCGGGGTCGCCACCCAGGCGGCGGCGCAGCCGCAGCCCGCCCTCCCGAACTTCGCCGACCTCGTCGAGAAGCACGGCCCGGCCGTGGTGAACATCCGCACCGAGGCCCGCGCGCAGCGCACGCAGGTCCCGGGGCTCTCGGAAGACGACCCGATGTTCGAGTTCTTCCGCCGCTTCATGCCGCCGGACCAGCGCCCGCAGCCGCGCGGCCGGGGCGAGCGCAACGAGAAGGGCGAGCCGCGCGGCGGCCCGCTGCGCCCGTTCGGGCTGGGCTCGGGCTTCGTGATCTCCGCCGACGGCTACATCGTCACCAACGCCCACGTGATCGAGAACGCGGAGGTGATCCACGTCCGCTTCACCGACAAGCGCGAGATGAAGGCGAAGGTGATCGGCGCGGACAAGCGCTCTGACGTGGCCCTGGTCAAGGTCGAGGCCGCGAACCTGCCGTTCCTGAAGCTGGGCGACTCCAACGCCGTGCGCGTGGGCGAATGGGTGCTCGCCATCGGCTCGCCCTTCGGCTTCGCCAACTCCGTGACGGCCGGGATCCTCTCCGCCAAGAGCCGCGACCTGCCGGCCGACTCGGGCGCGAGCGACGCGGTGCCGTTCCTGCAGACCGACGTGGCCGTGAACCCCGGCAACTCCGGCGGCCCGCTCTTCAACCTGAGGGGCGAGGTGATCGGCATCAACTCGCAGATCTTCTCGCGCACCGGCAGCTACGCCGGCATCTCCTTCGCCATCCCGATCGACTACGCCGCCAACGTGATCGAGCAGCTCAAGAAGTCGGGCAAGGTCACGCGCGGGCGCATCGGCGTGGCCATCGCCAACGTCACGCGCGACCTCGCCGACTCCCTCGGCCTGCCCAAGACCGACGGCGCCGCGGTGGGCACCGTCGAGGAGGACTCGCCGGCCGCCAAGGCGGGGGTCGAGGTGGGCGACGTCATCCTCAAGATCGACGGGCGCACCGTCGAGAGCTCGGCTGACCTCTCGCGCACCATCCGCGCCGTGCGGCCCGGCCAGAAGGTCGTGCTGTCCGTCTGGCGCGCCGGGAAGCTGCGCGACATCACGATCACCGTGGGCGAGTTCAAGGAGGACGAGAGCGGCCGCGCGTCGACGGGCGGCAAGAAGGAGGCGGCCAAGCCCGGCCGGCTCGGGCTCGCCGTCGCCGAGGTGAGCGCGGAGCGCCGCAAGGCCCTCAAGGTCACCGGTGGCGTGGCGGTCGAGGCGGTGGACGGCGCGGCGCTCGCCGCCGGCATCCAGCCCGGCGACGTGATCCTGCGCGTGAACAACACGGACATCCGCGACCTCAAGGGCTACAACGAGGCCGTCGCGAAGCTCGACGCGAAGAAGCCGGTGGCCCTTCTCGTGCGCGACGAGGACGGCACCCGCTTCGTGACGCTGCGGGCGGAGGAGTGAGCCCGAAGCTCACGGTCCTCTCCCGGGGCTATTGCCACCTCTGCCACCAGATGATCGCGCAGCTGGAGATGCTGCGCGATCGCCTCGGCTTCGCGATCGAGGTGGTCGACGTCGACGCGAGCGCGGCGCTCGAGGAGAAGTGGGGCGACAAGGTGCCCGTCCTCCTCGACGGGGAGATCGAGATCTGCCACTACTTCCTCGACGTCGAGGCCCTCGAAGCGCGCCTGGGGCGGATGAAGTAAAATGGCGCTTCCAGGTGCCCGGCACGTCGCCCGGCGCCGTTTCCGGCACAGCAATCCCGACAGAAGGGCACGCCTGGCGTGCCCTTTGTCTTGAACGGTCCCCATGCAGCGCATCCGCAACTTCTCCATCATCGCCCACATCGACCACGGCAAGTCGACCCTCGCCGACCGGCTCATCGAGCGCACCGGCGGCCTGTCCTCGCGCGAGATGGAGAGCCAGGTGCTCGACTCCATGGACCTCGAGCGCGAGCGCGGCATCACGATCAAGGCCCAGACGGCGGCGCTGCGCTACAAGGCGAAGGACGGGGAGGAGTACCTCCTCAACATGATCGACACCCCGGGCCACGTCGACTTCTCCTACGAGGTGAGCCGTTCGCTCTCGGCCTGCGAGGGGGCGCTCCTCGTGGTCGACGCCTCGCAGGGGGTGGAGGCCCAGACGGTCGCCAACTGCTACACCGCCATCGAGCTCGGCGTGGAGGTCGTGCCCGTCCTCAACAAGATCGACCTGCCCTCGGCCCAGCCCGAGCGCGTGATCCAGGAGATCGAGGACGTGATCGGCATCCACGCCGGCGAGGCCATCCGCTGCAGCGCCAAGACGGGCGAGGGCATCGACGAGGTGCTCGAGGGCATCATCGCCCGCATCCCGGCGCCGCGCGGGAGCGAGGAGGCCCCCCTCAAGGCCCTGGTGGTGGACTCCTGGTTCGACAACTACGTGGGCGTGGTGATGCTCGTGCGCGTGGTCGACGGCGCCGTGAAGCCCAAGGACAAGGTCCTGCTCATGGCCACGGGCGCCGTGCACCTGGTCGAGCAGGTGGGGGTCTTCACCCCCAAGGGCGTGCAGAAGGAGCGCCTCGGCGCCGGCGAGGTCGGCTACCTCATCGCCGGCATCAAGGAGCTCAAGGACGCGAAGGTGGGCGACACGGTGACGCTCGTCGAGCGGCCGGCCGCCGAGCCGCTGCCCGGCTTCAAGGAGATCAAGCCGCAGGTGTTCGCGGGCCTCTACCCGGTGGAGTCCAACCAGTACGAGGCGCTGCGCGAGGCGCTCACCAAGCTGCAGCTCAACGACTCGAGCCTGCGGTTCGAGCCCGAGACCAGCCAGGCGCTGGGCTTCGGCTTCCGCTGCGGCTTCCTGGGGCTGCTGCACATGGACATCGTCCAGGAGCGGCTCGAGCGCGAGTACGACATGGACCTCATCACCACGGCCCCCACCGTGGTCTACCAGGTGGTCCAGAAGGACGGCTCGGTCGTCGATATCGACAACCCGTCCAAGCTTCCCGACCCCTCGAAGATCGAGGAGATCCGCGAGCCCGTGATCCGGGCGACCATCCTCATGCCCCAGGAGTACGTGGGGCCGGTCATCACGCTGTGCACCCAGAAGCGCGGGGCGCAGGTGAACATGCAGTACGTGGGCCGGCAGGTGATCCTCACCTACGACATGCCGCTGAACGAGGTGGTGATGGACTTCTTCGACAAGCTGAAGAGCGTCTCGCGGGGCTACGCCTCGCTGGACTACGAGTTCAAGGAGTTCCGCGGCGGCGACCTCGTGAAGCTCGACATCCTGATCAACGGCGACAAGGTGGACGCGCTCTCCCTCATCGTGCACCGCGAGAACGCCGTGTACCGCGGCCGCGACCTCGCCACGCGCATGAGGAAGCTCATCCCGCGCCAGATGTTCGACGTCGCGGTGCAGGCGGCCATCGGCGCGAACGTGATCGCGCGCGAGAACATCTCCGCGCTCCGGAAGAACGTGCTCGCCAAGTGCTACGGCGGCGACATCACGCGCAAGAAGAAGCTGCTCGAGAAGCAGAAGGCCGGCAAGAAGCGCATGAAGCAGGTCGGCTCGGTGGAGATTCCGCAGGAGGCCTTCCTCGCCATCCTGCAGGTGGAGGGCAAGTAGATGCAGGGCGGGCTCGACTGGGAACTCATCGCGCTGGTGGCCGGCGGCGCCTCCGCGGCGCTCATCGGCTGGGACGCGGCCGTCCGCAAGGGCCCGCGCTCCGACACCCTCAAGGGCGTCCTCGAGATCGCCTGGCCGGTGCTCTTCATCGCGATCATGGGGATGCTCCTCAAGTTCACGGATTTCTCCGCGGTCCTGCTGCTCGCGGGCGTGGCCACGGGCGTGATCTGGCTCGTGGACGCGAAGGCCTTCGCCCCGAGGCGCGCCGAGGGCGCGGCCGAGCCCATCGTCGTGGACATGGCCCG
Organism: Burkholderiales bacterium; assembly: GCA_019634955.1. Lineage (GTDB taxonomy): Bacteria > Pseudomonadota > Gammaproteobacteria > Burkholderiales > Usitatibacteraceae > FEB-7. The sequence continues at coordinate 21,232 of JAHCAK010000012.1, forward strand.
GGCCTTCTTCCCGGTGATCGTGGTCGTGTTCCTCATCCGCTCGTTCTGGGTCGAGCCCTTCAAGATCCCCTCGGGGTCGATGAAGCCCACCCTGCTGGTGGGCGACTTCATCCTCGTGAACAAGTACACCTACGGCATCCGGTTGCCGGTCGTGAACCGCAAGGTGCTCGAGGTGGGCGAAGTGAAGCGCGGCGACGTGGTGGTGTTCCGCTACCCCGTCGACCCTTCCGTGGACTACATCAAGCGCGTGGTCGGGGTGCCGGGCGACCGGGTGGCCTACAAGGGCAAGATGCTCTCGATCAACGGGACCCCGGTGCCGGTGCAGGCCTCGGGCTACTACACCGACGCCGAGCTCAACTTCGTGCGCCTGCCGGCCTTCACCGAGAAGCTCGGGGAGAAGCCGCACGCGATGATGATCGTCCCGCCCGAGCCCGTGGTGAACCTCTCGCAGGTCCGGCAGTTCCCCCACCGGGAGAATTGCGAATACAATGACGACGGTTTCACGTGCACCGTGCCGCCGGGCCACTACTTCATGATGGGTGACAACCGGGACCAGAGCGCCGACAGCCGATACTGGGGCTTCGTCCCCGACGACCACGTCAAGGGCCGGGCGTTCCTGGTGTGGATGAACTTCGGCGACCTGAAGCGCATCGGCAACGGGATCGAATAGGCAGGGGAGGCTCCATGACGACCAGCAAGCAGCGTGGGATCACGCTCACCGGCGCCCTGATGGGCATGATCGTGCTCGCGCTCGCGGGCCTCTTCGCGGCGAAGCTCCTGCCCGCCTACCTCGACTACTTCGCCGTGCAGAAGATCCTCAAGGCGATGGAGACCAACGGCGAGATCACCGGCAGCGTGCAGGCCATCCGCAACGCCTTCGATCGCCGCAACACCATCGAGGGCGTGCAGGCGATCTCCGGGCCGGACCTCGACGTCACCAAGGAGGGCGGCGAGGCCGTGGTGACCGCCGCCTGGTCCACCAAGGTCCCCATCGTCGGAAACTTCAGCGCGTGCCTGGACTTCACGGTGACGACCGCGAAGTAAGCCCCGCCGTGGCGCGGCGCGCCGCCGGGCGCGACCACTCCGGCCTCGAGGGCCGCCTCGGGCACACCTTCGGCGAGCCCGCGCTCCTGCGCCGGGCGCTCACCCACCGCAGCGCAGCCGCCGACCACAACGAGCGGCTCGAATTCCTCGGCGACAGCCTGCTCAATTGCGTGGTCGCCATCCTCCTCTACGAGCGGCTCCCGAACGTCCCCGAGGGCGACCTCTCGCGGCTGCGGGCCGGGCTCGTGAACCAGTCCTCGCTGCACGAGGTCGCCCAGGCCCTGGCGCTCGGCGACGAGCTGGTGCTGGGCGAGGGGGAGCTCAAGAGCGGCGGCTTCCGCCGCCCATCCATCCTCGCCGACGGCTTCGAGGCGCTGCTGGGCGCCGTCTACCTCGACGCCGGCTTCGCAGCGGTGCGCCGCGTGGTGGAGTCGCTCTTCGCCTCGCGCATCGACCGGGCGAGCGAGGAGCCGCCGGCCAAGGACCCCAAGACCGCGCTCCAGGAGAACCTCCAGGGCCGGCGCCTGCCGCTGCCGCGCTACGTCGTGGTGACGGTGGGGGGGGAAGCGCACCGGCAGGTGTTCCGCGTCGAGTGCAAGGTGGACGAGCTGGGGATCTCGGCCGTGGGCGAGGGCGGCAGCCGCCGCGCGGCCGAGCAGCAGGCGGCCGAGTCGGTGCTCGCGCAGATCGCGGCGCGCCGGGACGGCCGCCCGTGACGGCGCCGGGCTTCCGCGCCGGGACGGTCGCCATCGTCGGCCGGCCCAACGTGGGCAAGTCGACGCTGCTGAACGAGCTGGTCGGCGCGCACGTCTCCATCACCTCGCGCAAGGCGCAGACCACGCGCCACCGCATCCTCGGCATCCGCACCGGCGAGCGCGCGCAGATGGTGTTCGTCGACACGCCCGGGTTCCAGACGCGGTTCTCCAACGCGCTCAACCGCGCCATGAACCGCGCCGTCACGGGAACGCTTTCCGGCGTGGACGCGATCGTGTTCGTGATCGAGGCCACCGGCTGGGACGATCGCGACGACGCGGTGCTGGCGCTCCTGCCGCCCGGGGCGCCGGTGGTGCTCGCGGTGAACAAGGTGGACCGCGTGAAGGACCGCGCGAAGCTCGCGCAGCTCCTCGCCGCCTGCGCGGCGAAGCGCGACTTCGCGGCGCTGGTGCCGCTGAGCGCCGAGAAGGGCACGCAGGTGAAGGCGCTGGTGGAGGAGGTGTCGCGGCTGCTCCCCGAGGGCGAGCCCGCCTACGGCCCCGACGAGATCACCGACCGCTCCGAGCGCTTCCTGGCCGCCGAGCTCGTGCGCGAGCGGCTCTTCCGCCTGCTGGGCGAGGAACTGCCCTATACCACGGCGGTGGTGATCGACGAGTTCAAGGAAGAGGGCGCGCTGCGGCGCATCCACGCCACCATCTTCGTCGACCGGCCCGGCCACAAGGCCATCGTGATCGGGGAGAAGGGCGCCACCCTCAAGCGCATCGGCACCGAGGCGCGCGTGGCGATGGAGGCGCTCTTCGGCGGCAAGGTCTTCCTCGAGCTGTGGGTCAAGGTGAAGAGCGGCTGGGCCGACAACGAGGCCACGGTGCGCCAGTGGGGCTACGAGTGAGCGGCGCCGCTCCCGGCCCGGACCGCGGCTACGTCCTGCACTCGTACCCTTACCGCGAGACGAGCCTGCTGCTGCAGCTCTGGACCGAGCGGCACGGCCGCTTCGCCGCCATCGCCAAGGGCGCGCGCCGGCCCAAGAGCGCCGCGCGCGGGGTGCTGGTGCCCTTCCAGCCGCTCGCGCTCTCGTGGTTCGGCCGCGGCGAGGTGAAGACGCTCAAGTCGGCGGAGCCGGCGGGGCCGGCGCTCCCGCTCGCCGGGCCGAGCCTGCTTTCGGCCTTCTATCTCAACGAGCTGCTGCTCAAGCTCATCCACCGCGACGATCCGCACGAGACGCTGTGGGCGGCCTACGACGAGGCGGTGGCCGGCCTGCGCGAGCGCTCGCGCCGCGCCGCGGGCGTGCCGGGGCTCGTCGCCGCGGAGCCCGGCGTGGGGGAGGCGCGCGCGATCGAGCCGGTGCTGCGCCGCTTCGAGCTGGCGATGCTGCGCGAGCTGGGCTACGCGGCGCAGCTGGGGCGCGACGCGGCCGGGGGCGATGCGATCGACCCGGACCGCGAGTACTGGTACGTGCTCGAGCGCGGGCCCGTTCTCGCGACCGGCACGGCGGAGCGGGCCGATGCAGTAAGATTGTCCGGCCTCACCCTCGTGCACCTGGAGCGCGGGCAGTTCGACGACGCGCGCACGGCCGGGGAGGCCAAGAGCCTCATGAGAATGCTCATCCACCACTGCCTCGCCGGGCAGGAACTCGCCACCCGCGCGATCGTGCGCGACCTGAAGAGCCTGGAGGACGCCGCGTGATCGAGCTGGGCGTGAACATCGACCACATCGCCACCGTCCGCCAGGCGCGGCGCACCTACGAGCCCGACCCCGTGTGGGCCGCGGTGGAGGCGCACCTGGGCGGCGCGGACGGCATCACCGTCCACCTGCGCGAGGACCGCCGCCACATCCAGGACGAGGACGTGCGGCGCCTGCGCGAGCTCACCCACATCAAGCTGAACCTCGAGATGGCGGCCACCGACGAGATGGTCGCCATCGCGCTCAAGGTGAGGCCGGAGATGGCCATGCTCGTCCCCGAGGGGCGGCAGGAGGTGACGACCGAGGGGGGGCTCGACATCGCCGGGCAGGAAGCGCGCATCCGCGAGGTGGTCGCGCGCCTGGCCGGCGGCGGCATCGTCACCAGCGTCTTCATCGACGCCGACCTGCGCCAGGTCGAGGCGGCCGCCCGCGTGGGCGCGCGCGTCTGCGAGATCCACACGGGGCCCTACGCCCACGCCTTCCACGCCAAGGGCCGCGACCCGGAGAGCGCGCCGGTGGTGGCGGAGCTCGCGAAGATCGCCGCGGCGGGCGAGGCCATCCGCGCGCTCGGCATGCGCTTCAACGCCGGGCACGCGCTCAACTACTTCAACGTGGAGCCGGTGGCGGCGCTCGCCGGCATCCGCGAGCTGCACATCGGCCACGCCATCGTGAGCCGCGCGGTCTTCGTGGGCATGCGCGAGGCCGTGCGCGAGATGAAGGCGCTGATGACGGCGGCGGCCGGCCACGCGCTGCTCAAGGGCGCGGCGCGGTGATCCTCGGCGTGGGCACCGACGTGGTCGAGATCGCCCGCGTGGCGGCGGCCCTCGATCGCTGGGGCGAGCGCTTCGTCGAGCGCATCCTCACCCCCGAGGAGCGCCTGCGCTACGCGCACACGCGCCGGAAGGCGAGCCACCTCGCCAAGCGCTTCGCGGCCAAGGAGGCCTTCTCCAAGGCGATCGGCACCGGGATCCGCGCGCCGTTCCGCTGGCACGCCGTGGCGGTGGGGCGCGACGGCCGCGGCAAGCCCGGGCTCGTGCCCAGCGCGGACATGGCGCGGCACCTGGCGCAGCTGGGGGTCACGGCCTCGCACCTTTCGCTCACCGACGACGCCGGCGTGGCCATGGCGTTCGTCGTCCTCGAAGGCCACGACGGGAAGGCGCACGCATGAGGCTCGGGCCGGTGATGGTGGACGTCTCGGGGCTGGAGCTCACCGCCGACGACCAGGAGCGGCTGCAGCACCCGCAGGTGGGCGGCGTGATCCTCTTCGCGCGCAATTTCGCCGCGCCCCTGCAGCTCATCCAGCTCTGCCACTCGATCCGCGAGATCCGCAAGCCCTCGCTCGTGATCGCGGTCGACCACGAGGGCGGCCGCGTGCAGCGCTTCCGCCACGGCTTCACGGCGATCCCGCCGATGCGCGAGCTGGGCCGGCTCTTCGACCGCGACCCCGCCCAGGCGCTCGCGGCCGCGCGCGGCTGCGGCTTCGTGATCGCGAGCGAGCTGCAGGCGCACGGCGTCGACTTCACCTTCGCCCCGGTGCTGGACGTGGACTACGGCGAGTCGGGCGTGATCGGCGACCGCGCGCTGCACGCCGACCCGAACGTGATCGCGACGCTGGCCGAGGCGCTGCAGGCGGGCCTCTTCGCCGCCGGCATGACCTCCGTCGGCAAGCACTTCCCGGGGCACGGCTGGGTGCGGGCCGATTCCCACCTCGAGGTGCCGGTGGACGACCGGCCCATGGCCGAGATCGCCGCGAAGGACCTCGTGCCGTTCCAGCGGCTCGCGCGCGCCGGCATGGGCGGGGTCATGCCCGCGCACGTGATCTACCCGAAGGTGGACGCGAAGCCGGCGGGCTTCTCGTCGGTGTGGCTGCAGAAGGTCCTGCGCGACAAGCTGCATTTCGACGGCCTCGTCTTCTCCGACGACCTGTCCATGGAAGGGGCGAGCACGGCCGGCGGCATGGTCGCGCGGGCCAACGCCGCCCTGAACGCCGGTTGCGACATGGTCGTGGTGTGCAACGACCCGCGCGCGCAGGACACGATGCTCGAGGGGCTGGAGCGCCGCGCGGTCGCGCCCACGCTGGCCCGGCGACTCGAGAAGATGCGCGGGCGCGCCATCTCCACCGCCGCCCTCAAGGCGAGCGCGGCCTACCTCGCGGCGACCGAGAACCTCGCCCGCGTCCGTGGCGTTTGACGCGAAGGCCTTCCTCGCCGGGCTGCCCAACCTGCCCGGGGTCTACCGGTTCCTGAACGCCGCGGGCGAGGTGATCTACGTCGGCAAGGCGCGCGAGCTGAGGAAGCGCGTCTCGTCCTACTTCCAGAAGACGCCCGCCAGCCCGCGCACCGCGCTCATGGTGCAGCAGGTCGCCGGCGCCGAGACCACCGTCACGCGCACCGAGGCCGAGGCGCTGCTGCTGGAAGCCAACCTCATCAAGTCGCTGCAGCCGCGCTACAACGTCCTCTTCCGCGACGACAAGAGCTACGGCTACATCCTCGTGACCTCCCACCGCTTCCCGCAGATCCGCTTCTACCGCGGCGCGCAGGAGAAGCCCAACCGCTACTTCGGCCCCTTCCCGAGCGCGTGGGCGGTGCGCGAGACGATCGGCCACCTGCAGAAGATCTTCCGGCTGCGCACCTGCGACGACACGGTGTTCAGCCACCGCTCGCGCCCGTGCCTGCTGGCGCAGATCCACCGCTGCTCGGCGCCGTGCGTCGGGCAGATCGCCGAGGAGGACTACCGGCGCGACGTCGGGCACGCCGCCCAGTTCCTCGAGGGCCGCGAGGACGAGGTGGTGGCCGAGCTCACGCGGAAGATGGAGGCCGCCTCGGAGCGGCAGGACTACGAGGCGGCCGCGCGCTTCCGCGACGAGATCCGCATGCTGCAGCGCATCCTCTCGGGCCAGGCCGTGGAGGCGCTGGGCGCGCGCGACGCCGACGTCGTGGCCGCGGTGGACAAGGACGGCGCCTGGTGCGTGACGCTCGCCATGGTGCGCGGCGGCCGCCACCTCGGCGACCGCAGCTTCTTCCCGCAGAACGCCGCCGGCAGCGACGCGGCCACCGTCGTCGGCGCCTTCCTCGCGCAGCACTACGCCGTGCAGCCGGTGCCGGCGCGGGTGGTCGCCGACGCGGTCGAGGACGCCCCGGCGCTCGCGGAAGTGCTCGAGGCCGTCGCCGGCCGCGCCGTCACGGTGCTCACGCGCCCGCAGGGCGAGGCGCGCCTGTGGCTGGAGATGGCGAGGAAGAACGCGGAGCTCGCGCTTGCGAGCCGGCTCTCGGCCCAGGCCACGCAGGAGGCGAGGGGGGCCGCGCTCACGGAGTTCCTCGGCGCCGCGTCCCCCGTGTCGCGGATCGAGTGCTTCGACGTGAGCCACACGATGGGCGAGGCCACGGTCGCCTCGTGCGTGGTCTACGACCGGGGCGGCATGCAGCCCTCCGAGTACCGCCGCTTCAACGTGAAGGACGTGGCCGCCGGCGACGACTACGGCGCCATGCGCTACGCGCTCGAGGCCCGCTACCGCAAGCTCGCCGAGGGCGAGGGGAAGACCCCGGACCTCGTCCTCATCGACGGCGGCATCGGGCAGCTGAACGCCGCGCGCGCCGTGATGCAGGACCTGGGGCTCGCCGACATCGCGATGGTGGGCGTGGCCAAGGGCGAGGAGAGGAAGCCCGGGCTGGAGCAGCTCTTCGTGGCGGGCGAGGAGGGCGCGCGCCGGCTTCCCCCCGACCACCCGGCGCTGCACCTCGTCCAGCAGGTGCGCGACGAGGCCCACCGCTTCGCCATCACCGGGCACCGCGCCCGGCGCGGCAAGGCGCGCACGGCCTCGCGGCTGGAGGACATCGGCGCCGTCGGCCCGAAGCGGCGGCAGAAGCTGCTCGCCCACTTCGGCGGGCTGCAGGGAGTGGTCGCGGCGAGCGTGGAGGATCTCCAGCGGGTCGAGGGGATCAGCCGTAAACTGGCGCAAAGGATCTACGACGAGCTGCACTGATGCTGCCCAAGGAACACACCCTCCCGCTCATCCTCACCTACCTGCGGATCGTCGCGATCCCGCTCTTCGTGGCGGTGCTCTACGTCCCGGAGTCGTGGATCGCCGAGCGCACGGCGAGCGTGATCTCCATGTGGATCTTCATCCTCGCGGCGATCACCGACTGGGCCGACGGCTACCTCGCGCGCCGGTGGAACCAGACGACGCCGTTCGGCGCGTTCCTGGACCCCGTGGCCGACAAGCTCATGGTGGCCGCGGCGCTCATCGTGCTCACCGAGAAGGGCTACGTCGACCCGCTCGCCACCCTCATCATCATCTCGCGCGAGATCACGATCTCGGCGCTGCGCGAGTGGATGGCGCAGGTGGGCAACGCGAAGAGCGTCGCGGTGAACATGCTGGGCAAGGTGAAGACGGTGACCCAGCTCGTGGCGATCCCGTTCCTGCTCTTCAACGGCGTGCTCTTCGGGCTCTTCCACACCAACCCGCTGGGCCGCGTGCTCATCTGGATCGCCGCCCTCATCACCCTCTGGTCGATGGTGGTCTACCTGCGGGCGGCGCTGCGGCCGGCGGCGGAGGGCGAGGGCGACGGCTAGAAGCGGTGGCGCACGAGGGAAACCGTGCGCCCGCCCGGCAGCGTCATCGTGGCGCTCGCGGCGTCGTGGAAGTCGATCGTCACCGGCGCCACGTTGTCGTTCACGCGGGTGGGCGCGCGGTACGGGCCGGTGAGCGTCTGCCCGTTGGCGTAGCTCCACCAGCTCCCCGTGAAGCGCCGCGGGTCGGGCGTCGGGAAGACCGACAGGTACCACACGGCGTTGCCGGCGTCGTCGTACATGTAGCCCGCGAGATCCGCCTGCGGCCCGCCCTGGCCGTTCTGCCACTCGATGAAGAAGCCGCGCCCGCTCTCGGCCGGGTTCCACCACCAGCCGTTCTCGGGCTGGCGCGCGAGGGGCGGCCCGGCGAGCCCGCCCGGCATGATGTTGAACCGCTCGAGGGGGACGGCGCCGCCGGGCCAGACCATCGTGCCCTGCGTCGCGGTGTTGAACGACAGCGTGATCGTGCCGGCCGTCGAGATGGTGGGCTGCCGGTAGCTCCCGGCGAGGGTCTGCCCGCCGCGCGCGTCGAGGAGGTCGCCCACGAAGAGCGAGCCGTCGAGCGAGGTCGTGCCCGTGGCCACGTACCAGCGCGACCGGCCGGATTCATCGTAGAGGAAGGCCGCGAAGAAGATGTGGTTGCCGGCCACCTCGATGGAATACCCGCGCCCGCCCTCGGCCGGGTTCCACCACCACCCGGTCTGCGGGGCCTGCGGCTTGCACTCGCGCGTCGCGGGCACCGTGATGACGCCGCGGTTGAGGCCGCCGTTGAGCATCGACGAGGGCGTGGGGCCGTAGCCCACGTAGAAGGTCGCCCCGCCGATGTTCACGAGCGAGGTGCCGTTGAGGATGGCCACCGACTGCCCCTGCGCCGAGAGCGTGCCCGTCACGTAGGCCTGCAGCTGGGCCGCCGTGACGGCCACGAGCTGCCCGGCCGCGCTCAGTTGCGCGAGCACGCAGGCCACGGGCGCGTCCTTGGCGCCGGCCCGGGAGACGGTCTTGCCATAGGCCACGGGCGGCGTGCCGTCGGGCGAGGCCTTGACGATGTCGGCCGGCGCCAGCGCGAAGACGTAAACGCTGCCGGTCGTGCCCACGTCCTGCGCGCGGTAGCGGATGCGCGCGGTCACGTCCCCGCCCGCGGGCGAGGCGACCACGAGGAACACCGGCACCTTGTCGGCGGGAATCGACGAGGCGACGTCGGGCCGCAGGTCGAGGAACCAGTCGTTGGCGGCGACCGAACCGCCGCCGTCGCGCCTCAGCACGACCACCGGGGCATTGCGCCCGAGGAGGGTGCCGTCGCCCACCTCGCCGTCGACGTTGTAGCCCCAGCCCCAGGCGCTGCCGTCGGCACGCGAGGCGACCGCGTGGAAATAGCCCGTGGAGAATTCCGCCACCGGGGCGATGCCGGGCACGGGCGCCGGAGCCGCGCGGTAACCTGCGGTGGCGTCGCCGAGCTGGCCGCTGCCGTTGCCGCCCCACGCGAAGAGGGTGCCGTTGCGGTCCAGCGCAAGGGAATGGCTGAGGCCGGCCTCGAGAGCCACGACGCCGGAAAGCCCGGTTATCGGCACCGGCGAGAGGCGGGTCGCGAGAGTGCCATCGCCGAGCTCCCCGCTGCCATTGCTGCCCCAGGCGACGGCCGTGCCGTCCGCCCGGGCCGCGAGCGAGTGGTATTCGCCGGCCCCGATCGCGGTGGCGTTGGCGAGGCCGGAGACCGTCACGGGACTGGCGCGGCTCGCCGTCGTGCCGTCGCCCAGCTGCCCGTACGCATTGGACCCGATCGCCAGCACGCGGCCGTCCGAGCGCAACGCGAGGATGTGGGCGAAGCCGGCGGCGATGGCGGTCACCTGCGAGAGCCCCGCGACCTGCACCGGCGTGTCGGACCACAGGAAGGTGGCGTTGGCGCCGAGCTGGCCGTCGAAGTTGCTGCCCCACGCCCAGACGGTGCCGTCCGAACGCAACGCGACGCCGAGGTTGAACCCGGCCGCGATCGCCGTGACGCCCGATAGCCCCGGGATCCGCGCCGGCGTCGAGCGTGCCTGGCCGGGGCCGGTGCCGAGCGCCCCGAGGACGTTGGCCCCCCACGACCACACGGTGCCGTCGCCCGCGAGCGCATAGGAAGTGGCGTAACCCGCGGCGACGGCGGTCGCGCCGGAGAGCGCGGACACCGCGACGGGCACGGTCCGGAACACGGCCACGCCCAGCCCCAGCTGGCCGTCGCTGTTGGAGCCCCAGCCCCACACGCGGCCATCCTGGCCGATCGCGTGGGCGCTCGAACGGCCGGCGTTCACGGCGGAAATCGCGGCGACCCCGCCGACGCGCACGGGCCGGTCGCGGTCCGTCGTGGTGCCGTCGCCCAGCTGGCCCTCGGCGTTCGCGCCCCAGGCCCACACGGTGCCATCGGCGCGCAGCGCAACCGCGAAACGCAGCCCTGCCGAGACGGCCGTCGCGTTGTCGAGCGAGACGACGCGCACCGGCGCCCTCGACACGAGGAAGCTCGCGCCGCCGTCGCCCAGCTCGCCGAACAGGTTGTCGCCCCAGGCCCACACCGAGCCGTCCTCGCGCAACGCGAGCGAGAATTCCGAGCCGGCGGAAATCGCGCGAACGCCGGTGAGACCCGCGACGGCCGTGGGCGAGGACCGGTCGCCGGTGGCGTTGATGCCCAGCTGGCCGTACGGGTTCGCGCCCCAGGCCCACACCGTCCCGTCGCGGCGAAGCGCGAGCGAGTGCGCGTCGCCCGCCGAGACGGCAACCACGTCGGTGAGCCCGGGGACAGCCGCGGGTGTCGCGCGCGACGCCGTGGTCCCATCGCCGAGCTGGCCGCGCGCGTTGCTGCCCCAGGCCCAGACCGTCCCGTCCGAGCGCACGGCCAGCGCGTGGTCGCCGCCCGCGGAGAGGGCGGTGACGCCGGCGAGGCCCGCGACGGCGACGGGCTCGAGCCTCGTCGCGGTCGTGCCGTCGCCCAGTTGCCCGCTCTCGTTGGAACCCCAGGCGCGCACCGTCCCGTCGCTGCGCAGGGCGAGGGTGAAATACCCTCCGGCGTCGACCGCGGTGATCCCGGAGAGCCCGGTGACCACGACCGGGACCTCGCGGGCGGTGTAGGTGCCGTCGCCCAGCTGGCCGCCGAGGTTGTCGCCGACCGCGAGCACGGTGCCGTCCGCGCGCAGGGCGACGGTGTGCAGCACGCCTCCGGAGATCGCCCGCGCGCCGCGCAGGGAGGGAAGTTCCAGCGGCGTCGAGAACGCGAGGGGGCGGCCGTTGCCCAGTTGCCCCCAGTCGTCGTTGCCCCAGGCGACCACGATGCCGTCCGCGCCGACGGCCAGGCTGTGCCCGCTGCCGGCCGCGAGACGCCCCGCCGCCATCGCCCCCGCCTCGGCCAGGACCAGGCCAAGGAAGACCAGCGCCTTCGCCGCGAATCGCGCATCCATGGGGCGAGCATATCCCCCGGAATCGCGGGGTCAAGCCGGCCCGCGGGCGCCCGGTTGCCGCGCCCGCCGCGAAGCCGCTATAATGCGGGGCTTCACGCGGCAGTAGCTCAGTTGGTAGAGCGCAACCTTGCCAAGGTTGAGGTCGAGAGTTCGAGACTCTTCTGCCGCTCCAGATTCCCTTCGGGGGGAGGCCCATCCTCCCCCCGAATCGTTTCCGCCGGCCCCCATCCCGCCCCGGCCCGTGCCATGACCCCATCGCGCCCCCCGCTCACGATCCGCCTGCACGCGGAGGACAACGTGGCGGTCGTGGCCAACGACGGGGGCCTCGACGCCGGCACCGTCTTGCCGGAAGGCATCCCGGGCGCCGGGCTCACGCTTCTCGACAAGGTGCCGCAGGGCCACAAGGTGGCGCTCGCGGACATTCCCGAAGGCGGCGCCGTGCGCCGCTACGGCGTCACCATCGGCTTCGCCTTGAAGGCGCTCGCCGCGGGAAGCTGGGTGCACGAGCGCGTGCTGGCCATCCCCGAGGCGCGCTCGCTCGAGGGCCTGCCCATGGCTACCGTGAAGCCCGCGCCGCTGCCGCCGCTGGAGGGCTTCACCTTCGAGGGCTTCCGCAACGCCGACGGCTCCGTGGGCACGCGCAACATTCTCGCGGTGACCACCACGGTGCAATGCGTGGCCGGGGTGGTGGCGCAGGCCGTGGCGCGCATCAAGGCGGAGCTGCTGCCGCAATTCCCCAACGTCGACGACGTGGTGGGGCTCGAGCACGCCTATGGCTGCGGCGTGGCCATCGACGCGCCCGACGCGGCGATCCCGATCCGCACCCTCCGGCACATCTCGCTCAATCCCAACTTCGGCGGCGAGGTGCTGGTGGTGAGCCTGGGCTGCGAGAAGCTGCAGCCGGACCGGCTGCTGCCCCCGGGCTCGTTTCCGATCGCCGACGGGCGCGACGCGGGCGCGGGGCCGGACACCGTGTGCCTGCAGTCGCCGGACCACGTGGGCTTCCAGTCGATGCTGGACGACATCGTCGCGCGCGCCCGCCCGCACCTCGAGCGGCTCGACGCGCGCCGGCGCGAGACGATCCCCGCCTCGGCGCTCGTGGTCGGCGTGCAGTGCGGGGGCAGCGACGCCTTCTCGGGCTTCACCGCCAACCCCGCCGTGGGCTTCGCCGCGGACCTCCTCGTGCGCGCGGGCGCGACCGTCATGTTCAGCGAGAACACCGAGGTGCGCGACGCGGTCGAGCAGCTCACCCGCCGCGCCGCCACGCCGGAGGTGGCCGAGGCCGTCGTGCGCGAGCTGGGCTGGTACGACCGCTACCTCGAGCGCGGCCGCGCCGACCGCACCGCCAATACCACGCCGGGCAACAAGGCCGGCGGGCTCGCCAACATCGCCGAGAAGGCGATGGGCTCGATCGTGAAGAGCGGCACTGCGCCCATCGCGCACGTGCTGCCGCCCGGGGAGAAGCTCGCGCCCGGCCAGCGCGGGCTCGTCTTCGCCGCAACGCCCGCGAGCGACTTCATCTGCGGCACGCTGCAGCTCGCCGCCGGCATGAACGTGCACGTCTTCACCACCGGCCGCGGCACGCCCTACGGCCTCGCGGCATGCCCCGTGATCAAGGTCGCCACGCGCACCGACCTCGCGCGCCGCTGGCACGACCTCATGGACCTCGATGCCGGGCGCATCGCCACCGGGGAAGCGACCATCGAGGAGGCGGGCTGGGAGCTCTTCCGGCTCATCCTCGACGTGGCGAGCGGGCGGCGCACCTGGGCGGAGCGCTGGAAGCTCGCCAACGCGCTCGTGCTCTTCAACCCCGCGCCCGTCACCTGACGAGCGGCAGTCCCGCACTCACGTGCTTTCGCGCTCGACGAGCCGGAAGCCCACGTCCACCACCCGCTCCGCGACCTCGCGGCCCTCGATGCGCGCGATGAGCGCCTCGGCGGCGAGCTGGCCGATCCGGGCCTTCTCGATGGCAATGGTCGTCAGGGAGGGCGAGGTGTGCGCCGCGAAGTCGAAGTCGCCGAAGCCGATCACGGCGAGATCCTCCGGGATGCGCAGGCCGCGCTGCTGCGCCTCGGCGACGACGCCCTGTGCCAGGGGGTCCGAGCTGCAGGCAACGGCGCTCACGCGCTCGCCCCGGCGCAGGAGGTCCGCGAAGCCCTCGCGGCCGAACTGGAACTTGCCGGGCGGGGGCTCGAGACTGGCGGGCACGGCGTCGATGCCGGCCTCGGCGAGCGCCTCCTCGATCCCGCGCCGGCGCACGCCCGCGCGGGGATCCTTGCCCCAGACGAGGCCGATCCGCCGGTGCCCCTTCGCGAGCAGGTGGCGGGCCATGGCCGCGCCCGCCTTCTCGTGCGAGAAGCCCACCAGCATGTCGATGGGCGTCGGCGTCAGGTCCCACGCCTCCACCACGGGAATGTGCGAGGCGATGAGGCGCCGCCGCGTCTGCGGGGAGTGGTTGATGCCGGTGAGGTAGATACCTTCGGGCCGCCGCCCGAGGATGCCCGCGATCAGCTCGTCCTCGCGCTGTTCGTAGGACGAGAGCCCCAGGAGCACCTCGTAGCCCTCCGCGCGCAGGCGGTCGGTGAATGCCTGGATGGCGTCCGCGAACATGCTGTTGGTGATCTGGGGGAAGACGGCCGCGATCACGCGGCTGCGCCGCGAGCGCAGGCTCCCGGCGAGGAAGTTGGGGACGTACCCGGTGCGCGCGACCACGGCGCGCACCCGCTCCAGCGTGTCGGGGGTGACGAGTTCGGGGTTGTTGAGGGCCCGGGAGACGGTGATGGGGGAGACGCCGGCCACCTTGGCCACGTCGCGGATGGTGACCGCCTTGCCGGCGCGCGGGGCGGGCGCCGCGTCGCGGGGCGGGCGGGGCGGGGTACGGGCCATGGCCGCGAGGATAGTCCCGCCGGCTCGCCCTTGGCAAATGCTACCGGTAACAGCGTTGGGCGGATCGCAGGCTGCCCGGATGCGGGGATTGCCTGCTTGGCGCGGTTGACAGGCCGGAAATGATACCGATACCATTTCCGGACAAGAACGACCGCCCAGCTCGAGGAGGGGCCAGCCGATGGTCGCGAACACCCCGGGGCACGCCGCCAGCGGCGCCCCCGTCGTCACGGAGTTGCGCGTCGTTCCCGTCGCGGGCCGCGACAGCATGCTGCTCAACCTGAGCGGCGCCCATGGGCCGTTCTTCACCCGCAACGTCGTCGTCGCGAAGGACAGCGCCGGCCACACCGGCGTGGGCGAGGTGCCCGGCGGCGAGAAGATCCGCCAGACGCTCGAGGAGGCCGCGCCGTTGGTGGTCGGCCAGCCGGTGAGCGCCACGAACCGCGTGTTGCAGGAAATGCGCCGCCGCTTCGGCGAGCGCGATGCCGGCGGGCGGGGCTTGCAGACCTTCGACCTTCGCACCGCGATCCACGCGATGACCGCGGTGGAGGCGGCGATGCTGGACCTCCTCGGGCAGTTCCTCGGCGTGCCGGTCGCGGACCTGCTGGGCGAGGGCCGGCAGCGCGACCGCGTGCAGGTGCTGGGCTACCTCTTCTACGTGGGCGACCGCACGCGCACCGACCTTCCCTACCGCGACGAGCGCGGCGCCGGCGACGACTGGTTCCGGCTTCGCAGCGAGAAGGCGTTGGACGCGGCGGCGGTGGTGCGCCTGGCCGAGGCCGCGCACGCGCGCTACGGCTTCGAGGACTTCAAGCTGAAGGGCGGCGTGCTGCGCGGCGAGGAGGAGGTCGAGGCCGTGCGCGCGCTGCACGGGCGCTTCCCGCGCGCGCGCATCACGCTCGACCCGAACGGCGGCTGGCTGCTCGACGACGCGGTCCGGCTCTGCCGCGACCTGCACGGCGTGCTCGCCTACGCGGAGGACCCTTGCGGCGCGGAAGGCGGCTTCTCGGGGCGCGAGGTGATGGCGGAGTTCCGTCGCGCGACCGGGCTGCCGACGGCGACCAACATGGTCGCGACCGACTGGCGACAGATGGCGCACGCGCTGGCGCTGCAGTCCGTGGACATCCCGCTCGCCGACCCGCACTTCTGGACGATGCAGGGCTCGGTGCGCGTGGCGCAGACCTGCCGCGACTGGGGCCTCACCTGGGGTTCGCACTCCAACAACCATTTCGACATCTCGCTCGCGATGGTCGCCCACACGGCCGCGGCGGCGCCCGGGCGCGTGACGGCCGTCGACACGCACTGGATCTGGCAGGACGGCCAGCGGCTCACGAAGGAGCCGTTCGCGATCCGCGGCGGGTTCATAGAACTGCCCGCGCGGCCGGGGCTGGGCGTGGAGATCGACGAGGCCGAGCTCGCGAAGGCGCACGGGCTCTACGAGTCCCACGGGCTGGGGGCTCGCGACGACGCCGTCGCGATGCAATTCCTGGTGCCGGGGTGGAAGTTCGACGCGAAGCGGCCCTGCCTGGTCCGCTGACGACAGGAGGCATCTCATGAGCAAGGTGGGTTTCATCGGGCTGGGCATCATGGGCGCGCCCATGGCCGGGCACCTGCAGGCGGCGGGCCACGAGCTGTTCGTGAACACGATCGGGCCCTATCCGGAACCGCTCGTGAAGGGCGGGGCGAAGGTTTGCGCCAGCGGCGCCGAGGTGGCGAGGAATGCCGAGATCGTGATCGTCATGGTCCCGGACACGCCGGACGTGGAAAAGGTGCTCTTCGGCGCCGGCGGCGTGGCCGAGGGGCTCGCGGCGGGCAAGGTGGTGGTCGACATGAGCTCGATCTCCCCCATCGAGACCAAGGACTTCGCGCGGCGCGTGAACGCCCTGGGCTGCGAGTACGTGGACGCGCCCGTCTCCGGTGGCGAGGTGGGGGCCAAGGCGGCCACGCTCACCATCATGGCGGGCGGCACGGAGGCCGGCTTCGCGCGCGTGAAGCCGCTCTTCGAGCGCATGGGCAAGAACGTCACGCTGGTGGGCGGCAACGGCGACGGCCAGACCTGCAAGGTGGCCAACCAGATCATCGTCGCGCTCACCATCGAGGCCGTGGGCGAGGCGCTGCTCTTCGCCTCGAAGGCCGGCGCCGACCCCGCGAAGGTGCGCCAGGCGCTCATGGGCGGCTTCGCCTCCTCGCGCATCCTCGAGGTGCACGGCGAGCGCATGGTGAAGCGCACCTTCGACCCGGGCTTCCGCATCGAGCTGCACCAGAAGGACCTGAACCTCGCCCTCGGCGCGGCCCGCAAGATGGGCCTGAGCCTGCCCAACACGGCGACGGCGCAGGAGCTCTTCAACGCCTGCGCCGCGCACGGCGGCCGGGCCTGGGACCACTCGGCCATGGTGCGCGCGCTGGAAAAGCTCGCGAACTTCGAGATCGGCCAGGCGCCGTGAGGCGGGGAGGGCGGCCATGAAGAGCTGGCAGCGCTACGCGGGCGTGTTCCTGCTCGCGCTCGCGGGCGTGGTGATCCAGCAGTCGTTCTGGGTGCTGCGGCTCTTCGACCACGGCCAGCCGGGCTCGGGCCTCATGCCCTTCGGCCTCGGCGTGATCCTCGCCGTGCTCGCGGTCATCCTCATCGCCACCAACCTCGGCACCGACGCCGCGCCCGAGCCCTTCTGGGAGCCGAAGGCGTGGGTGCGCCCGCTCCTCGCGCTCGCCATCACGGTGCTCTTCGCGTGGCTCTTCGACGACGTGGGCGCCATCACGAGCGTCGTGGTCCTCGTGGCGTGCTGGCTCTTCCTCGTGGAGCGCAAGGGCGCGCTCGTGTCGGCCGGCACCGCGGCGGCCACCGGGCTCGTCGTGTGGCTCGTCTTCGAACGCTTCCTGCAGACCCCGTTCCCGCGGGGACTGCTCTTCTGACGCGCAGGCGGGGGACCGGGCCGTGTTCGAGTTCGCGGGGCTGCTGCAGGGGTTCGAGGTCGCGTTCACCCCGGTGAACCTGATGTGGTGCCTCATCGGCTGCCTGCTGGGCACCGCGGTGGGCGTGCTGCCCGGCCTGGGCCCGGCGGCCACCATCGCGCTGCTGCTGCCCATCAGCATGAAGATGGGCACGCCGGTGACGGCCATCATCCTCATGTCGGGCGTGTTCTACGGCGCGATGTACGGCGGTTCCACCACCTCGATCCTGCTCAAGCTCCCGGGCGAGGCGGCCTCGGTGGTGACCTGCATCGACGGCTACCAGATGGCGAGGAACGGCCGCGCCGGCGCGGCGCTCGGGGTCGCGGCCATCGGCTCCTTCGTGGCCGGCACCGTCGGCGTGATCGGCATGACGATGATGGCCCCGCCGCTCGCCGAGGCGGCCCTCAAGTTCGGCCCGCCGGAGTACTTCTCGCTCACGGTGCTGGGGCTGCTGCTCGCGACCTACCTCACCGGGGAGTCGGCGCTCAAGGGCCTCATCATGGCGGTGATCGGGCTGATCCTCGGCTGCGTGGGCCTGGACCCCCTCTCGGGCGCCGTGCGCTTCGACTTCGGCATCACGGCGCTGCAGAGCAACCTCGACTTCGTGACGCTCGCCATGGGCCTCTTCGGCGTGGGCGAGATCCTCTACAGCCTCGAGAAGGCCGGCGCGGCGACTCTCGTCACCACGCGCATCGAGCGCATCTTCCCCACCCTCGCGGACCTGGCGCGGAGCAAGTGGGCCATGGTGCGCGGCAGCGTGATCGGCTTCCTCGTGGGGATCCTGCCGGGCGGCGGCGCCGTGCTCTCCTCGCTCGTCTCCTACGCGGTGGAGAAGAAGGCCTCGAAGCACCCGGAGGAGTTCGGCAAGGGCGCGATCGAGGGCGTGGCGGGGCCGGAATCGGCCAACAACGCGGCCGCCTCCTCGTCGTTCATCCCGCTGCTCACGCTGGGCATCCCCGGCAACGCCTCCACGGCGATGATCTTCGCCGCGCTCCTCATCCACGGCATCACGCCCGGCCCCTTCCTCATCAAGGAGCACGCAGACGTGTTCTGGGGCGTGGTGGCCTCGATGTACCTCGGCAACGTGGTGCTGCTCATCCTCAACCTGCCGCTCATCGGCATCTGGGTGCAGTTGCTGCGCGTGCCCTACGCGTTCATGGCGCCGATGATCATGGTGCTCACGCTGGTGGGCGTCTACAGCGTGAACAACAGCGCCTTCGACATCTGGGTGATGCTCTTCATGGGCGTGTGCGGCTATGTCGCGCGCAAGCTCAAGTTCGACCTCGGCCCGCTGCTCCTCGCCTTCGTGCTGGGGCCGATCATGGAGCGCTCGCTGCGGCAGGCGCTGCTCATGAGCAACGGCAAGGCGGACATCTTCTTCACGCACCCGATCTCGGCCGCGCTGCTCGGCATCGCGGCGCTCTTCGTTCTCTACAACCTTCGCCTGGCCTGGAGGAAGCGGCGCGAGGCCGGCGCGGGCGCGCAACCGCAGCAGGAAGCACCCCAACCCCGAAAGGAGTGACACATGAAGAAACGCATCTGGGCCGCCATCGCCACCGCCCTCGGACTGCTCGCCGGGGCCGGCGCGTCGGCCGCCTATCCCGAGAAGCCCATCCAGCTCATCGTGCCCTACGGCGCAGGCGGATCCACCGACCTCCTCGCGCGCGCCGTGGCGACGGTGGCGCCGAAGTACTTCCCGCAGCCCGTGGTCGTCGTGAACAAGGGCGGCGGCGGCGGCATCCCGGGCCGCGTGGAAGTGGTGCGCGCGAAACCCGACGGCTACACGCTCCTCTTCGGCTGGGGCTCGGGCGAGGATCTCGTGGTGCCGCACCAGAGGAAGCTCCCCTACGACCTGTTCACGGACTTCGAGACGGTGTGCCGCCTGTCGATCCACTCGATCGCCCTCGCGGTGCCGGCCTCGTCGCCCTACAAGTCGCTCGCCGACCTGGTGAAGGCGGCCAAGGGCAAGGAGTACGTGACGGCCTCGGTTTCGACCAAGGGCGCCTCGGTGGACGTGACCTTCCTGCTCTTCGGCAAGGCCGCGGGCATCAAGGTGAACACCATCCCGGGCGCGGGCGGCGCGGACGCGATCACCAAGCTCGTGGGCGGGCACGTCGACTTCGGCGGCGGCCACCCGAGCGAGATCCTGCCGCACATGAAGGCCGGGCGCCTGCGCGCGCTGGCCGTGGCCCTCGAGAACCGCGACGGCTCGATACCCGACGTGCCGACCTTCAAGGAGCAGGGCTTCGACGTCGTGACCGCGGGCTCGGTGAAGGGGGTCGCGGCGCCGAAGGGCACGCCGAAGGAAGTCATCGCCTACCTGGAGAAGAAGTTCCAGGAAGTCGCCAACGACGCCGAGTTCAAGAAAATCATGGGCGACCTCGGCCAGCCGGTGGACTACATGAACGCGGCCGACTACAAGGTCTGGTTCAAGAAGTCCTATGACCAGTTCGGCTCGCTCTACAAGACGCTGGGCATCGAGACGAAGTAGGGGCCCTCGCCCCGGGGCGGGGCCGTGTATAATTCGCGGCTCCCGTTTCCCTTCCGGGGGGAGGTCGATCCTCCCCCCGGTTCGTTTCCAGCGCGTGCCCTTCCGGGCGCGCGCCGCAGGCGCGGTAGCAAAGTGGTTATGCAGCGGATTGCAAATCCGTCTACGTCGGTTCGATTCCGGCCCGCGCCTCCAACCCCTCCCCGGTATTCCGTTCGCGGCGCGCCCTAGCGCCGCCGGGCGCGCATTCCCGCCACCAGCACCAGCGAGGCGAGAAGCAGCATCGCCCACTCGGAGAGCGTGGGCACTGCGACCGCCCCCGCGCCCGTGCCGGGCCCGCCCTGGTCCACGATCGTGCCGTTCGCGGCGAGATCGTCGTCGCCGAGGCCGCCGTCCGTGATCGTGAAGGTCGCCGTGGCGCCGCTCACCGTCGCCGGCAGCACGTACCAGTGCGGCGTCGTGTTGCCGGGAGTCGGGCCGTACTTCCAGTAGGCGGTGCCGGGTGGCAGCAGCGCGGGGTAAGTGATCGTCATGCTGATGGTGGCGCCCGGCGCGCAGCCGCCGGCCGTGAAGTCGAAGAGCCCGTGCGGGAAAGCCACGCCGGGCGGGGCCGTGCCCGCCGGCGGGCTGGCCGGGTGGCCCGTGACGGGGATGTAGCGGCTCACGGTATAGGTGCAGGCCGGGCCGCCGCCGGTGAAGGTCGCGGTTATCGGACCCGTCCCGGTGGCCGAGGGCGCCGTGTAGCTGTTCACCGGGCTCGCCACGAAGGTCGCCGCCACGGTGCAGTTCGCCGTGACCGGGTTCGTGGTGTACGTGTTGCCGGCGAGCGTGCCGCCGCAGGTGCCGCCCACCGTTGCCGCGTAGCCGATGCCGGGCGTCACCGTGAAGGCGAGGGCGCCGCCATGGGCGATCGTCTGCGGCGTGGCGGGCGCAATCGTGCCGTTGGGGCCGGCGCTCGGGGTCACCGTGTAGGTGTTCTGCGTGAAGCTCGCCACGACCGTGCAGGCCGCCGTCACCGCGTTGGTCGTGTAGGTGCTCCCGGCGAGCGTGCCGCCGCAGGTGCCGCCCACGCTGGCCGTGTAGCCCGCGTTCGGCGTCACGGTGAAGGTCGCGGTGCCGCCGTGCGCGATCGTCTGCGGCGTGGCGGGCGAGATCGCGCCGTTGGCGCCCGCGCTCGGCGTGACGGCGTAGGTGTTCTGCGAGAACGTCGCCACGACCGTGCACGCGGCCGTGATGGGGTTGGTCGTGTAGGTGCTACCGGCAAGCGTGCCGCCGCAGGTGCCGCCGACGGAGACGGAGTAGCCGGCGTCCGGCGTCACCGTGAACACGGCGGTGGAGCCGTGGCCCACCACCTGCGGCGTCGCGGGCGCGATGGTTCCGTTGGCGCTGGCGCTGGGCGTCACCGTGTAGGTGTTGAGCGCGAAGGTCGCCGCCACGGTGCAGTCCGCGGTGACCGCGTTCGTCGTGTAGGTGTTCCCGGCGAGCGTGCCGCCGCAGGTGCCGCCGACGGAGGCGGAATAGCCCGGGTCCGGCGTGACGGTGAACGCCGCCGTGGCGTTGGGCGCGAGGTACTGCGGCACGGCGGGGGTGATCGTGCCGTTGGCGCCGGCGCCGGGCGTGACGGTGAAGCGGGCCGTCTCGTGGGCGCCGATGTCCACGCGCCCGTTGAAGACGCGCGGGTTGCCGGCGAGGTCGGTGCCGGGGGAGGCGAAGCCCGGGTCGCCGGCGTCGATGGCGGGCGAGGCGACCTGCAGGGTGAGGTCGTCGGTGGCGGGCGACGTGAAGAGCGGGTCGGCGCCCGTCACCGTGCCGGTGCCGTCGAGGAAGGTGCCCGCGGCCCCGACCCTGTCGGCGCCGTTGCCGAAGTAGAGATTGTGGTGCTCCGTGACGATCGTCGTGCCGCGCGTGTGGATGGCCTCCCCGGCGTCGGCGACGATCGTGTTGGTGACGGTCACCGCGCCATTGCCGTCCGCGTCGATGGCGGGGAGCACGGGGCCGGCCATGCCGTCGCGGATGGTCGTGCGCGTGATGGCCACCGGGCCGAGGGTGGCGATGCTGATCGCCGTCCCCGGGTTCGACGACTGGTTGCGCGAGAAGAGCGAGTCCGCGATCGTCGCCGTGGCCGTCTGGATGTAGATCGCGCCGCCGCCACCGCCGTTGCCGCGGTTGGCGATGAAGCGGGAGCGGGAGATGGACCCGCCCGAATTCGCGTACAGGGCGCCGGATCCGCCGCCAGCCACGTTGCCGCTGAACAGCGAGCCGGTGATGGTGGCGGGGCTCACGGCGAGCCCGCCGCCGGCACTGTTGCCGGAGGTGTTGTCGACCACCTGCGAATCGGTCATGACCAGCGTGCCGAAGGCGAGGAACCCGCCGCCGAAGTTGGACGACGCGTTCTGGCGCAGCACGCTCGCGGCGACGGTGAGCGTGCCGCCGGCCGTGAAGACGCCGCCCCCGCCGGTCACGCCCGAGGTGTTGGACACCTGGTTGCCCTCGACCGTGACGCCCTGCAGGGTGAGGTCGGTCGTGGCGTAGATGCCGCCGCCGTTCTCGTTGAGGATCGTGGAGCGGCCGTTGCGGACGGTCAGGTCGCGCAGCGTGAGCGCGGCCGTGGCGTAGACCACGCGCCCCCCGGTGGCGGCATCGAGGACGGTGGGATGGGCCACGGGGTCGGGCGCCGCCGCCCACCCCGCGGGCGCGAACGACGGGGCGTAACCGCCCGCGATCGTGAGCGGGACGCCGGTGCGCACGGTCTGCGTCGTGCCGCCCACCGCCTGCACGCCGGTGCACGTGCCGGCCACCTTGATGGTGTCGCCCGCGGCGGCGGAGATCGCCACGTTCTGCAAGGCCCAGGCGTCGGCGCTCGCCGAAACGGTCGTGCCGTTGTCGCGCGTGGCGAAGCAGGACTGCGCCCGGGCGGGAATCGCCGCAAGCGCGAGCGAAAGGACGGCGAGGGGGAAGAGAAGGGCGAATCGAGGGCGCAGCACGCTGGTCATCTTGTTTTTTTCCGTCTTCTTCGGATTGGAAACCCCTGCCGCCTCCCGCGGAGGGCCGTGCGCAACGGACGGATGCTATCGCAATTTCCCGGCGCGCCCGTGGCAAAATGCCCGCTCCGACCTGCCGTCGCGCAACCGCCCTAAGGAGGAACCCCGATGAAGCTCGCCCTCTCCGCCGCCCTGATCGCCGCCGCCGCCGCGCTCGCCACCGGCTGCGCCACCACCGACCCGACCGACGCCCAGAAGGCGGAAGCCGACGGCAAGGTCCGCACCGGCTCCGTCTTCGAGCGCCGCGAGCCCACGGGCCGCGCGCTGCGCACGACCAGCGGGCAGGCCTACCGCGAAAGCGACCGCACCTCGGTCATCACGCACCAGGACCCCAACACCAAGTGACCGACCGCCTCGGCGAATTCCGCGCGTTCGCCGAGCGGCTGGCCGACGCCGCGGCGGCGGCGATCCGCCCGTACTTCCGCTCCGCGCTCGCGGTGGAGGACAAGGGTGCGGCCTGCTTCGACCCGGTCACCGAGGCCGACCGGGCCGCCGAGCGCGCCATGCGCGCGCTCATCCGCGACCGCTATCCCGACCACGGCATCCTCGGCGAGGAAGAAGACGCGGTGGCCGGCGCCGGCGAGTTCACCTGGGTGCTCGACCCCATCGACGGCACGCGCGCCTTCATCACCGGGCTGCCGCTCTGGGGCACGCTCATCGCGCTGAACGACGGATCGGCGCCCATCCTCGGCGTCATGAACCAGCCCTTCACGGGCGAGCGCTACACGGGCGGCGGCGGCGCGTGGCGCAACGGCGTGCCGCTGCGCTCGCGGCGGTGCTCGTCGCTCGCGGCCGCGCGCATCATGTGCACGAGCCCGGCGCTCTTCGACACGCCGGCGCGCCTCGCGGCGTTCCAGTCGGTCGCGGCCGAGGCGCAGCTCGTGCGCTACGGCGGCGACTGCTACGCCTACTGCATGGTGGCCTCCGGCTTCGTGGACGCCGTGATCGAGTCGGGTCTCAAGCCCTACGACACGCAGGCGTTGATCCCGATCGTCGAGGGGGCGGGCGGGCGCATGACCACCTGGGACGGCGCGAGCGCCCAGCACGGCGGCACGGTGGTCGCCTGCGGCGACCCGGCGCTGCACGCCGAGCTGGTGTCGCGCCTCGGGCGGTTCGCGTGACGCACGCCGTGGTCGTGGTGCAGCGCCCCGCCGGGCACCCGCTGCAACTGTTCCTGCTCTTCCACGACGAAGGCGGCACTCCCGAGGACCTGGCGGCGATGGGGCGGGTGCTCGCGGGGGCGTTTCCGCAGGCGCTCGTGGCGAGCCTGCCGCTGCCGCCCGATGCAGCCGAGATGCTCGAGGCGGTCGCGCGCTGGCAGGGCGAGTGCGGCCTGGATGCGCAGGCCACGGCCCTCGTGGGCTACGGCGGGGGCGCGACGCGCGTGCTGGAGTGCACGCAGCAGGCGCCGGCGCGGGCGGGGAGGGTGATCGCGCTCGCAGGCACTTTCGGGAGGCTGCCGGATCAGGCGGCGACCGGGGTGACGATCCACCTCTTCCACGGCAAGGAGGACCCGGTGACGCCCTACGGCCGGGTCGTCGCCGCGGCCGAGCGCCTCATCGCGCTTGGTGCGGACATCACGGCGGACATCCTTCCCTTCGTCGGGCGCGAGGTCACGGCGGAGATGGGGGACCTCGTCCTCGAGCGGCTGCGCGGGTACATTCCGCGCCGCCGGTGGCAGGAAGCCCTCGCCGCCGATCCGGGCGATCCGCAACGATCCGACACACGCCTGCATTGATTCTCCGCTAGGGTGGCGGCTGGGGATGCTCGTTCAGGTATTGACAAAAAATGAATGAGCGTTCATTCTTACGGCTTCCGCACGGCCCCCCGAAACCTGCCACCTCCCCGCGAGATCGCCATGGCTATCCCCCATTCCCGTTTTCTTTCAACGCTTTGCATTGCCACCCTCGGTGTCGCCTTGGCCGCCTGTTCCGGGCAGAAAGATGGCGCCCAGGCCGGCCCCCCCGGCGGCGGGATGCCTCCCCCTGAGGTAGGCATCGTGACGCTCAAGGCGCAGACGGTCACCCTGACCCGGGAGCTTCCCGGGCGAACCAATCCCTATCTCGTGGCGGAAGTCCGGCCGCAGGCGACCGGCATCGTGAAGGAGCGGCTCTTTACCGAGGGCGGAAGCGTCAAGGCCGGCCAGCCCCTCTACCAGCTCGATGACGCGCTTTACCGCGCGGAGGTGGCCGCCGCCAAGGCTTCGCTCGCCCGGGCCCAGGCCACGCGCGACACGGCCGCGCTCAACGCGCGCCGGTCGGCGGAACTCGTGAAGATCGACGCGGTGAGCCGGCAGGACGACGAGGTGGCGCAGGCGGCGCTGAAGCAGGCCGAGGCCGACGTGGCCGCGACGAAGGCCGCGCTCGACCGCGCCGAGATCAACCTGGCCTACGCGAAGATCAGCTCGCCGATCTCGGGGCGCATCGGCAAGTCCGCGGTGACGCCGGGCGCGCTCGTCACCGCCAACCAGGCAGCGGCGCTCGCCACGGTGCAGGCGCTCGACCCCATCTACGTGGACGTCACGCAGTCGAGCAGCGAGTTGCTGGAGCTGCGCAAGCAGCTCGCGGCCGGCCGCCTCAAGGCGGCGCGCGACCTGCCCGTCGAGATCGTCCTCGAGGACGGCACGCGCCACAGGCAGCCGGGCAAGCTCGCTTTCTCGGAGGCCACCGTCGACCCCGACACCGGCAGCTACACGCTGCGCGTGGTGGTGCCCAATCCCGACCAGGTGCTGCTGCCCGGCATCTACGTGCGCGCCATCATCGGCGGCGGCGTGCGCGAGGGCGCGATCGTCGTGCCGCAGCGCGGCATCGCGCGCGACCCGAAGGGCAACGCCTCGGCCATGCTCCTCAACGCCGAGGGCAAGGTGGAGGCGCGCCCGGTGAAGGTGAGCCGCACGCTGGGCGACCAGTGGCTGGTGGAGGAGGGCCTCGCCGCCGGCGACCGCGTGATCGTCGAGGGCCTGCAGAAGATCGCCCCCGGCATGCCGGCGAAGGTGGCGGAGCCGCCGCCCGCCAAGGCGCCCGCGACGCCCGCGAAGAAGGCGGGCTGAGCGATGGCCCGTTTCTTCATCGACCGGCCCATCTTCGCGTGGGTCATCGCGATCCTCATCATGGTCGCGGGGGCGCTGTCGATCACGCGGCTGCCGATCTCGCGCTACCCCACGATCGCGCCGCCCTCCGTCACCATCAACGCGACCTACCCGGGCGCCTCCGCCAAGGCGGTCGAGGACTCGGTGACGCAGGTGATCGAGCAGGCCATGACCGGCCTGGACGGCCTGCTGTACCTGTCGGCCACGAGCGAGGCCAACGGCACCGCCACCGTCACGCTCACCTTCGACAGCGGCGTGGACCCCGACACGGCGCAGGTGCAGGTGCAGAACAAGCTCGCCGTGGCCACGGCCTCGCTGCCCGCGATCGTGCAGCAGCAGGGCATCCGCGTGAGCAAGGCGAACCCGGGCTTCCTCATGGTCATGGGCTTCGTCTCCGAGGACGGGTCCATGGACCAGCGGGACATCGCCGACTGGGTGAAGGCCACCATCGCCGACCCCATCAGCCGCATCGACGGCGTGGGCAGCGTGCAGGTGTTCGGTGCGCGCTACGCGATGCGCATCTGGCTCGACCCCGGCAAGCTCGAGACCTACCGGCTCTCGACGGCCGAGGTGATCGCCGCCATCCGCGCGCAGAACGCGCAGGTGGCCGTGGGCCAGCTCGGCGGCACGCCCGCCGTGCCGGGCCAGATGCTCAACGCGACCGTGGTGGGGCAGGAGCGGCTGGAGACGCCCGAGCAGTTCCGCGCCATCGTCGTGAGGAGCCGCGCCGACGGGTCGCTGCTGCGCCTGGGCGACGTGGCCCGCGTGGAGCTGGGCGCCGAGGACTACAGCATCATCGCGCGCTACAACGGCCGGCCCTCGACGGGGGTCGCGATCTCGCTCGCGACGGGGGCCAACGCGCTGGAGACGGCGCAGCGCCTGGAGGCGCTGGTGAAGCAGATGCAGCCCTCGTTCCCCGCTGGGCTCAAGGCCGTGATCCCCTTCGACACCACGCCCTTCGTGCTCGCCTCCATCAAGGAGGTGGTGAAGACGCTCGCCGAAGCCGTGCTGCTCGTCTTCCTCGTGATGTACCTCTTCCTGCAGAACTTCCGCGCGACGCTCATCCCCACGATCGCCGTGCCCATCGTGCTGCTGGGCACCTTCGCGGTGCTGGCGGCGCTGGGCTACTCCATCAACATGCTCACCATGTTCGCGATGGTGCTCGCCATCGGCCTGCTGGTGGACGATGCCATCGTGGTGGTCGAGAACGTCGAGCGCGTGATGAGCGAGGAGGGGCTCTCGCCGCTGGAGGCCACGCGCAAGTCGATGGACCAGATCACCGGCGCGCTGGTGGCCGTTGGCATGATCCTCGCCGCCGTGTTCGTGCCGATGGCCTTCCTCGGCGGCTCCACGGGCGTGATCTACCGGCAGTTCTCCGCCACCATCGTCTCGGCCATCGCGCTCTCGGTGGTCGTGGCGATCGTGCTCACGCCGGCGCTCTGCGCGACGATGATCAAGCCGGTCGAGAAGGGCCACGCCTATTCGGAGAAGGGCTTCTTCGGCTGGTTCAACCGGAACTTCGACCGCGGCAACTCGCGCTACCAGTCGACCGTTCGCGGCATGGCCACCCGCTCGAAGCGCTTCTTCGCCGTGTTCCTCGCCATGTCCGCCGTGATGGTGGTGCTGTTCCTGCGCCTGCCGACCGCGTTCCTGCCGCACGAGGACCAGGGCGTGCTCTTCACGCAGGTGCAGGCGCCGGTGGGCGCGACCCAGGAGCGCACGATGGAGGTGATGAAGACCATCGAGAAGCACTTCCTCGAGACCGAGAAGGAATCGGTCAACTCGCTCTTCACCGTGCAGGGCTTCAGCTTCGGTGGCACCGGGCAGAACACGGGGATCGCCTTCGTGAGCCTCAAGGACTGGTCGGAGCGCACGCGCCCCGACCTCTCGGTGGACGCCATCGCCGGCCGCGCCATGGGCCGCTTCATGCAGATCAAGGACGCCTTCGTGTTCGCCTTCGCCCCGCCGGCCGTGCCGGAGCTGGGGATCGCGGGCGGCTTCAACTTCTACCTCAAGGACACGGTGGGCATGGGCCACGCCGCGCTCACGGCGGCGCGCAACCAGTTCCTCGGC
Organism: Burkholderiales bacterium; assembly: GCA_019634955.1. GTDB lineage: Bacteria > Pseudomonadota > Gammaproteobacteria > Burkholderiales > Usitatibacteraceae > FEB-7. The sequence goes on from JAHCAK010000012.1 coordinate 49,186, forward strand.
ATGGCTTCCCAGTCGAAGCTCCTGCGCAACGTCCGCCCGAACGGGCAGGAGGACACGCCGCAGCTGCGCCTCGAGATCGACAACGCCAAGGCGGGCGCGCTGGGGCTCTCGGTGGCCGACATCAACACGGCGCTGTCGGTCGCCTGGGGCAGCCAGTACATCGACGACTTCATCGAGCGCGGCCGCGTGAAGCGCGTGATCGTGCAGGCCGACGCGCCCTTCCGCATGGTGCCGGAGGACTTCCAGCGCTGGTCGGTGAAGAACGCCAAGGGCGAAATGGTCCCCTTCACGGCGTTCGCCACGGCGCGCTGGGACTACGGCTCGCCGCGCCTGGAACGCTACAACGGCGTGCCGGCCATGAACATCAACGGCGAGGCCGCGGCGGGCGTGAGCTCGGGCGACGCCATGGCCGAGGTCGAGCGGCTTGTCGGGATGCTGCCCAAGGGCGTGGGCATCGAGTGGACGGGCGTCTCCTTCCAGGAGCGCGCGGCCGGGGCGCAGACGCCCATGCTCTACACGCTCTCCATCCTCGTGGTGTTCCTGTGCCTCGCGGCCCTCTACGAGAGCTGGAGCGTGCCCACGGCGGTGCTGATGGTGGTGCCGCTGGGGATCCTGGGCACCGTGCTCGCGACCATGCTGCGCGGCTACGAGCGCGACGTGTACTTCCAGGTCGCCATGCTCGCGACGGTGGGGCTCTCCAGCAAGAACGCGGTGCTCATCATCCAGTTCGCCAAGGAGAACCTGGAGAAGGGCATGGGCGTGGTCGAGGCGGTGGTGGCCGCGGGCCGCGACCGGCTGCGCCCCATCCTCATGACCTCCATCGCCTTCGGCCTCGGCGTGCTGCCGCTCGCCACCGCCACGGGCGCGGGCTCGGGCGCGCAGCGCGCCATCGGCACGGGCGTGCTGGGCGGGATGGCCCTGGGCACCTTCCTCGGCATCGTCTTCATCCCGCTCTTCTTCGTGATCATCTTCCGCCTCTTCGGCCAGAAGAAGGCGGCCGCGGAAGGAGGTGCGCCATGAGCGCGTTCGCCCGCCGCGCGGCGGCCGCGGCCGTCGCCCTCACGCTCGGCGCCTGCGCGACGCTGGAGCCGCAACTCCCGCAGGCGCAGCCCGGCGTGCCGGCGCAGTTCCCGGCCACCGCCGCGACGCCGGCCGGGGCCGATACCGGCGCCACCGCCTGGCGCGACTTCCTCGCCGACCCGCGCCTCGTGCAGGTCGTCTCGCGCGCGCTGGAAGGCAACCGCGACCTGCGCGTGACCGTGCTCAACGTGGAGCGCGCCCGCGCGCTGCACCGCATCCAGCGCGCCGACCGGTTCCCCTCCGTGGGCGCGACCGGCAGCCTCACGCGCTCCGGCGGCGGCGACCGCGAGTCGAAGAGCGAGTACGCCGTGAACCTCGGCGTGACCGCCTTCGAGATCGACCTCTTCGGCCGCGTCCGCAACCTCTCGGAGGCGGCGCTGCAGTCGTACTTCGCGCAGGCCGAGAACCGGCGCAGCGCGGAGCTCGCGCTCGTGGCGGAGGTCGCCAACGCCTGGCTCGCGCTTGCCGCGGACCGGGAGCTGCTGAAGATCGCGCGCGCCACGCTCGCCAACCGCGAGGAGGCGCTCAAGCTGGCCCTCAAGCGGCACGAGCTGGGCGCGGTCTCCGCGCTGGACCTCGCGCAGGCGCGCACGGCGGTGGAGGGCGCGCGCGCCGACGCCGCGCGCTACGAGGGCCTCGCCGCGGCCGACGTGAACGCGCTCGCGCTCCTCGCCGGCTCGCCTGTCGAGGAGGCGCTGCTGCCCAAGGGCTGGGAAGGCGCCGTCTCGCGCGGCAATGCCGTGCCGGCCAACCTCGCCTCCGAAGCGCTGCTCTCCCGCCCGGACATCCGCGCGGCGGAGCACGGGCTGCGCGCGGCCAACGCCAACATCGGCGCCGCACGCGCCGCCTTTTTCCCGTCGATCACCCTGACGGGCGCGGCCGGGACGGCGGCGGGCGAGCTCTCGGGGCTCTTCAAGGACGGCTCCTTCGCCTGGAGCGTCATGCCGCAGGTGACGATCCCGATCTTCCAGGCCGGCCGGCTCTCGGCCAACCTCGACGTGGCGCAGGCCGATCGCGACATCGCGCTCGCGCGCTACGAGCAGGCCATCCAGGCGGGCTTCCGCGAGGTGGCCGACGCGCTCGCGATCTCGGGGACGGCGCTGGCGCAGCGAGAGGCGCAGGAGGCCCTCGTGGACGCGGCGATCGACGCGGAGCGGCTCTCGCGCGCCCGCTACGACGCCGGCCGCGACGGCTACCTCGGGCTGCTCGACGCGCAGCGCACGCTCTACGGCGCGCAGCAGGGCCTCGTCGCCGCGCGGCTGGCCGAGCAGGCCAACCGCGTGGCGCTCTACAAGGCGCTTGGCGGGGGCTGGAAGGAGGCGGCGAAGTGAACGCGATCCAGCGGCGCAGCCCGCGCGCCGAGGCCAAGGCCGAGAGCCAGCGCGAGCGCATCCTCGACGCCGCGCAGAAGTGCTTCATCGAGCACGGCTTCCACGGCGCGGGCATGGCGCTCATCGCCGAGACGGCGGGCGTGAGCGCGGGCCTCATCTACCGCTACTTCGACAGCAAGCACGCCATCGTGCTCGCCATCATCGCGCGCGAGCTGGAGGGCAAGCGCGCCAAGATCGAGGAGCTGCACGCCCGCGACGACTTCCTCGAGGCCGTGATCGCCAAGTTCCGCGGCTGGCAGGCGGGCGAGCCGGAAGTGATGAACGCGCCGCTCTTCCTCGAGATGTCCGCCGAGGGCACGCGGGCGCCGGAGGTCGCGCGGGCGATCGCCGCCTCCGACGCGCTCACGCGCCAGGACTTCGAGCGCTGGCTGCTGCGCCCGCGCGCCGAAGGCGGCGTCGGCATGGCCGCGGACTGCGCCCGCCGCAGCGCGCTCCTCGTGCAGTGCCTCATCGAGGGCCTCGTGGTGCGCGCCGTTCGCGACCCCGGCCTCGACGCCGCGACCCTGCGCGAGGCCCTCGCCCCCGTCTTCCACGCGATGGGGCTCACGCCGGGCGTCCAGGCGGCCCCGCCTTCCCCGGAACCTTCCCCATGACCGACCACGACAACCCGCTCCTCGCCCCCTGGGAGGCGGCCCTCGGCCTGCCCCCCTTCACCGCCATCCGGCCGGAGCACTTCGCGCCGGCCTTCGCGCAGGCGCTCGCCGCGCACCGCGCCGAGATCGACGCGATCGCCGCCAACCCCGCGGAGCCCACCTTCGAGAACACCGTGGCCGCCCTCGACGCGAGCGGGCGGCTCCTCACCCGGGTGGAGGCGGCGTTCATGAACCTCACGCGCGCCGACACGTCGGAGGCGCTGCAGGCGGTCGAGCGCGAGATGGCGCCCCGGCTCGCGGCCCACCACAGCGCGATCGCCCTCGACGTGGCGCTCTTCGCGCGGCTCGATGCGGTGCACGCCCGCCGCGAGGCGATGGGCCTCGCGCCCGAGGCGCTGCGTCTCGTCGAGCGGTTGCACCGCGACTTCGTCCTCGCCGGCGCGCGCCTTCCCGAGGCGGGCCGGGCGCGGCAGGCCGCGATCGACGAGCGCCTCGCAGTGCTCTACACGTGCTTCAGCCAGAACGTGCTCGCCGACGAGGCCGGCATCCGCCTCGCGCTGCGCGACGAGGCCGACCTCGCCGGGCTCCCCGCGTGGCTCCGCGCCGCCGCGCGGCAGGCCGCCGAGGCCTGCGGCGAGGACGCGATGGGCGTGGTCACGCTCTCGCGCTCGCTGGTCGTGCCCTTCCTCACCTTCTCCAGCCGGCGCGACCTGCGCGAGCGGACCTTCAAGGCGTGGGTGCGCCGCGGCGGCAACGACGGCGCGCGCGACAACCGCCCCATCGCGCGCGAGATCCTCGCGTTGCGGCAGGAACAGGCGCGCCTGCACGGCTGCGCGAGCTACGCCGATTTCGCCCTCGTGGACCGCATGGCCGGCACGCCGGGCGCGGTGGCTTCCCTCCTCGACAAGGTGTGGGGCCCGGCCGTGGCGAAGGCCGCCGGGGAGCGCGAGGCGCTAGCCGCGATGGCGCGCTCGCTCGGCGAGACGCACGCGATCGAGCCCTGGGACTGGCGCTACTACGCCGAGAAGGTGCGCGCGGCGCGTTACGGCCTCGACGACGCGGCGCTCAAGCCCTACTTCAGCCTCGAGCGCATGCAGGCCGCGGCCTTCGACGTGGCCGGCCGGCTCTTCGGCATCACCTTCCGCGAGCGCCCCGACATCGCGGCCTACCACCCCGACGTGCGCGTCTACGAGGTTGTGGAGGCGGGCGGCCGCCCGGTCGGCGTCTTCCTCGCGGACCATTTCGCGCGCCCCTCGAAGCGCAGCGGCGCGTGGATGAGCGCGTGGCGCTGGCAGTCGGGCGGCGTGCTCCCGGTCATCGCCAACCACAACAACTTCGCCAAGGCGCCGGCGGGCGAGCCCACGCTGCTCTCGGCCGACGACGTGCGCACGCTCTTCCACGAGTTCGGCCACGGGCTGCACGGGCTGCTGTCGCAGGTGCGCTACGAGCGGCTTTCGGGCACGCGTGTGCTGCGCGACTTCGTGGAGCTGCCTTCGCAGCTCTTCGAGCACTGGGCCTTCGAGCCGTCGGTGCTCGCGCGGCACGCGCGCCACCACGCGACGGGGGAGCCGCTGCCGCCCGCGATGGCCGGGGCGCTCGCCCGCGCGCGGCGCTTCAACCAGGGCTTCGAGACGGTGGAGTACACGGCCTGCGCGCTGGTGGACATGGCGCTGCACGCGGCCGCCGACCCGCAGGGGGTGGACCTCGACGCTTTCGAGGCCGCGGAGCTCGCGCGCATCGGCATGCCGCGCGAGATCGTGATGCGCCACCGCCTGCCGCACTTCAGCCACCTCTTCGGCGGCTCGGGCTATGCCGCGGGCTACTACGTCTACCTGTGGGCGGAGGTGCTGGACGCCGACGGCTTCGGCGCGTTCACGGAAGCCGGCGACCCGTTCGATGCGGAGACGGCCGCGCGGCTTCGCCGCTACGTTTACTCCTCGGGCGCCACGCTCGAGCCGGCGCAGGCCTTCCGCGCCTTCCGCGGGCGCGACCCCGAGGTCGGCGCCATGCTCGCCAAGCGCGGGCTCGTGCCCGAGGCGGAGCCCGCCTGAGGGGGCCCGCGCCGCGCCGTCAGTCCATCTGCGCGAGCAGGTGGGCGTTGCCGCCCGCGGCTACTGTGTTGACGGAGACGCTTCGCTCCGCCTGCAGGCGCCACGCCGGGTAGAGCCACGGCGCCGCGGCGGGCTCGACCACGGGGATGCGCGCGCCGCCCCTCGCGGCCACGAGGCGGTTCGCGGCCACCGCGAGCGCGGGCGTTCCCGCGAGCACCGCGGCGAGCGGGGCGACCCCTGCCCAGTCCTCTTCCGAGGCCACCGCCGAGACGGCGGGCCAGCCGGCCGTGCGCACCCACGCCGCCACGCGCGCGGCCGTCCGCGCCTCCGCCTCGTGCGCGCCGGCGAGCAGCACGGGGTTGCCCGCGGCGACCGCGGCGATGGCCTGCGCGACCCACGCCGTGGCGGCCCCGGCCTCGTCCCCGAGGGCGACCGTGAGGCCGCGGGGAATGGCGCGCCAGGTGTTGCGCTCGCCCGTGGGGCCGGGCAGTTCGTGCTCGCGGCCCCCGTCGAGGGCGCGCAGCGCCTCGGCCACGGCGCGCTCGACGGGCGTGCCTCCGAGGCGCGCCATCTCCCGCAGCACGCGCTCGCGGTCGACGCCTGCCGCCGCCGTCGCGGCCTGCGCCAGGATGGACAGCGCCTCGGCAAGATCCGCTGCCGGCAGGGCATTCGCGTCGGGCGCGGCGAACGCGAAGGGCGGCGCAGCCGGCACGACGGGCCGCGCGAGCGCGCGCAGCGTGAACGGGCCGCCCGCCTTCGGGCCGGTGCCGGACTTGCCCTCGCCGCCGAAGGGCTGCACGCCCACCACGGCGCCGACGATGTTGCGGTTCACGTAGACGTTGCCGGCGTGGATGCCGCCGCTCGCGAAGTCGATGGTGGAATCGAGCCGGCTGTGCACGCCGAAGGTGAGGCCGTAGCCCGTGGCGTTGATGGCGTCCACCACCTGCGCCAGGTCCGGCCCGCGGAAGCGCACCACGTGCAGCACGGGCCCGAACACCTCGCGCTCCAGCTCGGCGATCGAGCCGATCTCGAAGGCGACGGGCGAGACGAAGTGGCCGTGCGCGCCGGGCGCGGCCGGCGCCCGGGCGACGAGCCGCCCGGCCTTCTCCAGCTTCGCGATGTGGGCTTCCAGCCCCGCCTTCGCCGCTGCGTCGATGATGGGGCCCACGTCGGTCTCCAGCAGCGCCGGGTCGCCCACGGAAAGCTCCGCCATGGCGCCGGCGAGCATCGCCAGCACGCGCGCGGCGATGTCCTCCTGCACGAAGAGCACGCGCAGCGCCGAGCAGCGCTGGCCGGCGCTGTCGAAGGCGGACGAGAGAACGTCGGCCACCACCTGCTCCGGCAGCGCGGACGAATCCACGACCATCGCGTTCTGCCCGCCCGTCTCGGCCACCAGCGGCACGTTGCCGCGCGCCGCGAGCGCGCGGTGGATGGCCTCGGCGACCTCGGTCGAGCCGGTGAACATGACGCCATCCACGCGGGAGTCGGCCACGAGCGGCGCGCCCACGGCCTCGCCCGTGCCCGGCAGCAGTTGCACGGCATCGGCGGGGAAGCCCGCGTCGTGCAGCAGGCGCACCGCGGCGGCGGCGATGAGGGGCGTCTGCTCGGCGGGCTTGGCCACGACCGCGTTCCCGGCGGCGAGCGCGGCCGCCACCTGCCCGAGGAAGATCGCGAGCGGGAAGTTCCACGGGCTGATGCAGGCGATGACGCCCAGCGGCGCGCCGGGCGATTCCTCGAGCACGCGCCGCGCGTAGTAGCGGCAGAAGTCCACGGCTTCCCGCACCTCGCCCACGGCGTTGGGCAGCGTCTTGCCGGCCTCGTGCACGGCGAGGTGGACGAAGTCGCCGAGGCGTTCTTCGAGGAGATCGGCGGCGCGGTCGAGCAACCGCGCGCGCTCGGCGGCGGGTGTCTCGCGCCACGCGACCGCCTGCCGTGCCGTGGCGAGGGCGCGGTCGAGATCGGCCTGCGCCGCCTCCACGACGCGGCCCACGACGATGCGCGTGTCGGCGGGGCTGCGCACGGGGATCGCGCGCAGGGGATCGAAGGCGCCGCCCGCGGGGCAGGCGGTCCACTCCTCACGAGCAGCCCGCGCGAGCGCCGCGTCCAGCGCCGAGAGCGCGTGGTCGTTGGCGAGATCCACGCCGCGCGAGTTGCGCCGGCCCGGGTAGATCGCCGGCGGCGCGGGCACGCGCGGGTGGGGGCTCCCGGCGAAAGGCCGCGCCGTGGTGACGGGGTCCTCGAGGAGGCGCTCCAGCGGCACGGCCGGGTCGACGATCTGGTTCACGAACGACGAGTTGGCGCCGTTCTCGAGCAGCCGGCGCACGAGGTAGGCGAGCAGCGTCTCGTGCGTGCCGACGGGCGCGTAGATGCGGCAGGGCATGCCGAATTCCCCCGAGCCCACGACCTGGTCGTAGAGCGTCTCGCCCATGCCGTGCAGGCACTGGAACTCGAAGTCGCGGTGGTCGCCCGCGATCTCGGCCACCTGGCACAGCGTGGACGCGTTGTGCGTGGCGAACTGCGGGTACACGAGCGCGGGCTCGGCGAGGAGCTTCCTCGCGCAGGCGAGGTAGGCGACGTCGGTGTGGCACTTGCGCGTGAAGACGGGGTAGTCGTCGTGGCCGGCGACCTGCGCGCGCTTCACCTCCGAATCCCAGTAGGCGCCCTTCACCAGCCGCACCATCAGGCGCCGGCCGCTTCGCCGCGCGAGGTCGAGCACCCAGTCGGTGACGGCGGCGCAGCGCTTCTGCACCGTCTGGATCACGAAGCCGAGGCCATCCCAACCGGCGAGTTCGGGGTCGAGGGCGAGCGCCTCGAGGATGTCCAGGGAGAGTTCCAGCCGGTCGGCCTCCTCGGCATCCAGGGTAAGGCCGATGTCGCAGGCCTTGGCGCGCGCGGCGAGCTCCTTCACCACCGGCAGCAGTTCGCCCATCGCGCGGGCGTGCTTGGCGCGCGCGTAGCGCGGATGCAGGGCCGAGAGCTTCACGGAGACGCCGGGCCCGGCGTAGATGCCGCGGCCGGCGGAGGACTTCCCCACGGCGTCGATGGCCTCGAGGTAGGTGCGCCGGCAGCGGTCGGCGTCCTCCGCGGTCATCGAGGCCTCGCCCAGCATGTCGAAGGAGTAGCGGTAGCCGCGCGCCTCCTTGCGGCGGGCGCGGCCGAGGGCTTCCCCGATCGTCTCGCCCAGCACGAACTGCGAGCCGAGGTAGCCCATGGCGGCCTTGGTGGCCGCGCGGATCACGGGCTCGCCGGCGCGGGCGATGAGCGCGGTGAGGGCGCCATCCAGCCCCTTGGGCTCGGTTTCCGCGCGCGCGAGGCTCCCCGACACGACCAGCCCCCAGCAAGCGGCGTTCACGAAGAGCGACTCGCTCCCGCCCACGTGGGACTTCCAGTCGCCGCGCGAGAGCTTGTCGCGGATGAGGCGGTCGGCGGTCTGCGCGTCCGGAATGCGAAGGAGCGCCTCGGCGAGGCACATGAGCGCGATGCCCTCTTCCGAGGAGAGGTCGAACTCGCTCATGAGCGCGTCCACGCCGGAGGCGCCGGAGCGCTCGGCGCGCACGCGCGCCACGAGGGCGCCGGCCCGGGCGCGGATGCGCTCGAGGGCCTCGGCGTCGAAGGTGGCGGCGGGAAGCAGTTCGGCCAGGGACTCGGCCTCGGGGCGGTGCCACGCGGCGGTGACGGCTTCGCGAAGGGCCGTGCCCGGGCGGGCGAGGGGGGCGGGGGAAGGGGTGTCCATGGGGCGAAAAGCCTAGCATCCCTCGCCGGCGGCATCATCTCGTTCTGGGGCCGCGGTGCCGTAGAATCCCTTTCGTTGTCCCCCCTTGAGCGAACAAACGATGGCCAATGCCGATTCCGACCGAACGATCGACGCCACCGACCGCCGCATCCTCGCCGAGCTGCAGAAGAACGGGCGCATCACCAACGTGGCGCTCGCGGGCAAGTGCCACCTGAGCCCCGCGGCCTGCCTCGTGCGCGTGCGCCGGCTGGAGGAGGAGGGCTTCATCCAGGGCTACCGCGCGGTGCTGGACCCGGCGCGGCTGGGCCAGGCGATGGTGGTCTTCGTCGAGGTGAAGCTCGACCGCACCACGAGCGACGCCTTCAAGCGCTTCGCCGCGGCCGTGGCGGGCGTGCCGGAGATCATCGAGTGCCACATGGTGGCCGGCGGCTTCGACTACCTCGTCAAGGTGCGCGTGGAGGACATGGCCACCTACCGCGAGGTGCTCACCAAGGTGCTGGTGGAACTGCCGGCGGTGCGCGAGACGCACACCTTCGCGGTGATCGAGGAGGTGAAGAACGACCCCACGGTCCACCTGCCGGCGGCGAGGGGCGGGAGGCGGCGCTAGCGCGGGCATCGCCACGGGCGGGCCGGGCGCCAGGGGCCGGCTCACGAAGGTGACCGACCCGTCGGGCAGCACCTCCTGGGCCTACGACCTGGCGGGCCGCGTGATCTCGAAGGCGCAGACGGTGGGCACGGCCCCGGCGGCGAGGACCTTCACGGTCGGCTACGGGTACACGGCAGGGCTTCTCACGACGATCACCTACCCGTCGGGGCGGGTGGTGACGCTGGGCCACGACCTGCAAGGGCAGGCCACGAGCCTTGCAGTGGACGCGAGCCCCGTGCTCTCCGGCGGGCTGTACTTCCCCTTCGGCGGCGTGCGGCAGTGGACGTGGGCCAACGGGCAGGTCTACCAGCGCCTGTTCGACGCCGACGGTCGCGTCTCGGGCGTGACGCTGGGCCCCTCGACGCACACCTGGGCGGACCTGAACCAGGCGTTCGGCTACGATGTGCTGGACCGGCTCACCTCGGCGGGCATCGCCGCGGGGCAGGCGCTGGGGTTCAGCTACGACGCCAACGGCAACCGCACGGGGACGACCTTGAACGGGGGCGCGACCACCACCTACACCTACCCGGGCTCGAGCCACAGGCTATCGAGCCTTTCGGGAGCCACCTCGAGGAGCTTCACCTACGACGCGGCCGGCAACCTCACGGCGAGCGCCGGGGTGACCTACACCTACGACGGGCGCGGGCGGATGAAGCAGGCGGGCTCGGCCACGTACCTGGTGAACGGCCTGGGGCAGCGGGTGAGGAAGACGGCGGGCGCGCAGACCCACTTCGCCTACGACGAGGCGGGGCGGCTCCTCGGCGAATACGACGGGGCAGTGCGGCGATTCAGGAGTACGTTTGGCTGGGCGACCTTCCGGTGGCGGTGCTGAGGCCCGCCTTGCCGGGCGGCTTCACGGCCTACTACGTGTGGGCGGACCACCTGGGGACGCCGCGAGTGGTGAGCGATGCGGCCAACGTGGTGCGCTGGGAGTGGGCCAATGCCAATCCGTTCGGGGCGCACGCGCCCGACGACAATCCCTCCGGGGCGGGGGCCTTCGCCTTCAACCTGCGGTTCCCGGGGCAGTACTTCGACCAGGAGACGGGGCTGCACTACAACTACTTTCGCGATTACGACCCGGGGATCGGCAGGTATGTTCAGAGCGATCCGATAGGGTTGGTCGGAGGGGTAAACACCTACGGATATGTATCTGCCCAACCGCTCAGGTTCGGCGACCGTCGCGGCCTGGCTGCAGACTGTCCAGGGTGCCGCGGACAAGGGCCAAGTGATGACGCGTGCTGCGGGCATCCCAACGCAATGGCGGGACTGGCCGGGATTGGCGGAACAGTCATGTGCTGCGCAGGGCGAAAGGCATCTTGCTCGAACGTGGCCGGCCCAGAACCCGGAAAATCCGCACTTCGGAAGTGTGTGATGCGACACGAAGATCGTCACCTTCCGGACACCATGTGTCTAGACTGCTTCAGTGTTCATCGAGCGGTGTTCCGCCCCGGGATTTCGCAGAGTTCTGGCGAATGCGCAGCCTACAAAGTGGAATTGGAATGCCTCCGCGAAAGTGGGCCTCAGTGCGGCAATGACGGAGCCTGCCTTGATTGGATTAGGAGCACGCTTTCGCACAAGCTCGATTTTGGGAACATGTTCTTCAATTGCGGGTTCATGCGATGAGACCCCTATACCTCTCGTTTGTAGTGCTTGCGTTGTCAGCCTGTGCATTGGCGCAGCAACCGTCGCCTCCGTCTTCAACTGTTGCAGGCCCGCCGTATCGCCCCCCAGAAGGCAAGCTGTCCGAGGCACCCCAGACCTTTTCCTGCTCGGAGAAGATGCTCGAGCTGACTCGAGACCAGCTAGAGCAAACTGCCCTAGACGAATTTGAGAAGCGCGGCGGCCGGACGGATCGCGGTCGTATCGAATCCAGAATCGTCAACAAGGGCTGTGATTGGCAAGTGCTTGTGGTCCTGCTGCCCCGGGCGCCGGGCGCCCACTTCGGAGTTCTGATTGATGGGGTATCGGGAAAGGTGAAGACCTATTTCCCCGGATCGTAGGAGACGGGATTGCACTACAACTACTTCCGCGATTACGACCCCGCGATCGGGAGGTATGTTCAGAGCGATCCGATTGGATTGGATGGGGGGCTGAATACCTACGGATATGTGTATGACTCACCACTCGCTTTTTCTGATCCGAGAGGGTTGGACGCCTACAGCTGCTACAAGCCACTGCACGCGCTAGGACCAATTGGCCGCCTGGTCTACAACCCGGCCAAGAATCCACTGTTTCATCAGTATCTCTGCGCTGTTGTGGACGGCAAGATCACATGTGGCGGACAAGATCGAAAGGGCAAATCTTGGAGTCCAGGTAAGCCAAGCGACGACAAGCCCGAAGATGCCAATCAGTGCGTCAAGGCGAAGTCCTGCCCCGAGGCGGACAAATGCATCAAGGAAGCAATCGACGATTCCAATCGTCCCGATTACGGTCTCTTTGGCCCAGGAACGAACTGCCAAGAGTGGGTTAACGACACCTATGCACGATGCTATCTGCGCTGCAAGGGGGCAAAATGAACCTGCTCCGCTCAGCGACGCCCTCGGAGCGACTTTTTGGATGGCTAACATTGGTCGCCCTATTCGCTGCCCTCTCAGCGATCGTCGGACTGCCTTCGGTCGGGCTGGCAATGCGCGAGAGCATCCGAGGAAATCTTGCGTTTGCACTGATGGTTGCCGCAGTGCTCGTTGATTGTGCGGTGCTATTCTCCTTCGGCTCCACGCGACTAATTCGGTATTTCGCGAAATGGGTGTGGATCGGCCTAGGGTTCATTGCCTTGGGGCTCTCCCTTCACATTGTCAATCTCAACGATCCCGAAGCATTCAAGGCAGCAGACACAGTGCTGTTGGTAGTAATGGCGATCTTGGCGTTTCCCGCGAGCGCGGCGGGAGGACTATTGATCTATTTCTACGGCAACTTCGCCGGAGCGGATCACCCGACGTCGGCAGTGGACCTTCTTGTCTATTGGGTAGTCCTCAAGACGCTTGGTTACGCGCAATGGTTCATGGTGATTCCGGCATTAATGCGAGTCTCTCGACGAAGTGCGAAGGCCGAGGACGGGGGTTAGCCTTCAACCTCCGGTTCCCGGGACAGCTCTTCGATGCCGAGACCGGGACGCACTACAACTACTTCCGTGACTTCGATCCCGCGATAGGCCGATACATCCAGTCCGATCCCATCGGACTGCGCGGCGGGATCAATACCTATGGGTATGTGGGAGCGCACCCCTTAATTGCACTTGACCCATTTGGCCTAGCCGAACTGTGCCGCAGGATTCTGGAGCAGAAGTGGGAAGTGGTCGGTCGAGGCTGGAAGATCGTCGACTACCGGTATCGACGAAGCTCCGATGGCCCCCTTGACGTGTTCATGAACGCGATTACAACTATCAAGCCAGGCTTCGGCTTCGGAGTGATGATCCCGATTCTCCGCGACCTCGCCCTCGAACAGCTGCATGAACTGGACGTTCAGGTTTGCATTGACGAATGCACGAAGAAGGAAACGCGGACCGTCCTCTTTGACAGGCCGCTGAATCAGTATCAAGAGAATTGGTATAACCCGCACCTCGGAGACCGGGAAGGCGATCCTGTAATCAGGGATGTGTTTGATGGCCCGCCGACACGCGAAACGCGATGGGGGAGATGATGAAACTCGCGCCACTGCTATGGGTCATTGCTGCAAGTGCACTCGTTGGCTGTGCCTCAGCGGAATCGCCAGGCCCTGAAATCGGATTCAAGTTCTACGATGCGGACATGCAGAAGCGATTGGTGAATAGCCTTCAACGGGAGGGTGTCGTTCACCGCGTGCGTCCGGATGGCACCGCGCTGTATGCTCCGCAGGACGAGGAGCGGGTTAGCAGAATCCGAATTGAGGTGTTGAACGAAGCGTTTGTCCCGTCCGCGCATGTTGGTGATGTGACCTTGGAGCGCCGCTTCTTGGAACGTCTTGAGAAAGCGGGCATCAAGTATGCGATCGCAGAGCGCGACGGCAAGCGCTGGATTTCGTGGGCCCAGAGTGATGATGCGAACGTGAATGCTATTCGGAAGAATCTCTTGCAAGGCCGCTGACGGCAATCTGAAGCACTACAACTACTATCGGGACTTCGATCCGTCGATAGGCAGGTACATCCAGTCCGATCCCATCGGACTGAAGGCCGGGCTCAACACCTTCGGATATGTGGGTGGAAATCCTCTCAAGTGGATCGACCCCAAGGGCCTGCTGCAGAAGCCCGGCACGGGCCTAGGTGGCAACCAGCGCGACTGCCCCTATGTCTACCACTTGGAGTTGGTCAGGAAGCCCAACTGGTTTGTTGAAGAAGTCACCGCGCAGTGCTTCTACTATTGCGGCCCTTCTGACAACTGTCCCGCCAACCCTAGGGATTACGTCAGATCGTTCATCGTCTACGACGTCGTGCGGCTGCGATTCTGGCCGGGCAATCCATGCCCGCCGGTTTGGTCGTTCGACATGTGATTGACATGCTCTCGTTGAAGTTCACGGCCGAAGCAGCAGACCTGATTCGCAAAGCTCTAGGAACGACGCGAGTCGCCGAGCCCGTCGTGTACTTGATCGAAGTCAGCGACGCTCCGGTCCCTCCGGCGTTGGGAAAGGCTATCGCGACCGGCGCTGACGAATCTAGGATCCAAGAGCTTGCGGAGAGTCAATCCACGAAGGACTTGCTGTCGGGTCGGAGACGTTTGGTGCCGGCGATATATCCGAAGAGTCAGTTTCCTAAGAAGTATCTCGTGAGCATCGACGGCATTCCGTTCGTCGTGCCTCCGAACCTAGAGAAGAAACTCGACGGGGGAACGCTCCACACGGCGCCGCGCGGATTGGAGTTGCGGGACGCCAGTGGTGCGATTGTGATGCCTCAGTGAGCACCACTCAGGCACGCGGCTTGCGAGGAGAGGCTGCAAGCCCCGTGCCTTCGCTGCAGCGTCGTGGGCTCGAGCGCTGACTGATTGCGAGCGCCGCGGCTTCGGCCCGGTTCTACGCGCAACTTCCCCCGCGCTCGCGCGCGGGGGTCTGAACCGATTCCTTATCGGGCAGCTCTTTTGCCGCGCGCGAGCGCGGCGCCGAGGTGGTCGCAATTTGCGACCGATAACCTGGGCGGGGTAGAAGCACGCGCGAGGACGGCGAGCGCGGCAGTAGGGGGAAGCGGCGTTGCGCGAGCACGACCGCGCGGAAAGTACACGCGAGCCGGGCCACGGCGAGCGTGCGGGTTGATAGCGAAGCGCGGGGAGCGCGGAGCTGCAACCGAGGCAGACCCGGGCGCCCGACATAACGCGCGGTTATGCGTTGCGGGATGAGCGGAGCGCCCAAGAGCCGCGACGCATAATCGTGGCGTTATGTGAACGTGGCCCTTGCGCCGCTTTCTTTAGCCGCCGTCGATTCCGAAGCCGCAAGCGCAAGGGCCACTTCCCCGGGCCTGCCGAGAAGATCGCGGCGTGGCCGATGCCGCGGCGCTCGCAGAAGCGCTATTGCTAGAAAATTCGATGCGGTGGCGAATGCGCGGGGCTGGCCGCTTCTCGTTGCAGGCCACGTGCCCGGGCGCTCATTGACAATTGGCCCCCCGGCGCTATTGGGGAATTGAGCCCCGGGGGGCGATCTGGAATGAGCGGTGACAACGTTGACGGCAATCTGCGAAAGAATGCCGTTCGCGCTTTCCCCTACCGCCGCACGGCGAGACCCAGGCTGCGCGCGAGGTAGCCCAGGCTCCGCGACTCCTCGTCGAGGAAGCGCGCGTAGTCCGAGCCCTGCTGCCATGCCGGCGACCAGCCCCGCTCGGCCAGCAGCGCCTTCCACGCGGGCGTCTCTGTCGCCGCCTTCACGCGCAGGAGCAGGTCGTCGCGGTGCGTGGGCTTGAGCCCCGGCCCGGCGAAGAGCCCGATCCACTGGCCGAAGACGAGGTTCACGCCCTGTTCCTTGAGCGAGCGCACACCCGAGACGGCCGACGGCGCGGTGACGGCCAGCACGCGCACGCGCCCTTCGCGCATCGCGGCGAGCGCCTCGCGGACCGGTGCCACCCCGGCCGTCGCGCCCGCACCGCCGGCGGGGGCCAGGCGCACGCGGGCGGCATCGGCGCCGACGGTTCGCGCGAGGAAAGCAACGAGGAGATGGGCGACGCTTCCCTTCGCGCCCGCATCCCAGGCGAGCGCCGCGGGGTCGGCCTTGAAGGCGCGCGCGAGGTCGGCCATCGAGGCGTGGGGCGAACCCGCCGGCACGAAGATCGCGAAGTGGCCCACGGCCAGGCGCGCGAGCGGGCTCGCGTCCTGCACGCGGGGCACGCCGGATTCGTACTCGGCGGCGGCGAGGAGATCCTGGCCCGCGAGCAGCAGCGCCTGCGGGCCGCGGGCCTCCTTCACGAATTTCGCGAGCGCGGTCGTCGGTGCGCCGGCGGGGTTGTCGACAGCGACGGACGACGCCGCCTTCACGGATACGAGCGCCTCGCCCAGGACGCGCGCGGCACGGTCCACCGGCGAGCCGGCCGTGCCGGGCACGGTGAGGGTGTAAGCGGGTTGCTGGGCGGCCGCACCTGCGGCGGCCGCGAGAAGGGTGGCCGCGAGGAACGCGCGCGCCTGGATCATCGTCTTGCTCCCGGTTGCCGGGCCCGGATATGGGCCCCGGGCGACATGGTACCGCTCAGGCGCGCGGGTTGAACGGGTCCTTGATCCCCGGCCCGTGGTCGATCCACACGCTCTTGGTCTCCGTGTACTCGTGGATCGCCTCGAGGCCGTTCTCGCGGCCCAGCCCGCTCTCCTTCATGCCGCCGAAGGGCGTGGCGTGGTTCGTGCGGCGGTAGGTGTTGACCCACACGGTGCCGGCGCGAAGGCGCGGCACCAGGCGGTGGGCGCGGCGCAGGTCGTTCGTCCAGAGGCCGGCGGCCAGCCCGAAGCGCGTGTCGTTGGCGATGGCCACCGCCTCCGCCTCGTCGCGGAACGGGATCACGCAGAGCACCGGCCCGAAGACCTCCTCGCGGGCGATGCGCATGTCGTTGCGCACGCCGCCGAGGATCGTGGGCAGGACGAAGAGCCCCTGCGCGAGCGCCGGGTCGTCCGGGCGCGCGCCGCCGCAGAGGACCTGCGCGCCTTCCCCGCGCGCCACGCCGATCCAGTGCAGGACCTTGTCGTACTGCATGCGGCAGGCGAGCGGCCCCACCTCGGTGCCGGCATCCAGCGGGTCGCCGAGGCGCAGGCGGCGCGTGCGCTCGACGAGGCGCGCGGTGAAATCCTCGAGGATGTCGGCGTGCACGAGGGCGCGCGAGCCGGCGAGGCAGGTCTGGCCCGCGGCGGCGAAGATGCCGGCCAGCACCCCCTTTACCGCGTTGTCGATGTCGGCGTCGGGGAAGACGATGTTGGGGGATTTGCCGCCCAGTTCCAGCGAGACGCGCGCAAGCCGTTCGGCCGCCGTCTTCGCCACCGCCTTGCCGACGGCGGTCGACCCCGTGAAGGCGATGCGGTCGACGCCGGGGTGGGCGGCGAGCGCCGCACCGACGGCGCCGTCGCCCGTGACCACGTTCACGACGCCCGGGGGGAAGCCGGCCTCCTCGAAGAGGTGCGCCAGCGCGAGGGTCGAGACGGGCGTCACCTCCGAGGGCTTCACCACGACGGTGTTGCCGGCGGCGAGCGCCGGGCAGAGCTTCCAGAAGAGGAGCGAGAGCGGGCTGTTCCAGGGCGTGATGGCGGCCACGACGCCCACGGGCTCGCGCACCGTGTAGTTGAGCATGTCCGGCACGCTCAGCGGCACCACGTGCCCGTGCAGGTGCTCCGCGGCGCCGGCGAAGTAGTGGCAGTGGGCCGCGAGCGCCGACGCCTGCCCGCGCACCTCGCGCAGGAGCTTGCCGTTCTCCAGCACCTGCACGAGGGCGAGGTCCTCGGCCTCGCGCTCGACGAGATCGCCCAGCCGGCGCAGCAGCCGCGCGCGTTGCGCCGGAAGCGCGCGGGCCCAGTCGCCGGATTCGAAAGCGGCGCGCGCGGCCGCGACGGCGGCATCGACATCGGCGGCCGTGGCCCGCGGTGCCGTCGCCCACGCCCGCCCCGTGAAGGGGTCGATGCTCGGGAAGGTGGCGCCGTCGGCCGCCGGCACGCGGCGCCCGCCCACCAGCATGGGCCAGGCGCGGACGGGCCGGTCGCGGATGGCGGCGCTCAAGCCGGGCCTCCGGGCGCCGGTCAGTCGACCATGGGGATCTTCGCCTTTTGCACGAAGTCGCCCCAGTACTTCTTCTGCGATTGCAGCCAGCCGCGGAACTGCTCCGGTGACTCGCTCGCCACCGGGTCGAGGCCCACGGCGCGCAGCTTCGCGCCGTACTCGGGCTCGGCGGCGATCAGCTTGAGCTCGGCGTGCAGCCGCGCGACCACCTCCTTCGGCGTCTTCGCCGGGGCGGCGATGCCCAGCCAGGCGATGGCCTCGAAGCCGGGGATGGTCTCGGCCATCGTCGGCACCTCGGGCACCGTGCTGGAACGCTGCGGCGTGGTCACCGAGAGCGCGCGCAGCTTGCCGCCGCGCACCTGGCCCAGCGGGGAGGGGATCGAGTCGATGAAGAAGGTGACGCGGCCGCCCAGCACGTCGGTGATGGCGGGCGCGGCGCCCTTGTAGGGCACGTGCAGCAGCTTCGTGCCGGTGGTCATCGCGAAGAGCTCGCTGATGAGGTAGGGCGCGCTGCCCTGGCCGAAGGAGGCGTAGGAGATGCTGCCGGGGTCCTTCCTCGCCGCCGCCACGAGGTCGGCGACGCTCTTGTAGGGGCTCTCCGCCGAGACGACCATCAGGTAGGGGAACGAGACCACCTGCGACACCACCGCGAAGTCGTCGATGGGGTCGAAGGGGAAGGCCTTGTACAGATTGGGCGAGACGGTGTGCACGGTCGCCGACATGAGGAGCAGCGTGTAGCCGTCGGGCTCGGCCGTCGCCACCGCCTTGGAGCCGATCTGGCCCGTGGCGCCGGGTCGGTTCTCGACCACGACCGTCTGCCCGAGCCGGGCGCCGAGGCGCTCGGCGAGCGAGCGGGCCACCATGTCCACCGTGCCCGCGGCGGTCCACGGGACGACGAGCTTGAGCGACTTGTTGGGATACGCGCCCTGCGCGAGCGCGGGCAGGGCGCCGGCCGCGAGCACGGCGGCGGCGAGCGTGAGAAACAGGCGGCGAGTCGTGTGCGTCATGCGGCTTCCCCCAGGTGGTTGATGGATACTGCTGCGTCGGTCTTCAGGCTTCTTCGTAGTCGTACCAGGTGCGGGCGTGGTCGGCGGTGATGAGGCCGTTCCTCAGGTCCGCCTTCACCGCCTCGCGGTCGCGCGCCTTCGGATCCCCGTACCCGCCGCCGCCGGGGATGTGGCTCACGATCCGGTCGCCGGCGCGCACGATCACCTGCCGCCCCGCGTCCTCGCTCGCGCCGCGGATGGACAGGTAGCCGCGCGGCGCGGGGCCGCCGCCCAGCACGCCCTCGGGCGGGTAGATGAAGCGCCCGCCGCGGAAGCTCGCGAGCACGTCGCCCACGGGCCCCAGCTCGCCTTCCAGCAGGCGCAGCACGTAGCGCTGGCCGAAGCCGCCGCGGAAGCGGCCGGGCCCGGCGGAATCCTCCCAGAGCGAGCGCTCCTCGACGATCATCGGCACCTCGCTCTCGATCACCTCGACGGGCGTGTTGCCGACGTTGTAGGGGAAGGCGAGGCAGGAGACGCCGTCCTTGCCCGCGCGCGCGCCGAGACCGCCGCTCGAGACGTTGAAGGGCGCGAAGTCGGCGCCGTCGTGGCGCTTGCCGAACATGTACTGGCCCCACATGGGGGTGGCGCCGGCGGCGGCGCAGACGCGCTGCGGCGCGGCCGGGGCGATGGCGAGGTAGACGAGGTCCGGCAGGAAGGTGCCGATGGCGGTGCGCCCGAACACCGGCGCCGGGAAGCGGCAGTGCACGACGCTGCCTTCCTCGGCGACCACCTTGATGGGGCGCAGGGTCCCCTCGTTCACCGCCACGGGCAGGTCCAGCATGCACAGCACGCCGAAGGTGGTGTAGGCGCTCGTGTAGGAGAGCGTGCAGTTGATCGCGGGTTTCACCTGGGGAGACGAGCCGCTGTAGTCCACCGTGATCTCGTCGCCGGCGATGGTGACGGCCGTGCACAGCGTCACGGTCTCGCCGCCGACGATGTCGATCTTCGCCTCGTGCCGCCAGGTGCCCTTCGGCAGCTTGGCGATCTCGGCGCGGGTGACGGCCTCGCTGCGCGTCACGATCTCGTCGGCGAGACCTTTGAGGCTCGCCCAGCCCATCTCGTCGCAGATCTCGCGAAGCCGCTCCGCGCCCACGTGGCACGCGGCCACCTGCGCGCCGATGTCGCCCAGCACCGTCTCATGCGAGCGCACGTTCGCGGCGATGAAGGCCACGACGTCGGCGTTGGGCTCGCCGGCCCGGTGGTACTTGAGCGCCGGGATGCGCAGCCCCTCCTCGTAGTTGTCGCGGCTCTCGGTGGTGGCGCGGCGCCCGCCGATGTCCACGTGGTGGCAGCAGGTGATCACGTAGCCGATGAGCGTGCCGCGGCGGAACACCGGCACCATGATGGTCACGTCGTTGTGGTGGCCGCTGCCCGCCCACGGGTCGTTGCCGATGAGCACGTCGCCCTCGGCGAGGGTCGCGGGCGGGTGCAGGTCGACCAGGTGGCGCAGCATCGCCCCCAGCGGCCCGCACAGGCCCGGCGTGCTGTCCGGGGTCTGGGCCAGCAGCCGCGTCTCGGCGTCGAACACGGCGCAGCCGTAGTCGCCGATGTCGCGCACGACGGTGGAGAACGAGGTGCGGCGCAGGGTCGAGCCCAGCTCGCCCACGATGGAGACAAGCCGCCGCCACAGCATCTCGAGCGTGACGGGGTCGATGGCCGGCGGTGCTTTCACGTCGGGTGCATTCATTCGGCGAGCTCCACGATGAGGCTCCCGTGCTCGTCCACGCGCGCGCGCGCGCCGCCCGGGATGACGGTGGTCGATTCGTTCTCCTCGACGATGGCGGGCCCCGGGAAGGGCACGCCCGGGGCGATGGCGGCGCGGCGGTGCACGGCGAAGTCGGCCCAGGCGCGCGCGCGCGGGCAGAAGGCGCGGCGCGTGCCGACGCGGCCGTCGCCGCGGGCGTCTGGCGAGATGCCGGTCACCTGGGCCACCTGCCGGTGCGCGCTGGCGGTGAGGCGGAAGCTCATCGCCTCGAGGGGCGCGCCGGAGAAGGTTCGGCCGTAGAGCTTGCGGTAGGAGGCCTCGAACGCCTCTCGCAGGGCGGCGACGGCATCCGCGTGGGCGCCGCCTTCCGGCAGCACCGCGTTCACGTCGTAGCCCTGGCCGAGGTAGCGCATGTCGACGCTGAACTCCCACGCGATCCCGGCCGGGTCCACCGTGCGCGGCAGGCGCTGCGCGCACTCCGCGCGCATCTCCTCGCGCACCTCCTCGAGGATCTCCGGCGTGAGCGCAGACAGGAGGGTGCGGCGCGAGCGCACCGCCTCGTAGGTCACCGGGGCCACGATCATGCCGAAGGCCGCGGCCACCCCGGCGCGCGGGGGGATGAGGACCGTGCGGATGCCCAGCCGCGCGGCGAGGTCGCAGGCGTGCACGGGGCCCGCGCCGCCGAAGGCCACCAGCGCGCAGGAGCGCGGGTTCTCGCCCTTCTCGCTCGCGTAGGCCTTGGCGGCGGACGCCATGTTCTCGTTCACGATGGCGTGCACGCCGAAGGCGGCCTCGTCCACGGCGATGCCCAGCGGGTCGGCGAGCGCGGCCTTGACCGCGCGCTCGGCCGCCGCGCGGTCGAGCTTCATGCGCCCGCCGAGGAAATGGTCCGGGTCGAGGTAGCCCAGCAGCAGGTCGGCGTCCGAGACCGTGGGGTCCGTCCCGCCCTGCCCATAGCAGGCGGGCCCGGGGACGGCCGAGGAGCTCTGCGGGCCGACCTGCAGCGTGCCCACGGGCGTGCGACGCGCGATGCTGCCGCCGCCGGCGCCGATCTCGATCAGGTCGACCACCGGGATGCGCACCGGGATGCCGCTGCCGGGCTTGAAGCGGTGCACGTGCGCCACCTCGAAGTCGTGGGTGCGGATGGCGCGCCCGCCCTCCACCAGCGCGAGCTTGGCGGTGGTGCCGCCCATGTCGAAGGCGAGCACCTTGTCGAGCTTCGCCAGGCGCGCGAAGTGCGCCGCGCCGAGGGTGCCCGCGGCCGGCCCCGACTCGATCACCTGCACCGGGAACTCGCGCGCGAAGGCGACGGAATTGATGCCGCCGCTCGACTGCATCATGAGCAGCTCGCCGGCGAAGCCGCGCGCGGCCATGCGTTCCTCGAGCCGCGTGAGGTAGCGGGCGGCCACGGGCTTCGCGTAGGCGTTGACGGTGGTCGTGGTGGTGCGCTCGTACTCGCGCATCTCCGGCAGCACGTCGCTGGAGAGCGTCACCGGGATGCCGGGCGCCATCTCGAGGGCGATCTCGCGCACGCGCCGCTCGTGCGCCGGGTTGCGGTAGGCATGCAGCAGGCACACGGCGATCGACTCGCAGCCCTCGGCGAGCAGCACGCCCAGCGCCTCGCGCACGCTCGCCTCGTCCAGCGGGGCCAGCACCGCGCCGCTCGCGTGCACGCGCTCGGCCACCTCGCGGCGCAGGTAGCGCGGCACGAGCGGGACGGGGAACTCGATCTGCAGGTCGTAGGCGTCGAAGCGCTTCTCGCGGCCGATCTCCAGCACGTCGCGGAAGCCCTTCGTGGTGACGAGCCCCGTGCGCGCGCCCTTGCGCTCGATCACGGCGTTGATGACGAGGGTGGTGCCGTGGACCATCACGTCGATGGAGCCCGCGTCGGCGCCGCGCCGTGCGACCAGCTCGTCCACGCCGGACTCGATCGCCCGCGAGGGGTCGTCGGGCGTGGTGAGGGTCTTGTGCACCTCCACGCGCCCGCTCGCCTCGTCCACCTCGACGAAGTCGGTGAAGGTCCCGCCGATGTCGCTGCCCAGGGTGATCAACTCGCCGCCTCCGATGCGCTTCCGAAGCGGGCCACTGTACGGGCCGATCCCGTGCACCGGAAGCCACTCCCGGGCAAAATCCGCTTCAACATCCTGTTGAACCCCGGCCGGAGGCCTCATGGACAAGTTGCGGGCCCTGCAGTATTTCGTCGCCGCCGCGCAGGAGCGCAGCTTCTCCGGCGCCGCGCGGCGCCTGGACGTGAGCGTGCCGGCGGTGGCGCGGCTCGTGGGCGCGCTGGAGAAGAGCCTCGGGGCGAGCCTCTTCGAGCGGGGCCCCCACGGCCTCACGCTCACGCCGGACGGCGCGGGCTACCTGGAAGCCTGCCGCCCGGTGCTGGAGCAGGTCGTGGCCGCCGACGAAGCCCTGCGCGGCGCGACCTCGCGCCCCCGCGGCACGCTGGTGGTGGGAGCCCCGCCCATCCTCTCCCAGCACTGCATCCTGCCGGCGCTGCCGGCCTTCCACGCGCGCTATCCCGACATCCAGGTGGACGTGCGCACCGTGGACAAGCCGTCGGCGCCCGGCGCGGAGGAAGCCGAGGTCCTCGTGCTCTACGGCTGGCCGATGCACCCGGGCTTCGTGCAGCGCCGCCTCGCGAGCACGCGCCTGCTCATCTGCGCTTCGCCCGGCTACTGGGCCGCCAACGGGGTGCCCAAGCGCCCGCGCGACCTCGAGGGGCACCCGTGCCTGCTCTTCCGCGACCAGGAGGGCACGGTGCTGGACCTCTGGGAGCACGAGCGTGGCGGCGAGCGCGAGGCCGCGGCCGTGAGCGGGTGGCTGGTGAGCAGCCACCGCGACGTGATCCTCGATGCCGCGATCGCGGGGATGGGGGTGGCGCGGTTCACCGACCTCACGGTGCGCGGGCCGGTGGAATCGGGGCAGCTCGTGCCGGTGCTGGTCGACTGGGAGTCGAAGCACGCGCCGCCCATCAGCCTGCTCTACCGGGCGAGCCAGCGGCGCCTGCCGCGCGTGCGCCACTTCATCGAGTTCGTGGTCGAGCTCTTCGGCCGGCTGGAAGCGCAGCGCGCGCCTCAGCTCGCCGTGAAGCTGGAGGCGGAAAGGCCCCACTGGTACCGGAGGCGCCACGGCCGCGCTTCCGCGACCCCGCGCGACCGGGAATAGGGGCCTTCCCGCGGGAAGGCGCTCAGTTCGCCTTCGCGCCCGAGGCCTTCACGACCTCGGCCCACTTCTGGTACTCGGCCTTCACGAAGGCGCCGAACTCCTCGGGCGTGCCGGGCTTGGGATCGGCGCCGTCGAGGACGAGGCGCGCGTCGATCTCCTTGTCCGTGAGCGCCTCGTTGAGCGCCTTGTTGAGGGCGAGGACCACGTCGCGCGGCGTGTTCTTCGGCGCGAAGAAGCCGAACCACGAGCCCGCCTCGAAGCCGGGGAAGCCGCTCTCGGCAACCGTGGGCACCTCGGGCATGGAACGCGAGCGGTTCTTGCTGCTGACCGCGATCGCCGTGAGCTTGCCGGCCTTGATGTGCTGGATCACCGACGGGATGGTCGCGAACATGAACTGCACGCGGCCCGCCAGCAGGTCCTTCAGCGCCTCGGCGCCCTTGTAGGGAATGTGCTCGGCCTTGAACCCGGCCTTGGCGCTCAGCAGGAACCCCGAGAGGTGCGAGGAGGTGCCGATGCCGGTGGAGGCGTAGTTGAGGTTCTCGGGGTTGGCCTTCGCGTACTTGAGGAACTCCGCCATCGTCTTGATGTTCGTGGAGGGGTGAACGACGAGCACGTTGGGGACATCCGCGATCTGGCCGATGGGGTCGAGGTCGGTGACGGCGTTGAAGTTGATCTTGCCCGCGAAGAGCGACGGGTTCACCGCGGCCGGGCCCACCGAGTTGGCCATGATGGTGTAGCCGTCCGCGGGCGCGCGGATTACGAACTCGGTGCCGATGTTGCCGGCGCCGCCGGGCTTGTTCTCGACGATGAAGGGCTGCTTGAACTTGTCGGCGAAGCGCTGGCCGATCATGCGCGCCAGGATGTCCGTGGTGCCGCCGGCCGTGAAGGCGACGACGATCTTCACCGTGCGGTTGGGCCAGTCCTGCTGGGCCTGCGCCGGGGCGGCGGCGAGCAGGGCGGCGGCGACGGCGGCCGCCTTGGCGAGTGAAGCGAGTTTCATGCGGTTCTCCTCTGGGGTCGTTGTTCGAAGTCTTCGCGCTTCGGTCGTGCGGCGTGGATGGATGATGTCACGGCGGGCGAGCGCCGGAGGCGAGCACCTCGGGGTTGAAGCACCAGGCGGGGTCCGGCGGGCGGCCGCCGAGGTAGCCCAGCACGTTGTCGGCGGCGATGGCGGAGACGGCCTCCAACGCGTCCGGGGTGGAAGCGCCCACGTGCGGGGTGAGCACGACGTTGGCGAGCGCGAGCAGGGGGCTTCCCGCCGGAATCGGCTCCTCCATCGTCGTGTCGAGGCCGGCGCCGTGCAACAGGCCGTCGCGCAGGGCCGCAACGAGGTCCGGCTCGTTCACCACGGGGCCGCGCGCCGTGTTCACGAGGATCGCCCTGGGCGGCATCCGCTCGAACTGGGCCCGCCCGATCATGCCTCGCGTCCGGTCCGTGAGCGGCACGTGCAGGCTCAGCACGTTCGCGCGCGGCAGCAGGTCCTCCAGCGTCGGCACGATCTCCACGCCGGCGAGCGGCGAAGGGCCGGCGAGCGCCGGGTCGTAGGCGACCGCCTTCATGCCCATCGCCATCGCGATGGCGGCGGTGCGCTGGCCGATCTGCCCGAAGCCCACGAGCCCCAGCGTGCGCCCGGCGAGCTGCTGGCCGTCCTGCGCGCGGCTCCAGCGGCCGGCCTTCACCTCGTGGTCCATCCAGGCGATGCGCCTTGCGGCGGCGAGCATGAGGCCGATGGCGAGCTCCGCCACCGACTGCGAGTTGGCGCCGGGCGTGACATAGACCGGGATGCCCAGCCGCGTCGCGCCGGGCAGGTCGATGTTGCTCACGCCCACGCCGTGCTTGGTCACGACCTTGAGCGTGGGGCAGGCGCGCATCGCCGCCTCGGGCAGGTCGAAGGTGCGCGAGATCACGGCGTCGACGGGCTCGGCGGCGAGGATCGCCGCCACCTCGGCCGCGTCCTTCGTGCCGGTGAGGTAGAGGACGCGGCAGCCGGCCGCCTCCAGCTTCGCGGTGCCGGCGGCGCCCAGCTTGGGGGCGGTGACGAGGATGGTGTGGGGCATGGGCTTCAGTAGGCGATGGTGACGACGCGCTCCTCGGTCATCTCGCGGATGGCGCGCGCCGGGGCCTCGAAGCCGTGGCCGCTCGCCTTCACGCCGCCGAAGGGCATCGCGTCCACGCGGGCGCTGGAGGCCTCGTTGATGTGGATGCCGCCGAAGTCGAGCGCGCGCGCCGCGGCGAAGGCCGTGTGCAGGTTCGAGGTGAACACGCCCACGGCGAGGCCGAAGGGCTGGTCGTTGGCGCCGGCGAAGGCCTCGGCCACCTCGTCGAACTCGATCACCGACACCACCGGCGCGAAGATCTCCTCGCACACCACGCGCATGGCGGGCGTCACCCGGCGCAGCACCGTGGGCGCCATGACGCTGCCCTCCAGCGTGCCGCCGGCGAGGACCTCCGCCCCCGCGCGCTCGGCCTCCTTCACCCAGGCGAGCGCGCGCTCGGCGTGGCCGCGGCTGATCATGGGGCCCACGACCGTGCGCGGGTCCGCGGGGTCGCCGAAGGGCAGGGCCTTCACGGCGGCGACGAACGCGTCGGTGAAGGCGGGCGCGATGCGCCGGTCGACGAAGAGCTTCTGCACCGAGGTGCACACCTGGCCCGCCTTGCGGAAGCCGGCGTTCACGATCTTGGGGATGGCCCTTTTCGTGTCGGCGTCGTGGCAGACGATGGTGCTCGCGATGCTGCCCAGCTCGAGCTGCGTGCCGCGAAGCAGCGCCCCCTTCTGGATCTCGAGGCCCACGCGCGTGCTGCCGGTGAAGGTGTAGTAGGCGATCGCCGGGTCCTCGGTGAGCTGGCGGCCGACCTCCTCGCCGGAGCCGTGGACGATGGCGAGGAGCTTCGGCGGGAGCCCCGCGTCGAGCAGCGCGCGCCCCAGCTCCACGGCGGTGGCCGGCGTGAAGGCGGAGGGCTTGAGGACCACGGCGTTGCCGCCCGCCAGCGCCGGCGCGAGCTTGTGCGCCACCGTGTTGAGCGGCGAGTTGAAGGGGGTGATCGCGCAGACCACGCCGCGCGGCACGCGGATGGTGAAGCCCATGCGGTCCTTGAGCCCGGGGGCGGCCGCCATGGGCACCAGCTCGCCTTCGAGGCGCTTGGCCTCCTCGGCCGAGAGCCTCAGCGTCTCCACGCAGCGGCGCACCTCGTTGTCGCCGTCGGGGGTGGTGAAACCCGCTTCCGCCGTCATGAGCTTCTCGAGCTGCGCCTTCCGGGAGAGCACGATGTCGGCCGCCTTGGCGAGGATGGCCGCGCGCTCGGATGCGAGCAGCCTGTGGACCTCGAACCCCGCGCGCGCGCCGGCCACGGCCGCCGCCACCTGCTCGCGCGAAGCCAGCGCGATCTCGCCGTAGGGCTCGCCCCGGTACTTGTCGCGCAGGACGGCGCTGCGCGCGCCTTCCACGAACTCGCCGCCGATGAGGAGGGGAAATTTCATGGCGTTCACTTGCGCACGCCCAGGCCGACCATGAAGCGCTCGCGGATGCGCACCGGGTCGCGGTCGGTGACGCCGGCGGGCGGCGCGTTGTCGGTGCGCACGCCGATGAGCCACGGGCCGTCCTCGGCGAGCGCGCGGTCGACCCAGGCCTCGAAGTGGGCCTCGTCGCGGGCCCACTCGGCGCGGGCGATGCCGGAGGCCGCCGCGATGCCGACGAGATCGGTGCAGTGGCTGGTGTGCGTCTTCTGCCCGCCCGTGATCTGGTAGATGCCGTTGTCGAGCAGGACGATGGCGAGGTTGCGCGGGGCGACCATCGCGATCGTGCCGAGCGACCCCAGGTGCATGATCATCGAGCCGTCGCCCTCGAGGCAGAAGACGCGCCGCTGCGGCTGCGCGATCGCGACCCCGAGGGCGATCGAGGGCGCGAGCCCCATGCTCCCCAGCATGTAGAAGTTCTGCGGGCGCTGGCCGCTCGCCCAGAGGTCGAAGTTGGTGTGGCCGATGCCGCCCACCACGGCCTCCTCGTTCTCCAGGCGGGCGACGAGGCGGCGCGTGATGTCGGCGCGGTTCATCACCTTGGCGATGTCGCGGGTCACGGGGGATTGCCTGCTGGCCATGGCGGGCCTCACTTCCACGCGGGGTTGTTGGTGAGCAGCGGCGAGAGGATCAGCGCCGCCGGGGCCTGCGTCTTGTAGGCCTGCTGGATGGTGCGGTCGCAGATGAACTCCGTCTCGTCCGGCCGCGTGATGCGGTGGTGCTCGACGCCCAGCGTCTGCAGCGTCGGCACGAGCGTGCGGCAGACGATGGCCTGGGCGAGCTGGTGGTCGCCCATCGTGCCGCGCTCCGAGATCATCAGGATCGCCGGGATCTGGCAGGCGATCACGAGGGAGGCGAGCACGTTGGGCAGCGTCGCGAACCCGCTCGTCTGCATGAGGATGATGGTGCGCTTGCCGCCCATCCAGGCGCCGGTGGCGATGCCCAGGCCTTCCTCCTCGCGCGCGACCGGGATCATGGTGAAGTACGGGTCCGCGTGCAGGCGCGCGATGAGGGGGGCGAGCACCTTGTCGGGAACGTAGGCCACGATCTCGACCTGGTTCGCCTTGAGCACGGCGAGCACGGTGTCGTACCAGGGAGTCTTCGCGGGGGATTCGGTTGCCATGGGGTCCTTTCCGTTCGCTTCGCTTCGTTCCTCAGGCGCGCTCGAGCACCATCGCGATGCCCTGGCCCACGCCGATGCACATGGCGGCGATGGCGTAGCGGCCCTTGCGGCGCGCCAGCTCGCGCGCGGCCGTCGTCGCCAAGCGCGCGCCCGAGGCGCCCAGCGGGTGGCCCAGCGCGATGGCGCCGCCGTTGGGGTTCACGCGCGGATCGTCGTCCGGCAGGCCGTGGTGGCGCGTGACGGCGAGCGCCTGCGCGGCGAAGGCCTCGTTCAGCTCGATCACGTCGATGTCCGCGAGCCGCAGCCCCGTGCGCTCGAGCACGCGCGCGATGGCCGGCGCCGGGCCGAAGCCCATGAGCCGCGGGGCCACGCCCACGACGCTCGTGGCCACGACGCGCGCCAGCGGCACGAGGCCGTGGCGCGCGGCCTGCGCCTCGTCCGCGAGCAGCAGCGCGCACGCGCCGTCGTTCACGCCCGAGCTGTTGCCGGCCGTCACCGTGCCGCCCGGTTTCACGATGCCCTCGAGCCTTGCCAGGGCCTCGATCGTCGTGTCGGGGCGCGGGTGCTCGTCGCGCGTGACGAGGGCGGGCTCGCCCTTGCGCTGCGGCACGCTCACGGGAACGATCTCCTCCGCGAGGCGCCCGGCGGCCACCGCGGCGGCGCAGCGCTGCTGGCTGCGCAGCGCGAAGGCGTCCTGGTCGGCGCGCGAGATGGCGAAGGCGTCCGCCACGTTCTCGGCCGTCTCCGGCATGGAATCCGTGCCGTAGGCCTCCCGCATGCGCGGGTTCACGAAACGCCAGCCGATGGTGGTGTCCTCCAGCCGCATGGCGCGCGGGAAGGCGCCCTCGGCCTTGGCCATCACGAAGGGCGCGCGCGTCATGCTTTCCACGCCGCCGGCCAGCACGAAGCCGGCTTCGCCCGCCCTGATCGAGCGCGCGGCGATGGCCACGGCGTCGAGGCTCGAGCCGCAAAGGCGGTTCACCGTCGTGCCGGGGACGCCTTCGGGAAGGCCCGCCAGCAGCGCCGCCATGCGGCCCACGTTGCGGTTGTCCTCGCCCGCCTGGTTGGCGCAGCCGAGGATCACGTCGTCGAGCGCGGCCCAGTCGGCCTGCGGGTGGCGCGCCACGAGCGCCCGGATCGGCACCGCCGCGAGGTCGTCGGCGCGCACCGCGGCGAGCGCGCCGGCGTAGCGCCCGAAGGGCGTGCGCAGCGCGTCGCAGAGGAAGGCCTGGGGCATGGGGAGCGGTTCCGGCGGTTTCGGCCATGGTAGCCGAGGGGGCGGCACCCGGTTTGACGGTTCGGAAAGCCTCCGTTCTCCGTGCGAGGGCGGGCGCGTGGTTTTGAACGGAGGTTTTCCGGAAATTCACAGCCCCGTGGCCGGGCGGCGATACCATGGCGCAAGGAGGAAACCCATGTCCGCACTGCTCTCGACCCTCGCGGCCTACGGGGCGCGCGACGCCACGCGGCCCCTGCCCGGGGAGGCGGCGCACCACGCCAAGCGCGCCGTGATCGACTGGTTCGCCGCACTTTACCCGGGCACGCGGGTGGCGCCGGCCACGAACCTCGTCGCCGCCCATGCCCGCGAGCTGGGCGTGGGCCGCTCGAGCCTGCCCGGGTTCGCGACGACGGCGTTCCCGGCGCTCGCGGCGTGGATCAACGGCTCGGCGTCCCACGCCGTGGAGTTCGACGACATCTTCAAGGACGCGGTCTACCACCCCGGTTGCCCCACGATCGCCGCGGCGCTGGCCGTGGCCGAGGACCGCGGGCTCTCCGGGGCGCAGCTCCTGCAGGCGGTGGTGGTGGGCTACGAGATCTCCACGCGCATCGGGGTCGCGGTGCAGCCCTCGCACTACCGCTACTTCCACACCACCGGCACCGTGGGCACCTTCGGCGGCGCGGCCGCGGCGGCATCGCTTCTCGCCCCCGGCGACGAGGCCGCCCTGCGGCACGCGCTGGCCACCGCCGCCACCTTCGCGTCCGGCCTGCAGCAGGCATTCCGCTCCGACTCGATGACGAAGCCCCTGCACGCGGGCCACGCGGCGAGCGCGGGCGTGCTGGCCGCGCAAGCGGCCGCCGCCGGCGTCACGGGCGCCGCCGACGTGCTGGAGGGAAGCGCGGGATTCGGCGCCGCGATGTCGGACGGCGCCCACTGGGAGCGCGCGACCGACGGGCTGGGCGAGCGATACAACATCACGCGCATGACGCAGAAGAACCACGGCTGCTGCGGGCACGCCTTCGCCGCCATCGACGCGGCGCTGGCGCTCAAGGCCCGGGGGCTCGATCCCGATGCGGTGGCCGCGCTCGAGGTGGCGACCTACCAGGCGGCGCTCGACGTCGCCGGCAACCCCGCGCCGCGCACGGCGGCGGAGGCCAAGTTCAGCATCCCGTTCGTGGTGGCGCACGCGCTGCTGCACGGCTCGGTGCGGCTGGGCGCCTTCACGCCGGAGCGGCTCGCCGATCGCGCGATCCGCGCACTCGCGCAGCGCGTGAAGCTCGTCGCGGACCCGGCGCTCACGGCCGCCTTCCCGGCGCAGCGCGCAGCGCGCGTCACGGCGACGCTCGCCGACGGCCGCCGCGAGGAGCACTTCGCGCCCTGCCGCAAGGGCGACCCCGAGGCGCCGCTCACGGACGCGGAGATCGACGCCAAGTTCGCGGAGCTGGCCGCGCCCGTGCTGGGCGAGGCGCGCGCCCGCGACCTGCTCGCGAAGCTCTGGCGGCTGGAGAGCCTGGCCGTTTCGGACCTGCGCCTCGCGGCGCCGTAGGGGAGGGGACATGGATTTCGATTTCACCGAGGAGCAACGCGCCTTCGCCGAGTCGGTGCGGCGCTTCGCGCAGGCCGAGCTGGCGCCGGGGGCGCTCGAACGCGCCCACGACCCCGCCTACCCGTGGGAGACCGCGGCGAAGATCGCGCGGCAGGGGCTGCTGGGCATCCTCTTCCCCGAGGAGGATGGCGGCATGGGTGGCACGCTCATGGACGCCGTGATCGCCATCCAGGAAGTGGCGCTCGCCTGCCCCAAGAGCGCCGACATCGTGCAGGCCGGCAACTTCGGCCCCATCCGCACCTTCGTGGAGTACGCGACGCCCGAGCAGAAGGCGCGGTTCCTCCCCGACCTGCTGGCCGGACGCAAGCTCCTGTCGCTCGGCATGACGGAGCCCGAGGCGGGCTCGGCCGTGACCGACCTGCGCACCACGGCGCGCGAGGACGGCGACGGCTTCGTGATCGACGGCACCAAGGTCTTCTCCACGCACAGCCCGGAGGCGGCGCTCTTCCTCGTCTACGTGCGCTTCGGCCCCGGCGTGGGCGGCATCGGCTCGGTGCTGGTCGAGCGCGGCACGCCCGGCTTCGCCATCGGCCAGCCCTCGCGCTTCATGAACGGGGAGGCGTGGGCGCAGCTCTACTTCGACGGCTGCCGCATCCCGCGGGAAAACCTCCTGCTGGGCCCGGGCGGGTTCAAGAAGCAGATCACGGGCTTCAACGTGGAGCGCCTCGGCAACGCCTCGCGCGCGCTGGCGCTGGGGCGGCACGCCTACAACGTGGCGCGCGAGCACGCGCGGGTGCGCAAGCAGTTCGGCCGGCCGCTGTGCGAGTTCCAGGGGCTGCAGTGGAAGTTCGCCGAGATGAGCGTGAAGCTGGAAAGCGCCCAGCTCATGCTCTGGAAGGCGGTGGTCGGCGCGCAGAAGGGCCTGCCCGGCGCCTACGACACGGCCGCGGCCAAGCTCGCCTGCAACCAGGCCGGGTTCGAGGTGGCCAACGAGGCGATGCAGGTGATGGGGGGCATGGGCTTCAGCCAGGAGGCGATCGTCGAATACTGCGTGCGGCGCACGCGCGGCTGGATGATCGCCGGCGGCTCCCTCGAGATGCTCAAGAACCGGCTGGCGGAATCGATCTTCGACCGCCGCTTCGACCAGCGGAAGGGCTGACATGGGCGCGCGCAACGGGCTCACGGGGGCGGCGCTGGGCGCGCGGCTGCTGCGCCCGCGCAGCGTCGCGCTGGTGGGCGTCTCCGACGACCTCGCCAAGACCGCGGCGCGTCCGCTGCACTATTTGCGACGCAGCGCCTTCGCGGGGCGCGTCTACCCGGTGAACCCCAACCGCGACACGGTGCAGGGCGAGAAGGCGTGGCCCTCGGTGGAGAGCCTGCCCGAGGTGCCGGACCACGCCTACATCGTCGCGCCCACGGAAGCGGCGCTCGCGGCCGTGGAGCAGTGCGGCCGCGCGGGCGTGCCGGTGGTCACGGTGCTCGCCGCCGGCTTCGGCGAGTCGGGCCCGGCGGGCGAGGCGCGGGAAGCGCGGCTGCGCGGGATCGTCGCGGCCACGGGCGTGCGCGTCGTGGGGCCGTCGAGCCTGGGCGTGGTGAACGTGCACGAGCGGCTGCTGCTCACCGCCAATGCCGCCTTCGCGGAGCCGGAACTTCCGGCGGGGTCCACCTTCGTCGCCTCGCACAGCGGCAGCCTCATCGGCGCGCTCGTCTCGCGCGGCAAGGCGCGCGGGCTGGGCTTCGCGGGGCTCGTGTCCGTGGGCAACGAAGTGGACCTCTCCATCGGCGAGATCTGCGCGGCCACGCTCGACGACCCGGCCGTCGGTGGCTACCTCCTGTTCCTCGAGACGATGCGCCACGCGGACCGGCTGCGCGAGTTCGCGCTCGCGGCGGCCGCGCGCGGCAAGCCCGTGATCGCCTACAAGCTGGGCCGCTCGGCGGCGGCGGCGGAGCTCGCCGTGTCGCACACCGGGGCGCTCGCGGGCGAGGACGACGTGGCCGGTGCCTTCCTGCGCGACTGCGGCATCGCGCGCGTGGAGACGATCGACGCGCTGATCGAGGGGCTGCCGCTCGTCGCGCGCCTGCCGCTCGCGCGCCGCGGCCACGCGCCGCGCGTGGGCGTGGTCACCACCACGGGCGGCGGGGCGGCGATGGTCGTCGACCAGCTCGGCGTGCGCGGCATCGCCGTGCAGGGCCCCTCGGCGGAGACGCTCGAGCGGCTGGCGCAGGCGAAGGTCGCCGTGGCGCCCGGCCGCATCGTCGACCTCACGCTCGCCGGCACGCGCTACGAAGTGATGAAGGGCGCGCTCGACGTGCTGCTCGCCGCGCCCGAGTTCGACCTCGTCGTGGCGGTGGCGGGCTCGTCGGCGCGCTACCAGCCGCAGCTCGCGGTGCGGCCCGTGATCGACAGCGCCGGCGGCGGCAAGCCGCTGGCGGCCTTCGTGGTGCCGGAGGCGCCGCAGGCGCTCGCCATGCTGGCCGAGGGCGGCGTGCCCGCCTTCCGCACGCCCGAATCGTGCGCGGACGCCATCGCCGCGGCCTTCTCCCGTCACGAGCCCCGCGCTGCGCCGCCGCGGCGATCCGGCGTGACCGGGGGCGGCGGGCGGCTGATGGACGAGCTGGAGGCCTACGCGCTCCTGCACCGCCTCGACATCGCGCATGCGCCGGCGCGAGCCTTCCCTGTAGACCGGGTCGACGGCGCGGGCCTCGCCTACCCGGTGGCGGTGAAAGTCCTCTCGGCCGACATTCCGCACAAGACCGACGTGGGCGGCGTGGTCCTCGGCATCCGTGACGCCGACGCTCTCGCCGATGCGGTGGCGCAGATCGCGCGCGAGGTGCCCGCGCACCGCCCGGGCGCGAAGGTGGAGCGCGTGCTGGTGCAGGCCATGGCGCGCGGCGTGGGCGAGGCGCTGGTGGGCTACCGCGTCGATCCGCAGGTCGGGCCGGTCGTGATGCTGGCCGCCGGCGGCGTGCTCACCGAGATCTACCGCGACCGGAGCCTCAGGCTCGCGCCCGTGGACCTCGAGACCGCGCGCGAGATGATCGCGGAGGTGAAGGCCTTCCGGGCGCTCGCGGGCTACCGCGGCAAGCCCGCCGGCGATCTCGAGGCGCTGGCCCACGCCGTCGTCGGGCTTTCGCAGCTCGCCATCGTGGCCGACCCCGTCGTCATCGAGGCGGAAATGAACCCCGTCATCGTGCGCGAGGCGGGGCAGGGGATCGTCGCCGTGGACGCGCTGGTGAAGGTGCGATGAGCGCCGCGCCCGTCCGCGTCGAGCGCGACGGCCGCGTGGCCGTCGTCGTCATCGACAACCCGCCGGTGAACGCCGGTTCCGCCGCCGTGCGGTCGGGCCTGCTCGAAGCCGTGGCCGCGGTCACGACCGATCCCGCGCTGGAGGCGGGCGTGATCATCGGCGCCGGCGGCACCTTCGTTTCGGGCTCCGACATCCGCGAGTTCGGCCAGCCGCTCGCGGACCCGCAACTGCCCGCCGTGCTCGCCGCCATCGCCGCCTCCCCGAAACCCTTCGTCGCCGCGCTGCACGGCGCAGCGCTCGGCGGCGGATTCGAACTGGCGCTGGGCTGCGACGCGCGCGTGGCCGCGATGGACGCCGTGGTGGGCCTGCCGGAAGTGACGCTCGGCATGATCCCGGGCGCCGGCGGCACGCAGCACCTGCCGCGGCTCGCCGGCGTGGCGAAGGCGATCGAGATCGCCTGCTCCGGGCGCCGCGTGAAGGCGGCGGAGGCGCGGCACCTCGGTCTCGTCGACGCCGTGGCGGAAGGCGACCTGCGCGCGGCCGCCGTGGCGCACGCGCTGGCGCTGGGCGGCCGCAAGCGGCCCGTGTCGGCGCTGCCGGTGCCGGCCGACGCGCCGGAAGCCGTGGCTGCCGCCGAGAAGGCGGCGCTCAAGGCCGGCAAGGGCAGGCCGCCCGTCGTGGCCGCCATCGCCGCCATCAAGGAGGCGGTGACGGCTCCGTACGGCGAGGCGCTCGCCAACGAGCGGCGCGTGTTCCAGGCGCTGCGCCAGTCGCCGGAGGCCGCGGCGCTGCGGCACCTCTTCTTCGCCGAGCGCGAGGCCGCGAAGGTGCCGGGGCTCGAGGGCGCCGCCGCGCGCCCCGTCGAGCGCGCCGGCGTGGTCGGCGCGGGCACGATGGGATCGGGGATCGCCGCCTGCTTCGCCGACGCCGGGATCGCGGTCACGCTCATCGACCAGGACGAGGACGCGGTCGCCCGCGGCCTCGCGCGCGTGAAGCAGGGCTACGACGCGTCGGTGGCCGCCGGGCGCCTCGACGGGGCCGAGGCCGCGCGGCGCCTCGCGCGCATCCGCGGCGCAGTGGACCTCGCCCAGCTCGCCGACGCCGACCTCGTCGTCGAGGCGATCTT
This sequence comes from Burkholderiales bacterium, assembly GCA_019634955.1. Classification (GTDB taxonomy): domain Bacteria; phylum Pseudomonadota; class Gammaproteobacteria; order Burkholderiales; family Usitatibacteraceae; genus FEB-7. The sequence continues at coordinate 84,514 of JAHCAK010000012.1, forward strand.
CGAGGACATGGCCCTCAAGGAGGCGATGTTCGCGCGCCTGGACGCCGTGGCGAAGCCCGGCGCGATACTGGCCACCAACACCTCGTACCTCGACGTGGACCGCATCGCCGCCGCGACGAAGCGCCCGCAGGACGTGCTGGGGCTGCACTTCTTCAGCCCGGCGCCGGTGATGCGCCTGCTCGAGGTGGTGCGCGCGGCGAAGACCTCGCCCGGGGCGCTCGCCACGGCGCTCGCCGTGGGCCGCAGGCTCCGCAAGCTCTGCGTCGTCGCCAAGGTGGGCGAGGGCTTCATCGGCAACCGCCTCTACGCCGCCTATCGCCGCCAGTGCGAGTTCCTCGTGGAGGAGGGCGCGCTTCCCGAAGAGGTGGATGCGGCGCTCGAATCGTTCGGCTTCGCCATGGGGCCCTTCGCCGTGGCCGACATGGCGGGGCTCGACATCGCCTGGCGCATGCGCCAGCGTCTCGCGGCCACCCGCGACCCGCGCGAGCGCTACTGCGCGATCGCCGACCGCCTGTGCGAGCGCGGGCGCCTCGGGCGCAAGACCGGCGCCGGCTGGTATCGCTACGCTCCCGGGGCGCGCCGCGGCGAGCCCGACCCGGAGGTGCGCGCCTTGATCGAGGCCGCGTCCGCGGCGGCCGGCATCGCCCGCCGCGCCATCGGCCCGGAAGAGATCCGCGCCAGCGCGCTCGCCACCCTCGTGAGGGAAGCGGAGCGGGTGCTGGCCGAGGGCGTGGCGCTTCGCGCCTCCGACGTCGATCTCGTCCTCGTGAACGGCTACGGCTTCCCGAAGCACGAGGGCGGGCCCCTCTTCTGGGCGGGCCGCCAGGACCGCGCGCGGCTCGACGCGGTGATCGCCGGGCTTCCCTGAATCACTTCCTTTCTTCCACGACGACCATGAGCGCAAGACAAGGCTTCGAGATCTCCCCCATGCAGGACCGCGTGAGCGAGGCGGAATGGAACGCCCGACTCGACCTCGCCGCCTGCTACCGCCTGCTGGACCTGCACGGCATGGCCGACATGGGCGCCAACCACGCCTCGGCCCGCGTGCCGGGCGAGGAGGGCGCCTTCCTCATCAACGCCTACGGGATGATGTACGAGGAGATCACCGCCTCGAGCCTGGTGAAGATCGACTGCGACGGCAACGTCCTCGCCAAGCCCTCCTTCGGCGACCTCGACTACGGCGTGAACCGCGCGGGCTTCGTGATCCACGCCGCCATCCATCGCCACCGCCCGGACGTGGATTGCGTGATCCACACCCACACCTGGCCGGGCATGGCGGTCTCGGCGCTCGCGTGCGGGCTGCTGCCGCTCGCCCAGACGGCGATGCGCTTCCTGAAGATCGGCTACCACGATTACCGGGGCGTGGTGCTCGACACCGCCGAGCAGGCCTCGCTCGTGCGCGACCTCGGCGACGCCAACGCCATGATCCTGCGCAACCACGGCCTGCTCACCGTGGGCGCGACCATCCCCGAGGCCTTCAACGCGATGCACCGGCTGGAGCTCTCCTGCAAGCTGCAGCTCGCCGCGATGGCCTGCAACACGCCCCTGAATCCCGTGCCGGCCGAAGTCCTCGAGCAGACCTGGCTCAACTACCAGCCGCAGACGCGGCGCCCGTACGGCGTGATGGAGTGGCCGGCGCTCAAGCGCATGCTCGACCGGCGCGACGCTTCCTGGCGCACGTGAGCGGCGCGCGACGCCGGCGGTGCCAGCCACGCCGGTCGCCGGTAGAATCGGCGCTTCCGGAGCACTGGCAGGCGCAAATGATTCGGCTGGACATCCCCTCGCTGGAGATCTTCGTCGCCGCCGTCGACGAGAAGAGCCTGTCGCGCGCCGCGGAGCGCGAGAACGTGGTGACCTCGGCGGCGAGCAAGCGCGTGGCGGAGCTGGAGCGGCAGGTGGGCACGCTGTTGCTGCGGCGGCACGGCCGTGGCGTCGAGCCCACGCCGGCGGGCGCCGTGCTCTACCAGCGCGCCAAGGCGATCCTGCGCAGCCTCCGGCTCGCCGAGGACGCGGTGGCCGCCTTCTCGCCGCAGGGCGTGCCCAAGGTGCGGCTCGCGGCCAACCGATCCACGATCATCCAGTTCCTGCCCGCCGACATCGCCGGGTTCCTCGCCGAACAGCCGGGCACGCACGTCGACCTGCTGGAGCGCGTGAGCGGCGACATCCCGCGACTCGTGATCGAGGGCGAGGCCGACCTGGGCATCTACCACGCGACTTCCGCCTCCCCGGGCGTGGCCTCGTTCCCCTACCGCACCGACCACGTGACGCTCGTCGTGCCGCGGCGCCATCGCCTCGCGGGCCGCGAGTCCGTGTTCCTCGAGGAGGCCATCGACGACGACTTCATCGGCTACTTCCCGCGCCACTCCTACGAGGCCTTCCTCGACCTCGCCCAGCGCAGCCTCTCGCGCCCGCTCGCGGTGACCTTCCAGGTGCGCGACTACGAGGCGCGCTGCAGCATGGTGGCCGAGGGGCTGGGCATCGCCATGATCCCGGAGCAGGTCGCGCAGGCGCACATCAAGTCGCTGGGCCTCGTCCGGCTGGGGCTCGAGGACGACTGGGCCACGCGCCAGTTCTTCGTCTGCGTGCGCGATGAAGCGAGCCTCGCGGCGCCCGCGGCGGCGCTCCTCGCCTTCCTGTCCGGCACCGGCAAGGCACGGCCCGCGCGGGCCGGGAAGCGGCGATGACGCAGCGGCGCATCCCCGCCGTGTACCTGCGCGGCGGCACCAGCAAGGGCGTGTTCTTCCACGGGCGCGACCTGCCGGCGGACCCGGCCGAGCGCGAGCGCGTGCTGCTGCGCGTCACGGGAAGCCCGGACCCGTACGGCAAGCAGATCGACGGCATGGGGGCGGCCACTTCCAGCACGAGCAAGGTGGTGGTGATCACGCCGTCGGCGCGGCCGGATTGCGACGTGGACTACCTCTTCGGCCAGGTCGCCATCGACCGCGCGGCCATCGACTGGAGCGGCAACTGCGGCAACCTCACCAGCGCCGTGGGCCCGTTCGCGGTCTCCGAAGGGCTCGTCGCGGCCCCGCGCGAGGGCACGGCGGTCGTGCGCATCTGGCAGGCCAACATCGGCAAGCGCATCGTGGCGCACGTGCCGGTGAAAGGCGGCGAGGTGGTGGAGGAGGGCGACTTCGCGCTGGACGGCGTCACCTTCCCATCGGCCGAGATCCGGCTGGAATTCCTCGACCCGGGCGGCGGGGACGAGGGCGGCGAGGGCGGGGCGCCCTTTCCCACCGGCCGCGTCGTCGACACCCTCGAGGTGCCCGGCGTGGGCCCCATCGAGGCCACGCTCGTCACGGCGGGCAATCCCACCGTGTTCGTGGAGGCGAAGGCCCTGGGGCTCGCCGGCACGGAGCTGCAGGGCGACGTGAACGGGGACAAGGCGCTCCTCGCGCGGCTGGAGTCGGTGCGCGCGCAGGGCGCCGTGGCCATGGGGCTCGCGGCGAGCGCGGCGCAGGCCACGCGCGACCGGCCGGCCACGCCCAAGCTCGCCTTCGTGTCGCCGCCGCAGTCGTACACGGCTTCCGACGGCAAGCGCGTGGAAGCCGCGGACCTCTCGATCACGGCGCGCATCCTTTCCATGGGCGTGCTTCACCACGCGATGACGGGCACGGGGGCGGTGGCCATCGCCGTCGCCGCGGCGATCCCCGGAACGATCGTGCACCGCGCGCTGCGCCCGGGCAGCGATCCCGCGCGCACCGTGTTCGGCCATCCCTCCGGCACCCTCGCCGTCGGCGCCGAGGCTGTGCAGGAGGGCGGGCAGTGGAAGGTCGCCAAGGCGGTGCTGAGCCGCAGCGCCCGCCGCCTGATGGAGGGCTGGGTGCGCGTGCCATCGCCGGAGATCGCGCCCGCGGGCGTGCTGCGCGTGGGCGTGAACTTCGGCAACCCCGTCATCGCGCAGCGCGCTGCCGACGGCACCCCGCAGGGCGTGGGCCCGGCGCTCGCGCGCGAGCTGGCGCGGCGCCTCGGCCTGCCGGTGGAGTTCGTGGCCTACGACACGGCGGGCAAGATGGCCGACGCGGCGAATTCCGGCGCGTGGGACGTGGCCTTCCTCGCCGCCGACCCGGCGCGCGCGACGGACATCGACTTCACCGCGCCCTACGTCCTCATCGAGGGCACCTACCTCGTGCGCGCGGATTCGCCGTACCGGGGCGTGGCCGATCTCGACCAGCCGGGCCGGCGCATCGCGGTGGGCAACAAGACCGCCTACGACCTCTTCCTCACGCGCGAGATCCGCCACGCGGCGCTCGAGCGCGTCGACGGCTCGCCCGCGGCCATCGAGCGCTTCGTCACGCAGGGCCTGGATGCCGCCGCCGGCGTCCGCCAGCCGCTCGCCGCGTACGCCGCCGCGCACCACGGCCTGCGCGTGCTGGCGGAGAGCTTCATGGTGATCCGGCAGGCGGCGGCCGTGCCCCGGGGCCGGCCCGGGGCGGCGGCGGTCCTCGCCGCCTTCATCGAGGAGGCCAAGGCTTCCGGGTTCGTGAAGCACGCCCTCGAGGCGAGCGGGCAGGGTGACGTCACGCTCGCGCCTCCGGCGTGAGGAGCGGCTCGCTCAGTCCTTGAGCCCGCGCAGCCTCAGCCGGTCGGGGATGTCCACCTCGCGCCCCGTCTCCTTGGATACCAGCATCCCGTCCACGTCGAGCACCTTGAAGCGCACGCCGTCGATTTCGCGCTCCTCGATGTACGGCTCGTAGTCCTCGAAGCGCCGCGAGGCGGCCACGAAGAGGATGTCGAGGGCGATCTCGCCTTCGGCCGCGGTGAAAAAGCCCCGGTCGAGCGACGCCTTCGCCGGGACGAAGTCGAGCCGGAGCTTGCGGCCGAGGGCGGCGAGGGCCGCGAGGAGCCGCGCGTTGTTCCTCGCGTCCACGGGGAAGAGGCAGTCGATGTCGCGCGTCATGCGCGGGAAGCCGTGCACCGCCATGGCCGCGCCGCCCAGCAGGACATAGCGGACGCGGTGGCGCTCCAGCTCGCCCAGCACGAGCAGGATGTCAGCGACGGCGGGCGCTCTTCGCTCGGGCGCGGCGGGCATCGGCGAGCAGCTCCTTTTCCTCCCAGGCGTTCTTCTCGGCCCAGGTGCGGAAGTGCGGCGGGCGGCGCCGCGCCGTCATGGGCGCCAGGGCGTCGGCGGACCGCTGCAGGGAATCGAAGGCGCGAAGCGATTCGCGCATCCGCGCGGGATCGGCCCGGGCGGAGATCGCGTCGAGCCGTTCGGCGGACTCGCGGTCGCCCGCCTCGAGGCGGCGGCGCTTCGCGTCGGCGAGCAGGTGGGCGAGGAAGCGGCGCGCGATGAGCGGCATCTCGCGGCGGTCGCCGGAGGCCGGGCCGAGGGACCACTTCTCCATCGCCCGGGCGCTAACGCCGAGCGCCTCGGCGAGCCCCGGGTAGGAAAGCCCCAGCTCCCGCTTGGCGAGGCGAAGGAGGGTCACTTGGTCCACGCGGGCATCATACCTCCCCAATGGGGTGGTAAGCAACCGCGGCCCCGGCGGGCTCCCCGCCGCCATTGCGTAGAATGGCGATGCCCCTGCGAACCGCCGTCACCTGCCATGAGCTCCCCCCCTTCGCTTCCCGACCGCCTGCGCGGCCTTCTTTCCCTCGACGATTTCGAGGAGGCCGCGCGCCGCCACCTGCCGCGCCCCGTGTTCGCCTACGTGAGCGGCGGCGTGGAGGACAACGTCTCGCGCGAGGACAACCGCGCCGTGTTCAACGAGTGGCAATTCGTGCCGCGCGTGCTGCAGGGCGTGGCGCGGCGCACGGCGGCCACGACGCTCTTCGGCCACGAGTACTCGGCCCCCTTCGGCATCGCGCCCATCGGCATCGCCGCGCTCTACGCCTACCGCGGCGACCTGGTGCTGGCGAAGGCCGCGCGCGAGGCGAACATCCCCTTCGCCATGAGCGGCTCGTCCCTCATCCGGCTGGAGGACGTGGCGCAGGCGGCGCCGGATTCGTGGTTCCAGGCCTACCTCACCGGCGACGAGGCGCGCTTCGTCCCGCTCGTGGAGCGCATCGCCGCCGCGGGCTACCGGACGCTGGTCGTGACGGTCGACGTGCCCATGGCGGGCAACCGCGAGAACAACGTGCGCGCCGGCTTTTCCACGCCGCTTCGCCCGACGCTTCGCCTCGCCTGGGACGGCATGGTGCGGCCGCGCTGGACCTTCGGGACCTTCCTGCGCACGATCCTGCGGCACGGCATGCCGCATTTCGAGAACAACTTCGCCACGCGCGGCGCGCCCATCCTCTCGCCCGACGTGCTGCGCGACTACTCGGACCGCGGCGACCTCGACTGGAACCACTTCTCGAGGATCCGCGCGATGTGGAAGGGGCGCGTGATCGTGAAGGGCGTCCTCGACGCGCGGGACGCGCGCATCGCCGTGGACCGCGGCGCCGACGGCCTCATCGTCTCCAACCATGGCGGGCGGCAGCTCGACGGCGCGGTCACGCCGCTGCGCGTGCTGCCCGAGATCGTCGCCGCCTGCCCGTCGGTGCCCGTGATGTTCGACAGCGGCATCCGCCGCGGCACCGACGTGATGAAGGCGCTCGCCCTCGGCGCCAAGTTCGTCTTCCTCGGCCGCTCCTTCGGCTACGCCGCCAGCGTCGGCGGCGAGGCGGGCGTGCGGCACGCCATCGACATCCTGCGGGTGGAGATCGAGCGGAACATGGCCATGATGGGCATCAACCGTCTCGACGAGCTCTCGCCGGCCAGCCTCCGCCGCATCAGGCCCTAGCCGCGCGCGGCCAGGGCCTCGAGCCTGGCGAGGAGGGCGGGGTCGAGGGCGAGGCCGTCGCGGCGGTGAAGGTCGAGGCGGTCGAGCTCGATCTCGCCGGGGAGGAGGACGGGGGCGGCGGGGTCGGCCGGCGGCGTGTCGTGGAGGATGGCGGCGAAGTCGCGCATGCGCGCGGCCAGCCAGTCGGCGGGGCCGAGGCGGGAGGCGTCGATCAGGAGGAAGAAGTGGCCGAGGTCCTGCGGCGCCTCGGGGTTCTCCGACCACGAGCTCACGCGCGTGAGGAAGGCGGCACCGGAGAGCAGCCCCGCGAAGAGGTCGACGATGAGCGCGAGGCCGTAGCCCTTGTGCCCGCCGATGGGCAGGAGGAACCCGTCGAGGGCGGCCTTCGGGTCGGTGGTGGGGTTGCCGTCGCGGTCGGTCGCCCAGGTGGGCGGGATGGCCTCGCCGCGCCTGGCGGCGTTTCGGATCTTGGCGCGAGCCACCATCGAGAGCGCCATGTCGAGGATCACGGGCCGGCCGCCGGGGTTCGGGACGCAGAAGCCGACCGGGCTGTTGCCCAGCCGCGCCTCGCGCCCGCCCGTGGGCGCGATGGTGGTCGTGGCGTTGCTGCCGATGATGCTCGCGAACCCGGCTTCCGCCGCGATGAGGGAGTAGGGCGCCACGGGGCCGAAATGGTTGCTCGCGCGCGCGAAGACGGCGCCCACGCCGGTCTCGCGGGCGAGGGCCATCGCGGCCTCCAGCGCGCGCATGCCCACGAGCGGGCCCACGCCGTTGTCGCCGTCCACCCGGGCCATCGCGGGCGCCACGCGCTCGACGCGGATGGCGGGCCGGGCCTTGATGCCGCCCAGGTCGATGCGCTCGCCGTAGGACTCGATGCGCCCCACGCCGTGCGTGGAGAGCCCCATCAGCTCCCCCAGCACGAGGATGCGCGCGCAGTCGGCCGCGTCGCCCGCCTCGAGCCCGAGGCCGGCCAGCGCCCGGGTGGCGAGATCCGCGAGCGCGGCCTCGGTGAGCTTCGCGCTCACTCGGCCTTGATGCCGGCCGCCTTCACGACCTTGCCCCAGGTGTCGTACTCGCGCTTGATGTAGGCGGCGAGCTCGTCGCGCGTGCCGGGAGCGGGCTCGAGGAAGTGCTTGGCGAGCTGCTCCTTCACCGAGGGGTCGTTCAGCGCCTTCACCAGCTCCTTGTTCCAGCGGTCGAGGATGGCCGGCGGCACCTTCGCGGAGGTGACGAAGGCGTACCAGTTCTCGGCCTCGAACCCGGGGTAGCCCGACTCCGCGATGGTGGGAACGTTGGGCAGGAAGGCCGAGCGCTTGAGGCTCGTCACCGCCAGCGCCCTGAGCTTGCCGGCCTCGATGTGCGGCCCGGCGGTCGAGGGCGTCGAGTAGTACGCGCCGACGCGCCCGCCCAGCAGGTCGGTCATGGCCGGGCCGCCGCCCTTGTACGGGATGTGCACGACGTTGATGCCCGCCTTCTGGTTGAGAAGCTCGCCGGCGAGGTGCGAGGCGCTGCCCACGCCGGTGGAGGCGAAGTCGAGGCTGCCGGGCTTCGCCTTGGCGAGCGCGAGGTACTCTGCGAAGCTCTTCGCGGGCACGCCCGCGTGCACCACGAGCACGTTGGGGAAGGTGACCGCCATGGTGAGCGGCGCCAGGTCCTTGAACGGGTCGTAGGGAAGCTTCATGAGGTGCGGGGCGACCGCGAGCGGGCCCACGGAGCCCAGCAGGATGGTGTAGCCGTCCGCAGGCGCGTTGGCCACGGCCTGGTGCGCGATGTTGCCGCCGGCGCCGGCCTTGTTCTCGACCACGACGGACTGGCCGAGGTTCTCCGCCAGCTTCTTGGCGATGATGCGCGCCGCGGTGTCGGTGGCGCCGCCCGGGGCGAAGCCCACGAGCATGGTCACGGTGCGGGTCGGGAAGTCCGACTGCGCCGCGGCGGAGGCGGCGAAGGCGAGCGCGGCGGCGGCCGCGAGCAGGCGTTTCATGGGGTTTCTCCTCGATTGGTCGGCGGGGGCGATTGCCGCTCCGGGCAATGTCGTATACCATTGTATACAAGAGCCTTCCGAAGTCAAACCCGCACCCGATGCCCGCCCGAAAGAAGGTCCCGGCCGCGAAGAAGCCCGCGCGCGCCCGCGGCCCCCAGCCCGCCGCCCCGCGCGCCTCGCGCGGCGACCACGCCTACGACACGCTCTTCGCGGCGATCGAGAGCGGGCGCCTGCGCCCGGGTTCCCGGCTTCGCGAGATCGAGCTGTCCGAGTGGGTCGGCGCGAGCCGCACGCCTATCCGCGAGGCCCTGGGCCGGCTGGAAGGCGAGGGCCTCATCGCCCGCGACCCCTCGCGCGGCATGATCGTGGCCGAGTTGGACCACGGCATGGTGGCCGAGCTCTACGACATGCGCGAGGTCCTCGAGGGCACGGCCGCGGGGCTCGCGGCCCGCCACGCCTCGGAGGCGGAGATCGACGCGCTCCGGGAGCTCGCGCAGCGCGACCGCGAGGCGGGCGACGACGCCGTGCGGCTCGCGCGCCTGAACCGACTCTTCCACGAGGCCGTGTTCCGCAGCGCGCACAACCGCTTCCTGATGCGCGCGGTGCACGCGTTGCGCCAGTCGATGGTGCTGCTGGGCCGCACCACGCTTGCCGTGCCGGGGCGGGCCGAAGTCGCCCGCGGGGAGCACGACGCCATCGTCGCCGCCATCGCGCGCCGCGACGCCGAGGCCGCCGCCGCGGCCGCCCGCGCCCACATCCGCGCCGCCTACCGCGCGCGGCTGGGCCTCCTGCTGGAGGAGTGAGACCCTTGCCCCCCGACGGTTCCCCCGAGGTGCTCGTGATCGGCGGCGGCAACGCGGCCCTTTGCGCCGCCATTGCCGCCCGCGAGGCCGGCGCCTCCGTGCTCCTGCTGGAGGCGGCCACGGTTCCCATGCGCGGCGGCAACAGCCGCCACACGCGCAACATGCGCACGATGCACGAGGGGCCGCTCGCGCCGCTCACCGACGCCTATCCCGAGGAGGAGTACTGGCAGGACCTCCTCAAGGTCACGGGCGGGCTCACCGACGAACGGCTCGCGCGCCTTTCCATCCGCGGCACCCAGCGGCACGTTCCCTGGATGCTCGCGCACGGCGTGCGCTTCCAGCCGCCGCTGGGCGGGACGCTCCACCTCTCGCGCACCAACGCGTTCTTCCTGGGCGGCGGCAAGGCGCTCGTGAACGCCTATTACCGCTCGGCGCAGGCACTGGGCGTGGAGGTCGCCTACGAGACGCAGGTCGTGGACCTCGCGCTACGCGACGGGCGCATCGCGTCCGTCACGGTGGAATGCGGCGGCCAGCGGCGCGAGATCCGCGCGAAGGCCGTGGTCGTCGCCTCCGGCGGCTTCGAGTCCAACCTCGCCTGGCTGCGGGAGGCCTGGGGCCCGCCGGCCGACAACTTCATCGTGCGCGGCACGCCGTACAACATGGGCACGGTCCTGAAGCTCCTGCTGGCCCAGGGCGCGAAGCAGGTGGGCGATGCGACGCAGGGCCACTACGTGGCCATCGACGCCCGCAGCCCGCGCTTCGACGGCGGCATCGTCACGCGCGTGGACGCGGTGTCGCTCGGCATCGTGGTGAACCGCGACGCGCAGCGCTTCTACGACGAGGGCGAGGATTTCTGGCCGAAGCGCTACGCCATCTGGGGGCGCCTCGTGGCGGGCCAGCCGGGCCAGATCGCCTACTCGATCATCGACGCGAAGTCCATGGGCAAGTTCATGCCGCCGGTCTTCCCGCCCGAGAAGGCGGGCACGATCGGCGAACTCGCGGGCAAGCTCGGCCTCGACGCCGCGGCGCTCGAGGCGACGGTGGCGGCGTTCAACGCGGCCGTGCGCCCCGGCACCTTCGACCACACGGTGCAGGACGACTGCCGCACCGAGGGGCTCGCGCCGCCCAAGACGCACTGGGCGCGGCGCATCGACACGCCGCCGTTCTACGCCTATCCGCTGCGCCCGGGGCTCACCTTCACCTACCTCGGCGTCGGCGTGGACGAGCGCGCGCGCCTGCTGCTCGCCGACGGCAGGGCGGCGGACAACGCCTGGGCCGCGGGCGAGATCATGGCCGGCAACGTCCTCGGCAAGGGCTACCTCGCCGGCATCGGCATGGCCATCGGCACCACATTCGGTCGCATCGCGGGCGAGGAGGCCGCGCGCCATGTCCGCCCCTGAGCGCACCCTGCCGCAGCTCATCGAGGAGGCGCAGCGCGTGCTGGCGATCTGCAACGCCTGCCGCTACTGCGAGGGCTACTGCGCCACCTTCCCGGCGCTGCAGCGCCGGCTCTCGTTCACCGAGGGCGACATCCGCTACCTCGGCAACCTCTGCCACAACTGCGGCGCCTGCCTCTACGCCTGCCAGTACGCGCCGCC
>JAHCAK010000013.1 GCA_019634955.1 Burkholderiales bacterium
AGGAAGGGGGAATTGCGGGCGGCCTTGCCGAGATAGGCATCCAGGTCCTCGTTTTCCCGGGCGAGGCGGCGGACGAGGGCGAGGAAGTGGTCGGTCAGCTCGGGGTCGAACTGGCGGCCACGCAGGGTCGCGATCTCGTCCAGCGCCTTTTCGATGGGGATCGCCTTCGCATAGGGGCGGCCGTGGGTCATGGCGTCGAAGACGTCGGCCAGGGCGACGATGCGGGCACCCTTCGGAATGGCCACGCCCTGCATCTTCTTGGGATAGCCGGAGCCATCCCACCACTCGTGGTGGCAACGGGCAATCTCTTCTGCGATGCGGACCTGGGGGATGTCGCTCTTGGAGAGGATCTCGGCGCCGACGAGGGTGTGGGACGCGATGAAGTGCTTTTCGGCTTCCTTGAGCGTCTTGTCGTCAAGCAGGATCCGCTCGGGGATGCCGATCTTGCCGATGTCGTGAAGGCGGGCGGCGATGTCGAGCGCGTTGCAGGATTCGCGGTCCCAGCCGATCTCCTTGGCGAGGAGGGCGGAGAGGCGGCCCACCCGGTAGCCGTGCTCGCCGGAGATGTCCTCGCGTATGTCGGCGGCGACGGCCATGCGCTCGAGCATTTCCTGGCGGGAGCGGGCGAGTTCGCGCTGGAGGACTTTGGCGTGAAGTTCCGCTTCGGTCTTCTTGAGTTGCGCTCTGCTCAACGATTCTCCACCGGACAAGTCACTCAAGGCATCGTGGAGAGCCCTAAACTTGGCGACGGAACTATCTACGTAGGTGTTCTCAAGGTAGCGAATCAGTTGACGGGTAACTTCAAGTGCGCGATCCCAGTTTTCGACTTCAATATAAGCGCGCGCAAGGACCGATAGCGCATCGGGTATCGCAATCTTGTGGCGCGTCCGTGCTAGTGAAGCTGTGTGCTCTAGCGATTCGATTCCTTTCTCCGGATTTCCTGAAATGACTTCAATCAGGCCTGTAACCATTGACACCACGATTTGTTGCCTCGGCGACGAAAATCTCTTGACGAGCTGTTGCAGATACTCCGCTCGCCTTTTTGCCTGCCCAAGTTCTCTAGCGGAAATTAGCGCCAGTATGAGGTTCCTCTCCAATATGACGCGTCCCGTCGCCTCACTGGCAATTGCGGGTTCTATCGCATCGGCAACCAACTGACTCGCAAGCCTAAGAGCTCCCGCTTGGTCACCTAAGCTATATCGTGCTTGAACAATGTTGTTTCTTGCCCGCCGTGCCATGTCTCCATCGGCCAACTGGAAGGCATCTGCTACTCGAACGCACTGAGATGCGCATGCAATGGCTTCACCGAAAAGCCCCGCATCGATGAAATGCGCTGAGAGATTGTTCCATGCGCAACAGAGTCCATAGCCATCTTCGAGCTTTTCTGCCAACTCAAGCGACTTGAGGTAAGCCTCGATAGAAAGCCCAGGGTCTCCGAGTTCGGCATGAATTGCGCCAAACGCTAGATACGCCTTGCGCAGCATTGGAAGGTTATTGGTCGCCCGCGCGAGTTCGAGTAGATGCTTGGCGACCGGCAATGCGCTCGTGGGATCACCGTACTGCCAGAGATATGCACATACCCTGAAAAGACACTCAAGACGCGCCTTCGCATTGGCATTGCCGCGAAGTCGAAGCAAATCCACTCCAAGTTCCCGAAAAAAGCTTGCCGACTCGTCTGACGAGGACCTCTCAAGCTCGGTTACACGAGCGAGAGCACGTGCCAGCAATGACGTTACACCGTGACCCGAGGCCACATGTGACGCTTGAAGGGTCAATCTAAAATCCCTGAGTACCGGGTCAACGCTCATCAATAGCCCCTTGGAAATCAAAAGGAACTACCACTCGTCAATTCAGAACCTGCTCAGACTCATAGGCCTTTCTCATCCAAGGCGACAGGAAAGCCGAAAGCCTCTGTTCACGAGATTGGCGGAGATGCTAACGCTGAAGATCAAGTCTACTGTCAGATCCCGAGCCGTCACTATCTTTCGACTTTCTAAGCGTCTCCCAGATTCTTGAGCGAGCCTGAAGGAACGGCGAATTCAATGCAGCCTGACCAAGGAACAGATCAAGGTCACCTTGATCGCGACGAAGCTTGCCAATCAGTTCGAGGAAGAGTCCAGTGAGCTGCGGATCAAACTGCTTTCCCTGAAGCGATGAGATTTCCTCCAAGGCTCGATCTAGCGGCCAGGCTTCCTTGTACGGGCGCTTGTGTGTCAGTGCGTCAAACACATCTGCTAGCGCAGTAATTCTCGACGCAATTGGTATCCCCGTGCCCGAGAGATTTCCCGGATAGCCTGTGCCATCCCACCACTCGTGATGGTGACGGGCGATTTCCTCGGCCATTTGCATATGCGGGATATTGCTTTTTGAAAGGAGTTCTGCTCCAACTGTCGTGTGGGATCGCATGACGGAGCGCTCCGCATCATTCAGTTTGTCCGGCTTAAGTAGAATGGCGTCAGGAACACCGATCTTGCCAATGTCGTGCAATCGCGCGGCAAGCTCAATCATGAAGCATGTGCCTTCGTCGCAACCGTACTCGGCAGCAAGAAGCGACGAGAGCTTTCCAACCCGATAGGAGTGCTCGCCAGTCGAGTCATCACGTAGTTCGGCGGTAACAGCCAATCGTTCGAGCATTTCAATGCGGGAACGAAACAACTCTTGTTCCGCCACTTGCCCTCTCAAGGCCGCCTCTCGTCGCGCAAGCGTCGGTTGTGTGGGCGACGAAGACGTGTTTTCAAACCCGAGTTGCTCGAGATGAAGTCGCAGATGCTTCAACGCATTCTCTTGTTGCGATTGACGAGTGGCCTCCATCATCTCGCGCAAGTACATCAACGCGCGCTGCGGCTGCCCAACCATTTCGTGAGCCTTTACAAGCGCAGCAAGTGTGTCCCTGAGCATTGATCGCATCACTCGCGCGCGCTCAAGGGTCGCGGTTAGTCGCGACAAACCCACATCTGCCTTTCCCGACTGCACTTCACACAGCCCCTCCGCCAAAGCGGCTGCTATTTCTGCGCGTGCAGAATGACTATCCGCGGCATACTTTTTGGCTATCGCGCACCGTTCACGAGCCTTCTCAACGTTGTTTACTTCTAGAAGGAGGCGAACGTAATTGTTCTCTCGCAGAACTCTTGCCAACATGTCTGCGGCTGTCTTTGGTTCTGCACTATCCCGTGCAACAGTCTCCGCAGCCCTTAGGCCTCTTGCGAAATCTTCTAAGTGCAGCGAGCAGAGCGCAATATTTGAAAGTGCGGTCAGGCGATGTCCCGAAAGATGAGGATGCCCTTCGGCGAGATCAATGGCGGTCTCGAAGCACATAATTGCATCTCGATACTGCGCGCAGTTGAGCATCGCCACCCCGAGATTTACCCAAACTACGCATTTCGCATCGCGATCACTAATTGACTCCGCGAGTTCCAAGGCTGCGGAATACGCCTCAATTGCCTGGGAGATGTTTCCGGTGTCGGCACTCATGATTCCGAATGCCGTCAGTGCCTTTCGATGGAGTGACGTAAGCGAAGTTGTTTCCGCAATGCGAACCGCCTCGCGGGCAGGATCAATAGACAAGAATGGTTGGCCGATCACGTAAAAATAGTTCGCCGCATCGATGAGCGTGTTTATCCTCATTTCTGCGTTTTCGTGGCCCTTGATGCGGCGAACTGCCGACGCAATTCGCGACACGTCTTCCGCGGAGGACGATGACCCCGCGCGAAGACAGTCCTTTACTGACTCGGAAGCAGCAGCCAGCAATCTCACTAGATCTGGGTCGCCAGACGGGCGACCAGAGCTAATAACTTGATCTAGTTCAGCTAACGAGAGGCGTGTTGATGGCATAAGGTTGTGTTTCCATCCGGAGTTCATTAAGCTCCAGAGAAACTAAAGCTAAGTCGTCGTTTTACCACAGTTTTTTGTCAGTTTGCGCATTACATTCGCGCAGTTGACCATACTACTGTCGGACCCACACCTCTAAGCCGGCCCACACTGAGGCCGGTGGCTGCGCACCCGGAAGTCCCCTCCGGTCGTCAATCGGGACGAGCGTACGCCTTTTTTTGTCTTTGAATTGGTTAAGAGAGACTGAGCATTGCGCTCAGTTTGGGGTGTCGGTTGGTCGAACACGCTTTGCTGACCTCTGACCTCTTTGTCGTTGCCGAGAAATGCGTGACGATGTTCTCGGTTTGTATTGGTCACGCCGCTATCTGGGGAAATTACAGTGATGAACAGCAAGGGTCAGGCTCAAATTGGCAAAGGGATCTTCGCCTGACCGACAGTCAAACCAATCGAAATTTAACCCAACCATGAAGGGAGACACACATGGAGTTCAACACGGTGGAAGTGGTGGAAATTGAGAAGGCCGCTAACGAGGCTGATTGCGCGGTTCGCGAGCTCGCCGATCTGGAACTGGCACTCGTCGGCGGTGGCTGCGGCGAAGTGATCATGGCCTAGTTCGTGGACGAGCCCATTTGAATTGCCCTGATTCGTCCAGAAGACGACTCCGGACGATGGCTCACCACGACAAGGGATTGGCCAACTATTGCAAGCGCGTCGGAAATGCGCCTTTCCAGCGCTACATCCAACTGATCAAACGCCTCATCCAGAAAGAGAACCTGCGGCCTCCGATATAGCGCCCTAGCAAGCAATACCCGCTGCTTCTGCCCCCCCGAAAGGGCGGCACCCAGCGAGCCGACGATGGTGTTGTACCCCATGGGCATCGCGGCGATGTCCGCGTCGATCATGGCGAGGCGCGCGCATTCGCGCACGCGCTCCGGATCGTGCTCGGGGTCGAAGAAGCTGATGTTGTCCTCGATGGTGCCGACGAAGAGCTGGTCGTCCTGCATCACCGCGCCGATGCGCCGCCGGTACTGCCCGAGGTCCCAGTCCTTGAGGTTGCGGCCGTTCACCAGCACCGCCCCCTCCGTGGGCGAGAGCAACCCCACCAGCACCTTGATGAGCGTGGTCTTCCCGCATCCCGAGGGCCCCACGATCGCGACCGTCTCCCCCGGCGCCACGCTGAAATCCACCCCCCGGAACACGAACCCCTCCGGTCCGTAGGCGTAGCTCACGCCCTTGGCCTCGATCGTGATGGGCCCGGCCGGCGTCTCGCCCGGCAGGCTCGGCTGCGACACCTCCTCCTCCGCCAGCGCGATGTCGGCGATGCGCTCGGCGTGCAGGTCCAGCATGCGGAAGTCGTTCCACTTCTCCACCAGCGCGTTCACGCGCGTGAGGAACACGATCTTGAAGCCGAGGAAGGCGTAGAGCATGCCCACGGAGAACTTGCCCTCCATCACCAGGAGCGCCCCCAGCCAGACGATCGCCACGTTCTCCAGCCCGAAGATGAGGGCGGATGCGGCGCGCTGCGCGATGCCCACGTTCTGCACCTTCACGCCGGCGTTGATCTGGTCCACCACCAGGTTCTGGTAGGCCGCCCGCCGCTCGTTCTCGCGCAGGTTCAGCTTGATGGCCATCATCCCGCGCAGCGTCTCGATGAAGTGCGTGCCGCTCTTGGCCTCGTGGGAGAGCTGCTCGTCGGTGGCGTAGCGCTGCGGGTAGTAGAGGAACCAGCGCACGGCGATGTAGAGGAGGGCGGCGCCCACCACCACGGCCGTGAGCTGCAGGCTGTACCAGCCCATCACGACGAGGGTCAGCACCACCATCAGCCCGTCGACCATCGTCTCCACGAAGGTCGTGGTGAGCGTCCTCTGCACCGCGTCCACGCTCCTGAACTTGGAGACGATGTCGCCGATGTTGCGCTTCTCGAACCACGACAGCGGCAGCTTCACCAGGTGCGCGAAGAGGGTGGAAAGCAGCCGCAGGTTGAGGTTCGTGGAGAGGTAGACGCTCACCCAGGCCCGCACGGCCGTCACCGCCACCGTGATGATCACGAGCACGCCGAAGGCCACCCCCAGCACGGTGAGGAGGTCGCGGTCGCGCCCCACCAGCACCCGGTCCACCACGAGCTGCAGGAAGAAGGGCATCGCGATCGCGAACACCTCCAGCGCGAGCGATAGGATGAGGATCTGCGCGAGCGTCCCCTTGAGCCCGCGCGCCACCCCCAGCAGCTGGGTCGCCTTCACCTGCTCGCGCTCGTCGCGCGGCTTGAAGCTGGAGGTCGGCGAGAATTCCATCGCCACGCCCGTGTAGTGGCGCGAGGCCTCCTCCAGCGGCATCGTGCGCCGGCCGCGCGCCGGGTCGTGGACGGTGATGCGCCGGCCCTTCACGGCCACGAGCACCACGAAGTGGTTCATGTCCCAGTGCAGCACCGCCGGCAGCGTGAGCTTGCCCAGCGCCTCCAGCGGCGCCTGCACGCCGCGCGCCGTGAGCCCCATGCCCTCGGCGATCTGCGCCAGGTTCTTGAGGGTGACGCCCTTGAGCGAGGGCGACAGGCGCACGCGCATCGCCGAGAGGTCCGTGAGGTAGCCGTGGAAGGATGCCACCATCGCCAGGCACGCGATGCCGCACTCCGGCGCCTCGCTCTGCAGGATCACCGGCACGCGGCGGCTGAGGATCCCGGGCATCTAGAGGCGCCCCCGCAGCTGCAGCACCGGCTCGAAGAGCCACTCGAGGAGCGTGCGGCGCTCGAGCAGGATGTCCGCGTTCACGAGCATCCCGGGCCGCAGCGCGATCTCCTTGCCCAGCGCCGTCACGCTCTGGCGCTCGAGCTTCACGTCCACGCGGTAGACGGGCTCCTTCGCCGTGAGCGGGCCCATGCGGTCGCCCGGCGACCAGACGTTGCGGCCGATCTCCTCGACGGTGCCGCGGTACTGGCCGAAGCGCTCGTGCGGGAAGGCCTCGTAGCGCAGCACCACCTGCTGGCCCTTCTGGATGAAGCCGATGGCGCGCGAGGGCACCAGCAACTCCGCGTGCAGGCCGCTGCCCTTCGGCAGCACCGTGGCAAGCGGGGTGTCGGCGGCAACGCTCTGCCCCTGCACGACGGCGATGTTGGTCACGGTGCCGCTCACCGGCGCCTTGATCACCGTCTCGCGGCGGGCCTCCACGCCGGCGAGGCTCTCCTGCAGCTCGGAAAGCTGGCGCGCCACCTGGTCCACCTGGCCGCGCGTGCGCAGCTCGATCGAGGGCTGCTCCATCTTGGCCGCCGAGAGGTCGCGGTCCACCTGGGAGCGCGTGCGGCGAAGCGCCTGCAGCTTGATCTCCTGGTCGGTCACCTCGTCCTGCTTCTGCTTGGCCACGAGGTCGGAGACGAACTTCTCGGCGGCAAGCTGCTGGAAGCGGGTGGCCTGCTCGCGGGCGCTCCTCACGCGGCTTTCCTGCAGCTTGATCTCGCGGTCGGCCTGCGCGATTTCGCTCTCGAGGTCCTTCACCCGCTTCCTCACCTGCGCGGCCTGCTGGGCGCCCAGCTCCTGCACCTGCAGCTGCTCGCGCTCGAGCAGGGTGCGGCGGCTGGCGAGCTCGGTGGCGGAGGTCTCCGCGGTGGAGCGGTCGTAGGTGATGGTGGCGATGGGCTGGCCGGCCTGCACCTCGTCGCCCTCTCGGATGGCGAGCTCGGAGACGCGCCCGGCGTCGGTGATGAGCACGCGGGCGGCGCCCACGTCGAGCGCGAGGTGGCCCTCGACCCGCTCGCGGCGCGTGTACTCGCCCCAGATGGCCACCCCCAGCAGCAGGGCGGCGATGGCGGCGGCGAGCAGCGTGTACACCCAGTACGCCACAGGGCGGGCGAGCGTCGTCTCCCCCAGGTACTTCTCGCGCTGGGCGTCGATCGCTTCCTGCCGGAAGAGGCTGCGGCTCAAGGCCTGTGCTCCGTGGCCGCGGGGGTCGGGAGCTCGTCGTCGTGGGGGCGTCGCATGAGCGTCGGATTGTAAGCCATCGGAAACCGGGGTCTGTCCCGCGGGTCTGTCCCCGGGGACGGACCCCGGCTTGCCGGGGGTTGCGCGGCGGGGTGGGATGGTGATAATGTTTTCACCATGCACGAGCTCACCCCCCGCCAGGCCGAAATTCTCGCCTTCATCCGCGAGCACCTCGCCACCGAAGGCCGCCCGCCCACGCGGCCGGAGCTGGCCCGGGCCTTCGCGCTGGGCTCCACCAACGGCGTGCAGAAGCACCTGCTCGCGCTCGCCGCCAAGGGCGCCATCGAGCTCATCCCCAACGCCGCGCGCGGCATCCGCCTGCTGGGGGAGATGGGGCTCCCCCTCGTGGGCCGCGTGGCCGCCGGCAGCCCCGTGCTCGCCATCGAGAACGTGCTGGGCCGCTACCCCGTCGACCCCTCCCTCTTCAAGCCGCGCGCCGACTACCTGCTGCAGGTGCGGGGCCTCAGCATGCGCGACGAAGGCATCCTGGATGGCGACTGGCTCGTCGTGCACCGCACCACCGAGGCCCGCAGCGGCCAGCTCGTGGTGGCGCGGCTGGGCAACGACGTCACCGTCAAGCGCCTGCGGCTGCGCGGCAGCAAGGCCGAGCTCATCCCCGCCAACCCCGATTTCCAGACGCTGCACCTCGACCTCACGCGCGATGTCCTCGAGATCGAAGGCATCGGCGTGGGCGTCATCCGCAACCTCATGGCCGCGCCCGCCCCGGTGGCGGGCCGGCGGGTCCACCGCCTGTGAACGCCGTCGTCGATCCCGCCCGCTTCCCCGGCGTGTGGCGCGCGGGCGAGGTGGATCGCGCCGCCCCCGCCGGCATCCCCTCGGGACACCCGCGGCTGGATCTCGAGCTGCCCGGCGGCGGCTGGCCGCGCGGCGCGCTCACGGAAATCCTGCACGACGGCACGGGGCTGGGCGAGGTCTCGCTGCTGCTGCCCGCGCTCAAGGCCGTGGCGCAGGAGGGCCGGGCCATCGCCTGGGTCAACCCGCCGCACCTTCCCTATGCCCCGGCGCTCTCGCTCGCCGGCGTGCCCCTCGAAGCTTGCCTGGTGGTCCGCCCCGCCTCGGCCGAGGATGCGCTCTGGTCAGCCGACCAGGCGCTTCGCTCGGGCGCGTGCGGGGCGGCTCTTTTCTGGCTTCCCGGCAAGACCGACTACGCCTGGCTTCGCCGCCTGCAGATGGCCGCGGAGTCCGGCCGCACCCTGGCCGTGCTCTTCCGGCCCGCGTCCGACGCGGTTCACGCGACCCCCGCGCACCTTCGCGTCGTGGTCTCGCAGGGCGAGGGCCTCGCGCGCATCACCCTGCCCAAGCGCCGCGGGCCGCCGCTCGCGCGCCCCATCGCCATCCGCCTCCCGGGTCGCCCCGTCTCGAAGGCGCCCGCGCCCGTCCGCGTCCTTTCGCCCGCTCCCCGCTTCGCGGCCATCACGGCCTGAGGGCCGCCCATGCTCTGGGTCGCGCTCGAATTGCCCGCATTGCCCCTGCAGCTCGTGGAGCGCGCGCAGGCCGCGCCATTGCCGCTCGTCATCGGCGAGGGCCCGGCGCAGCGCCCCGTGGTGGCCTGCGCCAATGCCGCCGCCCGCGCGCTGGGCGTGCGCGAAGGCATGGCGGTGGCCGCGGCGCGGGCGCTCGCGGGCGACCTCAAGTGCGTCGACCGCGACCCGGCCGCCGAGCGGCAGTCGCTCGAGCGCCTGGCCGGCTGGGCCGCGCAGTTCACGCCCGCCGTGTCGGTCGAGCCCACGGGCCTCGTGCTGGAGGTCGAGGCGAGCCTGAAGCTCTTCGGCGGGCTGGCGAAGCTGCTGGCGGCGCTGCGCGGCGGGGTGCGGGCCCTCGGCCTGCAGGCCACGCTCGGCATTGCCCCCACGCCGCTCGCCGCGCGCGCCTTCGCCCGGGCGGAATCGCGCGGCATCCCGGTGCGCAGTTGCGCCGCGCTCGCCGATCTGCCCGCGCGCCTGGCCGATCTCCCGCTTTTCCTCCTCGAGTGGCCGGGGCGCTCGCTCGAGCTGCTGGCCGACCTCGGCATCGTGCGCGTGAAGGACGCGCTGGCGCTCCCGCGCGCCGGCTTCTCGCAGCGCTTCGGCCCCGAGGCGCTCCTGGTCCTGGACAAGCTCGCCGGCCGCGTACCCGACCCGCGCCTGCCCTACGCGCCGCCCGCCCGCTACCACGCGCGCCTGGAACTGCCTGCGGAAGCCGATGGCGTCGAGGCGATCCTCTTCCCGCTCAGGCGCCTGCTCGCCGAGATGGAAGGCACCCTGCGCGGCCACGGGGCGGGCGTGCAGTCGCTGGACCTTCACCTCGAGCACGGCTCGCACGGCCACACCCGCGTCGTGCTCGCCTTCGCCACGCCGGAGCGCGAGGCCGATTTCATCCTTGCCATCGCGCGCGAGAAGCTCGGCCGCCTGCAACTCGCCGCGCCCACCATCGGCATCCGACTCTCGGCCGGGCGGCTGCAGCCCTTCGCGCCGCGCGAGGGCACCTGGCTTCCCGGGCGGGAGGAGCGCGCCGTCGGCCGCGCCCGCCTCATCGAGCGCCTGGCCGCCCGGCTGGGCCCGGGCCGCGTCTTCGGCATCGCGCTGGCGGAGGACCACCGGCCCGAGCGCGGGTGGAAGGTCCCGCCGGCCGCCTCCTTGCGTTCGCATTTCGAGGGCGGCGCGCGCCCCGTGTGGCTGCTCAACCGCCCGCAGCGCCTCGTGGCCGGCGCCGAGGGGCCCACGCTGCAGGGCAAGCTCGAGATCCTCGCCGGCCCGGAGCGCATCGAGACCGGCTGGTGGGACGGCGAGCCCGTGAGCCGCGACTACTTCGTGGCCGCCAACCCCGGTGGCGAGGCGGTCTGGATCTACCGCGAGCGCCGCGACCCCGGGGCCTGGTACCTGCACGGCGTCTTCGCGTGAGGGGCGGCCGGCCATGGTCCCCGGCTACGCGGAGCTGCACTGCGTCTCCAACTACACCTTCCTGCGCGGCGCCTCGGATCCGGAGGAGCTCGTGCACCGCGCCGCCCAGCTCGGCTACGCGGCGCTCGCCATCACGGACGAGTGCTCCGTGGCCGGCGTCGTGCGCGCGCACCTCGCGGCGAAGAAGGCGGGCATCCGCCTCCTCGTCGGCGCGGAGGCCACGCTCGCCTGCGGGCTGAGGCTCGTCCTCCTCGCGCAGTCGCTCGCGGGCTACGAGCGGCTCTGCGGGCTGCTCACCCTGGCGCGCCGCGCGGCTCCCAAGGGCGAATACCGCCTCGCGCGGGCCGACTTCCCGGCCGCCACCGAGGGCCTCGTCGCGCTCTGGCTGCCGGCGGGGGAGGGCAGCGCGGAGGAGGGCGCCTGGGTCCGCGACCGTTTCCCGGGCCGGGCGTGGGTCGCGGTGGAGCTGCACAAGGGCGCGGACGACGCCGGGCGGCTCGCGGCGTTGCTGGCGGTGGGGCGAGTGCTCGGCCTGCCGCTCGTGGCCGCGGGCGACGTCCACATGCACCGGCGCAGCCGCAAGCGCCTGCAGGATGTCCTCACCGCCATCCGCCTCAAGACCCCCGTGGCCCAGGCCGGCCGGCGGCTGCAGCCCAACGGGGAACGCTACCTGCGCCCCATCGGCCGCCTCGCGCGGGCCTATCCGCCGGCGTTGCTCGCGGCCACGCTGGATGTCGCCGCGCGCTGCGGCTTCTCGCTGGACGAGATCCGCTACGAGTATCCGCGCGAGCTCGTGCCGGCCGGCGAGACGCCCGCGACCCATCTGCGGAAGCTCGCCCTCGCGGGCCTCGCGCACCGTTATCCAGAGGGGGCGCCAGCCTCGGTGGCGGCCACCGTCGAGCACGAGCTCCGCCTCATCGCCGAGCTGGGCTACGAGCCCTTCTTCCTCACCGTGCACGACATCGTGGCCTTCGCCCGCGGCCGCGCCATCCTCTGCCAGGGGCGCGGGTCGGCGGCCAATTCCGCCGTCTGCTACTGCCTCGGCATCACGGAGGTCGACCCGGGCCGCATGTCCGTGCTCTTCGAGCGCTTCATCTCGAAGGAGAGGAACGAGCCCCCCGACATCGACGTCGATTTCGAGCACCAGCGGCGCGAGGAGGTGATCCAGTACCTCTACGCCAAGTACGGGCGCGAGCGAGCGGCGCTCACCGCGGTGGTCATCACCTACCAGCCGAGGAGCGCGTTGCGCGACGTCGGCAAGGCGCTGGGCCTTTCGCTGGACCAGGTGGACCTCCTCGCCAAGTCGCTCTCGTGGTGGGACGACCGCGAGGCCCTGAAGAAGCGCCTCGTCGAGGCCGGCTTCGACCCGGAAAACCGCGTCGTGAAGCAGGTGGTGGAGCTCACGGGCGAGCTGGTGGGCTTCCCGCGCCACCTCTCGCAGCACCCCGGCGGCTTCGTGATCGACAACCGCCGGCTCTCGCGGCTGGTCCCGGTGGAGAACGCCTCCATGCCCGATCGCACCGTGATCCAGTGGGACAAGGACGACCTCGACGCGCTCGGGCTCCTCAAGGTCGACGTCCTCGGCCTCGGGATGCTCTCCTGCATCCGCCGCGCCCTCGACCTCGTGAACGGCTACCGGGGCACGGCCCTCGCAATGGGCGCCATCCCCGCCGAGGACCCGGCCGTCTACGAGATGGTCCAGCGCGCCGACACCCTCGGCGTCTTCCAGGTCGAGTCGCGTGCGCAGATGTCGATGCTGCCGCGGCTCAAGCCCGCCTGCTTCTACGACCTCGTGATCGAGGTGGCGATCGTGCGGCCGGGCCCGATCATGGGCGGGATGGTCCACCCCTACCTGCGCCGCCGCGAGGGCAAGGAGGCGGTCACCTATCCCAGCGAGGCGGTGAAAGGGGTGCTGGAGCGCACGCTGGGCGTCTCCATCTTCCAGGAGCAGGTGATGCAGCTCGCGGTCGTGGCCGCCGGCTTCACGCCCGGGGAGGCCGACCAGCTCCGGCGCGCCATGGCCGCCTGGCGCCGCCGCGGGGGCATCGAGCCCTTCCGCGACAAGCTCGTGCAGGGGATGCTCGCGCGCGGCTACACGCAGGCCTTCGCCGAGCAGATCTTCCAGCAGATCCAGGGCTTCGGCGAGTACGGCTTCCCCGAATCCCACGCCGCCAGCTTCGCGCTGCTGGTCTACGTGTCCTGCTGGCTCAAGCGTCACGAGCCGGCCGCCTTCGCCTGCGCGCTCCTCAACAGCCAGCCGCTGGGGTTCTACAGCCCGTCGCAGATCGTGCAGGATGCCCGCCGGCACGGGGTCGAGGTGCGCCCCGTGGATGTCCTCGCGAGCGAGGTGGAGAGCACGCTGGAGCCCGGGTCGGGTGGCGAGCCGGCGATCCGGTTGGGGCTCGGCATGGTAAGTGGACTTAAAGTTGAATCTGCGAAATCAATTGCATCATCAAGAAAAGAAAAGAGATTTATTTCAGTAGACGACATGGCTCGCCGCGCCGGGCTGGCCAAGACGGATCTCGCTTACCTCGCCCGGGCCGATGCGCTGGCGAGCCTGGCGGGGCACCGCCGCGAGGCCCTCTGGGCGACGCTCGCCGTGGACGAGGCCACGCGCCTCGCCCTACCCGCCGGGTTGGAGGAAGCCGGGGCAAAGCTCGAGGCCCCCACGGAGGGGCAGGAGGTCGTCGGCGACTACGCCGCCACGGGCCTCACGCTGCGCCGCCACCCGTTGGCGATCCTGCGCAAGCGCCTGAAAGGGCAGGGGTTGCGCACGGCAGAGGAGGTGGCCTCCGCCCGCCACGGCCAGTGGATCCGCACCTCCGGCATCGTCACCTGCCGCCAGCGCCCGGCCACCGCGAGCGGCGTCCTTTTCGTGACGCTGGAGGACGAGACCGGCTTCGTGAACCTGGTGGTCTGGAGCGACATCGTGGAGAGGAACCGCCGCCCGATCCTGGGCTCGCGGCTGCTGGCCGTGGGCGGCCAGGTGCAGAAGGAGGGGCTCGTGGTGCATGTGCTGGCGAGGCGGTTCGAGGACCTTTCCGCGCTCCTCGGGGAGCTTCGGACCACCAGCCACGACTTCCACTGATACTTTAGGTTGTTTCTTCAGTCTATTGTTTTTACTTCATAAAACAATTTAAGCCCATAGGCTTCTCGCAACGCTACTCCCGGATCAGCCTGCCTGAAGCCAGAGCCCCTTCAGGTACTCGCCCTCGGGGAAGTGGATCGACACGGGGTGGTCTCGGGACGCCCCCAGCCTCCCGCGGATCGCGAGGTCCGCCTTGGCGTCCGCGGCGGCCCCGGCCACGATCTTCAGGAACAGGTCGGGCGCGATCGCCCCGGAACACGAGAAAGTGAGCAGGTTTCCGCCGGGCGCCAGCAGCTTCATGGCCCACAGGTTGATGTCCTTGTAGGCGCGCGCCGCGCGCTCCACGTGCTTCTCCGTGGGCGCGAATTTCGGGGGATCGAGGATCACGAGCGAATAGCGGCGGCCCTCGTCGCGAAGCCGCCGGAGATGGGCGAAAACGTCCGCATTCACCCAGTTCGCCTTCGCCTCGTCCAGCCCGTTGAGCGCGGCGTTTCTCCGCGCGAGCGCCAGGGCTTCCTCGGAGGTGTCGATGGACAGGGCGCTCCTCGCGCCCGCGGCCAGCGCCCCGATCGAGAAGCCGCCCGTGTAGCAGAAGGCGTTCAGCACGTCGGCGCCGGGCGCAAGCGTCGCGGCCAGCGCCCGGTTGTCGCGCTGGTCGAGGAAGAAGCCGGTCTTCTGGCCGCGGGCCACGTCCACCTCGTAGGAAAGCCCGGCCTCGACGAACCGGACGGGCGCAGGCAATTCCCCCAGCAGCGGGCCGGCGCGGGGCGCGAGGCCTTCCAGCGTGCGGACCTCGGCGTCGCTGCGCTCGTAGGCCACGCGGATGCCGGCGGCCTTCGCCAGCGCCTGCGGCCAGAAGTCGCGCCAGCGTTCGGCGCCGGCCGAAAGCAGCTGCAGCACGGCAACGTCGCCGTACCGGTCGGCCACGAGCCCGGGAAGCCCGTCGGATTCCGAGTGGACCAGCCGGCAGCCGTCGTGCTTCGCGTCCAGGAAACCGGCGCGGCGCCGCACGGCGGCCTCGAGCTTCGCCGCGAGGAAGGCCTCGTCGACCGTGGCGTTGGCGTCGAAGGTCCAGACCCGCGCGCGGATCTGCGAATCCGGCGAGAACGCGGCCTGGGCCAGGACGGTGCCGTCGTGGGCGGCGACTGTCACGGTGTCGCCGGGGCCGGGCTCGCCGTCGATGCGCGCGATGGCGCCTGAAAAGACCCAGGGGTGGCGGTGGCGAAGCGATTTCTCGCGGCCGGGCTTGAGGACCAGGCGCGGGGTTGCGGTCATGGGAGGCGGCCTTGCGGGAGGTATTGCCATGATAGCCGAAGGGCGTCCGGGCCTCCCGGGACACCCTATCGTTGATGCGTATAATTGGTATTATGTAAAAATCTGGATTTTCAGGATCCTGTGTCCGCCCGTCTTCCCGTCACCCTCGCTCGAGGTAGACATACAGGGCGTCGACCGGATGGTCCTGGTCCTGCCGAAGCATCCCCCTGCGCACCTCCTGCCAGCGAAGGCCCGCTGCGGAGGCGATGCGCCGCAGGTACGGCTCCGAGTGGGCGTGGCGCAGGCTCGGCAGCAGTTTCACTTCGTCCCGGTGTGACGAAACCTCCACGGTGAACGCGAGCAGGCCGCCAGGCGCGAGGTTTCGCTTGATCGACCGGAAGACGCCCTCCAGGTCGCCGAGGTAACCGAAGACGTCGGCAGCCACGACCAGGTCGTCCTGGCGACTCGCCGAGGCAAGGTAGGACTCCAGTTCGTCGTGGATCAGTTCGCGATAGGCGCCGGTGCCCCGCGCCTGCTCGAGCATCGCCCGGGAGACGTCCAGCCCGTCGATCGCCTCGGCCCTGCCCCGCAGCAGCTTGCCGCACAAGCCCGTGCCGCAGCCGAGGTCCAGCACGGACCGAAAATGCCGCCCCGATTGCAGCAAGGGGCGAAGGAGCTCCTCGTGGCCGCGGTATTTCAGCGTCGCGACCAGGTGGCTTTCGAAATCGGCGGAGTAGTCGTCGAACAGCCCTTCCACATAGCGGCGCGGGGTCTTCGCCGGCGTGGCGCCATCGCGCACGGCGGCGAGGAACCAGGCGTGCAGCTCGGGGTCCTCGCCGAGGGCGATGGCTTTCTCGAAGCAGTGGGCGGCCTCCTCCCGCCGGCCGAGTTCCCGCAGGAGGCTTCCGCGCGCGCTCCAGGCCCGGGCGAATCCCGGAGAGATCTCCACCGCCTTTTCGAATGCGCGCATGGCTTCCTCCGTCCGGCCAAGGCGCAGCCGGCATCCTCCGCGGGCGAGCCACAGCGCCGCCTTGGCGGGCGAGGTCTCCAGGGCCTTGCCGAGGGCGTCGTCAGCCTCCTGCCAGCGCCCCAGCGCCTCGCTGGCGAGGCCCAGGCAAGCCCAGGCCTCGGCATGGGCAGGCTCGGCCGCCACGGCCTGCCGCAGCAGCGGGACGGCGTCCTCCCATCGGCGCAGGTGGAACAGCGTGATGCCGAGATTGCCGATCAGCGACGGCCGGCCCGGCGCAAGCGCCAAGGCGCGCTCGAAGCACTCCCGCGCCGGCTCCAGACGGCCCGCCTCGAAATGACCGATCCCCTCGAAGAAGATCGCCCGGGAGCGTTCCAGCCGGGCTTCCGTGTCGGGGTCTGGATACGGGCCGGTGCCGGGACTCAAAGTGCGTGCCTCTGTCGTTCTTTAAACCTGAAAAGTAAACCATCTTGCGCATCAATGGGTTCACCCGGACAATAGTCCTTGTTAGAACTATTTTCCGGCCACCATGTCCAGAGCCACCGTGGTTCCCGTGATCCGGGAGCTCGCCCGCTGCTACCAGGCCTTCGAGCGGGCGTCCGACGCGCACATCCGCCGGATGGGGCTGACGCCGCCCCAGTTCGACATCGTCGCGACGCTGGGCAACACCCCGGGAATGGCCTTCAAGGAGCTCGGGAGCCGCACCCTGATCACCAAGGGAACCCTCACGGGCGTCGTCGACCGCCTGGCGGCCCGCGGGCTCGTGGAGCGCGCGGCCTCCCCGGACGACGGGCGCTCCACGATCGTGCGGCTCACGGCGGAGGGCGAGCGGGTGTTCCGGGAGGTGTTCGAGCCCCACCTCGCCTTCCTCGCGCCGGCCGTCGAGTCGTTGCCGGAATGCGGGCGGAAGGACCTGGAGAAGCGACTGCGCCAGCTGCGCGAGGCCCTGGAGAAGCGAAGCGATGAACTTGCCCGGCAGTGACCGCTACACCCCGACCGCGATCGCGCTGCACTGGGTCGCCGGGGCGCTCATCCTCGGCAACCTCGCCTTCGGCCTGTACATGGTCGACCTCCCCCTGTCGCCGGCGAAGCTCAAGTACTACTCGTGGCACAAGTGGGCGGGCGTCACGATCTTCCTGCTGTCGGCCGCGCGGCTCGTGTGGCGAATCACGCACGCGGCGCCCGCCCTGCCGGCGACCATGCCCGCGTGGCAGCGCGCGGCAGCGAACGCCTCGCACCACCTCCTCTACGCGCTCTTCTTCGCAGCCCCCCTCACCGGGTGGCTCTTCAGCTCGGCGGCCGGCTTCCAGACGGTGTACTTCGGCGTGCTGCCGATCCCGGACCTCCTCGCCAAGGACCCGGCGCTCGCCGACACGCTCAAGCTCGCGCATCGCTTCGTGAACTACTCGCTCGCCGCGCTGGTCACCGTGCATGCGGCGGCCGCGATCAAGCACCACGTGGTCGATGGCGACGACGTGCTCGCCCGCATGCTCCCCTTCCTCAAGCCCCGGACCTGACGCAATGACTCGCTTCCCCCTCCTCGCCGCCTGTGCCTGCCTCGCGCTCGCCATGCCCGCCTTCGCGCAGGCGCCGCAGAAGGTCGTGGCCGAGAAGAGCCACATCCGCTTCGGCTTCAAGCAGATGAACGTCCCCGTCGAGGGGCGCTTCCGCAAGTTCGACGCCACCGTGACCTTCGACCCGAAGAAGCCCGAGGCGACCAAGGCCACCTTCGAGGTGGATCTCGCCTCGATCGACCTCGGCAACGCCGAGGGCGAGACGGAAGCGCGCCGCAAGCCGTGGCTCTTCGTCGAGGCCTTCCCCAAGGCAACCTTCACCGCGTCCACGGTCAAGGCCACCGGCCCCGGTCGCTTCGAAGCCACGGGCCCCCTGGCCATCAAGGGGGTCACGCAGACCATCACCGCGCCGTTCACGCTCGTGGACGCGGGCGGGATGCGCACCGTCGAGGGGCAGTTTCCCCTGCGGCGGCTGCAGTTCAAGGTCGGCGACGGGCCCTGGGCGGACACGGAAACCGTGGCCGACGAGGTCGTCGTCCGCTTCAGGTTCGTCATTCCCTCCACCACCAAGTAAAGGAAGAGCCCCGATGAATCGCCTCGCCCTCGCCGCCGCCGTCGCCGGCGCGATCGCCACCCTCCCCGCCACCGCCGCCGAGTCCTATTCCCTCGACGTGCGCCACACCTTCCCCAGCTTCGAGGTGTTGCACCTCGGCTACTCGCTCCAGCGCGGCCGCTTCAACAAGACCAGCGGCAAGGTCACGATCGATCCCGCCGCGAAGAAGGGCACCGCCGACATCACCATCGACGCGGCGAGCGTCGACACGGGCCTCGACAAGCTCGAGGAGCACCTGCGCGGCGAGGACTTCTTCAACGTGGCGAAGTTTCCCGCCATCACCTTCAAGGGCGACAAGTTCGCCTTCGACGGCGACAAGGTGAAGAGCGTCTCGGGGAACCTCACGATGCTGGGCGTCACCAAGCCCGTCACCCTCACCGCGACCTACTTCAACTGCGCCGACCACCCGATGGCCAAGAAGAAGGCCTGCGGTGGCGATTTCGTCGCGACGATCAAGCGCACCGACTTCGGCATGAAGTACGCCGTGCCCGCCGTGGCCGACGAGGTGAAGCTGCAGATCCAGGTCGAGGCGTTCAAGGACTGACGGGGGCGCTCCCGGGGAGCTTCCCGGATTCCGGGCAGAATGGCGGGCCATGCTCGCCCGCCATTTCTCCCGCTTCCTCGCCGCCAACCCGGGGCTGCTCCACTTCGCGGCCCACAGCCACCACCCGTGGCCGGATGTCTCGCGCGCGGCGCACGCGCGCTACTGGGAGGACTCGGCCTCGCTCGCGGACCGCAAGTGGGGCACGGTGTTCGGCTCCGTCGTCCCGGCGGCGCAGGCCCACGTCGCGCGCCTGCTCTCGCTCTCCGACCCGCGCCAGGTCGCCTTCGCGCCCAACACGCACGAGTTCGTGGCGCGGCTTCTCTCCTGCCTCGACGGGTCGCGCCCCGTGCGCGTGCTCGCGAGCGCGCACGAGTTCCACAGCTTCCGCCGCCAGGCGCGCCGGCTGGCGGAGACGGGGTGGCTGGAACTCACCGAGATTTCGCTGGACCCCTGGCCCAGCTTCGGCGAGCGCTTCGCGGCCTCGGCCGCCTCGGGCGACTGGGATCTCGTGTGGCTTTCCCACGTCTTCTTCGATTCGGGGTTCGTGGTGCGGGACCTCGAGGCGATCGTGGCCGCGGCTCCGGCGCAGGCCATCGTGGCGATCGACGGCTACCACGCCTTCTGCGCCCTGCCCGTCGACCTCTCGCGCATCCACCATCGCGCCTTCTACCTCGCCGGCGGCTACAAGTACGCCATGTCCGGCGAGGGGGCGTGCTTCCTCGCCATCCCGCCGGGCTGCGCGCTGCGGCCCGCCGACACCGGCTGGTTCGCGTCCTTCGATTCGCTCTCCGGCCGCCCGGGCGAGGAGGTCCCCTACTCCGCCGATGCCTTCCGCTTCTGGGGATCGACCTTCGACCCCTCCGGGCTCTACCGCTTCAACGCGGTGATGGACTGGCTCGTCGCGGAGGAAGTCACCGTCGCCGCGATCCACGCCCACGCGCAGGCGCTGCAGGAGCGGTTTCTCGGGGGCCTCGCACGCCTCGGGCTGGCGCGGCTTTCCGCAGCGGGCCTCGTGCCGCCCGCCGGCGCCCCGCGCGGCAACTTCCTCGCCTTCGAGACCGACGACGCCCTCGCGATCCAGCAGGCCCTGGCTGCGCAGGGCGTGTACGTGGACCGGCGGGACCGGCGCCTGCGGTTCGGCTTCGGCGTCTACCACGGCACGGCAACCGTCGATGCGCTCCTCGAAGCGACCGCGCAGGCGCTGCGATAGAATCGTCCCACCATGAAAACCCTCCGCCTCCTCGCCGCCGCAGCCCTCGTGGCCGTGGCACCGGTGGCCGGCCTCGCGGCCGAGCCCTTCCCCGCCAAGCAGATCCGCTTCGTCGTGCCCTACCCGCCCGGCGGCCCGCTGGACACCGTCGCGCGCCTGCTGGGCCAGAAGGTCTCGGCGAGCATCAAGCACCCGGTCGTCGTGGACAACGTTCCCGGCGCCGGCGGCAACATCGGCGCGGGCGTGGTCGCGCGCGCGGCTCCCGACGGGCACACCATCCTCATGGGGGCGGTCGCCACCCACGCCATCAACCCGAGCCTGTACCCCAGCATCCCGTACAACGCCGAGAAGGACTTCATCGCCGTCACGCAGGTCGCCTCCACGCCCAACGTGCTCGTGGTGAACCCGAACGTGCCGGCCGCCAGCGTGAAGGAATTCATCGCCTACGCGAAATCGAAGCCCGGCAAGCTCAACTTCGGCTCCGGCAGCACCGGCAGCGCCGGCCACCTCGCGGGCGAGCTCTTCAAGTCGATGGCCGGCGTGGACATGGCCCACATCCCGTACAAGGGCGCGGCGGCGGCGATGCAGGATCTCATCGGCGGGCGCGTGGACCTCATGTTCGACAACCTCGCCTCCTCGCTCGCCCAGGTGAAGGGCGGGCGCGTGCGGGCGCTGGCCGTGACGACCGCGAAGCGGACCGCCCTCGCGCCGGAACTGCCCACGATCGCGGAATCCGGCCTCGCCGGCTTCGACATCAGCACCTGGTTCGGCATCTTCGTGCCCGCCGGCACGCCGAAGGCGGCCGTCGACCGCCTCTACGACGAGTTCGCCAAGGCGCTCAACGCGCCCGACGTGCGCGAGAAGATGATCGCCCTCGGCGCGGAGCCCGTGGCGAGCCGCCCCGAGGACTTCGCCGCCTACGTGAAGGCCGAGGCCGCCAAGTACGCGAAGCTCGTGAAGGCCTCGGGGGCCAAGGTCGACTGATCGACGGGGGCCGGCCACCATGATCCGGCGCCTGGCGTGGTTCCTCGCCCTCGCGGGCGCCGTGCCGTTCGTGCTCGCCACGGCGGCGATCTGGTCGTCGGAAGCCTCCCATGTCCGCGTGCCGGCCATCACGGCGCTGGTCACCTATTCCGCCGTGATCCTCTCCTTCCTCGGCGGCATCGAGTGGGGCCTCGCGATCCGCGACGAATCCGGCACGGAATCCACGCGCGCGATCGCGCTGGGGCTTTCGACGGTCTCGTCGCTCGCGGCGTGGGCGCTGCTCTGGCTGCCCAACCCCGTGTGGCAGGTGGGCGCGGCGCTCGCCCTCATCGTGGGCGTGTGGGCGTCCGACCAGTGGATGGCCGGGCGCGGGCTCCTGCCCACCTGGTTCGTCGACCTGCGCACCGCCGCGAGCGCCGTGGTGGCCGCAAGCCTCGCGGCGGCCCTCGCGAAGCTCGCCTAGCCCTTGCTCACCGCCGGCGCCGCCGCGCGCCGGGGTCGTGCCGCGCGAGCCAGTCGAAGAACTCGCGATACCAGAGGCGGGAGTTCTGCGGCTTGAGGATCCAGTGATTCTCGTCGGGGAAGAAGACGAGCCGCGCCGGCACGCCCTTGGCCTTTAGCGTGTTGTAGTACGCGAGCCCCTGCGCGTCCGGCACCCGGTAATCCAGGAGCCCGTGGATCACGAGCGTGGGCGTCCTCATGTGGCGCGCCCTCGCCCGCGGGTTCTGGCGGTCGACCTTCTCCGGGTCGTCCCAGTAGTACGCGCCCAGCTCCTTGGGCGACCAGTACCACACGTCGTCGGCGAACATCGCCGTCCAGTCGAAGCAGCCGGCGTGGCAGACGTAGGCCTTGTAGCGGTCGGTGTGGCCGTTCATCCAGGCGACCATGTAGCCGCCGTAGCTGCCGCCCGCGGCGAGCAGCCGCCTGCGGTCGATGTAGCCCGCCTTCAGCAGGAAGTCCGTGCCTGCCTCGACGTCCGCGAGCTCGCGCTTGCCCCATTCGGCGTTGATGGACTCGACGAACGCCTGCCCGAACGACGACGACCCGTGGTAGTTCACGCACGCGACCACGTAGCCCTGTGCCGCGAAGACATGGTTGTTCCAGCGGAAGTGGAAGTTGTCGCCCCACACCGAGTGCGGGCCGCCGTGGATGTTGTGCAGCAGCGGCCACTTGCGCTTCGGGTCGAAGTCCGGCGGGTAGATCACCCACATCTGCACCTTCTCGCCTTTCCAGCCGCGGATCTCGAACTCGCGCACCTCGCCGAGCCGCACGCCCGCCATCACGTCGTCGTTGAAGCGGTCGATGCGGCGCTCGCCGCGGGCCGGGTCGGTGAAGAACACGGCCGGCGGCGTCCCCATGGTGTTCCTCACGAACGCGATCCCGCCCGCCCCCACGGTGAAATCGGTGACCGTGCCGCCGAGCGCGGCGACCTCGGGCTCGCGGTCGCCCAGCCGCCAGCGCCACGCGTGGGTGCGCCCGCGATCCTCCGCGGCGAAGACCAGCGACTCCGAGCCCGCCTCCCAAGCCACGGGAGCGTGGACGCTGCGGTCCCAGGCCGCGGGCATCGGCTTCATCCTCCCCGAGCCGCGATCCAGCAGCGCGATGCGGGTCTCGGCGACGGGGCTGCGCCGCAGGTCCCGCGTGAGGACGGCGAGCCACTTGCCGTCCGGCGAGTAGCTCGGGCCCTCGTGATCCAGGCGCGAGCCCTTCGTGAGCGTGCGGAAGCGCTTCTCCCGGAGGTCGAGCGCGACGATGTGGTGCTCGTGGTCGAAGCGCTTGGACTCCGCCGGGTCGAAGGTGAAGGCGATCTCGCGCCCGTCGGGCGAGATGTCGTAGTGATGCGCCGCCGGATCGGCCCGCGGCAGCTCGTAGGGCGTGCCGGCGAAGAGGTCCACGATGCGCTGCGAGCGCACGTCCGCCACGAAAAGGCGCGGCACGCGGCCGTCGGAGAGCCAGTGGTCCCAGTAGCGGTAGGCTTCGTGCTCGACCACGTGCGCCTTCACCTTCGAATCCCGGTGCGCCTTCCAGCGCTCGTCGAGCGCCTTGTAGCCCGTCGCGTCGGGCCAGACCCAGGAGATGAAGGCGACGCGGCGCGAGTCCGGGAACCACTTGATGCCGGCCACGCCCGTGGGCATGCGCGTCACCCGCGAGGCCTCCCCGCCGTCGGGCGAGATCACCCAGAGCTGCGGCTCGTCGTCCTTGTCGCGCTTGGCCACGAAGGCGATGAGGCGCCCGTCGGGCGACCAGCGCGGCCCGGCGTCCTTCTCGCCCGCCTGCGTGAGCTGGCGCGGCTCGCCGCCGAAGGTCGACAGGAGCCAGAGGCGCGAGGCGCCCTTGTTCTCCTCCATGTCGTAGGTGGTGACGGACACGCACGCCTGCGCGCCGTCGGGTGAGAGGGTGGGCTGCGCGGGACGCGCGAGCCGCCAGAGGTCTTCGGCCGTGAGCCGGCGGTTTCGGGTAGCCATGGGCGGCGATTCTACCGGGGCGCGGCGGTAGAATGGCGGCTGCCATCGGAGAGACCATGAAGACAGCCGACACCAAGCCCGCCTTCGCGTGGGACGACCCCCTCCTCCTCGACGCCCAGCTCACCGAGGACGAGCGCATGGTGAGGGACAGCGCGCGCGCCTACTGCCAGGAGAAGCTCAAGCCCCGCATCCTCGAGGCGCACCGCCACGAGAAGTTCGACCGCGCGATCCTCCACGAGATGGGGGAACTCGGCTTCCTCGGCTCCACCATCGAAGGCTACGGGTGCGCGGGCGTGAACCACGTCTGCTACGGCCTCATCGCCCGCGAGGTCGAGCGCGTCGACTCCGGCTACCGCTCGACCATGAGCGTGCAGTCCTCGCTCGTGATGCACCCGATCCACGCGTACGGCACCGAGGCGCAGCGCGAGAAGTGGTTGCCGAGGCTCGCCACCGGCGAGCTGGTGGGCTGCTTCGGCCTCACCGAGCCCAACCACGGCTCGGACCCCGGCGGCATGGTCACGCGCGCGCGCAAGGTGGACGGTGGCTGGCGCCTCTCGGGCGCCAAGATGTGGATCACCAACTCCCCCATCGCCGACATCTTCGTGGTGTGGGCCAAGGACGACGCGGGCGACATCCGCGGCTACGTGCTGGAAAAGGGCATGAAGGGGCTCTCCGCCCCCAAGATCGAGGGCAAGTTCAGCCTGCGCGCCTCCATTACCGGGGAAGTCGTGATGGATGACGTCTTCGTGCCGGACGACAACTACCTGCCCAACGTGAAGGGCCTCAAGGGTCCGTTCGGCTGCCTCAACAAGGCGCGGTTCGGCATCTCCTGGGGGGCGCTCGGCGCGGCGGAATTCTGCTGGCACTCGGCGCGGCAGTACACGCTGGACCGCAGCCAGTTCGGCCGCCCCCTCGCCGCCAACCAGCTCATCCAGAAGAAGCTCGCGGACATGCAGACGGAGATCGCCATCGGCCTGCAGGCGGTGCTGCGCGTCGGCCGCCTGATGGACGAGCACCGCGCCACGCCCGAGATGGTCTCGCTGGTCAAGCGAAACTCCTGCGGCAAGGCGCTCGAGATCGCGCGCACGGCGCGCGACATGCACGGCGGCAACGGCATCGCCGACGAGTACCACGTCATCCGCCACGTGCTGAACCTCGAGGCCGTCAACACCTACGAGGGCACGCACGACGTGCACGCCCTCATCCTCGGGCGCGCGCAGACGGGGCTTTCGGCCTTCTGAGCGGGTGGGGCCGCGCTGCCCCTAGTGCGCCTTGCCGTCGAGGTCGATCCCCGGCGGCAGGGGCACGGCCTCGATCCCCTCCTCGACGAGTTCCGCGGCCTCCTGTGGCGTCACGCGGCCGCGGATGCCGCGGGCGTCCTCCTCCCCGTAGTGGATGCGCCGGGCCACTTCGGGAAAGCGCCGGCCCACGTCCTCGGTGTGGGCCAGGACGTGCGCCTTGAGGGCGGCGAGCGCCGTGGCGAGCGCCGGGCTCGCTGGTTGCGGGCTCGCCGCCACGGGGACGGTCGCAGGCTCCCGGGCGCCCGTGTTCACGTACGGGGCCGACGGAAGGCGGATCACCTCTCGGTCCTCGCACACGGGGCACGCGATGTCGCCTGCCTCGCACTGGCGGTCGAAAGCCTCGGCCGAGGCGAACCAGCCTTCGAATCCGTGACCCTGCGCGCAGGAGAGGCGAAAGACCTTCATGGATGCCAGGTGGGGTCCCGGTCGGGAAGATTCAACGCCCACTGGGGCATCATGCCTCCCCCGCCAGCGGCCACTCCGCCTCGGCCAGGCGCGCCAGGCGGTCGACCGCGGGCGAGCAGGCCACGACGCGGCCGTTCACGTACGCCTCGTGGTTGCGCTCCACGTCCTCGAGGGCGTAGACGTAGTTCACCATCAGGCCGAGGGACTGGCGCAGGCCCTTCGCGGAAGGGTCGGCCATCCAGTTGATGCGCTCCAGCCGCGCGCCGTTGCCGAGGTGGAAGCGCGCCACGGGGTCGAGGACGTGGTTGTCCTCCCATTCGCGCACGAGGTAGTGCGCCGCGAGCGTCTCCAGCGGCTCGCGGATCGCCTCGCCGGGCGCCGCCGCAGGCTCGGCTTCGGCGGCCTCGCGGATGGCGGCGGCCCCCGCGAGCCCCTCGCCGGCGGGCTGGCGACGCAGCCACGCGCGAAACCCCGGCATCGGCGAGAGAGTCGCGAACTGCCGGAGGTTGGGCAGCTCGTCGTGCAGGTCCTGCGCCACCTGCTTGATGAGGAAGTTGCCGAACGAGATGCCCTTGAGCCCCGGCTGGCAGCTCGTGATGGAGTAGAACACCGCGCAACGCGCCTTCCTCGGGTCGCCGATGGCCGACTCCAGCGAGAGGATCGGCTCGACCGCCGAAGGCAGGTCGTCCACGAACGCCACCTCCACGAACACCAGCGGCTCGCCCGGAAGCGCCGGGTGGAAGAACGCGAAGCAGCGCCGGTCGCGCTCGAGGCGGCGCTTGAGGTCCGGAAAGCCGCGGATCTCGTGCACCGCTTCGTAGGCGATGAGCTTCTCGAGGATCGCGGCAGGGGTTCCCCAGTCGATGCGGCGCAGCTCGAGGAAGCCGCGGTTGAACCACGACCCGAAGAGGTGCGTGAGGTCGTCGACGACGACGGCCAGGTGGGGACGCCGCGGAATGAGCGCCAGGACGGCGCGGCGCATCCCCACCAGCACGGAGGTGCCGCCGGCGGCCATGTTCATGCGGCGGAAGATCTCCTGGCGCGGGGGCTCGGCCACCGCCTGCAGCCGCGCGAGCGTCGCCGGCGACGGCTCCTCCCGGTAGGCCTGCGCCGCCGCGAGCACGAGGCCGGGGTCGGGAGAGAAGTCGCGCGCGAGCAGCTCGAAGAGGAGCTCGCGCCCGTGCTCGTCCAGCCCGCTGTAGAGCGCCACGGCGCGCCGCGCCATCACGGCGCCCGAGGATTCGCCTCTCTCGGTGACGAGAGTGCGCAGCAGCTTCGCGAGCCGCACCACCCGGCGCTCGCCTCGCGTTCGCGCCGCCGCCGCGAGCGGGCCGCCCAGGAGGCGTTCCAGCAGCGCGCGGGTGCCGGGCACCGTCAATCCCCCGGCGCCGAATACCGCTCGCGAAGCACGTTCTTCTGCACCTTGCCCATCGTGTTCCTCGGCAGCTCCTTCACCACGAAGACCCGCTTGGGCACCTTGAAGTTCGCGAGCCTCGACTTGAGCGCGGCGATCACCCCGGCCTCGGTGGGCGCCGGGGCGCCCGGGCGCGCCACCACCACGGCGGTCACCGCCTCGCCGAAGTCGGGGTGCGGCACGCCGACCACCGCCGACTCGGCGACCCCCGGCAACTCGTCGATGGCGAGCTCGACCTCCTTGGGATAGACGTTGTAGCCGCCGGTGATGATGAGGTCCTTCGAGCGGCCGACGATGGAGAGGTAGCCGTCCGCGGAGAAGAAGCCCACGTCGCCCGTGCGGAAGAACCCGTCCGGCGTGAACTCCTCCTTGTTCCTTTCGGGCATGCGCCAGTAGCCCGGCAGCACGTTGTCGCCCTTCACCTGGATGTGGCCGATGTCGCCGGCAGTGCAGGCGCGCCCCTCGTCGTCGACCACGCGCACGCTCGTGCCCGGGAGCGGGAAGCCGACGGTGCCGGGGCGACGCTCGCCCGCGAGCGGGTTGGAGGTGAGCATGCCCGTCTCCGTCATGCCGTAGCGCTCGAGGATGCGGTGGCCGGTGCGCGCCGCGAAATCGGCGTGCGTCTCGGCGAGCAGCGGGGCCGACCCGGACACGAAGAGCCGCATCGCCGCGCAGGCCTCGCGCGTGAGCCCGGGCTCGGCGAGGAGCCGTGTGTAGAAGGTGGGCACGCCCATGAACACGGAGCTGCGGCGGAAGTCCTCGAGCGCGCGCCCCGCGTCGAACTTCGCGTGGAAGCGCATCGCGGTGCCGTTCATGAGGACGCAGTGGCAGGCCACGAAGAGGCCGTGCACGTGGAAGAGCGGGAGCATGTGCACGAGCACGTCGTCCGGGCGGAACCCCCAGTAGGCGTGCAGCACCGTCGCGTTGGAGGCGAGGTTCCTGTGCGTGATCATCGCGCCCTTGGAGCGGCCCGTCGTGCCCGAGGTGTAGAGAATCGCAGCGAGGTCGCCACCCGCGCGCCCGACCGTGGTGAAGCGCACCGGGCCGCCGCGCGCGGCGTCGACGAGGCTGCCCTCGCCGCGCTCGTCCAGGGTGAACAGGTGGCGGATGCCGAGCCGGGCCGCGAGCGGCGCGAGCCAGGGCATGGAGCGCGGCTGGGCGACGACCGCGCCCGGCTCGGCGTTCTCGAGGAAGTACCCGACCTCCCCTTCCTGGTAGGCGCTGTTGAGCGGAAGGTAGACGAGCCCTGCGCGCAGGCACGCGAGGTAGAGGAGCAGCGCCTCCGGGGATTTCTCCACCTGCACGGCGACTCGGTCGCCGGGGGCGAGCCCGAGCCCGGCCAGCAGGCCCGCGTACTGCGCGCACCGCGCCTCGGCCTCGCCGTAGGTCACCGCGCGGCCGTCCTCCAGCAAGAGCAGCGGCCGGCCGCGGTCGGCGGGGAATCGCGATTCGAAGAGGGAATAGAGGTTCTCGTTCATGGTCGTCGCGGCCCGCCGGTCAGGGCGGCAGGCCCAGCTTGAGTTCCACGTCGGCCACGCCGGCCGCGCGGTATTCCGCGGGATCGCCCACCGCGTCGCGGTTCGCCCCCAGTATGCTCGCCACCGCCGCGCCGGGCAGCACCTGGATGTCGGCGCCGAACACCACCGCGACGCGCGAGGCGGCCGCGGCGAGCGCGACGTAGACGCCACCGCCGGCGCGGTCGAGGATCGTGAGCTCCACGTGGGTGCCGCGCGCGGCGAGCGCGGCCAGCGCCACGCCCATGTCGACGATGTACTCGGTAAGCACGGCCTTCTCGTCCTCCAGGCGCGGGGCGTGCGTCTCGCAGTCGAGAAGGACCTCGAGCCGGGCCGGCGACTGGATCGCGAGCCGCCACGCCGCCTGCGCGAAGCGCCAGGCGCGCTCGGCGCCCACCGGCGTGCTGCCCACGAGCCCCAGCAGCGGCACCGCGGCACCCTCGCGCTTCGCCTCGCCCGTGACCACGCCGTCGCATTCGAGCGCCTGGTAGCCCTCGGGGAAGAGCTTCTCGAGCTCCTTGCGGCGCATCGCCTCGGGCTGGCGCGTCGTGAGCCCCTTCTCGAGGCGCGCGCGCAGCGACTGGTGGCGCTCGTGGAAGGCGTCGAACGAGCCCGGGGACGGGGCCAGCGCCCCGCGCAGCCAGGCCGCCACGTCCATGCCCGGCGCCCACGCGCGGTTGGCGTCGCTCGCCTTCTCCCGCGCGGCCGCGCCGATGGTGGCCTGCGCGATGGCCCGGAACATCTCGTCGAGCGCGTCGGCGCCCGCCGCGCTCGCGAGGATCGCCGGGCCCGACATGGCGAGCTGCGTGTTCGGGCTGAAGAGCCGGCGCGGCGCCAGGTGCGCGAGCATGCTCGCGCCGCCGAAGCAGTTTCGCCCGAGGACCATGGCGATGGGCGCGCCGGCCACGCGCGCGGCCAGCGCCTCCCGGAAGAGGCGCCGGAAGGCGCCCAGAGCCTCCAGCCCCTCGGAGACCCGCGCGCCGGCCGAGTCGAGCCAGACCACGAGCGGCGTCTTCTCCCGCGCCACGATCGAGAGAAGCGGCACGAGCTTGGCGACCTCCGCCTTGCCGATCGAGCCGCTGGCGATGCGGTTCTCGACGATCGCCACGCGCAGGGGTCGCCCGTCGAGCTGCCCCTTGCCGAAGGTGAGGTTGCCCGCGGGCGCGCCCAGGGGCTCGAAGGCCACCGCCGTGCGCAGCGCGTCGAGGAGATTCGCCGGTGACGCGCTCATGGCTCGAGCGCGGCGGCCAGCGCGACGGCCGGGTGCACCGCCTCGCGGGAGGCGCCGTGGGCGACCTGGTGGCGGCAGCTCGTGCCGGCGGCCACGACGAGGGTAGCGGGCCCGGCGGCGCGCACCGCCGGCAGGAGCGAGGCCTCGCCCATGGCCATCGACTCGTCGTAGTGCTCGTGGCCGAAGGAGCCGGCCATGCCGCAGCAGCTCGACTCGATGGCGCTCACCTTCGCCCCGGGCACGGCGCGCAGCATCGCGAGCGTGTCCTCGAAGGCGCCGAAGGCCTTC
This sequence comes from Burkholderiales bacterium, assembly GCA_019634955.1. Lineage (GTDB taxonomy): Bacteria > Pseudomonadota > Gammaproteobacteria > Burkholderiales > Usitatibacteraceae > FEB-7. The sequence goes on from JAHCAK010000013.1 coordinate 29,489, forward strand.
TGGTGGCAGTGGCCGTGTACGAGATACTCCGGTGCCGCGCCGGCCTTCCATGCAGGCGCGGCGCCCGCGCGAAGGGCGCCTGCCATGAAGCTGTCGAAGGTGACGGCGAGACCGGCCAGCGCCTTCGCGCGCGGATCTCCCGGGTGCAGGGCGAGGAACTCGTCCTGGAGCGTGTATAGGCACGAGGGCTCGAGCCCCACGACGGGAATCCCCCGCCCGATCCACGGCGCGAGCGCCTCGAGCATGCGCGCCGACTCGGCCTTCGCGCGGTCCACCATGCCCGCCGACAGGTAGGTCCGTCCGCAGCACAGCGGGCGCGAGTCCTTCGCGCGCGCGGCGACGACCGCGAATCCCGCCGCCTCCATGACGCGGCGGGCGGCCGCCAGGTTCGCGGGCTCGAAGTGGTTGTTGAAGGTGTCGGCGAGGAGCACCGCCACGCGGTCGCCCTTCGGTTCGTCCTGAGGCTGGCGCGCGAGCCAGGGCCGCGCGCTGAAGGCCGGCAGGGGCCTGCGCGCGTCGAAGCCGGCCGCCGCGCGGATCGCATGGGACACCCCCGGCAGGCGCTGCGCCAGGTTCACGAGCGGCGCGAAGCGCGACGCCCAGGGCGCGTAGGCGGGCAGCATCCCCACCAGGCGGTCGCGGAGGCTGAACCCGCGCGCGGCACGGTCGTGGTGAAGGAACTCGACCTTCATGCGCGCCATGTCGACGCCCGTGGGGCATTCGCGCCGGCAGCCCTTGCAGGAGACGCACAGCTCGAACGCCTCGCGGACCGCGTCGGAGACGAACCCGTCGGCGCCCAGCTGCCCGGAAAGGGCGAGGCGAAGCGTGTTGGCGCGCCCGCGCGTGAGGTGCTGCTCGTCGCGCGTCAGGCGGTAGCTGGGGCACATGGTTCCCGCGTCGAACTTGCGGCAGTGGCCGTTGTTGTTGCACATCTCGACCGCGCCCGGGAGCCCGCCCCACGCGCTCCAGTCCAGCACCGTCGCCGGCGCCTCGGCCCGGTAGCCCTCCTTGTAACGGAACAGGGAGCGGTCGTCCTGCCGCGGGGGATTCACGATCTTCCCGGGGTTCATGAGCCCCTTCGGGTCCAGCCAGCCCTTGATCTCGGCGAGCGCGGCCGTGAGGCGCGGCCCGAAGAAGGGCGCGATCCACTCCGATCGCACGAGGCCGTCGCCGTGCTCGCCCGAGTACGCCCCCTTGTAGCGGCGCACGAGGTCGGCTGCCTCCTGCGCGATCGCGCGCATGCGTATCGCCCCGTCGCCCTTCATGTTGAGCACGGGCCGCACGTGCAGGCACCCAACGGAGGCGTGCGCGTAGAAGGTGCCCTCGGTGCCGTGCCTGCGGAAGACCTCGGTGAGCTGGTCCGTGTACTCGGCGAGGTGCTCGAGCGGAACCGCGCAGTCCTCGATGAAGGACACCGGCTTCCCGTCGCCCTTCATCGACATCATGATGTTGAGGCCCGCCTTCCTCACCTCCCACAGTTCCTTCTGCCGCCCGGGCTCGAGGAGCTCCACGACGCCGCCGGGAAAGCCGAGGTCCGCCATGAGTTCGGCCAGGCGCTTCACGCCGCGCGCCTGCTCGTCGCGATCCTCGCCGGCGAACTCCACCAGCAGGATCGCGTCCGGCTGCCCGCGCACGTACGCGTTGATCGTGGGCGCGAAGGCCGGAATGGCGCGCGAGAGCTCGATCATCGTCCGGTCGACCAGCTCGACGGCGCACGGGCCCAGCTTCACGATGTGCTGCGCGGCGTCCATCGCGTCGTGGAAGCGCGGGAAGTGCGCGACGCCGAGCGCCTTGTGGCGGGGGATGGTGGCGAGCTCCAGCTCGATGCGCTCCGACCACGCGAGCGTTCCCTCGCTTCCCACGAGGAGCCTGGCGAGGTTCTGGCCCTCGGGGGCGAGGCAATCGAGGTTGTAGCCCGCCACGCGCCGCGACACCTTCGGGAAACGGGCCTCGATCTCGTCCTTCTCCCTCGCCCACAGGGCGGCCGCGCGCGCGGACAGCTCGCGCAGGGCGGGGTGCGTTATCTCCGCGGCCGGCCCGAAGCGCCCGCGCGTGCCGTCGGCGAGGCAGGCGTCGATCGCGGCCACGCGGTGCACCATGTAGCCGTAGGCCATCGATCGCGCCCCGCACGAATTGTTGCCCGTCATGCCGCCGATCGTGGCCTGGGCGGCGGTGGAGACGTCCACGGGAAACCACAGCCCGTGCGGCCGCAGCTGCGCGTTGAGCGTGTCGAGGACCATGCCCGGCTCCACCACCGCGCGGCGCGCGGCGACGTCCAGGGACACCAGCCGGTGGAGATGCCGGCTCGCGTCGATCACGAGCGCGGCGCCCACGGTCTGCCCGCATTGGGAGGTCCCCGCGCCGCGCGGAAGCACGGGCACGCCGGCGTCGACCGCGACTTGCAGGGCGGTGGCGGCGGCATCCGCCGTGCGGGGGATCACGACGCCGACCGGCTCGACCTGGTAGATCGAGGCGTCGGTCGAATAGCGCCCGCGGCTCGCGCGGTCGAAGAGAACGTCGCCGTCCACCTCCCGGCGCAGGCGCTCGGCGAGCGGGTGGAGGGGGCTGTCGCGGTCGCGGGAGAAGCGGACGGGGTGCGTGGTGGTCATCAGGGCTTATACCCGCCCGCGATTGGACTGGCGGGCGGCCTGCGGCATTATGGGCAGAAAATGCCGGTCCGCCGCAATGACGCGCGCGGGCCCGACCGAACCGACGAGGAGAGATGCCATGCCCGCAGGCCGCCATTTCCTGCAGATCCCCGGCCCCACCAACGTCCCCGACCGCGTGCTTCGCGCCATCGACCGGCCGACGATCGACCATCGCGGGCCGGAGTTCCAGGCGCTGGGCGAGGAGGTGCTCGCCGGGATCCGACGCGTCTTCCGCACCCGCCACCCGGTGGTGATCTACCCCGCCTCGGGCACGGGCGCCTGGGAAGCGGCGCTCGTGAACGTGCTGTCGCCCGGCGACAAGGTGCTCATGTACGAGTCGGGGCACTTCGCCGCGCTGTGGCGCAAGCTCGCCGGCCGCCTGGGGCTCGAGGTCGAGTTGATCCCCGGCGACTGGCGGCGCGGGGCCGAGGCCCCCGCCATCCACGAGCGGCTCGTCGCCGACAAGGGGCACTCGATCAAGGCCGTGTGCGTGGTCCACAACGAGACCTCCACGGGCGCCACCACGCGCGTGCCGCTGGTGAGGAAGGCGATGGACGACGCGCGCCACCCGGCGCTCCTCCTCGTGGACACCATCTCGTCCCTCGCCTCCATCGACTACCGCCACGACGAGTGGGGCGTGGACGTCACGGTGGGCGGCTCGCAGAAGGGGCTCATGCTGCCGCCGGGACTTTCCTTCAATGCCTTGTCCGACAAGGCTCTCGAGGCGCAGAAGACCGCGCGCCTGCCCCGTTCCTACTGGGACTGGGGCGAGATGCTCGCGCCCAACGCCAAGGGCTTCTTCCCCTACACCCCGGCCACGAACCTCCTCTACGGCCTGCGCGAGGCCATCGCCATGCTGGAGGAGGAAGGCCTCGCGAACGTCTTCGCGCGGCACGACCGCCACGCCGAGGCGACGCGCCGGGCCGCGGCCGCCTGGGGCCTGGAGGTGCTGTGCGCCGTGCCCGAGGAGTACAGCTCGTCGCTCACCGCGCTCATGATGCCCGCCGGCCACGACGCCGACCGGCTTCGCGACGCGATCCTCGAGCGCTTCGACATGTCGCTCGGCATGGGCCTGGGCCGGCTCGCCGGCAAGGTCTTCCGCATCGGCCACCTCGGCGACTTGAACGACCTCACCCTCATGGGCACGCTCGCGGGGGTCGAGATGGGGCTCGCGATCGCAGGCGTGCCGCACCGCAAGGGCGGCGCCCAGGCGGCCATGGACTACCTCGCGTCGTGCGCCCTGCCCGCCTCCCGGGCGGCGCGGGCAGCTTGACCGGCGCCGTTTACAGGCCCGCCGCCATCGCGTAAGTTGCCGGCACCGCCGCGTCAAGACGGCGACCCATTCGAATCGCAGACGAGGAGAAACCCATGATGAATCGCATCTGGCGCGGCGCCGCCGTGCTCGCCGCGGCGGCGGCGCTGGCCGCCCCCGTGGCCGCGCAGGAAATCAAGATCTCGCACCAGTTCAAGGCCAACACGGATGGCCGCGACAAGGCCACGCGCCTGTTCGTCGAGGAAGTGAACAAGAAGGACGCGAGCCTCAAGTTCCGCATCTACCCCGGCAGCTCGCTCAACATCAAGCCCGTGGCCCAGTTCGACGCGCTCCAGGCGGGCACCCTCGAGATGTCGGTCTTCCCGATGTCCTACGCCGTGGGCAAGGTGCCGGAGATGTCGATCACCATCATGCCGGGCACGATCACGAGCATCGATCACGCCATGCGGCTCAAGGGCACGGCCTTCCACAAGAAGCTCCAGGAAGTCGCGAACAAGAACGGCGTGCACATCGTCACCTGGTGGTGGACGCCGGGCGGCTTCGCCTCCAAGGTGCGCGAGATCGGCGGGCCCGACACGGTCAAGGGCGAGAAGATGCGCGCGGCCGACCCCACGTTCGAGAGCATGCTCAAGGCCGCGGGCGCCTCGGTGATCAACATCGCATCCAACGAGATCTACCCGTCGTTGCAGTCGGGCGTGCTCACCTCGACCCTCACCTCGGCCGAGACGTTCGTCAGCATGCGCATCTACGAGCAGACGAAATTCGCCACCGTCGGCGGCGACTACACGCTGTGGTGGCTGCTCCAGCCCCTGGTCATGTCCAAGTCGGCCTGGGACAAGCTCACGCCCGCCCAGAAGAAGATCTTCGAGGAGGCGGCGAACAAGAGCGACGAGTTCTTCGCGGCCGGCCAGCGCGAGGCGGTCAAGCGCATGGAGGAGGCCTATGTGAAGGCCGGCGCCAAGGTTCGCGCCCTCTCGAAGGCCGAGTTCGATGCGTGGATCGACCTCGCCAAGAAGACCTCCTGGCCCGAGTTCAGCGCCAAGTCGGCCGACGCGAAGGAACTCCTGGAGCTGATCGCCAAGGTCAAGTGAGAGCCGCGGGGCGGCTTGGGCCGCCCCGCTTCACCCTGACATCCGCCCCGCGGCCCGACGGCCGCCAGAGACCCCCGTGCGTCACTTCGTCCGCCTTGTCGATCGCGTGTCGGACCTCTGCGGCATCGCCGCCGCGGCCATGCTGGTCGCCGCGATGCTCATCGTCGTGTGGATGGTCGCGTACCGCGCGCTCGGCAATTCCACCTACTGGGAGATCGAGGCCGCCACCTACCTGATCGTCGGCACCGTCCTCATCGGCTCGCCGTACTGCCTGAAGACGCGCGGCCACATCGGCGTCGACCTCGCCTCCGAGTGGCTGCCGCCGCGCGGCAAGCGCGTGCTCGCCCGCGTGCTCGCCCTCCTCGGCTTCGCCGTGTGCGTGTACCTCGCCTGGGAAGGGCTGCAGCTCACGCTGGAGGCCTTCCACAAGAACGAGGGCAGCGGCTCGCTGTGGAACCCGCCGCGCTGGCCCTTCTTCGCGACGATGCCCATCGGCCTCGGGCTCACGGCGCTGCAGTACGTGGCCGATTTCCTGCGCCCGGCCGAGGCCCCGGCCGCGACGGCCGCCGTGTCCGGCCAGGGAGCCTGACGCCGTGAACGAGCTGCAGGTCGGCCTCCTCATCCTCGTGGTCACGACGGTGGTGCTCTTCTCGGGCTTCCCCATCGCCTGGGGCCTCGCCCTCGTCGCCGTGGCCTTCCTCGTGGCGTTCAAGGGCCCGGCGAGCCTCGCCGTGGTGGCCACGCAGTTCATGGACGAGCTGAACTCGTTCGCGCTGCTCACCATCCCGCTCTTCATCCTGCTCGGGGCGGCCATCGGCGTCTCCGCCGCGGGCAAGGACATCTACAACTCGCTCTACCGCTGGCTCGCGCGCGTGCCCGGCGGGCTCATCATCGCCAACATCCTCGCCTGCGGCATGTTCTCGGCGGTGTGCGGTTCCTCGCCAGCCACCGCGGCGGCGATCGGCAAGGCCGGCGTCCCCGAGATGATCCGCCGCGGCGTGCCGCCGGCGCTCGCCACGGGAGCCATCTGCGCAGGCGGCACGCTGGGCATCCTGATACCGCCGTCCATCACGCTGATCCTCTACGGGATCGCGACGGAGACCTCCATCGGCAGGCTGTTCCTGTCGGGCGTCGTCCCCGGGATCCTGCTGGTCGTCCTCTTCTCGGCTTGGGCGTGGTTCGCATCGCTCGTGGCCAGGCGCGAGCTGGTCGTCGTGGACGAGCGCTTCACGCTGAAGGAGAAGATGGAGGGCATGGTGCGCGTGGGCCCCTTCCTCGCGATCATCGCGGCCATCGCCTACTTCATGTACGGCGGGCTCGCCACCCCTTCGGAAATCGCGGCCATCGGGGCGTTCCTGGCGCTCATCCTGGTGATCGTGATCTACCGGACCTGGCGCATGAGCGACCTGCAGCACATCTTCCGCGACACGGTGCGCGAGTCGAGCATGATCCTCATGATCATCGCGGCCGCGGCGCTCTTCTCGTACATGATGTCGCTGCTCTACGTCACGCAGTCGTCCGCCGAGTGGCTGGTCTCGATCCAGCTCAACAAGTGGGTGCTGCTCGCGGCGATCAACGTCTTCCTGCTCCTCATGGGGTGCTTCCTGCCGCCGGTGGCCATCATCCTCATGGTGATGCCCATCCTCACGCCGGTGCTCGAGGCCAACGACTTCGACCTCATCTGGTTCGCGGTGCTGCTCACGATCAACCTGGAGGTGGGGCTCATCACGCCGCCGGTGGGGCTCAACCTCTACGTGCTGCGGGGCGTGGCGCCCGAGGTCCCGCTGAACGTGGTGCTGCGCGGCTCCCTGCCCTATGTGTTCATCATGATCGGTTTCATGGTGCTTCTCTGCTTCTTCCCGGGCATCGCCACCTGGCTCCCTGATACGCTGATGGGGCCGGGCCACTGACCGCGGCCCGGTCGCGGAGGATCCCCATGGCAGACATCGATCTCAGGCGCGTCCACCACCTCGGCATGAAGGCCGCGCGCCATGCCGCCGACGAGATGGCCGCGGACCTCGGCCGCAAGTTCGGCCTCGCCGGCCGGTGGGAGGGCAATATCCTGCATTTCGACCGGCCGGGGGTGACGGGCAAGCTCGCCCTCACCGAAAAGGACCTGCACCTCACCGTCACCCTGGGATTCCTCCTCAAGGCCCTGCGCGGCTCCATCGAGCGCGCCGTCCACGAGGAACTGGACAGCCTCTTCGCCTCGAAGGGGACAGCGAAGGTCGCGGCGGCGAAGCCCCCGGCGAAGAAGCCCGTCAGCCCGAAATCGGGCTCGGGTGGCCGGAAAAAAGCCGGTTGAGGATCGCCGTCTCGCGGCCGCCGATGGTCGCGAGGAAGTCGCCGGCGCCGCCCATGTGCCGGAACGCCTCGAAGCCGTGCTCGAGGAACGCCTGCAGGTCCTCCATCCCGAGCATCTTCGCGGGGCGGCGCATGAGCTTGAGCGTCGCGTGGATGAAGGGCTTCACCACGAGCGCGTCGAGCCTGCGCCCCACCTCGTCGATGAGGGCGATCTGCCGCTCGCGTTCGGCGCGGGTGCCCGCCTCCCGGTAGGCCCGGGCGTAGCTCGCTTCCGTGACGGGCCCCGGCGCGAGGACGGCCGCCAGCCGCCGGTCCAGTTCCTCCGAGAGCGCGTCGACCTCGATCGCCAGCGCCGCCGTCTCGACGGCGCTGTCGGGAAGCGTGCGCACCATCACGGGATAGATGCGCAGCATCGCCTCGTCGCGGTGGCTGAAATCCTTGTCCCCGTAGAGGTCCCCGAGGAAGAAGGCGGTCGCCTTGGCGTAGCGCGGGTCGGCCGCGAGGTCGGCGTAGGTCTGCGCCAGCCGCCGCGCCTGCCAGGCCTTCACCTCCGCGAGCCGCGGGGGTGGATGGCCGGCCTCGCGGCCCCGCATCTCGCGCAGGCGCTCGAGGTTGCGGCGCAGGGACTCGGGCGCGGGATGGGCTGAAAGGGTCATGGCCTCGCGGTTGCCTCGGGCGGGGGGCGAGGCTATTCTAACGAGTGATTGAAACGAGCGTTTGAATCCGCGTCAACACCCTTTCCCCTTGTACCCCGACACCGAAGCCCTGTTCCGGCGGCAGCGCAACGCCTTCGCGGCCGAACCCTATCCCGCGGCCGCCGCGCGCATCGCCCTCCTCGACCGTCTCGAGGCGCTCGTGAAGGACCACGCCGCCGAGTGGGCCGAGGCGATCTCGCGCGACTTCGGCGGCCGCTCGCGCCACGAGACGCAGTTGCTGGAGGTCTTTCCGTCGCTCGAGGCCATCCGCCACGCCCGGCGCCACCTGCGCCGCTGGATGAAGCCGCGGCGGCGCGCGACGAGCCTGTGGTTCCTGCCCGGGCGCTCTTCCGTCGTCCCGCAGCCGCTGGGCGTGGCGGGCATCGTCGTGCCGTGGAACTACCCGCTCTACCTCGCCATCGGCCCCCTCGTGCCGGCGCTCGCCGCGGGCAATCGCGCCCTGGTGAAGATGTCCGAGTCCACGCCCGCCACGGGCGGGCTGCTCGAGCGGCTGGCCGAACGCCACTTTCCCGGCGGCGAGGTGCGCGTGGTCAACGGCGGCCCGGAGGTGGCCCAGGCCTTCTGCCGCCTGCCTTTCGACCACCTCCTCTTCACCGGGTCCACGACGGTCGGCCACCACGTCATGCGCGCGGCCGCGGAGAACCTCACGCCAGTGACGCTGGAGCTGGGCGGCAAGTCGCCGGCGATCGTCGGCCGGGGATTCCCCGTCGCCGAGGCGGCCGGGCGCATCGCCTACGGCAAGTGCCTCAACGCCGGGCAGACCTGCATCGCTCCCGACTACGCGCTCGTGCCGGAGGAGAGCGTCGGCGCCTTCGTCGAGGCGGCCCGCGCGGCCATCGCCACCCTCTACCCCACCCTCGCCGCCAACCCCGATTTCACCGCCATCGTCGACGCGCGCCATCGCGACCGCCTCGCGCGGCTGCTGGAGGATGCCGTGGCCAAGGGCGCGCGCGCGATCGAGGTGAACCCGGCCGGCGAGGACGTCGCTGCCGCCGGCAAGCGCGCGCCCACGCTGCTCACCGGCGTCGACGGTTCGATGGCGATCATGCGCGAGGAGATCTTCGGCCCGCTGCTGCCCATCGTCGCCTACCGCGACCTGGACGAGGCGATCGCCTTCGTGAACGCGCGGCCGCGGCCGCTGGCGCTCTACGTGTTCGAGCACGACCGCGACGCCGTGCGCCGCGTGATCGAACGGACCGTCTCCGGTGGCGTCACCGTGAACGAGACGATCCTGCACATCGCGCAGGACGACCTCCCCTTCGGCGGCGTCGGCGCCTCGGGCATGGGGCGCTACCACGGCCGCGAGGGGTTCGAGACGTTCTCCCAGATGAAGGCGGTCTTCCGGCAGCCGCGCCTGAACGGCCTGAAGCTCTTCCGCCCCCCCTACGGCCGGCGCTTCGAAAGCCTCGTGCGCCTGCTCCTGGGCTGATGCCCACCCGCCGGCAGTTCCTCAAGGTCGGCCTCGCCTCGGGCGCCGTCCTCGCGGGCGCGGGCTGGCTCGCGCTGCGCGGCGGACGCGTGCCCGCCGCAGGCTACGGTTGGCTGGATGCGCGTGCGGCGCGCATCGTGACGGCCATCGTTCCCGCGGTGCTCGCGGGCGCGCTACCCGAGGCCCCGGTCGCCCGGAAGCAGGCGATCGGGGAAGCCACGGCCGCTTTCGACCGCGCCATCTCCGGCCTCTCGCCCGCCGTGCAGGAGGAAATCGCGCAGCTCTTCTCGCTGCTCGGGCTCGCGGCCGGCCGCTTCATCGTGGCGGGCGTGCGCTCGGAATGGCACGAGGCCACGCCCGAGGAACTGCACGCCTTCCTGCGTCGCTGGCGCGAGAGCCGATTCGGCTTGCTGCGCGCCGGCTACCAGGCGCTCACGCAACTCATCCAGGCGGCGTGGTACGGCAACCCGGCCTCCTGGGAGCGCATCGGCTATCCGGGGCCTCCGTCGCTCGAGAGCAGGCCCGCGTGATCGTCGATCCCTTCCGCGAAGGTCTCGCCGCCGGCTGGAAGGCGATCGATGCGGCCGCCCTCGAGCGCGACCTCGAGATCGAGGCCGACGTGGTGGTCGTGGGCAGCGGCGCCGGCGGCGGCGTCACCGCGGAGATCCTCGCGCGGGCCGGCCTGCGCGTGGCGATCGTGGAGGAAGGCCCGCTCAAGTCCTCGGCCGACTTCCGCATGCGCGAGCGCGAGGCCTACCCGCAGCTCTACCAGGAGTCGGCGGGGCGGCAGACGAAGGACAAGGCGGTGACCATCCTGCAGGGGCGCTGCGTGGGCGGCTCGACCACGGTCAACTGGACCTCGAGCTTCCGCACCCCGCCCCGGACGCTCGCGCACTGGCGCGCGGAGCACGGCATCGCCACGATGGGGGAGGCCGACCTCGCGCCGTGGTTCGCGCGCATGGAGGAGCGCCTGTCCATCGCGCCGTGGCCGGTTCCCCCCAACGAGAACAACGACATCCTGCGGCGCGGCTGCGAGAAGCTGGGCATCCCGGCGGCCGCCATCCGCCGCAACGTGAAGGGCTGCTGGAACCTCGGCTATTGCGGCATGGGCTGCCCCACCAACGCCAAGCAGTCGATGCTGGTGACGACGATCCCGGCGGCACTGGGTGCCGGTGCGACGCTCGTCCACCGCGCCCGCCTGGAGCGCCTGGTTGCCGCGGGCGACCGCGTCGTGGCCGCGGAGGCGCGAGGCGTCGCCGGCCCCGGCGCCGCGCCGGTCGCCGCCGTCGTTCGCCTGCGAGCGCGCCACTTCGTGCTGGCCGCGGGCGCGATCGGCAGCCCCGCCGTGCTCCTGCGCAGCGCCCTGCCCGACCCCCACGGGCTCGTGGGCCGGCGCACGTTCCTGCACCCCACCGTGGTGTCGGCTGCCGTCATGCCGGACCCGGTGAAGGGCTACGAGGGCGCCCCACAGACGATCTACTCGGATCACTTCCTGGACAGCCTGCCGGTGGACGGCCCCATGGGCTTCAAGCTGGAGGCCCCGCCCCTGCACCCCATCCTCGCGGGGATCACGCTGCCGGGCTACGGGCAGGCGCACGCCGGCTGGATGGAATCGTTCGCGAACCTGCAGGTCGTGATCGCGCTCCTTCGCGACGGGTTCCATCCGGAGTCGCCGGGCGGGCGGGTCGCCCTTCGCGAGGATGGCTCCCCGGTGCTCGACTATCCGCTGGGCGCCTTCCTGTGGGACGGCGTCCGCCGCGCCTACCTCACGATGGCCGAGATCCAGTTCGCCGCGGGCGCGCGCACGGTGCTTCCGCTGCACGAGGACGCGGGCCCCGCCGCGACCTGGGCGCAGGCGCGCGAGGCCATCGCCCGGCTGCCGATGGCGCCGCTGCATGCCCGCGTGGTGAGCGCGCACGTGATGGGCGGGTGCCCGATGGGGCCGGAACCGCGCGCCGCCGTCGTCGACGAGCGCGGCCGCCACCACCACGTGGCCAACCTGTCGGTCCACGACGGCTCGCTGTTTCCCACGAGCATCGGCGCCAATCCGCAGCTCTCGATCTACGCGATCGCCGCGCGGATGGCCGACGCTCTCGCGGCCGAACTCGCCCGGCGCCCTTCCTAGGCCCCGTCGCCCGGCCGCCGCGGCCCGATATACTGGCGCCGCGCTCCCCACTTGCCACGAGCGGGAAAGGAACTCGCCATGGGCGACATGATCGCTCTCGAGCGTCGCTACTCGGCGCGCAACTACGATCCGCTGCCCGTCGTCCTCACCGAGGGCGAGGGCGCGTGGGTCCGTGACGAGGCCGGCCGCCGCTACCTCGACATGCTGTCGGCGTACTCGGCCGCGAGCTTCGGGCACGCGCACCCGCGCCTCGTGGCGGCGCTCTCGCGCCAGGCCGCGCGGCTCGCCGTGACCTCGCGCGCCTTTCACAACGACCGGCTGCCGCCCTTCCTCGCGCGCCTGTGCTCGATCACGGGCATGGACCGCGCGCTGCCGATGAACACCGGCGCCGAGGCCGTCGAGACCGCGATCAAGGTCTCCCGCAAGTGGGCCCACGTGGCGAAGGGCGTGCCCGACGGCCGCCAGCGGATCGTCGTCTGCGAGGCGAACTTCCACGGCCGTACCTCCACGATCGTGGGATTCTCGTCGGAGCCGGCCTACCGCCTCGGCTTCGGTCCCTTCGGGCCGGGCTTCGACCGCGTGCCCTTCGGCGACGCGCGCGCGCTGGAGGCCGCGATCGGCCCCGACACCGCCGCGTTCCTGGTCGAGCCGGTGCAGGGCGAGGCGGGAATCGTGGTGCCCCCTCGCGGCTATCTCGCCGAGTGCGCGGCCATCTGCCGCCGCCACGGCGTGCTGCTCGTCGCCGACGAGGTGCAAACGGGGCTCGGCAGGACAGGACGCCTGCTCGCCTGTGACCACGAGGGCGTGCGCCCCGACGGTCTCATCCTCGGCAAGGCACTGGGCGGCGGGCTCCTGCCCGTTTCCGCATTCCTCGCGCGCGAGGACGTGATGGGAGTGCTGGAGCCGGGCGACCACGGCAGCACCTTCGGCGGCAATGCGCTCGCCGCAGCGGTGGGCTTCGAGGCGCTCGACACGCTCGTCGAGGAAGGGCTCCCCGCACGGGCCGCGATGCTCGGCGATCGGCTGGCGGCGGGCCTGCGCGCGCTGGCCTCGCCGCTCGTCCGCGAAGTGCGCGGCCTGGGCTTGCTGGCCGGGCTGGAGATCGACCCGTCCCGCGCCACGGCGCGGGCGGTGGTCGACGCGATGCTCGCGCGCGGGGTGCTCAGCCGGGACACGCACGGCACCGTCGTGCGGCTCGCGCCGCCGCTCGTGATCGCGAGCGAAGAGGTGGACTGGGCCGTGGCCCGGATCGGCGAGGCCCTGGCCGCCGTGGCGGCTACGCCGCCTGCGCCGGGGCGTTCTTGACCTCGCGGCGCAGGACCTTGCCGACGTTGGTCTTGGGAAGCTCCTTCCAGAACTCCACGATCCGGGGCAGCTTGTAGCCCGTGAGGTGCTTCCGGCAGTGCTCCAGCACCGCCTCCTTCGTGAGCGCCGGGTCCTTCTTCACGATGACGAGGCGGACCACCTCGCCGGATTTCTCGTCCGGCGCGGCCACCGCGCACACCTCGAGCACGCCCGGCATCATCGCCACGACGTCCTCGACCTCGTTCGGGTACACGTTGAAGCCCGAGACGAGGATCATGTCCTTCTTGCGGTCGACGATCTTCACGTAGCCGCGCTCGTCCATGAGGCCGATGTCGCCGGTGCGGAAGGCCCCGTCGGCGAACATCACCTTCGAGGTCTCGTCCGGGCGGTTCCAGTAGCCCTTCATCACCTGCGGCCCGGCGATGCAGATCTCGCCCGTCTCGCCGGTGGGCAGGACGCGGCCCTCGTCGTCGCGGATGGTGACGACGGTCGAGGGCAGCGGCAGGCCGGCGAACCCGTTGTAGCGCGCCCCCTTCACCAGCGGGTTGATGCACGCGCCCGGCGAGGTCTCGGTGAGGCCGTAGGCCTCGACGAGCGGCGTCTTCGTCACCTCCAGCCAGCGCTCGGCCACGGCGCGCTGCACCGCCATGCCGCCGCCCAGCGTCATCTTGAGGCCCGAGAAGTCCAGGCTCGAGAATCCCGGCGTGTTCATGAGGGCGTTGAAGAGCGTGTTCACCCCGGTGATCGCCGTGAAGTGGTGCTTGCCGAGCTCGGCCACGAACCCGGGCATGTCGCGGGGGTTGGGGATGAGGACGTTCTTCGCGCCGATCTTCATGAAGGTGAGGCAGTTACCGGTGAGCGCGAAGATGTGGTAGAGCGGCAGCGCGGTGATGACCGTCTCCTTGCCCTCCTCCAGGCCGGTGCCGACCCAGGTCGAGACCTGCAGGAGGTTGGCGACGAGGTTGCCGTGCGTGAGCATCGCCCCCTTGGAGACCCCGGTCGTGCCGCCCGTGTACTGCAGGAAGGCGATGTCGTCGTGCGAGAGCGGCGGCGGCGCCAGGCGGTGGGAGGCGCCGGCCGAGAGCGCGGCGCGGAACGGCACCGCCCCCGGCAGGCTGAACGGCGGCACGAGCTTCTTCACCCGCTTCACGGCGAAGTTCACGAGGAGCGACTTGGGGAAGCCCAGCATGTCGCCGATCTGGGTCGTCACGACCGTCTTCACCTTGGTGCGCCCGATCACCTCCTCGAGCGTCTTCGCGAAGTTCTCCAGGATGACGATCGCCTCCGCCCCGGAGTCGTTCAGCTGGTGCTCCAGCTCGCGCGGCGTGTAGAGCGGGTTGCAGTTCACCCCGATGAGCCCGGCGCGCAGCACGCCGAAGATCGCCACCGGGTACTGGAGCAGGTTGGGCATCATCAGCGCCACGCGGGCGCCCTTGCCGAGGCCGGCCGCGTTCTGCAGCCAGCTGCCGAAATCCGCGGAAAGCCGGTCGAGTTCGCGGTAGGTGATGGTCGCGCCCATGCAGGTGAAGGCCGGCAGGTCCGCGAAGCGCCCGCAGCTCGACTCGAGGATGTCGCGGATGCTCGAGTAGGTGCCGAGGTCGATGTCGGCGGCCACGCCGGGCGGGTACGAACGGATCCAGGGTCTTTCCATGCTCTCCTCTCGGCGTCCCGGGGCTCGTGGTCCCCGGCATCGTTGGCTGGCGCGCCGCGTCCGGGAATCCCCCTCGCGTCGGCGCGCCAAGTCTACCTCACGGCCCGCCCGGCGAAGAATAGTGTGATTGCTCTAATCCTCCGGCCTAGACTGCGACCATCGAAAACGGCGATCCGCCCATCCGGGCGGGGCCGCACGATCCGGAGGAAGCCATGGCAACCCGCAAATCGAAGGCCCGCGCCAAGCCGGGCAAGCCCCTCGCCGACAACCAGCTGGCGCAGGCGGTCACCCAGTCGGCGCAGAAGATCTGGCTCGCGGGGCTCGGCGCGTTCGCGCGCGCCCGTACCGAGGGCGACAAGCTGTTCGACGTGCTGGTCGAGCAGGGCAAGACGCTGCGCTCCCGCAGCGAGAAGGCGGCCGACCAGGCCATGAAGAACGTCCGCGCCCAGGCCGACGCGACGCTGTCGACGGCCCAGGGCAAGTGGGACAAGCTCGAGCAGGTGTTCGAGGACCGCGTGTCGCGCTCCCTCAACCGGCTGGGCGTCCTCACGAGCAAGGACGTGGACGAGCTCGCCCGCCAGGTGGCCGACCTGAACGAGAGCGTGCGCGCCCTGATGGGCGGCGCCGCCCCGAAGCGCGCACGCAAGGCGGCACCGCGGCGCAAGGCGGCCGCGAAGAAGCCGGCCCGGCGCGCGGCGAAGTGAATTGAAGCGGGGAGGGCCCTGCCCTCCCCGCCCGAGGCTCCTCCTCCATCCTTGTCCGAGCCCCGGCGCCTGCCGGGGACCGAAGGATGTTCAAGGCCCGCGGGGTGACTCGCGGGCCTTTTCTTATTCCCGCGTGATGCGTTCGACCAGCTTCACATAGGCCTTCATCGCGTCCTCGGCGTTCATCCCCTTGAGCTTCGCCCACGCCTCGTACTTGGCGCGGTTCACGAAGTCGGTGAAGCCGGGCTTTTCGCCGGCCACGTCGCCCTCGGTGGCCTGCTTGTAGTGCGCGTAGAGCTTGAGCTTCAGGTCGTTGCCGGGGTCCTTCTTCGCCTTGAGCACGGCGGCGGCGGCCGCCTCGAACTGCTTCTTCACTGCCGACATCGGACCTCTCCTCGGTCGTTGGCCCCCACGGGGTGGTGCTAAAGTTAGCCGAAAGCCCGCGGCCGCCGCAATGGCGGCGCGCCCGAAAACGAAAACAACGAGGAGGAGGAGGACGCATGGCCGAAGCCCGCAGGGAGCGAATCTCCGGCGTGGACACCGCCTGGCTGCGCATGGACATGCCCACGAACCTGATGGTGATCGTCGGCGTGCTCATGTTCGAGGGGCGGCTGGAGCCCGCCCGGGTGAAGCGCACCCTGGAGCGGCGCTTCCTCGCCTACCGGCGCTTCCGCCAGAAGGCCGTCCAGGATCCCACCGGCGCCTGGTGGGAGGACGACGACGACTTCGACATCGACTCCCACGTGCACCAGGTGGCCCTGCCGGGCAAGGCCGGCAAGGCCGAGCTGCAGGCGTACGTGAGCGACCTCGCCTCGACGCCCCTCGACGCGACCAAGCCGCTGTGGCAGTTCCACCTGGTCGACAACTTCGACGGCGGCAGCGCTCTCGTCATGCGGATCCACCACTGCTACGCCGACGGCATCGCCCTCGTGCAGGTGATGCTCTCCATGACGGAGAAGAGCGCCCGCGCGAGCCTCGCCCTCCCCGCCCAGCGCTTCGACGCCGGCGACCGGGGCGACGCGGCCTTCTGGGAGCAGGTCCTCAAGCCCGTCGCCGGCGCGATCGAGGGCGCCACGCGCGTCGGCCGCAACCTCCTCGACCAGGGACGCGAGCTGGCGGCCAACCCGGGCGCGGCCCAGGAGGTCCTCGAAGGCGCGACGCGCAAGGGGATGGATTTCGCCGGCGAGCTCGCGAAGCTCGCCCTCATGGGCAGCGACTCGCCCACGCGGTTCAAGGGCCGGCTCGGCGCGAGGAAGCGCGTGGCCTGGGCCGAGCCCCTGCCGCTCGACGAGGTGAAGGTGATGGGCAAGGCCCTAGGCTGCTCGATCAACGACGTGCTGCTGGCGATGGCCACCGGCGCCTTGCGCGAGTACCTCTCGTCGCGTGGCGACCCCGTGGACGGGCTCGGCATCCGCGCCATCGTGCCCGTCAACCTGCGGCCCGAGGGCCAGGCCCGCGAGCTGGGCAACCGGTTCGGCCTCGTGTTCCTCGACCTGCCCATCGGCACCGAGGACCCGCTGCAGCGGCTGCGCGAGGTGCGCGCGCACATGCAGGCGCTCAAGGGCTCCTTCCAGCCGCTCATCGTGCTCGGGCTGCTGCACGCCGTGGGCTACGGCCCGCGCATCCTGCAGGAGCAGATCACGGGGCTGCTCTCGCAGAACGCGTCTGCCGTGATGACCAACGTCCCCGGCCCCCAGCACCCGGTGTGGTTCGCCGGGCGGCGCATCGAGGAGCTCAACTTCTGGGTGCCGCAGTCCGGCGGCATCGGGATGGGCGTGTCCATCCTTTCCTACGACGGCCGCATCCAGTTCGGGCTCATCGCCGACGCGGGCCTCGTGCCCGACCCCGACCGCATCGTCGGCCGCTTCCGCGACGAGTTCGACAAGCTGATGTGGCTCACGCTCATGTCGCCGTGGGAAGGCGAGGCGGATGCCGCGCCCGCCCGCGGGAGGGCGCCGCGCAAGCCCCGCGCGGCCCGGCCCGCCCAGGCCGCGGGCGAGCCCGCCGCAGCCGTCGTGCCGAAGCGCTTCCGCAACCTCTGAGCGGCGCGCGCCAACGAAAAAGGGCCGGCTGGCGCCGGCCCTTCCGGGATTGCCCTGCCGGCACGGTGGCCGGCAGTGCCCGCTACTTCAGGTGCTTGGAGACGAGCTTCGTCATCTCGAACATCGAGACGGTCTTCTTGCCGCCGAAGACGGCGCGCAGCTTGTCGTCCGCGTTGATGTTCCGCTTGTTGACCTTGTCCTGCAGGCCGTTCTTCTTGATGTAGGCCCACAGCTTGCTCGTGACCTCGGTGCGCGGCTGGGCGGCGGCGCCGATCACGGCGGCGAGCTCGGCGCTCGGCGTGAGGGGCTTCATGAAAGCGGCGTTGGGCTTGCGCTTGGCGCCCGACTTCTTCGGAGCGGCCTTCTTGGCCGCCGGCTTCTTGGCGGCGGGCTTCTTGGCCGCCGGCTTCTTCGCGGCGGGCTTCTTGGCCGCCGGCTTCTTCGCGGCGGGTTTCTTGGCTTTCTTCGCTGCCATTCGGGATCCTCCAATCAGATAGTGACGTTTGCTTCAGCTGGATCTCGCCCGTGAGAGGCGTGACAGGCGAGAGAATGCCCACGCCCAAAACCGTTTGTCAATGGATTTTCACTCTGAAAACGCGCTTTCGCGCGCGCCGCGTCGCCCGCGCGCAACAACGGGCGTCGCGCATGCCCGCGTCACGCGAGTTCGGCCTTCGCCGCCTCGACGTCCAGGCGCTCCATCGCGTCGCGCGGCTCGGCCTGCGCGGCCTTCTGGTAGAGGGCGGAGGCGTCGGCGAGCGCCCTCTTGCCGTGCATCATCACCAGCCCGTTGGCGAACTCCGCGTGCGCGATGGCGGAGTCGGGCGCGAGCTTGAGCGCGGTGCGGAAGTGCTCCTCCCCCGCCGCCTTGCTCGCCCCGTAGGTGAGGCCGCCGACGAGCGCGCCGACCTTGTCGATCACCTCGGCATGGTAGGTGCCCATCGCCGTGTGGGCCTCGGCGTGCTTCGGGGCGAGCTTGAGCGTGGCCTCGAGCGCGGCCTTGATCCGGCCCCCGAGCCCTTGCGCAAGCGCCTTGGCCACCGAGATGCCCTGGCTGTAGCGGCCGGCGGCGTAGGCGAACTGGTAGTGGGCGTTGGGGTTCTTCGGCTCCGCGGCGACCTGGGCCTCGGCCTGCGCCATCGACTCCTCGAAAAGCGCCATGCGCGCCGCGGCCTTCTTCTCGAGCCCGTTGGCGTAGATCGAGCGCGCCTTGTTGGCCACGGTGATGCCGGCGCCGCCGGCCTCGATCCCCAGCGCCACGGCCTCGGCGAAGTCGCCCCGGTGGTAGGCGCGCCAGGCTTCCTGCACTGCCGCGTCCTTCGGCCAGGGCTCGCAATCGCCCCGGTGCAGGCGCGCCCAGTGCTTCTTCAGGGCCTCGCCCTTGTAGGTGTAGGGATCCTGGGGATGGGGAAAGGGGATCCATTTGGGCTTCGCCATCTGCGCTCCTTCGCTCCGTTCAGACGTATTCGCGGCCCAGCCGCTCGAAATGCCGCCGCGCCTCGCCCGCAAGGTAGGGCGCCACGAGCGACATCACCTGGAAGGCGCCCGTGCCGGGGTCGCGGGCGTCGCCCGCCTCCCGCCCGGCACGCACGGCCTGGAAATTGAGCCAGTAGGTGGCCACCACCAGCACGTTCACCGCGAGGGCGCGCACCTCCGCCGGCGTGGCCTCCAGGAGCCCGGCCCGGGCGAGCCCCGCGCAGAGCCCCTCGACGGCGGCGAGCTTCGCCTCGACGATGCGGTTGAAGTGCTCGCGCAGCCGGCGGTTGCGGCCCACGATGTCCTCGAGGTTGCGGTACAGGAAGCGGTAGTCCCAGATCGCCTCGAACATGAGGTGCAGGTAGAGCCACAGGTCCTCGATCGCCCCGGCGCCCCCGGACGGCGGCGGCGGCTCGATCGAGATGCGCTCCTCGAAGCGGTCGAAGAGCCGCTCGACGATCTGGTCCTTGTTGCGGAAGTGGTAGTAGAGGTTGCCGGGGCTGATGTTCAGCTCGTCGGCGATCATTCCCGTGGTGACGTGGCCCTCGCCGCGCTCGTTGAAGAGGGCGAGGCTCACGGAAAGGATGCGCTCCCGCGTGCGCTGCGTGCGCACGGCGTTGCCGTCGAGGGGGGGCCGGCCGGCGGGAGCTTTCGCCATGGCCGGCAAGCGTATCACGCCGGGAAGCGGTCCTTCGCGGCGAGCCATCGCCGCAGGTCGACGAGCGTCTCGCGCAGGTCGGCGGCGGTCTCCGGCAGTCGTGTGCGCGGGCGCCCCGGCCGACCGCGCACCTGCAGCCCGATGGTGCGAGTGGCGTCGCGCAGGACGTCGACCCGCAAGGCCACCCCGTGCCGCACAAAGGCGGGCTCCAGCTCGTGGCGGCGGCGCAGGAGGTCGCGCCGCGTGCGCTGGTAAGCGTGCTCGCACAGGCGCTTCCTCGTCGCGTAGCTGAAGATGTTGGTGAAGAAGATCTCGCTGTCGTCGGCGTCCGGCTCGAAGAGCACGACGTCGGCGTCGCGGTACTGCGTGCGGTACTTGGAGATGCCGACCGCCATGCGCGAGTGGATGATGGCGCGGAAGGTCTGCGACAGTACCACCGGGAGCCCGCCCTCGACCAGCCGGCGGTGGCGCCCGCGGCCCTTTTCCGCGGCGAGCCCGGCGTCGTAGGGCACGATCGGGTTCACGCAGAACACGAGCCGCGCCCCGTCGTCCAGGGCCTCGGAGGCGTGCAGGGTCTTCTTGAGCGCCCCGTCCACGAAGAAGCGCCCGTCGATCTCCACGGGCGGGAAGAGGCCCGGCAGCGCCGCGCTCGCCTGCACGGCCTGCGAGATGGGAACCCGGTCGTGGCCGGGGCGGCCGAAGCTCACGCTCTCGCCGCTGTCCAGGTCGGTGGCCACGAGGTAGAGCCGGTGGCGCAGCCCGCGAAAGTCGTCCGTGCGGCCGGGCTGCGTGAACACGGCATGCAGGTACCGGTGGATCGTGTCGTTGTCGAAGACGCCCGTGGGGATCGCCCGCCCCAGCGCCGCGAACGATTCGAGGGGCCCGCGCGAGAGCGGCTGGCGCAGGTATTGCAGCAGCGAGCGCGCCACCAGCGGCGGCACCGTGCGCGCCCGGGCGAGGTATTCGCGGAAGGCCGGGCGCATGAAGACCTCCGGCGTGAGGGCCCCTTCCGACTCCTCGCCCTCGATGAAGATGCCGTAGATCTCGGAGACGGGAATGCCGTTGGCGAGCGCGGCGGCGAGGAAGCTCCCGGCGCTCACCCCGACGTAGACGTCCAGGTCGTGGAAGTCCACCCCGTCGAGCGATTCCTGGAGCGCCATGAGCGCCCCGATCTCGTAGATGGCCCCGAAGGGCCCGCCCCCGGCCAGCGCCAGCCCGACGCGGGGCCTGCCGGCGGAGGGCGGCCGGCGCTTCATGCCCTACCGGGCCGCGCGGGCCCGGGCGCGGTGGAGCTTCTCGACGCTCGCCTGCAACTGCGCGACCTGGCGCGAGAGGGCGCGTACGTCGCGGGCGGTCGGCACGCCCAGCTTGGAGATGGCCTTGGAGACGCGGCTCTCGAACACCTTCTCGAGGTGCGAGACCGCCTCGACGGTGCGGGTGCGGGCTTCCTCGGCGCGGGCGCAGGCGGCCTCGCGCGCCTTCTCGGCGCGGGCCAGCGCGGCGCGGCGGCTGCGGGCCTCGAGCGCGGCACCCTGCTTCACCAGCGCATCGAAGGCGCCCGCGGCGGACTCGCGCACGCCGGTGGCGGCCTGCACGCCGGCCTCGAGGGCCTTCTGCGCGGAGGCGCGGATGGTACGGACGGCCTTGGCGGGCGTCACCGCCGGCGCCGGGGACTTGCGACTGCGGGGGGTACGGGGGGTGCGTGCCATCGTCGTTCCTTTCGTCGTTCGTTGCCGTGATCGCCGCCCCGTTGCGGAGGGGCGGCACCGCGGGGCGAAGGGCCCCGCTCATGCCGACAGGCTAGGCGAAAGGATTAGAGGGGGCACACTAAATCTGGCGGGGCCGCCGGGGCCGGCCCGCAGGGCCCCCGTGTATGATTCGCCCCAAACGACACGACCGCGGGGGAGAACCAAGCCATGTCCTATTTCGTCACCGGCGGCACCGGGTTCATCGGGCGCTTCCTCATCGACCGCCTCCTCCAGCGGGAGGGAACAGTCTTCGTGCTGGTCCGCAAGGCGTCGGTGAAGAAGCTCGACGCCCTTCGCCCCCGCTGGGGCGCGGAGGCCAAGCGCGTCGTCGCCGTCGTGGGCGACCTGGCACGGCCGAAGCTGGGCGTCTCCGCGGCGGACCTGGCGAAGCTCAAGGGCAAGGTCGGCCACCTCTTCCACCTTGCGGCCGTCTACGACCTCTCGGCCGACGCCGCCAGCCAGGAGAAGGCCAACATCGACGGCACGCGCCACGCGGTGCAGTTCGCCGAGGCCGTGCGCGCCGGATGCTTCCACCACGTGAGCTCGATCGCCGCCGCGGGCCTCTACGACGGCGTCTTCCGCGAGGACATGTTCGAGGAGGCCGAGGAGCTCGACCACCCCTACTTCCGCACCAAGCACGATTCCGAGGGCATCGTGCGCGCCGAATGCAAGCGCCCCTGGCGCGTCTACCGGCCGGCCATCGTAGTCGGGCACTCGAAGACGGGCGAGATCGACAAGATCGACGGGCCGTACTACTTCTTCAAGCTCATCCAGAAGCTGCGCAAGGCCCTGCCCCAGTGGATGCCCACGGTCGGCATCGAGGGCGGGCGCATCAACATGGTGCCCGTGGACTACGTGGTCGACGCGATGGACCACATCGCCCACCGCAAGGGCCTGGACGGCCAGTGCTTCCACCTGACCGACCCCGAGCCGCGCCGCATCGGCGAGATCCTCAACCTCTTCGCCAAGGCCGCGCACGCGCCGCAGATGACGATGCGGCTCAACGCGAAGATGTTCGGCTTCATCCCGTCCTTCGTGATCGACTCGGCGATGTCGCTCGCGCCGGTGCGCCGCATCCAGAAGCAGGTGCTCTCGGACCTGGGCATCCCGCAGGACATGTTCAAGTTCGTGAACTACCCGACCCGGTTCGACAGCCGGGAGTGCGCCAAGGCGCTCAAGGGTTCCGGCATCGCCGTCCCGCCCCTCGAGGACTACGCGTGGCGCCTGTGGGACTACTGGGAGCGCCACCTCGACCCGGACCTCTTCATCGACCGCTCGCTCGCGGGCAAGGTGAAGGACAAGGTGATCGTCATCACCGGCGGCACCTCCGGGATCGGCGAGGCGACGGCGTACAAGATGGCCGAGGCCGGCGCCCAGGTGGTGCTGGTGGCGCGCGACCCGGAGAAGGCCGAGCCCGTGCTCTCGCGCATCAGGTCCGCGGGCGGCAAGGCGAAGTTCTACTCCTGCGACCTCGCGGACATCGCCGACTGCGACAGGCTCGTCGCCGGCGTCCTCAAGGACTTCGGGCGTTGCGACTTCCTCGTGAACAACGCCGGCCGCTCGATCCGGCGCGGCATCGCCTCGTCCTTCGACCGCTTCCACGACTTCGAGCGCACGATGCAGCTCAACTACTTCGGCAGCCTGCGCCTCATCATGGGGTTCCTCCCGGCGATGATGAAGCAGAACCGGGGCCAGATCATCAACATCTCCTCGATCGGCGTGCTCACGCAGGCGCCGCGCTTCTCGGCCTACGTGGCCTCCAAGGCGGCGCTCGACGCCTTCACGGG
Organism: Burkholderiales bacterium; assembly: GCA_019634955.1. Lineage (GTDB taxonomy): Bacteria > Pseudomonadota > Gammaproteobacteria > Burkholderiales > Usitatibacteraceae > FEB-7. Next base: position 52,443 of record JAHCAK010000013.1, read on the forward strand.
CTGCGCGGCGAGCGAGTTCAACGACAACAACATCGCCTTCACCACGATCAACATGCCGCTCGTGAAGACGCCGATGATCGCCCCGACCAAGCTCTACAACCACGTGCCCACCCTCACGCCCGAGCAGGCCGCGGACCTCGTCGTGGAGGCGATCGTCTACAAGCCGGTGCGCATCGCCACCCGCCTGGGCGTCTTCGGCGCGCTCCTGCACGCGGTGGCGCCGAAGGCCACGCAGATCATCCTCAACACGGCCTTCCGCATGTTCCCCGACTCGACCGCCGCGCAGGGCCGCAAGGACGGCGCAGCGAAGGAGGTCGAGCTGACCCCCGAGCAGGTCGCCTTCGCGCAAGTCACCCAGGGCATCCACTGGTAGCCATGGGGGCCGCGCTCAAGGCCGGGGACCCGGCTCCCGACTTCGCAGGCGTGACGACGGACGGCACGCGCGTCCGCCTCGCCGACTACCGCGGCCGCACGCTGGTGCTGTACTTCTACCCCATGGACGACACGCCCGGCTGCACGAAGCAGGCGTGCTCGCTGCGCGACCACAACGCCGAGATCGCCGCGAAGGGCGCCGCGATCCTGGGCGTCTCCACCCAGGACGAGGCCTCGCACCGGCGCTTCACGGAGAAGCACCGCCTCAACTTCCCGCTGCTCGCCGATCGCGACGGCAAGGTGGGGCGCGCCTATGGCGTGCTGGGCGGCGCGGGCCTGCTCTCGGCGGCCAAGGCCTTCATGGGCATGGCCGACCGCGTGACCTTCATCATCGACGGCAAGGGCCGCATCGCCCACGTGATCGACCGGCCGGACGTGTCCAACCACGCCGGCGAGGTCCTCGCCCTCCTCTAGCGGCCCGGAGCCGCCGACCGCAGGCGGGCGATCTCGCCGGCGACGAGGCGGTGCACGCGGGGATCCGCGAGCATCGCGAGGTGCCCGACGCCGGCGATCGCCGCGTTGCGGGCCCAAGCGAGGCGGCTCGAGTCCTGCGGCGACACCAGGTTGTCGTGCACCGTGTAGACCGACAAGGCCGGGCATGGGGCGCCGCCTGCCTCCGCCCGGGCGAGGGCCCCCAGGAAGCCGCTGCCCCGGCGCATCTCGCGCGCGTTGCGTCCCGCGCCGAGCGCCGCGAGGGCCGTGCCGTGGTGCGGGCTGCCCACGGTGATGACGCCAGCCACCTTCGACGCGCCGTGCGTGCGCAGGTACTCGCGGGCGCAGAGCCCTCCCATGCTGTGGCACACGAGGATCACGCGGCTCCCGGTGGCCGCGGCCGCCTCGTCGACCTTGCGCCCGAGGTGCGAGGCGAAGGTGGCGATGGGCGCGAGCACCGCCGGCAGGCTGGGCGCGTGGACGGGCCCCGCGCCGGCCCGGTCGAGGGCCCGCACGAGGGCGCTCACCGTGCCGCGGTTGGAGAAGTAGCCGTGCACGACGATCACCGGCATTCCCCCGCCCGGCGCGGCCGGCGGGTCGGGGCGCAGGATCGCGCGCTCGAGCGGAAGCCAGAGGAAGTTGTTGGCGAGCATCGCGCCCCACTCGCCGGCGAGAAGCGCGAGGCTGGCGGCGGGACCCAGCTCCTCGTCCGGCGCACGCGGCGACCGGGCCGCGTACGACAGCGCGAACGACAGGGCCACGATCGCCAGGCGCAGCAGCGCCGCGCTGGCGAGCGCCGCCGCGGGTGCGGCAGGCAGGCTCGCGCCGAGCCAGGTCCACAGGGCCACCCAGGCGCAGGCTTCGGCGACGAGCGCGAGGCGGACGAGATTGGCGAACATGCCTGGCCAGTATAGCAACGCCCCCCGGAGGCGCTCCGGACGCGTGCTACCATCCGCGCACTCCACGATGCCCGACAAGAACAGAATCGCGCGATGCCGCTTCACGCCGCCACGATCTTCCTGAGCGCGTTCCTGCTCTTCCTCGTCCAGCCCGTCCTCGCCAAGCAGGTCCTCCCGTGGTACGGGGGGGCGGCGATCGTCTGGACCACCTGCATGGTGTTCTTCCAGTCCATGCTGCTCCTCGGGTACGCGTACTCGCACTGGCTCGCGAGCCGCGTGGACTCGCCGCGGCAGAACGGGATCCACATCGCGCTCCTCCTCGCGAGCCTCGCGTTCCTCCCCATCCTGCCCGCGGAGTCGTGGAAGCCGGCCGGGGACGAAAACCCCGTGGCCCGCATCCTGCTGCTCCTCTTCGCGACGGTCGGGCTGCCCTACTTCCTGCTCTCCTCGACGAGCCCGCTCATCCAGGCGTGGTTCGCGCGCGAGTTCCCGGGCTCCAGCCCGTACCGCCTGTTCGCCCTCTCCAACCTCGCCTCGATGCTGGCGCTCCTGGGCTACCCTTTCCTCTTCGAGCCCTGGCTCGCGAGCCCGGCGCAGTCCTGGGCGTGGTCCGGCGGCTACGCCCTCTTCGTGGCGACCTGCGCGGCGCTCGCGTGGAGGAGCCGGGGGCTGCCCGCCCTCGAGCGCGCCGCGGCCGGCGCGGCGGAAGCCGCCGAGCCGCGGCCCGCCGCCGCGACCCTCGTCCTGTGGCTCGCGCTCGCCACGATGGGCTCGGTCGTGCTCCTCGCCGTCTCCAACCACCTCACGCAGAACGTCTCGTCCATCCCGCTGCTCTGGGTGGTGCCGCTCGCGATCTACCTCCTCACCTTCATCCTGTGTTTCGAGGGCACGCGCTGGTACCGCCGCGACGCCTACCTCGGCTTCCTGGTGTGGATCCTGTGCGTGATGGCGTGGTTCCTCGCCGACAAGCGCCTGCAGTTCGAGCTGGGCTGGCAGGTGGCCGTGTTCGCGGCCGGGCTCTTCATCGTGTGCATGTTCTGCCACGGGGAGCTCGCGCGGCTGCGCCCCGGACCGCGGCACCTCACGCTCTTCTACCTCGTGGTGTCCCTGGGCGGCGTCGCCGGCGGCGTGCTGGTCGGGATCGTGGCGCCGCTGGCGCTCCCGGGCTACCTCGAGCTCGAGATCGCCCTCGTCGTCGTGGCGTTGCTCGCGCTCGTCGTGAACGCCGACCGGCCGAAGCCCATCATCGCCATGTTCGCCGCCGTGTGCGCCTTCACCTCCGGCGCGCTGGCCTGGCGCGTGCAGACCTTCACCGAGGACACGCTGCTGGTGGAGCGCAACTTCTACGGCGTGCTGCGCGTGAAGGAGGTCCTGGCGCGCGACACCGATCCCGAGACACGCTACCGCTCGCTCGTGCACGGGGCCATCCTGCACGGCGAGCAGTGGATGGCGGAGAAGTACCGCCGCGCCGCCACGACCTACTACAAGACCACGTCGGGCATCGGCCGGACCCTCCTCGCCCACGAGGGCCAGGCCATCAAGGTCGGCGTGATCGGCCTGGGCACCGGGACGCTCGCCACCTACGGCGACGCCGACGACACCTACCGCTTCTACGACATCAATCCGGCCGTGCCGCGCGTGGCGCGCGAGTACTTCACCTACCTGTCGGACACCCCGGCCAGGGTCGAGATCGTGCTCGGCGACGCCCGCCTGGCGCTGGAGCGCGAGGGCGTGCAGGGCTTCGACGTGCTGGCCGTGGACGCGTTCTCCGGGGACTCCATCCCCGTGCACCTCATCACCGTGGAGGCCGTGGGCGCCTACCTCCGGCACATGAGGCCGCGCGGCGTCATCGCCTTCCACGTCTCCAACCGCTTCCTCGACCTGAAGCCGGTGCTGCTCGCGATCGCCGAGAGGCACGGCCTGGAGTACGCCTTCGTCCACGAGACCGGCGACGACGGCGGCACGACGAGCGACTGGGTGCTGCTCACGCGCCACAAGCCGTTCATCCTGCGACCCGAAATCGTCGAGGCGACCGAGCCCGTCGCGCCGCAGCCCGGATGGCGCCTGTGGACGGACGCCTACAACAACATCCTGCAGGTCTGGCGCGACTAGGCGCCCGCGCCGGCCTCAGCGCCGCAGGTGCGCGGCGACCCGCTCCGCGATGATCGCGCTCACGCGCTCGTTCGACTCGAGCGTGACGCCAGCGATGTGGGGCGTGAGGATCAGGTTGGGGGCGTCGGCGAGCGGGCTCCCGGCCGCGAGCGGCTCCCGGTCGAACACGTCGAGCGCCGCCCCCGCGACCCTCCCCTCCACGAGCGCCCTCGCCAGCGCCGCCTCGTCGACGATGCCGCCGCGCGCCGAATTGACGAGGATCGCGCCCGGCTTCATCCGCGCGAGGCGCGCCTCCCCGAGAAGGCCACGCGTCGCGTCGGTGAGGGGCAGGTGCAGCGAGACCACGTCGGCGGCGGCGAGCAACTCGTCCAGCGGCAGCGGCTCGGCGCCGTGCTCGCGCCACGCGGGGGAATCGGCGGGCACCACGGGATCGAAGGCCACGACGCGCATGCCCATCGCGGCGACCTTTCGCGCCGTGACGCGCCCGATGCTGCCGAAGCCGACGAGGCCGATCGTCTTGCCGGCCACCTCGCGGCCCTGGGAGAGCATCTGCCGCGGCCAGCGGCCCGCGGCCACCGCGGCAGTCGACAGGTAGGCGGCGCCGCGCAGCAGGATCATCGCCATCGCCAGCACGTACTCGGCCACCGAGTCGGCGTTGGCGCCCGTGGCCGGGTACACCGCGATGCCGCGTGCCTCGCACGCCGCGAGGTCGATGTTGTCGAGGCCGACGCCCAGGCGCCCCACGACGCGAAGCCGCGCGGCCGCCTCGAGCGGGGCGCCGCGGACCTGCGTGCGGTTCCGCACGATCCACGCTTCCGCGCCGACGAGCGCGCGGGCGAGCGACGCGGCGTCGTCGCAGAGCGCAGGCCGGTAATCGACCTCGAAGTCGCGGGCGAGCAGCGCCACGGCGGGCGCGTCCATGCTCTCGGAGATGACGATGCGCTGCATGGGGCGGGGTTCCTTCATCTGGTCTCGGGCGGGCGGCCCGAGTCTAGCACGCGCTCAACGCGGCCCCGCGGCGAGCCAGGCCGTGACCTCCTCGCGGTCGTGGTAGAGGTGGCGCACGGCGAGCCGGAACGGGCGCCCCGCGAAGGCCTCGGCAACGATGCCGCGGGCGCGCTCCACTTCCTCGCGGCGCTTCTTCATCGGCAGCTTCAGGTTGAAGATCGCCTCGCGGCACCACCCGCCGGCCACCCAGCGCGCCGCCAGCGCGGCCACCCGCGAAGGGCTCTCGACCATGTCGCACACCAGCCAGTCCACGGGCTCGGCCTGGCGGAAGCGGAAGCCGTCCTCGCGCCGGTGGCGCACCTGCCCCGTCTCGAGGAGGGCCGCGTCGATCGGCCCGTTGTCCACGGCCGTCACCATGAGGCCGTGGCGCACGAGCTGCCAGGTCCAGCCGCCCGGCGAGGCGCCCAGGTCCACGGCCGTCATGCCGGGGCGCAGACGCTTTCGCGTGCCCTCCTCGCCCAGGAAGAAGAGCAGCGCCTCGGCGAGCTTGAGCGTGGAGCGCGACGGCGCGCCCGCCGGCATGCGCAGCCTCGGGATGCCCATGGGCCATGGCGAGCTGCGCGCGACGCGGGAGAGACCCACGTGGCAGGCGGCGCCGCCGAGGAAGAACACGTGCAGGCGCTCGGGCGCCCGCGCGTCGTCCACTGCGACGCCGGCGCTCGCGAGGGCGCGGCGCAGGTGGGGCGCCAGCGGCCGCAGCAGCGAGGCGAGCGCCTTGCCGTCGTTGGTGTCCGGCGTCTCGATGAAGACCTCGCGGAACGACCTGCCCAGGGCCGCCGCCGCGGCCGCGATCGGCGCCGCCCGGTCGCCCACGGGCAGGTCGGCGAGCGCGTCGCCGCAGCGCACCACCTGCCGCGGGAAGACGAGCGCGTTCGCGTCGACGCTCGCGGCGAACCGGGCCGCCGCCGGCGCGTCGTGGGGGTGGAAGATGGCGTGCGCGCCGTCGGGCCGCGCCTTGACGAAGCCCGCGACTCCCGCGGACGCGGCCAGCTCGGTGAGCTCCTGCGCGCATTCGCGCTCGAAACCCGCGCGGCAGTAGGCGAGAAGGCTCGCCGGATCCATGGCGCCCGGCCCGCCGCTCAGGCCGCGGGGCTCGCGCCCGCGAACAGGGCGAAGAAGTTGCGCGTCGTGGCCTCGGCCACGGCCTCCGGCGCCACGCCTTTCAGCCGCGCGATCTCCTCGGCCACGTGGCGGACGTAGGCCGGCTCGTTGGTGCGCCCGCGGTGCGGCACCGGCGCGAGGTAGGGCGAGTCGGTCTCGACGAGCATCCGTTCCAGGGGCACCGCGCGCGCCACTTCCTTCAGGGCAAGCGCGTTCTTGAAGGTGACGATGCCCGAGAACGAGATGTGGAAGCCCAGCCGCATCGCGGCCTGCGCGACCTCGAGCGACTCGGTGAAGCAGTGCATCACGCCGCCGACCTCGCGGGCGCCTTCCTCCTCGAGGATGCGCAGCGTGTCTGCCGCCGCCTCGCGGGTGTGGATGACGAGGGGCTTGCCGCAGGCGCGTGCGGCGCGGATGTGGCGGCGGAAGCGCTCGCGCTGCCACTCCGTATCGCCCTCCACGCGGAAGTAGTCGAGGCCGGTCTCGCCGATGGCGACCACCTTCGGGTCGGCGGCCAGCCCCGCGAGCTCCTCCTCGCTCGCCTCGCGCCCGTCGCCGCGCTCGTCGGGGTGCACGCCCGCCGTGCACCACAGGTTGGGCCGCGAGCGCGCGACCTCGAGCACGCCGGGGAAGCCCGCGAGCGTGGTGGAGATGGTGAGCGCGTGGGTCACGCCGTTGTCGGCCATGCGCGCGAGCAGCCCCGCGAGGTCGCTGCGGAGCTCCGGGAAATCGAGGTGGCAGTGGGAATCGACGAGCATGGGCCGGATTCTACCGGCCCGCGCCGCCGCTCAGAGGGTGTGCGTCGGCCGGGAGGACTGCAGCGCGCCCGCGAGGAGTCCCTCGATGCGCTTGCGCAGCTCCCGGCAGGTCTCGGTGTCGGGAAGCTGGACGCCGAAGCCCTGCGGCCGGTTGCTCGCCGCGTGCGCCGGGTTCACCCAGGCGACGTGCCCCTGGATCGGAATGCGCGCGCTGTCGTCGAGAAGCGACAGGAGCACCAGCACGTCCTCGCCGAGGCGATGGTCGCGAGTGCTCGGCACGAAGATGCCGCCGCCGCGCAACAGGGGGATCCACGCCGCGTAGAGCGCCGCCTTGGACCGGATCACGAGGGAGAACACCCCGGGCCGGGAGAGGGAGGGGTCGGTGGCGACGTCGTTCATGGGTCAGCCAAGTGTCGCGCGATTGTAGGCCATCATCAAGTGCTCGCCCGCGAGCCGCGCGTTGAGAGGGTGCGCCGCGAGACGCCGCGCCTCGAGGAGCTCCCGGTCGAGCGCGAGCAGCCGCTCCAGTCGCGCGCGCCGCGCCTTCGCCCTGAGCGCGGCCGAGCTCTCGACGTGATGGCGCGGCTCGCCGGCGACCTTGATGCGCACCAGGTCGTGGACCCAGGTCTGCATCACGAAGATGGTGCGCTCGAGCGTGGCGCGGTCCAGGCCCGTGGCGAACGCGATCGGGTGCGCGCCGTCGGGCCGCGACAGCTCCGCCACGACCTTGCGGCGCCACTCGCGCTCCTCCGGCGCCGCGAGCCCCGCGGCGAGCAACGGTGCGCCGCCCGCGAGCGCGAGCGAGGCCTCGGGTTCGACAGCGCCTTCGGCGGCAAGCCACTCGAGCGCCTCGCGGCGCGCGGGCGCCCGCAGCTGCACCCGCTCGCAACGGCTGCGGATGGTCGCGAGCAGGCGCGCCGGGCGGTCGCTCACGAGGACGATGATCGTGGCCGGCGGCGGCTCCTCCAGCGTCTTCAGCAGCGCGTTGGCCGCCGCCGGCTGCAGCGCTTCCGCCGGGTGCAGGACGATCGCGCGGTGACCCGCGCGGTGCGTCGTCAGCGCCACGAAGTCGCGGATGGCGCGCACCTGGTCGATCTTGATGACGAGGCTCTTCTTCCCCTGCTCCTTGCCGCCATCGGCCTCGCCCGCTTCCGCGTCGCCCTCCTCCGCGGCCTCGGGGACGATCTCGCGGTAGTCAGGGTGGTTCGACTGGCCGAACCAATGGCAGGAGGGGCACTCCCCGCACGCCAGCAGGTCGATCGGCGACTCGCAGAGCAGGCTTCGCGCGAGTTCCCGCGCGAAGGCCACCTTGCCGATGCCGGCACGGCCGGTGACGAGGAGCGCGTGCGGCAGGCGCGAGCGCCGCCCCATGAGGCGCTCCAGCGCCTCGCGGTGCCACGCGAAGGCCGTCACGGGAAGGCCTCGCGGAAGGAATCGGCGAGGCGCGCGCGAACCTCGTCGAGCGTGCCGGAGGCGTCCACGACGCGCACGCGCCCCGGGGACTCGCGGGCGCGCTCCAGGTAGGCGTCGCGCACGCGCACGAAGAAGGCCGCCGCCTCGCGCTCGAAGCGGTCGGGCGTGCGGCTCTGGGCGCGCTGCCGCTCGTAGGCGACGGCCGGGTCGAGGTCGAAGAGGAAGGTGGCGTCGGGCTGGCGCCCGGGGTGCACCAGCGCCTCGAGGGCGCGGAAGGTCGCGCGGTCCAGGCCGCGGCCGCCGCACTGGTAGGCGTAGGTCGCGTCGCTGAACCGGTCCGAGAGCACCCACGCGCCCCGCGCGAGCGCGGGCTCGATCACGCGCACGAGGTGCTCGCGCCGGGCGGCGAACATCACGAGAGCCTCGGTGGTGCCCTCCATGGCCTCGTGCAGGACCAGCTCGCGCAGGCGCTCGCCCAGCGGCGTGCCGCCCGGCTCGCGCGTCGTCACGACCTCGGCGCCGCGCGCGCGGATGGCGCCCGCGAGGAATTCGAGGTGCGAGCTCTTCCCCGCCCCGTCGATGCCCTCCACGGTGATGAATCGCGCGTTCGTCATGACCGGCCCAGCTGGTATTTTGCCACCGCCCGGTTGTGCTCCTCGAGCGTGCGCGAGAACTGGTGCGAGCCGTCGCCGCGGCCCACGAAGTAGAGATAGGGCGTTTGCGCCGGCCGGACGGCCGCGTCGATCGAGGCCTGCCCCGGCATGGCGATGGGCGTGGGGGGAAGCCCGTCGCGCGTGTAGGTGTTCCACGGCGTGTCCGTCACGAGGTCGCGCTTGCGCAGGTTCCCGTCGAAGCGCGCGCCGAGACCGTAGATCACGGTGGGATCCGTCTGCAGCCGCATCGGCACGCGCAGGCGGTTCACGAACACCGAGCCGATCGTCGCCCGCTCGCCCGCCTGCCCCGTCTCCTTCTCGATGATGGAGGCGAGGATGAGCGCCTCGTAGGCGCTGGCGAGGGGGAGCGCCGGGTCGCGCGATTCCCATGCGCGCGCGAGGCGACGGGCCATCTCGCCGTAGGCCCGCCTGAGGATGTCCACGTCCGTCGTCCCCGCGTGGAAGCGGTAGGTGTCGGGGAAGAAGAGCCCCTCGAGGGACGCCTCGCGCACGCCCAGCGCGGCGCGGATCGCCTCTTCGGCCAGCCCGTCCAGCGTGAAGCGCACCTGCGGGTGGGCCTTCAGCTGCGCGAGCCACTGGCGGAAGGTGGTGCCCTCGACGAAGGCGATCTCCACCGGGAGCACGTCGCCCGAGGCGAGCTTCTCGAGCAGTTCCAGCGGCGTGAGCGGGGCCGCGACGCGGTAGGTGCCGGCGTGCAGCGACCCGGCCTTGCCCAGGGCGCGCCCGAGGATCCAGAAGCCCCACGGCTCCGGAAGCAGCCCCTGGTCCGCCAGGCTTCGCGAGACGCTCTTGAGGCTGGCGCCGCTCTTCACCGTGAAGTCGAAAGGGGTGCGCGGCGGCTCCAGCGGGTGCAGGCTGAACCACGCGAGCCAGGCGACGGCGGCGGCGACCGCGAGCACTCCTGCCGCGAGGAGCCTACGCGCCGCGCGCATCGTCGTCGGCGACCAGCCGCTGCAGCCGGCGCGTGACCGGGCCGGGCGCCCAGCGCCGGTCGCCGAACGCCGCCACCGGCCAGAGGCCGATCACGCTGTTGGTGAGGAAGGCCTCGTCGGCCGCGAGGAGGTCGTCGAACGCGAGGTCCCGCACCTCGCACGCGATCCCTGCCGCCGCGGCGAGCTCGAGCACGCGGGCCCGCTGCGCCCCCTCGACGCCGCAGCGCTCGAGGGAAGGCGTGGCGAGACGCCCGCCGGCCACGAGGAAGACGTTGCTCATGGTCGCCTCCACGAGCCTCCCGTCGGCATCCGCCAGCAGCCCCTCGCGGACCTCCGGGTCGGACCATTCCGCCCGCGCCAGCACGTTCTCCAGCCGGTTGAGCGATTTCACGCCCGCGAGCCGCGGCTGGATCGCGAGCCGCAGCTCGCACCGGCGGACGAGGACCCCCTCATCGGCGGCGCCGGCCGTGTCCGGCAAGCCAGGCCACGCCGCCACGATGCGGTTGGGCTCCGCACCCTCCGCCCAGGCGTACCCGCGACCCGAGGCGCCGCGGGTCACCACCACCTTCGCGATCGCGACCGGGCCGGAATCCGCCCGCGCGAGGTCCTGGAGAATGGCCTTCTCCGGGGGGCAGGCGAGCCAGAGGCGCTCGCAGTCACGCGAGAGGAGACGGTAGTGGTGGCGCCAGTTGAGGGGCAGTCCCTCGCGCAGGACGAGGGTGCGGAACACGCCGTCGCCGTACATGAGGCCGCGGTCGGCGGCATCGATCGAGCGGGCGGGCCAGCCGTTGACGAGGAAGGAGGCCATCGCCAAGCGCGCGTGACGCGCCCCGGGACCCGCTAGCGCAGGCGCCGGAACGCGAGCGTCCCGTTGGTGCCGCCGAACCCGAAGGAATTGGAAAGCGCCACCTCGATCGGCATCTCGCGCGCCACGTTGGGCACGTAATCGAGGTCGCAGGCGGGATCGGGGTTCGCGAGGTTGATGGTGGGAGGCGAGACCTGGTGGTGGATCGCGAGCACAGTGATGAGGGCCTCGACGCCGCCGGCGGCCCCGAGGAGGTGGCCGTGCATGCTCTTGGTGGAGTTGACCGCCATGCGGCGCGCGTGGTCCCCGAAGGCCGCCTTCACCGCCGCCGTCTCGTTGGCGTCGCCCAGCGGCGTCGAGGTGCCGTGGGCGTTGAGGTACTGCACCTCGTCGGCGTTGAGGCCGCCGTTGCGCAGCGCGGCGAGCATCGCGCGGCGCGGGCCGTCCATGTCCGGCGCGGTGATGTGGCTCGCGTCCGCGCTCATGCCCATGCCGGCGAGCTCGGCGTAGATGCGGGCGCCGCGGCGCTTCGCGTGCTCGTATTCCTCGAGGATGAGGATGCCGGCGCCCTCGCCCAGCACGAAGCCGTCGCGGTCGCGGTCGAAGGGGCGCGAGGCGGTGGCCGGGTCGTCGTTCCTCTCGGAAAGCGCCTTGAGCGAGCAGAACCCGCCCATGCCCGACATGCAGATCGTGGCCTCGGTGCCGCCGGCGATCATGATGTCGGCGTCGCCGTACTCGATGAGGCGCCCGGCCTCGCCCACGCAGTGCGAGCTGGTGGTGCAGGCCGACACCATGGAGACGTTGGGCCCCTTGGCGCCGAACTGGATCGAGATCAGGCCGGCCACCATGTTGATGATCGAGCCGGGGACGAAGAAGGGCGAGATGCGCCGCGGCCCCTTCGCCCCCATCTCGAGGATGTTGCCCTCGATCATCGGCAGCCCGCCGATGCCCGAGCCCACGATCACGCCGGTGCGCTCCGCGTTGCCCTCGTCGATGGCGAGCCCCGCGTCGTCCAGCGCCATCCGCGTGGCGGCGATGCCGTAGTGGATGAAGGTGTCGGAGCGGCGCACCTCCTTGGGCGGCATCCACTGCGACGGCTCGAAGCCCTTCACCTCCGCCGCGATGCGCGTGGAAAGCGGGGTCGCGTCGAACTTGGTGATCGGGCCGACGCCGCTCCTGCCGTTGACGAGGTTGTCCCAGGCCTGCGGGAGGCCGGTGCCGACGGGCGAGACGATCCCGAGGCCGGTGACGACGACGCGACGCTTGCTCATGGGTTGCTTGGCGGCTTTGGCGGGGAAAGGAAGTGAAAAGGGGGCCGGCGATGCGGCCCCCGATCGTTCCCGGGGCCGGGCCCCGGCCGGCTACTGCTTGAGGTGGGCCTTCACGTAGTCGATCGCCTGCTGGACGCTGGTGATCTTCTCGGCTTCCTCGTCGGGGATCTCGCACTCGAACTCCTCCTCGAGCGCCATGACGAGCTCGACGTTGTCGAGGGAGTCCGCGCCGAGGTCCTCGACGAACGAGGATTCGTTCTTCACGTCGGCTTCGGCAACGCCGAGCTGCTCGGCGACGATCTTCTTGACGCGGGCTTCAATGTTCTCCATCGGGTTCCTCCACTGTTTTTCGGGGCTGCGCTGGCGAGTGCGAAAAAACGCGGCATTTTACCACACGGGCACGGGGCAAAGCCCGCCGGCCCTCAGTCCATGAACAGGCCGCCGTTCACGTGCAGGGTGGCGCCCGTCACGTAGGCCGCCCCCGGCGAGCACAGCCAGGCCACGGCAGCGGCCACGTCCTCCACCCGGCCCAGGCGCCCCAGGGGGACCCCTTCCACGAGCCGCTTCACCTGCTCCTCGGCGAGCGCGCGCGTCATGTCGGTCTCGATGAAACCCGGCGCCACGCAGTTCACGGTGATGTTGCGGCTGCCGACCTCGCGGGCGAGGGATTTCGAGAAGCCGAGGATGCCCGCCTTGGCGGCGGCGTAATTGGCCTGGCCGGGGTTGCCCGTGTGCCCGACCACAGACGTTATGTTCACGATCCGCCCGGCGCGAGCCTTCATCATGCCGCGCAGCACCGCGCGCGAAAGCACGAAGACGCTCTTCAGGTTGGTGGCCTGGATGTCGTCCCACTCCTCGTCCTTCATGCGGGCGAGCAGGTTGTCGCGGGTGATGCCGGCGTTGTTCACGAGGATCGCCACGGTGCCGAATTCCGCCGCCACCGCGTCGGCGAGCGCGGCGCAGGCCGCGGCGTCGCGCACGTCGAGGACGCGCCCGGCGCCCTTCCCGCCCGCCTCCGACAGCGCCTTCGTGACCCGCGCGGCGCCTTCCTCCGAGGTGGAGGTGCCGACGACGACGGCCCCGGCGCGGGCGAGCTCGAGGGCGACCGCCTCGCCGATCCCGCGCGAGGCCCCGGTGACGAGGGCGACTTGACCGTTCAGCATGGCAACCTCAGGCGATGGCGGCGGCGAGCGCCGCGGAGTCGATGATGGCGACGGCTTCCACGCCGTCGACCGTGCGCTTCACGAGCCCGGCGAGCACCTTGCCGGGGGCGCATTCCACGATGCGCGTCACACCCTGCGCCTGCAGGTGGCGCACCGTCTCCACCCAGCGCACGGGGCGGTAGAGCTGCTCCACCAGGGCCTGGCGGATGCGCGCCGGGTCGTCGAAGGCCGCGACGTCGGCGTTCTGCACCACGGGCACGGCGGGGGCGCGCACCGCCGTGGCCGCCAGGCGCTCCCGCAGGCGCTCCGCCGCCGGCTTCATGAGGCTGCAGTGCGAGGGCGCGCTCATCGGCAGCATCTTCGCGATCTTCGCGCCGTGGGCCCTGGCCGCGGCCATGCCGCGCTCGACCGCGCCGCGGTGCCCGGCGATCACGACCTGCCCCGGGGAGTTGAGGTTGGCGGGCTCCAGCACTTCGCCCTGCGCCGCCTCGGCGCAGACGACCGCCACCTTGTCGTCGGCCAGCCCGACGAGGGCGGCGATGCCGCCGGTGCCCTCGGGCACCGCATCCTGCATCGCCTCGGCGCGCAGGCGCACGAGCGGCAGCGCGTCCTCGAAGGCGAGCGCGCCGGCGGCCACCAGCGCCGAGTACTCGCCGAGGCTGTGCCCGGCGAAGTACGACGGCATCGCCCCGCCGCGCGCCACCCAGGCCCGCCAGCAGGCCACGCCGGCGGTGAGCATGAGCGGTTGCGTGACCACGGTGCGCGCAAGCGCCTCGGCCGGTCCCGCGGCCACGAGCGCCCAGAGGTCCTCGCCGAGGATGGCGGAGGCCTCGCGGAAGGTCGCCTCCACGGCCGCCTCGCCGGCGAAGCCGTTCATCATGCCCACGGACTGCGAGCCCTGCCCGGGAAACACCACTGCGGTCTTCATGCTTTCGTCACCACCGGATGAGAACGGAACCCCAGGTGAAGCCGCCGCCGACGCCTTCCAGCAGGACGAGGTCGCCGCGCTTGATCCGGCCGTCGCGCGCCGCCACGTCGAGCGCGAGCGGGATCGAGGCGGCCGAGGTGTTGGCGTGGCGGTCCACGGTCACGACGCACTTCTCTGGCGGGATGCCCAGCTTGCGCGCCGTGTGGGAAATGATGCGCACGTTGGCCTGGTGGGCCACGAACCAGTCGACGTCGGCCACCGCGAGCCCGTTGGCCGAGAGCGCCTCGTGGGCGCTCTCCTCGAGCACGCGCACGGCGAGCTTGAAGACGGCGCCGCCGTCCATCTTGAGGGTGGGGTCGCCCGTCACGCCGCCGCCGCTCACGTGGCCCGGCGTGTTCAGGATGTCGGCATAGGCGCCGTCGGCGTGCAGGTGGGACGAGAGGATGCCCGGCTCGGGCGAGGCCTCGAGAACGACCGCGCCCGCGCCGTCGCCGAAGAGCACGCAGGTGCCGCGGTCCTTCCAGTCGAGGATGCGCGAGAAGACCTCGGCGCCCACGACCAGCGCGCGGCGGTGCATCCCGGAACGGATGAACTGGTCGGCGGTGGCCAGCGCGTACACGAACCCGGAGCAGACGGCCTGCACGTCGAAGGCCGCGCCGTGGCGGATCCCGAGCTTCTTCTGCAGCAGGCACGCGCTCGAAGGGAACACCATGTCCGGGGTCGAGGTGGCGAGCACGATCAGGTCGATGTCGCCGGGGCGCAGCCCCGCCGCCGCCAGCGCGTTGCGCGCCGCGGCGAGCGCGAGGTCGCTCGTCGTCTCGCCGTCGGCGGCGATGCGGCGCTCGCGGATGCCGGTGCGCGCGACGATCCACTCGTCGGTGGTGTCCACCATCGACTCGAGGTCGCGGTTCGTGAGCACCCTGGCCGGGAGGTGGCTCCCGGTGCCGGCGATGCGTGAGCGCGCCGGCGCGCTCACGCCGCGGCCCCAGCGCGCGGGTCGCGGGCGGAGCCCGCGAGCATGCCCAGGCCGTGCAGCCGCTCGATCTCGGCCGCGATGCGGTCGTTGAGCCCGTGGCTCGCCTCCGACTCGGCGCGCCCGAGGGCGGTGGCGAAGGCGAGCCGGTCGGCCGAGCCGTGGCTCTTCACGACGATGCCGCGCAGGCCCACCAGGGTCGCGCCGTTGTAGCGACGGTGGTCGAGGCGGCGCCGGAACGCGCGGATCACCGGCAGCGACACGAACGCAGCCAGCCGCGCGAGCGGGCCGCGCATGTACTCCTCCTTGATGAAGTCGCCCATCATCTTGGCGAGGCCCTCGGAGGTCTTGAGCGCCACGTTGCCGACGAAGCCGTCGCAGACCACGACGTCGGTGGTGCCCTTGTAGATGTCGTCGCCCTCGACGTTGCCGTGGAAATTGAGGTGGCTCGCCTTGAGGAGCTCGCCGGCCTTCTTCACGACCTCGTTGCCCTTGATCTCCTCGGCGCCGATGTTGAGCAGCCCCACCGTGGGGCGCGCGCGCTCCTCGACCACCTCGACGAGGGTCGCGCCCATCGCGGCGAACTGGAGCAGGTGATCCGGCGTGCAGTCGGCGTTGGCGCCGAGGTCCAGCACGTAGACCTGCCCCTTGCGGGTCGGCAGCACGCCGCAGATGGCCGGGCGGTCGATGCCCGGCAGCGTCTTCAGCACGAACTTGGCCGTGCCCATGAGGGCGCCGGTGTTGCCCGCGCTCACGCAGGCCTGCGCGCGGCCGGATTTCACCAGGTCGATCGCCACGCGCATCGAGGAGTGGCGCTTGGTGCGGATGGCGGTGCGGATGTCCTCGTCCATGCCCACCACCTCGGTGGCGGGCACGACCTCGATGCCCGGGTGGCCCGCGGCGCCGGCCTTCGCGAGCTCGGAGGCGAGCGCGTCCGGGAGGCCCACGAGCAACAGGCTCGCCTCGCCGCGGGCGGCGAGGAAGTCGAGGCAGGCGGGCACGGTCACGGACGGGCCATGGTCACCGCCCATGGCGTCGACGGCGATGACGGTCTTCATCGCGGCGGGTGCCGTGGTCTCGGGAAGAGACGGCAGGGTTCGGTACGGGCTGCGGGGCGGCGGAAAGCCGGCTTCGCGGCCCGGAGGGTCAGTCCTTGGACTTGACGACCTTCTTGCCGCGGTACACGCCCGACGGCGAGATGTGGTGGCGCAGGTGCGTCTCGCCCGTCGTGGGCTCGACGGCGGTGGGCGGGTTCACGAGGAAGTCGTGCGCCCGGTGCATGCCGCGCTTGGACGGCGACTTCTTGTTCTGTTGGACAGCCATGGTGTTCTCCTTGGAATCTGGAATCTAGTCGCGCTTCGGTCCCTTGAGGCCCGCCAGCGCCGCGAACGGCGAGGGCCTGGCCGGTTCCTCCTCCCCTTCCTCCCCGGGCCCCGGCGCGATGCCGGGCTTCCTCGGGACCATCGGCAGGGAGAGGATCACCGCCTCCTCCACCAGCCCCCGCAAGTCGACCGGCGAGTCGGCGACCACGAAGTCCTCCTGGTCGCTTTCCTCCCCGAGCGGCGGAAGCTCCGCGTCCGAGCCGACCAGCACCAGCCGGTCGTCGATCGCGATCGCGTGCCGGAAGGTTTCGAAGGTCGACTGGCACGTGAGAAAAACGAAGCCCTCGATTATACACGACACGACGCGCCGTCGCGCGCTGTCGAGGCGCGCGACGATGCGGTAGCGCAGCTGGCCGTCGGGCGAGGCCAGCTCCGCGGCGAGATTCTCGAGATCGCCGGGCCGGAAGGTCCCCTCGAACACGGTACCCTTGGGGGTGAGCCGGTCGGGGTGGAGGATCATGTCGTTCGTCATGGCGGTTTCATGATAGACTTTGCTTTACAAATCGTCAACATTAAATTGATTTGAAAGACTTTTTCCTCGTTCTTGCCTCGGGCTCCCGGTACCGTGCCGAGCTGCTCGGGCGTCTCGGCCTGCCCTTCCAGGCGTGGTCCCCCGCCATCGACGAGTCGCCCCTTCCCGGCGAGGGTTGCGCCGCGACGGCCGCCCGGCTGGCCCGCGCCAAGGCCGAGGCGGCCCTCGTGCGCTTTCCCGGCGCCTGGATCATCGGCTCCGACCAGGTCGCCGAGCTGGACGGCGCCCCCATCGGCAAGCCCGGCAACCGCGACAACGCCCGCCGCCAGCTGCGAGCCATGCGCGGGCGCACGGTCGTCTTCCACACCGGGCTCTGCCTCCTCGCCCACGGGCGGGCGCACGAGGCCGTTGTGCCCACGCGGGTGAGCTTCCGCGACCTGGGCGACGACGAGATCGAGCGCTACCTGGACCGCGAGCCCGCCTTCGACTGCGCCGGGTCGGCCAAGAGCGAGGCGCTCGGGATCTCCCTGCTCTCCGGCCTCGCCGGCGACGACCCGACCGCGCTCGTGGGCCTGCCGCTCATCGCCCTCGCCGCCATGCTGCGACGCGAAGGGGCGGCCGTGCCGTGACGGACCCGGCCGCGCTCTACCTCGTCCCGGTGCCGCTTGCCGCCGACGCCGCGCCGGCCGCGTCGCTGCCCGCCCCCGCGATGGAGCGCGTTCGCGCCCTGCGCGACTTCGTGGCGGAGAACGCCCGCAGTGCGCGCCGGTTCCTCGCCGCGTGCGGGCATCCGGGCCCGATCGCCGAGATCGGCATCGCCGTGCTGGACGAGCACTCGCGGGAGGAAGACATCCCGGCGCTGCTGGCACCGCTCCGGGAGGGCCGGCCCTTGGGCCTGGTCTCGGAAGCCGGCGCGCCCGCCGTCGCCGATCCGGGCGCGCGCCTCGTCGCCGCCGCCCATCGCGAGGGTTTCCGCGTCGTGCCGCTGGTAGGCCCCTCCTCGATCCTCCTCGCCCTCATGGCGAGCGGCCTGGAGGGCCAGCGCTTCCGCTTCGCGGGCTACCTGCCCGT
The DNA here is from genome assembly GCA_019634955.1 of Burkholderiales bacterium. Classification (GTDB taxonomy): domain Bacteria; phylum Pseudomonadota; class Gammaproteobacteria; order Burkholderiales; family Usitatibacteraceae; genus FEB-7. The sequence continues at coordinate 70,269 of JAHCAK010000013.1, forward strand.
GCCCGCCGCCGAGCGCGCCGCGGCGATCCGCGAGCTCGAGACCCGCTCGGCCGCCACGCGGGAGACGCAGGTCTTCATCGAGACGCCCTACCGCAACGACGCGCTCCTCGCCGACCTCCTCGCCACCTGCCGGGAGGACACGCGCCTCTCGGTGGCGGCGGAACTCACCGGCGCGGGCGAGTCGGTGCGCACGGCAAGCGTGCGGGAGTGGCGGGCGCACCCGGCGCAGCCCGGCAAGCGCCCGGCGATCTTCCTCCTGCTGGCGGCGGCGCGCGGGCCCCGGCGCTAGGGCTCGCGGGCCGGCTCGCGCGCGTAGAGATTGTTCTGCCGGAGCAGGAGGTACAGGTTCTCCGCCGAGACCGGCGCGGAGAAGTAGAAGCCCTGCCCCACGCGGCACTCCTTGGCCCGCAGGAGCGCCAGCTGCCCGGCCGTCTCCACCCCCTCGGCGATCGTCTCGAGGTCGAGGCTGCGGGCCATGCTGATGATGGCCACGACGATGGCCGTGTCGTTGGGGTCGACGGTGATGTCGCGGATGAAGGACTGGTCGATCTTCAGCTTCTGGATCGGCAGGCGCTTGAGGTACGACAGGCTCGAGTAGCCGGTGCCGAAGTCGTCGATGGCGAGGTGCACGCCCATCTCGGCCAGGCGGTTGAGCAGCAGGATCATGCCCTCGGTCTGGCGCATCACCTGGCTCTCGGTGATCTCCAGCTCCAGCCACTTCGGGTCGAGGCCCGTCTCCTGCAGCACGCGCGTGACGGTGTCGAGGAAGGCCTTGTCGGCGAACTGCCGGGCCGAGAGGTTGACCGCCATGCGCCGCGGCGCGAGGCCCCGGGCCTGCCACTCCTTGTTCTGGCGGCAGGCCTCGCGCAGGACCCACTCCCCGATCTCGTTGATGAGGCCGGTCTCCTCGGCGAGCGGGATGAAGTCGCCCGGCATGACGGTGCCGCTGTCCTCCGTCTTCCAGCGCACGAGCGACTCGACCGCCACGATCTCGCCGGTGTCGAGGTTCACCTGCGGCTGGTAGTGCAGCACGAAGTCCTTCTGCATCACCGCGCGGCGCAGCGCCGATTCGAGCGTCATGCGTCGCTTCACCGCGATGTTCATCTGCGCCGTGAAGTACTGGTAGGTGTTCTTGCCGATCCCCTTGCCGTGGAACATGGCGGTGTCGGCGTTCTTCATGAGCGTCTGGGCGTCCTTGCCGTCCTCGGGATAGACGGCGATGCCGACCGAGCCGCTCACGTGCTGCTCGGTGCCGCCGAGCGGGAAGGCCGCGCGCAGCGAGTTGAGGATCTTCTGCGCCACGACCGAGGCGCCGCGCCCGTCCTCGAGGTTGTCCAGCAGCACGATGAACTCGTCGCCGCCCTGGCGCGCGATCGTGTCGCCCGCGCGCACGCACTCGCCCAGACGGCGCGCCACCTGGCGCAGCAGCTCGTCGCCCACGTCGTGGCCGAGGGTGTCGTTGATGTTCTTGAAGTTGTCGAGGTCGATGAAGAGCACCGCCACCTTGCGTCCGGTGCGGTCGGCGCGCGCGATGGAGTGCGCGAGGCGGTCCTGCAGCAGCCCGCGGTTGGGCAGCCCCGTCAGGTTGTCGTGGTAGGCGAGGTGCTGGATGCGCTGCTGGATCGCCTTGCGGTCGGTGACGTCGCGCGAGTTGAAGACCACGCCGCGGATGTGCGGGTTGTCGACGCAGTTGGTGCCCAGCGACTCGAAGGTGCGCCAGGCGCCCTCGCGGTTGCGGATGCGGAACTCCAGGGGCTCGCGGAAGTGCCGCGTCTCGAGGATCCGCCGGAAGGCCTGGCGCGCCTGGTCGGCGTCCTCGCGGTGCACGAGGTCGAACACGTTGCGGCCCACCGTCTCGGCGGGCTCGTAGCCGAGGAGGTTTCGCAGCGCCGGGCTCTGGTAGAGGATCGTGCCGTCCTCGGCGAGGACCGAGATGAGGTCAAGGCCGCTCTCGGTGAGAACGCGGAAGCGGGCCTCGCTCGCCTCGAGCGCCCGCTCGGTCTCCTTGTAGGCGGTGACGTCGGTGACGGTGCCGATGAGGCCGGCCACCTGCCCCGACTGGTCCACGAAGCTCACCTTGTTGTAGAGCATCTCGCGCTCGCGGCCGCCGGCCGTGGGCATGAGCGCCTCGTACCGGACGGAGGCGGCCTGGCGCAGCAGCGGGCGGTCTCGGTCGTCGTGGAGCCGGGCGATCTCCGGGTCGAACATGTCGCTCACGGTCAGGCCGACCCAGTCCCGCCCCGCGCCCCAGAGCTCGCTCCAGGCGCGGTTGTAGACGCGGTAGCGCCCCTCGAGGTCCTTGAAGTAGACGGGGTTGGGGATGGCGTCGATGAGGGCGCGCGTGAAGTGCAGCTGCTCCTTGAAGGCGGCCTCGGTGCGCTTGGCCTCCGTCACGTCGATGCACATGGCGATGAGGCCCGTGATGCGGTTGGCCTCGTCGCGCAGCGGCGCGGCAGACCCGTTGATCACGAGGGGCGTGCCGTCGGCGCGGCGGCGGTTCAGCTCCAGGTTCTCGAGCACCTCCCCGGCCAGGGCGCGCTCGCGCAGGCGCCGGGCCTCCTCCTTCTTCTCGGGCGGCACGAAGGGCGCGCGCCGGCCCAGCGCCTCGTCGCGGCGGTAGCCGAACATCCGCTCGGCGGCCGGATTCCAGAGCGTGATCATGCCCTCGAGGTCGGTCGCGTAGATGGCCACCGGCGCCGTCTCGATGATCGCGGAGAGGAAGCGGTTGGTCGCCTGCAACGCCCGGTCGCGGGCGCGCTGCTCGGTGAGGTCCGTCCAGGCGCAGATCACGAACCGCGGCTCGCCCGAGGCGTCGCGCATGAGGCCCGGCGAGCGCCGCACCCAGACGGTCGAGCCGTCGCGGCGGCGCAGCGCCCGCTCGACCGGCGGCGGCGCCTGCCCGGCGCACGCGCCCGTGAGCGCGGCCTGGTCCGCCTCGACGTCGGCCGGGTGGGAGACGAGGCAGCAGCTCCCGCCGACGAGCTCCTCGCGCATGTACCCCGACAGCTCGCAGAAGGCCCGGTTCACGAGGAAGAATTCGCCCTCGAGCGACACGAGGGTGAGCCCGACGGAGGTCTGGTCGAACGCCTCGCGAATGAGGTCGAGGTCGCCCGGGGCGGCGCGGTTGCCGGGCTTGCCCCGGCCGAGGATGTCCTGGATCGCCCGCGCGAAACGGTCCATGCGGGCTACCGGATCGTCGCCGCGCCGCGAGCGGCGATGTCGGCGAGCGCGCGCGCGACCGACTCGGCCGCACCCGCGCCCAGGCGCTTCGAGAGCTGCTCGAGGTAGTTGTCCTCGGGCGTGAAGTCGACCACGTTCTCGGCCTTGAAGACGTCGCGCGCCACCGAGTCCAGGCTGCCGAAGCCGTCCGCGAGCCCCAGTTCCACGGCCCGCTCCCCCGTCCAGACCAGGCCGGAGAAGATCTCCGGGGATTCCTTCAGGCGCTTGCCGCGGCCGTCGCGCACGACCTTGATGAACTGCTCGTGGATCTCGCCGATCATGCGCTCGGCGTGCGCCTTGTGCGCCGGGTTCTCGGGCGCGAACGGGTCGAGGAAGTCCTTGTTCTCGCCCGAGGTGTAGGCGCGGCGGTCCACGCCCAGCTTCTCCATCGTGCCGGTGAAGCCGAACCCGGAGATGATCACGCCGATGGACCCCACGAGGCTCGCCTTGTCGACGTAGATGCGGTCGGCGGCCACCGCCACGTAGTAGCCCCCCGAAGCGCACAGGTCCTGCACGACCGCGTGCAGCGGGATGTCGGGGTACTTCGCGCGCAGCCGCCGGATCTCGTCGTTGATGTAGCCGGACTGCACGGGGCTTCCCCCGGGGCTGTTGATGCGCAGGACCACCCCCTGCGTGTGCTTGTCCTTGAACGCGGCGTTGAGCGCGTGGATCATCCGGTCGGCGCTCGCGCGGGATTCCACGCCGATCACGCCGCGCAGGTCCACGAGCGCCGTGTGCCGCCCCGTGCGCAGCGGTTCCTTCGCGCCGCCGCCGATCCAGCCCAGCAGGGCCGCGACGATGAGGAACAGGAGCGTGAGCCAGAGCAGGCGGATGAGCGTCGACCACTGGCGGGCGCGACGCTGCTCGTCGAGCGCGCGCAGGGCGATGCGCTCGAGGGTGGCGCGTTCCCAGCTGGGCGGGGTGGGTTCGGTCATGGGCGGCGGGGGGAGGCTTCCCGGGGGACGCCTTCCCGGCAGTCGTCGTGAATGAGGATCCGGCCTTCTCGCTCCTCGACGGCGATCGCCTCGAGCCGGGCGCCGCGGCAAGGGCCCGCGACGCACAGGCCGGTGGACGGCTCGAAGATCGCGCCGTGCGTCGAGCAGACCAAGTATAGCCCGGTTTCCTCGAAGAACTCCCCCGGCTGCCAGTCGAGCTCGACCCCGAGGTGCGGGCAGCGGTTCACGAAGGCGCGTGCCTTCCCGTCGTGGCGCACGGCGAATCCCTTCCCCTCGCCGCCGGCCGGCTCCCAGGCGAAGCGCACCCCCGGCCCGCCCTCGGCCAGCGCCGCGGCGGCGCAGATCAGGCGTGGCTCTCGAGCCATTCGCGAAGCGCCGCGACGGAGGGCGCGAAGTGGCGCGCGGGGCGGGCGCGAAGCTCGGTTTCGCCGTGGGCGCCGTAGGTCACGGCGACGGCGTCCACGCCGGCGTTCGCGGCGAGCTCGAGGTCGTGGGTCGTGTCGCCGATCATCACCGCGCGCGCCGGCGGCACCGCGAGGCGGTCTAGGAGCGCGAGCACCATGTCCGGGTGCGGCTTGGGGAACCCCTCGTCGGCGCAGCGCGTCGCCTCGAACGCCCCGGCGAGCCCCGAGGCGGCCATGGCCCGTTCCAGCCCGCGGCGCGACTTGCCCGTGGCGACCGCGAGCCGGCGCTCGCGGGCGCGCAGCTCGCCGATGAGCGCAGGTATTCCCTCGAAGAGCGGGGCCTCGTGGTCGCGGGCGAGGAAGAGGCGGCGGTACCGGTCGGCGAACTCGCGCTGGCCGGCCGCGCCCAGGCCCGGCGCGATGCGCGCCATCGACTGGTCGAGACCCAGGCCGATGATCCACTTGGCTTCCTCCACGCCGGGCACGGCGAGCCCCATGTCCCGGCAGGTCTCGCGGATGCAGGCGGCGATGAGCCCCGTGGAGTCCATGAGCGTGCCGTCCCAGTCGAAGATCACCAGCTCGTAGCGGCTCATGGCGCCTCCTCCTCCGCCATGTGCGAGCGGCGGAAGGCCTCGAGGTCTGCCGGCAGCGGCGAGCGCACCGTCACGCGCCCGCCCGTCGCGGGGTGGTCGAAGGAGAGCGCTGCCGCGTGCAGGAACATCCGCCGCAGCCCCTGCGGGCGCAGCGCGCGGTTGAGGGCGAAGTCGCCGTACTTCCCGTCGCCGAGGACGGGGTGCCCGATGTGGGCGAGGTGCACGCGGATCTGGTGCGTGCGGCCGGTGAGGAGTTCCGCCTCCAGCAGGCTCGCGGATTCGCCGCGGGCGAGGCGCCGGAAGACCGTCTCGGCCTCCTGCCCTTCGCGCGCGTCGACCACGACGCGGCGGTCGCCGTCGCCCGCCGGCAGCTTGCGCAGCCGTGCCTTCACGACCCGCTTGGCGTCGCGCACTCGCCCGGCGACGCCAACGAGGTAGCGCTTGTCCATGCCGCGGCCGCGCAGCGCCTCGTGAAGGGCGGTGAGCGCCGGCCGCCGCTTGGCGAGCAGCAGCACGCCGGAGGTCTCGCGGTCGAGGCGGTGGACCAGTTCGAGGAAGCGCGCCTGGGGCCGCGCCGCCCGCAGGCGCTCGATCGCCCCGTGGCTCACGCCGCTGCCGCCGTGCACGGCGAGCCCGGCCGGCTTGTCCACGGCGAGGAGGTGGTCGTCCTCGTAGAGGACCGGCAACTCGAGGGCGGGCGCCGGGGCGTCGCCGGCCTCCCGGGCCGCCAGCCGGATGGGCGGCACGCGGATGCGGTCGCCCGCCGCCAGGCGGTGCGAGGCGGCCACCCGGCCGGAATTCACGCGCACCTCCCCGCTGCGCAGGATGCGGTAGACGTGGCTCTTGGGCACGCCCTTCAATCGCGCGACGAGGTAGTTGTCGATGCGCTGGCCCTCGCCCTCCTCGCCCACGTCGAGCCAGCTCACGGCCCGGGCGGGGGCGTCTTTGCCTTCGGCGTCCATGGCCGCTATACTAATATCCTGTTGATTTGAAAGACCCGTTGGCAGCGCTTCGCGCAAGGCCCCCGGGTGGCGCGCGAGACCCGCGCGCCGGTCAGGTCGACGCCGCGCGGAGGCCGCACAAGGGTTTCCGGAGCCGGTTAACTTCGCTCACCGGCCAAGCCAAGCAGCGATGGTAAACGAATTGACGCGCTCGATTTCACGCCAAAGAATCCCGGCGCGCCGCCCACACCCGAGCATCACCGCGGCGCGCCAGACGAAAGCCCCTCAGCGACATCGCCCCCCTTCACTCGCACGCACCTGATGCAGTCAAGAATCGATTCCTGAAGCCTCTCGTCCAGGGCCCCCTGGTACGGGGCCCTCTTCCGTGTTCCGAGCGCGGGAGAGAAGAACGATGAAGCGAATGCTTTTCAACGCGACCCAGGCGGAGGAACTCCGGGTCGCGATCGTCGACGGTCAGAAGCTCATCGACCTCGACATCGAGTCCGCCGGCAAGGAACAGAGGAAGAGCAACATCTACAAGGGTGTCATCACCCGCGTGGAGCCTTCCCTCGAGGCGGCGTTCGTCGACTACGGCGCCGAGCGCCACGGCTTCCTGCCCTTCAAGGAAATCGCCAAGCAGTTCATGGTCAACGACGGCGGCGAGTTCGGCCGCGCGAAGATGGCCACGCACCTGAAGGTCGGCCAGGAGATGATCGTCCAGGTCGACAAGGACGAGCGCGGCAACAAGGGCGCGGCGCTGACCACCTACGTCTCCCTCGCCGGCCGCTACCTGGTGCTCATGCCCAACAACCCGCGCGGCGGCGGCGTGTCCCGGCGCATCGAGGGCGAGGACAGGAACGAGCTTCGCGAGGTGATGGACCAGCTGCAGGTCCCGGAGGGCATGAGCCTCATCGCCCGCACCGCCGGCATCGGGCGCACGCTCGAGGAGATGCAGTGGGACCTGAACTACCTCCTGCAGCTCTGGACGGCCATCGAGACCGCCGCGAGCGAGGAGAAGGGGCCCTGCCTCATCTACCTCGAGTCGAGCCTGGTGGTGCGCGCCATCCGCGACCTCTTCCATCCCGACATCGGCGAGATCCTCGTCGACACGCCGCACATCCACGAGCAGGCCCTCGCGTTCATGAGCACGGTGATGCCGGCGAACGTGGGCAAGGTGAAGCTCTACCGCGACGACGTCCCGCTGTTCTCGCGCTTCCAGATCGAGCACCAGATCGAGAGCGCCTACCGGAGGGACGTCACGCTCCCCTCCGGCGGGGCCATCGTGATCGACCACACGGAGGCCCTCGTCTCCGTCGACGTGAACTCGGCGCGCGCCACGCGCGGCCACGACATCGAGCAGACGGCGTTCAACACGAACCTCGAGGCCGCCGACGAGATCGCCCGCCAGCTGCGCCTGCGCGACCTGGGCGGCCTCATCGTCATCGACTTCATCGACATGGAGAGCGCGAAGAACCAGCGCGAGGTGGAGAACCGCCTGCGCGACGCGCTCCGGCACGACCGCGCCCGCGTGCAGGTGGGCAAGATCTCGCGCTTCGGGCTCCTGGAGCTCTCGCGCCAGCGCCTGCAGCCCTCGCTCGAGGAGACGACGCACTCCGCCTGCCCGCGCTGCCACGGCACGGGCTTCATCCGCGACACCGCCTCCACGGCGCTGCACGTCCTGCGCATCCTGCAGGAGGAGGCCATGAAGGAGGGCACCGCCGCCGTGCGCGTGCAGGTGCCCGTCGACGTCGGCACCTACCTGCTCAACGAGAAGCGCTCCGAGATCATCAAGATCGAGGCGCGCTTCAAGGTCGGCGTGCTTCTCATCCCCAACCCTGCCCTCGAGACGCCCAACTACCACGTGGAGCGCCTGCGGCACGATTCGCCGCTCCTCGACGCGCAGGTGCCGAGCTACGAGATGGTCGGCATCCCCGAGGAGGAGGAGGACGATCGCCGCCCGCAACGCGGCGGCTCCCGCAAGGAAGAGGAGAAGCCCGCCGCGCGGCCCGAGCCGCTCGTGAAGGGGATCACGCCGGAGCAGCCCGCGCCGCAGGTCGCCGCACCCGAGGCCGTGCCCGCCCCGGCGGCCGCACCCGCTCCCGTCGCCGCACCCGTGGCGCCCCGCGAGGAATCCCGGGGCGGCCTGCTCGATCGCATCTTCGGCTGGTTCCGCAAGCCCGAGGCCGCGGCTGCCGTGGCCGCGATCCCGGCCCCCGCCACCGAAGCCGCGCCGGCCGAAGGCATCCTGCGCAAGGATCGCGACGATCGCCGGGGCGGCCGCGGTGACGGCAAGCGCGGCGACCAGCGTCGCGGCGAGGGCCGCGGCGAAGGCCGCGGCGAAGGCCGCGGCGAGGGCCGTGGCGAAGGCCGCGGCGAGGGCCGTGGCGGTGAGGGCCGCCGTGGCGAAGGCCGCGGTGGTGAAGGCCGTCGCGGCGACGGCCGCGGTGGCGAAGGCCGCAGCGGCGAGAGCCGACGCGGTGAGGGCCGCCGCGACGAGCCGCGCGGTGAAGGCCGCCGCGACGAGCCTCGCGGTGAAGGCCGCCGCGACGAACCTCGCGGTGAAGGCCGCCGCGACGAACCTCGCGGTGAAGGCCGCCGCGACGAATCCCGCGGTGAAGGTCGTCGGGATGACCGCAGCCGCCGCGGCGCGCAGGGCGGCGAGCCACGCCCCCCTCGCGACGCGGAGCGCCAGGAAGCCGCCACGGCCGAACCGGTCGCCGCGATCACGGCGCACGCGGTGCCGCCGGGTGCCGAGGGCGCCAATGGCGAAGGCGAAGGCGGCCGTCGTCGTCGCCGTGGCCGCGGCCGCGGCGGACGCGGCGACCGGGCGGATCGCACCCCGCCAGGAGCCGACGACGCCCAGGGCGGCCTGCCGCTCGAGACCGAGGCCGGCATGCCGGTCGAGAGCCGGTCCGACGAGCCGGCGCTTTCCGCCGCCATCGCCGAAACCCAGCCCGCCGTTGCCGCGCCGGCGCCCGTCGCGGAACCCGCCCGCGAGGCCGTGAGTGCGCCGCCCGCGCCCGCGGAAACCGCGCCCCGCGAAGCCACGCCACCGGTGGAAGTGACCCCCATCCCGCACGAGCCGCAGGTCATCGCCTCGTTCGCCGCGCCGCCTGCCACCTACCAGGTGGTGAGCGAGCACGACCAGGCCGCCGCCGCGGAACCGCATCGCCCGGTGCGCCGGCGCCGGCAGGAATCGGCCGCCCAGGCGCCCACCGAGCCGCTGCAACTCGTGGAGACGGCCGCCGAAAAGGCTGCCGCCATTGCCGCGCCCGCCGAGGAGGAGGCGCCGCGCCGTCCGGTGCGTCGCCGCCGCCAGGCCGCCGCGGCCTTGCCCGACGAGCCGCTGCAGCTCGTCGAGACCGCCCCGGGCGCTGCCCGCCCGGATGCCGGCCCGCCCCCCGCCTGAGTCCCCCGTGCCCGCGCCGATCGACTTCTGGTTCGACTTCTCCTCGCCCTACGGCTACGTCGCCGCCGAGCGAATCGACGAGGTGGCCGCAAGGCACGGGCGGAGCGTGAACTGGCGGCCGATACTGCTCGGGCCGATCTTCAAGGCCGTGGGGACGGCTCCGCTCGCGACGCTGCCGATCAAGGGCGAGTACGCGAAGCGCGACTTCGCCCGCATGGCGCGCCACCACAAGGTGCCGTTCCGGCTGCCGGAGAGGTTCCCGGTCGGCACGCAGGCCGCGGCGCGCGCGTTCTACCTCATCGCGGACGCCGACCCGGCGCGAGCGCGCGATTTCGCGAAGCGCACCTACCGCGCGTACTTCGCCGAGGGGCGTGACATCGCCGACCCGGCGGTCGTGATGGAACTCGTCGCTGCCTCGGGGGCGGACGCGGCGGCAATCGCCGGGCCCCTCAAGGCCGATGCCGTCAAGGAGCGCGTGAGAGCCGAGGTCGATGCGGCCATGAAGGCGGGCGTGTTCGGCTCGCCCTACTTCGTGGTGGACGGCGAGCCGTTCTGGGGCGTGGACCGCCTGCCGCTCCTCGACGAGTGGCTGCGCGCCGGCGGCTGGTAGCCGCAAGGGGGAACGCATGCTCGAATCGATCGGCCAGGTGGCCGTCAACGTGAAGGACACGGCCCGCGCGCGCGCGTTCTACCGGGACGTTCTGGGCCTTCGCCATCTCTTCGACGCCGGGCCCGACCTCGCGTTCTTCCAGTGCGGCGGCGTGCGGCTCATGCTCTCGCCACCGTCCGAGCGGCAGTTCGACCACCCCGGGTCGATCATCTACTACAAGGTCTCCGACCTCGCCGCCACGCACGCCGCCATCGCGGCCCGGGGCGCGGCCTTCGAGCAGCCGCCCCACCTCGTGGCCACGATGCCCGACCACGAGCTGTGGATGGCGTTCCTGCGCGATTCCGAGGGCAACCTCCTCGCCCTGATGGAAGAGAAGCGCCCCGGCTGACTCACCGCCGGCCGGGCGTCGGCCGCGGTGGCACCTTCGGCTCCCGCACCGGGTCGCGGGCAAGCGCCTCCTCCAGCACCCGGATCGCGGCAGCGAGCTGCGCGTCCTCGCCCCTGAACGTCGCATGCGGCGGGTTGTCGACCTCGACGTCCGGCGCAACGCCACGGCCCTCGATCAGCCATGCACCTTCCAGGCCCATCTGGGCGAGCTCGGCGCTCCTCGCGATGCCGCCATCGGCGAGCCTGTTGCGGTCCGAGAGCCACACGCCGGCCCCTGTCGTGCGCCGGCCGACCACGGTCGCGAGCCCCAGGCGCTTCACCCCCTCCGCGAAGGTCTCGCCGTCCGAGTAGGTGCGCTCGTTCACGAGGACGACGATGCGCCCGCGGAAGGCGTTCTGCATGTTCCACGCGAGCCGCCCGTCGCGCGTGCTCCAGTACGCCCACGCCCGGCGCAGGAGCTTCTCGATCACGATGGAATCGATGTTGCCGCCGTCGTTGTCGCGCAAGTCGATCACGAGCCCCTCGCGTCCGGCGACGGGGTAGAACTCGCGCGCGAACGTGGCCACGTCCGCGGCGCCCATGGCCCGCAGGGCGACATAGCCGAAGCGGCCGCCCGAGGCCTCCTCCACGCGACGGCGCCGCTCCCACTCCCGGTCGCCGCGCCGGAACGCCATCGCGCGCGTCCACGGCGCCGGGACCGCCACCGCCTTGCGCAGCTTGCCGTCCGCGCCCTTGAGGCCCAGCAGCACCTGCTTGCCGGCCTTGTCGCGAAGCAGGAGCGAGATGTCGGCGACCTCGGCCACCGCGCGGCCATCCACGGAGACGATCACGTCGCCCTCGCGCGCGTCGACGCCGGGGCGGGAAAGCGGCGGCGCCTCGCCCGGAAGCTCCGGGTCCGCGCGATGGATGCGCTCGATCCTCGCGCCCTCGGCCACCCTCAGCAGCGTCGCGCCGAGGGTCGCGGGCTCGACATCCTCGTCGCCCTTGCGCACCTCGCCGCGCCCCACCTGCGAGTGCAGCGACGAGAGCTCCGCCGCCATCTGGCCCATGAGGTCGGCGAGCTCGGCGCGGTCGGTCACCCTGCCGAGCAGCGCGCCGTACTTGCGGCGGGCCGCGGGCCAGTCGGCCCCGGCCATCGCGGGGTCGTGGAAGTGGTCGCGGTGGAAGCGCCAGGCATCCGCGAAGTACTGGTTCCAGTCCTCGCGCGGGGATGACGGAAACTGCCAGTCGGAGAGCTTCACCAGGTGGCGCGCCAGCTCCGTGGGCGCCTTCGCGGCCGTGTCCGCGATGTGAATCTCGCCGGCCCCGCGCGCCGCCCACTTGCGCCACATGAGCTTCTTCCCGTCGGCCGAGAGCGCGAACTGGCGCACCTCGGGAGCGAAGGTCTCGGCCGGCGCGCCCGCGTTGTCGATGGCGATCGAGCGCAGCGCCGTCTTGCGCTCAGGCGCGGTCTCCGCTTCGAGGAACCACAGGCGCTTGCCGTCGGTGGCGAGCGCGGCGTAGTTGCCCGGCGGCAGGGGCGCCTCGTGGAGGCGCGCGGCGACCCCCTCCCAGGCGATCGGGGGGATCTTCGGCGCCGCCGGGGGCCTGGCGCCGCGCTCCGGCTTCGCGCCCTTCATGGCGTCCTTGTTCGCGGCCGGGTCATCCGCGGGCGCATCCTTCGACGCCTCGGGCTTCGCGGGCGCGAGCTCGTCCTTCGGCTGGAACGGGAAGCGGTTGCCGGGCTGCAGCGCGATCGCGTAGACGCGCGAGCGCCGGTCGAAGTACGGGCCCATGTTGCGGTCGCCCCACGGGTTGCCGTTGAGCGCCGCGAAGTGGCGCTCCGAGACGAACCAGAGCCACTTGCCGTCCGGCGAGAAGGCGGGCCAGCCGCTCGCGTAGCGGGTCGAGGTGACGGGGAAGCGCGCGCGGTCGGCCACGCGGTAGAGCACCACCTGGCTCGTGGTCGCGTTGCCGGGCGACTCGACCTTGAGGGCGAAGGCCGAGGCGTCCGGCGACCACGCCACCTGGTCGAAGGCCTGGTCGTCGGTGGCCGCCCCCTCCTCCAGCAGCGTGTCCTTGCCGGCGGCCACCTCGTGCAGCCAGAGCCGGCGCCGGATGTCGTAGTGCACGATCCACTTGCCGTCCGGCGAGGGCCACGCACGCCAGCGCAGCGCCTGCGCGCCGCGGGTGATCATGCGGCCGGGGCCGCTGCCGTCGGCCGGGAAGAGCCACAGCTCGTATTCGCCGCCCGCGTCGCAGAGCGAGAGCACCTCCTTGCCGCCCGGCATCATCACCGCCTCGCGCGCGCGACTGCCGGCGGGCACCGCGATGTCCACGCGCCGCAGCGGCCCCACTCCCGCGGTGGCGACGCGCCCGCGCGCCGTGACGACCACGCGCTCGCCGTCGGGAGAAAGCGCGGCGGAGGTGAAGTTCTCGAGCGGCTTGCGGACCCAGCGCGTGCGCAGCTGGTCGAAGTCGGAGGCCAGCTCGATCGGCACCACGCGGTCCGCGCCGGTGTCGAGGTCGACGATGCGCAGGTCGGCGCCGTGGCGGTAGGCCACGCGCGAGCCGGAGATCGACGGTTCGCGCACCTCGAAATCGGCGTGCCGCGTGTGCTGCCGGAGGTCGCCGCCGCCGGCGTCCCGCGACCAGAGGTTCGCCACGCCGTCGCGGTCCGAGACGAAGACGATCCGGCTGCCCCACGGCAGCGGGCTCGACTCGTTCGCCTCCGGAACGGCCGGCCCGAGCGGGGCGGCCTCCGCCCCCTTGCCGGGCGAGAAGCGCCAGAGCGAGGCCATCGCGCCGCCACGGTAGCGCCGCACGTTGTCCCCCTGGAGCCCGAAGCGGGTGAACGCCACCGTCTCGCGATCGAGGTACGCGCCGTCGCTCGCCTGCGCGAGCGGCAGCAGCCGCACCGCGCCCGATTCCGGCGAGACGGCCGCAAGCTGGCGCTCGCGCGTGGCCTGGTAGGCGGGCGTGGTGAAGAGCACCTCCCCCGCGGGGGTCCACCCGGCGACGAACGCGGGGCCGCCGGCCCAGGTGAGGCGCTTCGGGAGCCCGCCGGCCAGCGGCATCACGTAGGCCTCCAGCGGGCCCTCGTAGGCGCCGGTGAACGCCACTTGCCGCCCGTCGGGGGAAATCGCCGCGCGGATCTCCTGGTCCGGGTGGGTCGTGAGCCGCGAGGCGCGCCCGCCCGCGGCAGCCACGCGCCAGAGGTCGCCCTCGGCGGTGAAGACGAGCGTGTCGCCCGAGAGCGAGGGAAAGCGGAAGTAACCGGGCCCCGCCTGCGCGGCGCACGCCCAGGCCAGCGCGAGCGCCGCGAGGAGCCGGGCCCTCACCGGCCCATCCCGTAGAACTCGTCGTTGGGCCGCATCGCCGTGAGGTTCGCCATGCGGTTGGAGAGCGCGAAGAAGGCGGCGATGGCGCCCACGTCCCACACGTCCTCGTCCGAGAGGCCGTGCGCGTGCAGGGGCGCGAAGTCGTGGTCCTCCACGCGGTTCGCCTCGCGCGACACCTTCATCGCGAAGTCGAGGATGGCGCGCTCGCGCGGGGTGAGGTCGGCCTTGAGGTAGTTGCCCGCCACCTGGTCGGCGATGCGCGGGTTCTTCGCGTACACGCGCAGGATCGCGCCGTGGGCGACGATGCAGTACAGGCACTGGTTGGCGCTGGAGGTCGCGACGACGATCATCTCCTTCTCGGCCTTGGTGAGCCCGCCCTTCCGCAGCATGAGCGCGTCGTGGTAGGCGAAGAAGGCGCGGAACTCGTCGGGCCGGTGGGCGAGCGCGATGAAGACGTTGGGGACGAACCCCGCCTTCTCCTGCACCTGCCGGATGCGGTCGCGGATGTCGTCCGGCAGCTCGGAGAGCTTCGGGACGGGAAAACGGCTCACGGCGTGCGCGGTCATGGCTTCCTCCGGGGTTTCTCAGCGGTCGAGGCCGGCGACGATCTCCTCGAGGAGCCTCGCGGCGGCCTCCTCGACCATGTCGAGCACCTCCTCGAAGCCGCGGGCGCCCCCGTAGTAGGGATCGGGGACGTCCTGGCCGCGCCAGTTGCCGGAATGGTCGAGGAACATCGCGAGGCGCGACGGCGACCCCGCCGGCGCGATCGCCTGCAATTGTCGCAGGTGGCCGCGGTCCATGGCGAGGATGCGGTCGAACTCGTGGAAGTCGGCGCGCGAGACCTGCCGGGCGCGAAGCGGCGTGAGGTCGTAGCCGCGGCGGGCCGCGTGCGCGACGGAGCGGGCGTCCGGGGGCTCGCCCACGTGGTAGTCGTGGGTGCCGGCCGAGTCCACGCGAAGGCGGTCGAGGACCCCGCGCCGCGCGGCGAGGTGGCGGAAGACGCCCTCCGCCGTGGGCGAGCGGCAGATGTTGCCGGTGCAGACGAAGAGCACGCCGGGACGCTTCTCAGCCACCGCCCACCTCCATGAGCCTTTCCCTCGCCACGCGCAGCTCGTCGCGCAGCTTCGCCGCGCGCTCGAACTCGAGGTTCCTCGCCGCCTCGAGCATCTCCTTCTCGAGCTTCCTCACGCGCTGGTCGAGCTGCCTCTCGCCCAGCGCCTCGATTGCCGCCGCCTCCTTCGCCGCGCGCTTCGACTCCTTCGCCTCGTCGGCGTCGTACACGCCGTCGATGAGGTCCTTGATGCGCTTGGAGACGCTCCTCGGCTCGATGCCGTTCGCCTTGTTGAAGGCCACCTGCTTCGCCCGGCGCCGCTCCGTCTCGCCGATGGCCGCCTGCATCGAGTCGGTCATGCGGTCGGCGTAGAGGATGGCGGTGCCGTTGATGTGGCGCGCGGCGCGGCCGATCGTCTGGATGAGCGAGCGCGCCGAGCGCAGGAACCCCTCCTTGTCGGCGTCCAGGATCGCGACCAGCGAGACTTCGGGCAGGTCCAGCCCCTCGCGCAGAAGATTGATGCCCACCAGCACGTCGAAGAGGCCCTTCCTCAGGTCGCGGATGATCTCGACGCGCTCGACGGTGTCGATGTCGGAGTGCAGGTAGCGCACTTTCACGCCGTGCTCGGCGAGGTAGTCCGTGAGGTCCTCGGCCATGCGCTTGGTGAGCGTGGTGACGAGCACGCGCTCGTTCGCGGCGACGCGCCGGTTCACCTCCGACAGGAGGTCGTCGACCTGCGAGGAGGCCGGGCGCACGATCACCTCCGGGTCCACGAGGCCCGTGGGGCGCACCACCTGCTCCACCACCTGGGAGGCGTGCTTCGCCTCGTAGTCCGAGGGCGTCGCGGAGACGAAGATGGCCTGGCGCATCTGCCGCTCGAACTCCTCGAACCGCAGCGGCCGGTTGTCCAGCGCGGAGGGCAGGCGGAAGCCGTAGGCCACGAGCGTCTCCTTCCTCGAGCGGTCGCCGTTGTACATGCCGCCCACCTGCGGGATGGTGACGTGGCTCTCGTCGATGATCATGAGCGCGTTGGCCGGCAGGTAGTCGATGAGCGTGGGCGGGGGTTCCCCGGCCGCGCGCCCCGAGAGGTGGCGCGAGTAGTTCTCGATGCCCTTGCAGAAGCCCAGCTCGTTCAGCATCTCGAGGTCGAAGTGCGTGCGCTGCTGCAGGCGCTGCAGCTCGAGGAGCTTGCCCTCCTTCTGGAAGAAGTCCAGGCGCTCGCGCAGCTCCGCCTTGATGGCCTCGATCGCCTTCAGCACCGTCTCGCGCGGCGTCACGTAGTGGCTCTTCGCGTAGACCGTGAAGCGAGGCACCTTCTGCCCCAGGCGCCCGGTGAGCGGGTCGAAGAGCGTGAGCGACTCGATCTCGTCGTCGAAGAGCGCCACGCGCAGCGCGGTTTCCCCCAGCTCCGCCGGGAAGATGTCGATCGAGTCCCCGCGCACGCGGAAGGTGCCGCGGCGGAAGTCGACGTCGTTGCGCGCGTACTGCATGTTGGCCAGCCGCCGCAGGAGGTCGCGCTGGGCGATGGGGTCGCGCTCGCGCAGGATGAGGCGCATCTCCTGGTAGTCGCCGGGGTCGCCGATGCCGTAGATGCACGAGACGGTCGCGACGATCACCGTGTCGGGACGCTCGAGCACGCTCTTGGTGGCCGAGAGCCTGAGCTGCTCGATGTGCTCGTTGATCGAGCTGTCCTTCTCGATGAAGAGGTCGCGCGAGGGGACGTAGGCCTCGGGCTGGTAGTAGTCGTAGTAGGAGACGAAGTACTCGACCGCGTTCTCGGGGAAGAACTCGCGCATCTCGGCGTAGAGCTGCGCCGCGAGCGTCTTGTTGGGCGCGATCACGATGGCCGGCCGCCCCGTGCGGGCGATCACGTTGGCCATCGTGTAGGTCTTGCCGGAGCCCGTCACCCCGAGGAGCGTCTGGTAGGCGAGGCCGTCGTTCAGGCCCTCGACCAGCGCCTCGATGGCGGCCGGCTGGTCCCCGGCGGGCGGGAAAGGCTGGTGAAGGCGGTAGGGGCTGCCGGGGTAGGTGACGACGTCGGGCATGGCGCGGTTCGGAAGGCGAATCGATGATTCTATCAACCGGCCGGGCCGCGAGCGAAGCGCGGCCGGGAAGTGGGGAAAAGTCCCCGCCGGCGGCAGCGCCCTCGCGGATATTGGTGCGCCGCAACATCCGGTAAAATGGCGGGCCGAACGCCACCACCCGCCCCGCCCGCCTTCCCGGAGAAACCATGTCCCTCGTCGCCACGCGCCTCGCCGCCATCAAGCCCTCCCCCACCCTCGCCGTGTCCGCCAGGGCGGCGCAGCTCAAGGCGGAGGGGAAGGACATCATCGGCCTGGGCGCCGGCGAGCCCGACTTCGACACGCCGCAGTTCATCAAGGACGCGGCCGTGGAGGCCATGAAGAAGGGGCTCACCAAGTACACGCCGGCCGGCGGCACGCTCTCCCTCAAGAAGGCGATCATCGCCAAGTTCAAGCGCGACAACGGGCTGGACTACACGCCGAGGCAGGTCCTCGTCTCCTGCGGCGGCAAGCACACCTCGTTCAACCTCTGCCTCGCGCTCCTCAACCCGGGCGACGAGGTCATCATCCCGGCCCCCTACTGGGTGAGCTACCCCGACATGGCGGTGGTGGCGGGCGCGAAGCCCGTCTTCATCGAGGCGGGCATCGAGCAGGGCTTCAAGATCACCGCCGCGCAGCTCGAGGCCGCCATCACGCCGAAGTCGCGGCTCGTCTTCATCAACAGCCCCTCCAACCCCTCGGCGGCCGTCTACACGCTGGAGGAGCTGAAGGCCCTGGGCGAGGTGCTCCGGAAGCACCCGCGCATCGTCATCGCGAGCGACGACATGTACGAGCAGATCCTGCTCGACGGCTCGAAGTTCGTGAACATCCTCGATGCCTGCCCGGACCTGTACGACCGCACCGTGGTCGAGAACGGCGTCTCCAAGGCCTACTCGATGACCGGCTGGCGCATCGGCTACTGCGGCGGGCCCGCGGAGCTGATCGAGGCGATGGAGAACATGCAGTCGCACTCGACCTCCAACCCCACCTCGATCGCCCAGTACGCGGCGGAAGCCGCGCTCAACGGCGACCAGTCCTGCATCGAGCCGATGGTGAAGGCCTTCCGGGAGCGCGGCACCTTCGTGGCGAAGGCGCTCAACGCCATCCCCGGCGTGAAGTGCCTGCAGCCCGCGGGCGCCTTCTACGTCTTCCCCGACTGCCGCGGGGCCATCCGGCGCATGGCCGCGGCCGGCAAGCTCGGGTCGGCCACCGACATCGCCCTCTGCGACTACCTCATGGAGCAGGAGCAGGCCGTCGCGGCCGTGCCCGGCTCCGCCTTCGGCATGGAAGGCTACCTGCGCATCTCCTTCGCCACCTCGATGGAGAACCTCGAGAAGGCCATGGCGCGCATGGCGAAGGCCATGGGCTAGAGGCGGGCGCCGAGGCGCGTGCCCTCGTCTATCGCGCGCTTCGCGTCCAGTTCCCCGGCGAGCGCCGCGCCGCCGATGAGGTGCACGCTCGCCCCGTTTGCCCGCAGGGGCGCCTCCAGCTCGCGCAGCGACTCCTGCCCGGCGCACAGGACGATGGTGTCCACCTCGAGGACGGCCGCCTTCTCGCGCGCCTCCCCGAAGCTCACGGCGAGGCCTTTTTCCACCACGCCCTCGTAGTTCACGCCGGAGAGCATCTCCACGCGCTTCATCTTGAGCGCCGCGCGGTGGATCCACCCCGTGGTCTTGCCGAGCCCCGCGCCGGGCTTGGACTTCTTGCGCTGCAGGAGGAAGACCTGGCGGGCCGGCGGCGCCGGCTGCGGCTTCACGCCCGCCACGCCGCCGCGGGCCTGCGCGGGGTCGCCCACGCCCCACTCCCGCCGCCACGCCTCGAGATCCAGCGACGGCGAGTGGCCGTCGTCAACGAGGAACTCCGCCACGTCGAAGCCGATGCCGCCGGCGCCGACGACCGCCACGCGCGGGCCCACGGCCCTGCCATCGCGCAGGACGTCCACGTAGCTCAGGACGCGCGGGTCGTCCTGCCCCGGGATGCGCGGGTCGCGGGGCGTCACGCCCGTGGCGAGCACCACCTCGTCGTAGCCCGCAAGGTCGGCTGCCGCCACGCGCCGCGAGAGGTGGACGCGCACGCCCGTCGTCTCCAGCCGCCGGCGGAAGTAGCGGATCGTCTCGTGGAACTCCTCCTTGCCGGGGATGCGCCTGGCCATGTTGAACTGGCCGCCGACCTCGCCCGCGCCATCGAAGAGGTCGACCTCGTGGCCGCGCTCGGCGAGCGTCGTCGCGCACGCGAGCCCCGCGGGGCCGGCGCCCACCACCGCGACCCGCTTGCGCGCGGGCGCGGGCCGGATCTCGAGCTCCGTCTCGTGGCAGGCCCTCGGGTTCACGAGGCAGGACGACATCCGGCCCGAGAAGACGTGGTCGAGGCAGGCCTGGTTGCAGGCGATGCAGGTGTTGATCTCGTCGGCGCGGCCGGCCGCCGCCTTGCGCACGAACTCGGGGTCCGCGAGGAGCGGGCGCGCCATGGACACCATGTCCGCGGCTCCCCCGGCGAGCACCCGCTCGGCCACGGCCGGGTCGTTGATGCGGTTCGTGGTGCACAGCGGGATCGACACCTCGCCCTTGAGCTTCCTCGTCACCCACGCGAAGGCCGCGCG
>JAHCAK010000014.1 GCA_019634955.1 Burkholderiales bacterium
TCGACTTCTGCCAGGACGGGCGCGACCGCGTGATCGAGTACGTGCGCGGCAAGTACGGCGCGCAGAGCGTATCCCAGATCGCGACCTTCGGCACGATGGCCGCCAAGGCCGTCGTTCGCGACGTCGGGCGCGTGCTCGGCATGGGCTTCGGCGAGGTCGACCGCATCGCCAAGCTGATCCCATTCCAGCTCGGCATCACGCTGGACGAGGCCATCGCGTCGGAGCCGCAGCTGAAGGCCCTGATCGAGGAGCAGGAGGAGGTCGGCGAGCTCATGCGGCTGGCGAAGGCCCTCGAGGGCCTCACCCGCAACGTGGGCATGCACGCGGGGGGCGTGCTCATCGCGCCCGGCAAGCTCACGGACTTCGCGCCGCTCTACTGTGCCGACGGCTCCACGCAGACGGTGAGCCAGTTCGACAAGGACGACGTCGAGAAGGCGGGCCTCGTCAAGTTCGACTTCCTCGGCCTCACCACGCTCACCATCATCGCGGAGTGCGAGCGCCACATCCGCGCCATGGGCCGCCCGGACTTCGACATCCAGGCGATCGCGCTGGACGACCCGGCCGCCTACCGCGTGTTCTCCTCGGGCAACACGGTCGCCATCTTCCAGTTCGAATCGCGCGGCATGCGCGACCTCATCATGCGGGCGCGGCCGGACCGGCTGGAGGACCTCATCGCCCTGAACGCGCTCTACCGACCGGGGCCGATGGACCTCATCCCCGAGTTCATCGAGCGCAAGCACGGCCGGCAGCGCTGGGAGTACCTCGACCCGCGGCTCAAGGAGATCCTCGACCCCACCTACGGCGTCATGACCTACCAGGAGCACGTCATGACGATCGCGCAGGTGATCGGCGGCTACACGCTGGGCGGCGCCGACCTCCTGCGCCGCGCGATGGGCAAGAAGAAGCCCGAGGAGATGGCCAAGCAGCGCGAGATCTTCCTCAAGGGCGCGACCGGGCGCGGCCTGGAGGAGTCCCGGGCGACGGTGCTCTTCGACCAGATGGAGAAGTTCGCGGGCTACGGCTTCAACAAGTCGCACTCCGCGGCCTACGCGCTGGTGGCCTACCAGACGGCCTACCTCAAGGCCCACTTCCCGGCGGCCTTCTGCGCGGCGAACCTGTCGGCGGTCATGAACGACACCGACAAGGTGCAGGTGATCTTCGACGACGCCCGCGCCAACGGCCTCGAGGTCCTGCCGCCCGACGTGAACGCGGGCGGCTACCGCTTCGCGCCGCTGGACGCGCGGCGCGTGCGCTACGGGCTGGGGGCGGTGAAGGGCACCGGCGAGCAGGCGATCGAGAACATCGTGGCCGCCCGCGAGGCGGGAGGGCCCTTCCGCGACCTGGGCGACTTCTGCCGGCGCGTCGACCGGAGAATCGTGAACCGCCGCGCCATGGAGGCCCTCGTGAAGTCGGGGGCGTTCGATTCGATCGAGCCCAACCGCGCGAGCCTCGCCGCCTCCCTGGGAGCGGCCCTCGAGCTCGCGGAGAAGGCCGAGCGCTTCGCGCAGCAGACGAGCCTCTTCGGCGGGGCGGAGGAGGCCGCGGCGGAGGCCTTCGAGCTGATGCGCGTGCCCGACTGGCCGGAGCGCGAGCGGCTGCTCGCGGAGAAGCAGAGCCTCGGCTTCTACCTGAGCGGGCACCCGTTCAGCGAGTGGCAGGGCGAGATCCGCCGCGTGGCCCGCACCCCGCTCGCCGAGCTGCGGCCCGCCAACGAGCCGCAGATGGCCGCCGGCGTGATCTACGGCGTGACGATGAGGAACTCCCGGCGCGGCCGCATGGCGGTGCTCACGCTCGACGACGCCACGGCACGCCTAGAGGTGGTGGTCTTCGGCGAGCTCTTCCACGAGAAGCGCGCCGTGATCCAGGAGGACCAGGTGGTGGTGGTGCAAGGCCGCGTGTCGCAGGACGACTTCTCCGGCGGCATCCGCTTCAGCGCCGACAAGCTCATGGACCTCGCCGAGGTCCGCAGCGCCTACGCGCGCGCGCTGCGCCTGTCGATCAACGGGCAGGCCGACTCCGCGAAGCTGCGCGCGCTCCTCGCGCCCTACCTCGGCGGCCGGTGCCCGGTGGCGATCCGCTACCGCAACGCCCAAGGCGAGTGCGACATCCGCCTGCCCGACGAGTACAAGGTGAAGGTGTCGGCGCCGCTGCTCGCCTCGCTGGGCGAGTGGCTCTCCGAGCGCAACGTCGAGGTGATCTACTAGGCGGTCGGGCGCTGCTCGAAGCCGCCGAATTCCCCCTCGTCCGGGGCCGACTCGACCCGGGTCACGCGGGCCGCCGGCGGGCCGCGGTGCGCCCAGGCGACGAGCGATTCGACCGCGGCGGCGGGGCCGGCGACCACGGCCTCCACCGTCCCGTCGCGCCGGTTCCGCACCCAGCCGCCGAGCCCCAGCCGGACCGCCTCCGCCTGCAGCGACCAGCGGAAGCCCACGCCCTGCACGACGCCGTGGATGCGCAGGTGCCGGCAGGCGCGCTCACTCATCGCCGCCCACCCTGCCGCGCCCGCGCTTGGTGCGGCCGCGCAGCTTCTTCTCGCCGATGCGCCGCTCCCTGGAGGCGCGCGTGGGCTTCGTCGCCACGCGCTTCCTCGGCACGTGGTTCAGCCTTGCCAGGCGCCCGGCGAGCCTCTCGAAGGCGATGTCGCGGTTGCGGTGCTGCGAGGAGGAGTCCTGCGCGATCACCACCACGCCCGAGGGCGGGTGGAAGAGGCGCAGGGCGGACTCGGTGCGGTTCACGTGCTGCCCGCCCGGGCCGCTGGCGCGGAAGACCTCCACCACGACCTCGCGCTCGAGCGTCTCGCGATCGGTCGCGTAAGGGGGAGGGGAGAGGGGCGTGCGCCTCGTGGCCATCGCTTGCGCCGCGCGCCCGCGCGGCTACTTGATGCGCATGCCCGGCGTGGCGCCGGCGTCGGGGGCGAGGAGGTAGATGGAGCTGCCGTCGCCCGCGGCGAGCACCATGCCCTGGGATTCGCCGAAGCGCATCTTGCGCGGCGCGAGGTTCGCGACCATCACCGTGAGGCGCCCCACGAGGTCCTTGGGCGTATAGGCGGAGCGGATGCCGGCGAAGACCGTGCGCGTCTCGATGCCGATGTCGAGGGTGAGCTTGAGGAGCTTGTCGGCGTCCGCCACGAGCTCGGCGTCGACGATGCGCGCCACGCGCAGGTCGATCTTGCCGAAGTCGTCGATGGAGATGGTCTCGCCCACGGGCAGGACCGGCGCGGGCTTCGGCGGCTCCACGGGCTCCAGCCGGAACTCCGGCGCCTCGGGGGCGGCGGGCTTCGCGGGCTCCGGCTTCGCCTCCGACGGCGGCTCCAGCAGCTGCTCGATCTGCTTCGGGTCGATGCGCGAGAGCAGGTGCCGGTAGGCCTGCACGACGTGCCCCGGCCGCAGGGCGTTGGGCACGTCCTCCCAGACGAGGGGCTTGGCGAGGGCGAGGAAGGCCTCGACGTCCTCGGCCACCTTCGGCAGCACCGGCTTCAGGTAGATGGTGAGGATGCGGAAGAGCTCGAGGTAGAGCGTGCAGAACCACTGCAGCGCCGCCTCCTGGCCGGGCTCCTTGGCGATCTCCCAGGGCTTCTGCTCGTCGACGTACTGGTTCACGCGGTCGGCGAGGAACATCACCTGCCGGATCGCCTTGCCGAACTCGCGGGCGTCGTAGTCGGCCGCGATCTGGTCGGCGAAGCTCCTCACCTCGAAGAGGATGGCCGGCACCTGCTCCTCGTCGTCGGGGACCGGCGCGGCCACGTTGCCGCGCAGCTTGTGCTTGAGCTCGCGCCCGGCCGAGAGCGGCTCGTCGGAGAGGCGGCCGCCGAAGCGCTTCGAGATGAAGCCCGCGGCGCGGCTCGCGATGTTCACGTACTTGCCCACGAGGTCCGAGTTCACGCGGGCGACGAAGTCGTCGGGGTTGAAGTCGAGGTCCTCGACGCGGGCGTTGAGCTTGGCCGCGAGGTAGTAGCGCAGCCACTCGGGGTTCAGCCCCAGGTCGGCGTACTTCTGCGGGCTCACCGTGACGCCGCGCGACTTCGAGAGCTTCTCGCCGGTGAGGGTGAGGAAGCCGTGCACGTAGACGAAGTCCGGCACCTTGCGGCCGGAGAACTTCAGCATCGCCGGCCAGAAGAGGGCATGGAAGTAGATGATGTCCTTGCCGATGAAATGCACCTGCTCGACCTTCGGGTCGGCGATGTACTTCGCGAAGTCCTGGCCCTTTTTCTCGAGGTGGGCCTTCAGCGAGGCGAGGTAGCCGATGGGGGCGTCCAGCCACACGTAGAAGTACTTGCCCTTGGCGCCGGGGATCTCGATCCCGAAGTAGGGCGCGTCGCGCGTGATGTCCCAGTCGTTGAGCCCCCCGTCCAGCCACTCGCGCACCTTGTTGGCGACCTCCGGCTGCAGCCGCCCGTCCTGCGTCCAGGCCTTGAGGAACTCGACGCAGCGCGGGTCGGAGAGGCGGAAGAAGAAGTGCTCGGACTTCTTCATCACGGGGGTGGCCCCGGTGAGCGCCGAGAAGGGGTTCTTCAGGTCCGTGGGCGTGTAGACGGCCCCGCAGCTCTCGCAGGAGTCGCCGTACTGGTCCTTGGCGCCGCACTTCGGGCACTCGCCCTTGATGTAGCGGTCCGGGAGGAACATCCCCTTCACGGGGTCGAAGAACTGCTCGATCGTCTTCGTGGCGATGAAGCCCTCGGCCTTCAGCGCCGCGAAGATCTCGCCCGCGAGCTCGCGGTTCTCGGGCGAGTGCGTCGAGTGGAAGTGGTCGAAGCTCACCCCGAAGCGCGCGAGGTCCTTGCGGTGGGATTCCGCCACCCGCGCGATGAGCTCCTCGGGCGTCACGCCCTCGGCTTCGGCCTTGAGCATGATGGGCGCGCCGTGCGTGTCGTCGGCGCACACGAAGTTCACCTTGTGCCCCTGCAGCCGCTGGAAGCGCACCCAGATGTCGGCCTGGGTGTACTCCATGATGTGCCCGATGTGGAAGGGCCCGTTGGCGTACGGAAGCGCCGTCGTGACGAAAAGCTTTCGGGGCATGAAGCCGGTGGCGAGCCTGTTAGGGGTTGGCGGGCGGCTCGGGCAGCCGCGCCCGGCGCGGCCGCGAGTGCATGTTTCGCGCTTGTGGAGCGTTGGAGTGTCGCCCGATTGTAGCAAATTGCTTTAAAATTGCGCGCTTCCCCAACCGCATCCGCCTTCGCCGCCGCGAGGGCCCTCCCGACCCCATGGCCATCACCGACAAGGACGTCCTCGCCGCCCTCTCCGAGCTCATCGACCCCGTGACCGGGAAGAACTACGTGGAGGGCAAGTGCGCCCGGAACGTGAAGGTCGAGGGCGGCTCGGTCTCGCTGGACGTGGTCCTGGGCTACCCCGCGCGCGGCGTCGTGGAGCAGGTCCGCGCCCAGGTCGTCGGCCGGCTGAAGGAGCTGCCGGGCGTGGCGAGCGTGAGCGCGAACGTGCAGTCGAAGATCGTCTCCCACGCCGTCCAGCGCGGCGTGAAGCTCATTCCCGGCATCAAGAACGTCATCGCCGTCGCTTCGGGCAAGGGCGGCGTGGGCAAGAGCACGACCGCCGTGAACCTGGCGCTCGCGCTCGCGGCCGAGGGCGCGAGCGTCGGCATGCTGGACGCCGACATCTACGGCCCGTCCCAGCCGACCATGCTCGGCATCACCGGCCGGCCCACCTCGCGGGACGGCAAGTCGATGGAGCCGATGGAAGGCCACGGCGTGCAGGCGATGAGCGTGGGCTTCCTCATCGAGGCCGACACCCCCATGGTCTGGCGCGGGCCGATGGTCACCCAGGCCCTCGAGCAGCTCCTCACCGAGACCCGCTGGCGCGACCTCGACTACCTGGTGGTGGACCTCCCGCCGGGCACGGGCGACATCCAGCTCACGCTGGCGCAGAAGGTCCCCGTCACCGGCGCGGTGATCGTCACCACGCCCCAGGACATCGCCCTCATCGACGCGAGGAAGGGCCTGAAGATGTTCGAGAAGGTGGGCGTGCCGATCCTGGGCATCGTCGAGAACATGGCGATCCACGTCTGCTCGAAGTGCGGGCACGCCGAGCACATCTTCGGCCAGGGCGGCGGCGAGCGCATGTGCAAGGACTTCGACGTCGAGTTCCTCGGCGCGCTCCCGCTGGACATCGACATCCGCGAGCAGGCCGACAGCGGCAGGCCCACGGTGGTGGCCGACCCCGACGGCAAGGTGGCGGCGATCTACCGCGACATCGCGCGCAAGGTGGCGGCCCGCATCGCCCGCCAGGCCGAGGACCGCACCAGCGTCTTCCCCAAGATCGTCGTCCAGAACACGTGATCGCCGGCAATTGAAAGAAGATCGGGGCGATCGTTCGAGCGGACGATCCCGCCGCCCAACTCCGTGAGCGCGAGGCCATGAGTATCAAGAGCGACAAGTGGATCCGCCGCATGGCGGCGAGCCACGGCATGATCGAACCCTTCGAGCCCGGGCAGGTGCGCCACGTGGACGGCCGGCGCATCGTCTCGTACGGCACCTCGAGCTACGGCTACGACATCCGCTGCTCGCGGGAATTCAAGATCTTCACCAACATCAACGCCACGATCGTCGACCCGAAGGCCTTCGACGAGAAGTCCTTCGTCGATTTCGAGGGCGACGTCTGCATCATCCCGCCCAATTCCTTCGCGCTCGCGCGCACGGTGGAGTACTTCCGCATCCCGAGGAGCGTCCTCACCGTGTGCCTGGGCAAGAGCACCTACGCGCGCTGCGGCATCATCGTCAACGTGACGCCCTTCGAGCCGGAATGGGAGGGCTTCGTCACGCTCGAGTTCTCGAACACCACGCCGCTGCCGGCCAAGATCTACGCCGGCGAGGGTTGCGCGCAGGTGATCTTCTTCGAGTCGGACGAGGTCTGCGAGACCTCCTACCGCGACCGCGGCGGCAAGTACCAGGGGCAGCAGGGCGTGACGCTGCCCAAGATGTAGCCGCCCCCGTCGGGCGCCATCCCGCACCATGCCCCTCCCGGGTAACGGGCGCTGCTACCGCAGAAACTTGCGGAGCGGGGCGCGATTTGCCCTATACTGCGCGCATTTTTCGCCCCGGCCCCCGGGGCGTGGCGACTCACCCGGCCGGATGAAGGAGGTCATCATGACAGGAGCGAGGAAGTACCGGAATGACGCCGCCGCCGCGCCGGCACGCGCGGCCCGTCCTTCCCGTATCGCCTCGACCTCCCGTCACGAAAGACATCGATGCCCCGAGCCGTAGTCAAGAAGCTCCGCCCCACGCCGGACTTCCCCCTCGACACCCATCCCGAAGTCAGCCTCGACTTCGGCGCCGTCAAGCAGTACCTCGCCAGGCACCCCTACCGGAAGCCGACCCTCCTCGTCGACCTGGACATCGTGCGCGCCAAGACGCGCCGCTTCCGGGCATCGCTTCCGCGCGTGCGCCCGCACTTCGCCGTCAAGGCGAACCCGGATCCGCGGGTCCTGCGCGTCCTGATGCAGGAGGGCGCCGGCTTCGAGATCGCCTCCATCGCCGAGCTGGACCTGCTCCTGGGGCTGGGCGTGCCGGTGGCCGAGATCTTCTACTCCAACCCGATGAAGTCTCGCGCCTACCTTGAGTACGCCTCGGCCAAGGGCGTCGAGTGGTACGTCGTCGACTCCGAGGAGGAGATCCGCAAGGTGCAGTCGGTGAGGGCCGACGCGAAGCTCTACCTGCGCATCGACGCGCCCAACATCGGCAGCGACTGGCCGCTCGCGGGCAAGTTCGGCGCGCACATGAACGACATTCCCGAGCTCGTCGCCGCCGCGGTCGACTGCGGGGCCGACCTCGCGGGCGTCACCTTCCACGTGGGCTCGCAGTGCCTGAACCCGGAGAACTGGCGAGTCGGCATGGAGCGGGCGCGCAAGGTGTTCGCGGCGATGCGCCAGGCCGGCCTCAACCCGCGCCTGCTCAACCTCGGCGGCGGCTACCCCGTGCGCCACGTGAAGCCCATCCCGTCGATCGAGACGATCGCCGAGGTGATCAACCGCGAGCTGCGGCACTTCGGGCCGGAGGTCCAGGTGATCGCCGAGCCAGGCCGCTACCTCGTCTCCGACGCCGGCTACTTCATCTGCCGCGTCGTGGGCACGGCGACCCGCAACGGCCAGCGCTGGATGTACTGGGACGCGGGCGTCTTCGGCGGCGTGATCGAGACCACCGAGGGCCTGCGCTACAACCTCTACACGGACCGCGACGGCGAGCCGGTGGCGTGGAACGTCGCCGGGCCCACCTGCGACTCGGTGGACGTGGTGATGCGAGACGAGCTGCTGCCCGCCGACCTGCAGGAAGGCGACTTCATCTTCATCAAGAACGCCGGCGCCTACACGACGGCCTACGCCTCGAACTTCAACGGCTTTCCGCTGCCCGAGGTGGCCGTCCTCGGGAGGCCCTGAGGCCCTCGCCGTGGCAGGGGAGGATCGCGGCGCCTTCGAGCCCGCGGACCCGGGGTTCGAGGCCCGCACGCGCGAGAGCTTTGCCCGGCAGGGCGCCATGGCGCACCTTGGCGCCGCGCTGGGCAGCGTGCAGCCCGGCGTCGTGGAGATCGCGCTCGACTTCCGCCCCGAGTTCTCCCAGCAGCACGGCTTCTTCCACGCCGGCATCGTCGCCACGATTGCCGACTCCGCGGGGGGCTACGCGGCCTACACGCTTTACCCGGCGGAGGACGGCGTCCTCACCGTCGAGTTCAAGGTGAACCTCATGGCGCCCGCAGACGGCGAACGGATCGTGGCCACGGGCCGGGTGCTTCGCGCCGGCCGCACCCTCACGGTGGCGCAGTTCGACGTCCACGTGCACAAGGCCGGGAGCGCGACCCATTGCGCCACGGGCCTGCAGACGATCATGCGCATCACCGGCCGCCAGGCCGTGCGCGGCTAGCGGCGCCGTGGCGCAGGATTTCTGGGCCTCCAGCGGCTTCCGCTTCCTCGCGCGCGGGCCGGAAGGCTGGCTCGTTCCCGGCGACGACTACCTGCGGCACTTCCTCGCCCGCCCGGAGCTCGCGCCGCCGCCGGAGGCCGGCCCGGGCGAGCGCCACCTGCACGCGCGCCTCGCCGAGAAGCCCCGCCTCGCCATCGGCGAGGCGGACCTCGCGGCCGTCGAGGACCCGGACGCCCGCGAGAACTGGGTGGAGTTCCTGCGCTTCCGCGACCGCCTGCTCGCCGCGGGCTCGGTGGAGGCCTGCTACGTGGGCGAGTTCCGCCGCCCGCGGGTCGAGCTCGCGCCGCCCTTCCTCGATGCGCTCGCGCAGGCGATCGTGCGTGGGCTCCTGGACGGCCGGGCGGACCCGTGGCTCGCGCGCGCCGGCGAGCTCTTCTTCCGCCCCCAGCGCGTGAGCGTGGAGGGCGGGCAGGTGCTCGCCGCCGACGCCTCGACGATCGAGGCCTACGCCGAGACGGGCGGCTTCGGCAATGTCGGCCGGCTCCTGCGGCAGCAGCAGACCCCGGTGGCCAGCGTGAAGATGGACGTGCTCAACGGGGAGAACGCGCCGTTCTACTTCCTGCGCGACGAGCTCTTCTCCTTCCTGCTCGACCTCACGCCGGGGCGCGAGGGCGCGGCGGCGCTCGCCACGCTGCTCGGCCTCTGGGTGGGGCACCTCACCGGCGCGCGCGTCGCGGTCGAGCCGGTGGCGCGCGTCGACGACGAGCGCTGGCGCTGGCACGTCGGGCTGGACGTCGAATCCACGGCGTTGCTGAACGCGCTCTACCGGGGCGAGCCGGTGGCGGAGGAGGCGAAGGCGAGGCTCGCCGCGCTCTTCCGGCTCGCGTTCGCCGATCCCGCCGATTGCGCGCCGGAGGCGGCCGGGCGCCCCGTCTACCTCGGCCTCGCCTTCCGCGCCGACCACCTGCTGCGGATGAAGCCGCAGAACCTCCTCGTGAACCTTCCGCTCGCCCGGTCGAGCTGAGCGGAAAGCCCGGGTAAAATGGCCGCTTCGATCGAATTCGCGGAGCGGGCCATGACCGTCGTGGGCGAGAGCACCGGCACCTTCATGCTGGGCAAGGAACTGGACATCCTGATGGCGGAGCGCGCGCGCCTGCTCAAGGTCGCCGGCGCGGCCGCGCAGTTCGTCGCGCTCATGGAAAGCCGCGCGCTGCCGCAGTCGGTCGCCACCGAGGCCGAGCTCCTCGCCGAGACCGTGAACGCGCTCTCCGAGGACACGCTTCGCGACGCGCTCGCCTCGATCACCCGGGCCAAGTAGGCCGCCAACGCAGGAGTCACGCCATGAATCCCGAGACCTTCAACATGAGCATCCGCAAGTTCCTGAAGAGCGTGGGCGTGCAGTCCCAGCGCGAGATCGAGGGCGCGGTGGAGAAGGCGATCGCCGCCGGGCGCATCAAGGGCGCGGAGACGCTGCCGGCGCGGATGACGCTCACCATCGACGGGCTCGCGCTCACCGTCACCATCGACGGGCGCATCGCGCTCGAATAGGGGGCGTCGTGAACGACATGGGCGGGGAGCTCGCCGTCACCTGGGCCGACATCGACGCCGCCGCCGCGAGGCTCGCGGGCGTGGCCCACCGCACGCCCGTGATGACCTCGCGCACGTTCGACGCGCGCACGGGCGCCACGGCCTTTTTCAAGTGCGAGAACTTCCAGCGCATGGGGGCGTTCAAGTTCCGCGGCGCCTACAACGCGCTTTCGCGCCTGCCGGCGGAGGCGGCGCGCCGCGGCGTCGTCGCCTTCTCCTCCGGCAACCACGCGCAGGCCGTGGCGCTCGCGGGCCGGCTGCTCGGCATCCCGGCGGCGATCGTGATGCCGGCCGACGCCCCCGAGGTGAAGGTCGCCGCCACGAAGGGCTACGGTGCCGAGGTGATCTTCTACGATCGCGCCGCGGGGCAGGATCGCGAGGCTTTCGCGGCCGGGATCGCGGCCGAGCGCGGGGCGACGCTCATTCCCCCGTTCGACCACGCCGACGTGATCGCGGGGCAGGGGACGGCCGCCCGGGAGCTGCTGGAGGAGACCGGCCCGCTGGACTGGCTCTTCGTGTGCTGCGGCGGCGGGGGCCTCCTTTCGGGATGCGCCGTGGCCGCCAGCCACCTCTCGCCGGGGATCAAGGTCGTGGGCGTCGAGCCTGCGGCAGGCGACGATGCCGCGCGTTCGTTCCGCACGCGCACGCTGCAGCGCGTGGAAAACCCCGTGACGATCGCCGACGGGGCGCGCACGCAGTCCCTTGGCCGCCTCACTTTCCCGCTCGTCCTCGCCCACGTCCACGACTTCCTCACGGTGACCGACGCGGAGCTCGTGGAGGCCATGCGCTTCCTCTGGGAGCGGATGAAGCTCGTCGTCGAGCCGACCGGCGCGCTCGCCACGGCCGGGCTCCTGTCCGGCCGCCTGGACACGCGCGGGGCAAGGGTGGGAGTGATCCTGTCCGGCGGCAACGTGGACCTGCGCGCGGCCGCCAAGCTCTTCGCGTGAGCCGCCCGATCCCCGAGTTGCCGGCGCCCATCCCGCGGCGCGGGGGCACCGCGTGGCGCTGGATCGGGCGCGCGATCATGCGCCTCTCGGGCTGGGGCATCGAGGGCAACTTCCCGGCGCTCGCGAAGATGGTGGTGGCGGTCGCTCCCCACACCTCGAACTGGGACTTCGTGCACGGCGCGGCGGCGATGTTCGCACTGGACCTGCGCGTGTCCTTCATCGGCAAGCACACGCTCTTCGTGTGGCCGTTCTCGGCGTTCCTGCGCTGGATGGGCGGCATTCCCGTGGACCGCAGGTCCGCGCACGGTGTCGTCGGCGATGCGGTCGAGTCCTTCCGCGGGAGCGAGGCGCTGGTCCTCGCCATCGCGCCGGAGGGCACGCGCCGCAAGGTCGAGCGGTTCCGCACGGGCTTCCTGCACATCGCGAGAGGCGCCGGCGTCCCCGTGGTGCTCGTGGGGCTCGACTACGCCACGCGCACGGTCCGCATCGGGCCGGTGCTCGAGGTGGGCGAGGACGTCGAGGCCGAGCGCGCGCGCATCGAGGCGTATTTCGCGGCCATCCCGGGACGCCATCCCGAGCTGGGGATCCGCCCCCGCTGAGCCATCGTGGTGCTGCGCTGCACCATCGTGTCGCACCGCGACTCGCCGCGCGCCTTTTCTTGGGTGGCATAAAGTCTTGAAATTGAATGAAGAAACCGGCAGCGCCCTGGCTGGCACGGTCCCTGCAATGCCTCGGCGTCGGCGCGCCCTCGGGCGTGCCGGCAGTTTCTCCTCCGAGAGCGGTTTAGCCCGCCGGCATCCACCGGCGGGCTTTTTTTGCCGCGTCGCCACCAAAAGAAAAGCCCGCCGAAGCGGGCCTTTCCGGGATCGCGACACTCAGTCCGCGTAGATGCCGGCCTTCTTGATGATCGGGGCCCACTTCTCGACCTCGGCCTTCACGTGCCTGGCGAGGGCGGCGGGCGTGGCCTGGTCCTGCGGCACCGGCTCGGTGCCGAGGTCGGCGAACTTCGAGACCACGAGCGGATCCTTCAGCGCCGCCTGCAGCGCGGCCGAGAGCTTGTCGATGGCGGCCTGCGGCGTGCCCTTCGGGGCCCACATCCCGTGCCAGATGCCGACCTGGAAACCCGGCACGCCCGACTCCGCCACCGTGGGGAGGTCAGGCAGGGCCTTGATGCGCTGCGCGGTGGTGACCGAGTAGGCCTTCACCTTGCCGCCCTTGATCTGCGGGATCGTGTTGGTCGTCTGGTCGCACATGAAGTCGACCTGGCCGCCGATGAGGTCGGTCATGGCCGGCCCCGTGCCCTTGTACGGCACGGTCGTGAGGTCCGTCTGGATGGCGGTCATGAGGAGCATGCCGCACAGGTGCGAGGCCGCGCCGACGCCGGCGTTGGCGTAGGTGACCTTGTCCTTGTTCGCCTTCACGTAGGCGATGAGCTCCTTCATGTCCTTCGGCGGGAAGTCCTTGCGGGCGATGAAGGTCATCGGCACGTCGGTCACCAGGCCGATGGGCGCGAGGTCCGTTTGCGGGTTGTAGCCGAGGTTGCGGTAGAGCGTCACGCTCGTGGAGATGCCGATGTGCATCAGCACGAGGGTGTAGCCGTCGGGCTTCGAGGCCGCGACCTTCTTCGGGCCGATGGTGCCGCCGGCGCCGGCCACGTTCTCCACGATGACGGACTGGCCCAGCGTCTTCGACATCGACTGCGCGACCAGCCGCGTGACGGTGTCGGTGGGGCCGCCGGCCGCGAAAGGCACGACGATGGAGATGGTGCGGTTGGGGTAGTCCTGCGCGAGGACCGCGGTGGATGCGACGAGGGCCGCCAGGGCGGCGGCAAGCTTGCGGAACATCGGTTCTCTCCTCCTTTGGATGGTGCGCTCGACGGCAGCCGGACCGGCTGCCGGCCGCCCCGTGGCGGGATTATCCCTTGTTTTGCCGCCCGTGGAGCGGGCGGCGGCCCCCTATAATCGGGGCACGCAGCGGAGCCCGAATTGATCCTCGTCACACTTCTCGTCGCCCTCGTGGCCCAGTACGCCTACCCCCCGCAGGGGCGCCAGCCCCTGCCCGCCCTGTACGGCCGGCTTTGCCTGTCGGCCGCCAAGCGGCTCAATGCCGGGGACCGCAACTCGGGGATGCTCGCCTACGGGGCCCTCGTGGCGCTGGTGCTCGTGCCGCTTGCCATCGTGTCCTTCCTGGCGGCCGCCATCCACGGGGTGGTGCTGGCGGCGCTCGAGGCGGCGTTGCTCTACGGGACGCTGCGCTTCCTGCAGACCACCTCGCACCTGGGCGCGATCGAGCGCGGCCTGCGCGACGGCGATGCGGCGGGCGCCTCGCGGCGTCTCGCGGACTGGCTTGGCGAGGCGCCGCTGTCGGACGAGCCGGGCGCGACGGCGCGCCTCGCGGCCGAGCAGGGGCTTCGCGAGGCGCACCACGGCACCTTCGCGATCCTCTTCTGGTACCTCGTGCTGCCGGGCCCGCTGGGCGCCGTGCTCTACCCGCTCACGCAGCGCGCCGCGCGCCTCTGGGACGCGTCCGTCGAGCCCGAGGAGCGCGAGTTCGGGTGGTTCGCCGGGCGCGCTTTCGAGCTCCTCGACTGGATCCCGCAGCGCGTCACCGCGTTCGTTTTCGCCGTCGTCGGCAATTTCGAGGACGCGCTCGTGTGCTGGCGCTCCCAGGCCGCGCAGTGGCTGCACCCCGGCGAGGGCATCGTGCTCGCGAGCGGGGCGGGCGCGCTGGGCATCCGCCTGGGAGACCCGGTGGCCCGGGGCGAGGCCTTCGTGGACCGGCCGGCGCTCGGCTCGGGCGAGCCGGCCGGGGAGGAGGCGCTGGCGAGCCTCGAGGGCCTGCTGTGGCGCGCGCTCGTGCTGTGGCTGGTCGCCTACCTGCTGGTGGCCGCGCTGTCGTTTTCCTGAGCCCCGACCGGCCGCCGGACGGCGGGAAGGGCATTTGCTACACTCGCGGCGAACCTCGACACGCGAGGGGCCCTTGAAGCGGCCCGACCGTCGGGGCGTGCGATTCCCAGACGAGGAGAACAACGATGAAGAGCCTTTCCCCACGCGCGTTCCTGCGCGCCGCCGCCATTGCCGCCGGCCTTGCCGCCGCGGGCGCCGCCGTCGCGGTCGACAACGTGAAGATGATGATCCCGGCCAACCCCGGCGGCGGCTGGGATACGACCGGCCGCGAGCTCGGCAAGGCGATGCTCGCCTCGGGTGCGGTGAAGAACATCCAGTACGACAACAAGGGCGGCGCCGCGGGCGCCATCGGCCTGGCGCAGTTCGTGGCGGCCTCGAAGGGCGACCCGAACGCGCTGATGATGGGCGGCATGGTGATGGTGGGCGGGCTCATCCAGAACAAGTCCGCCGTGACGCTCGCGCAGGTCACGCCGATTGCCCGCCTCACGTCGGAGTACGAGGTGATCGTGGTGCCGGCCAGTTCCCCCATCAAGGACATGAAGGACCTGATGGCGAAGTTCAAGGCGAACCCCGGCAGCATCTCCTGGGGCGGCGGCAGCGCGGGCGGCACCGACCACATCCTCGCGGGCCTGCTCGCCAAGGAAGTGGGCGTCGAGCCCGGCAAGGTGAACTACGTGCCCTTCAAGGGAGGCGGGGAGGCGGTCGCGGCCATCATCGGCGGCCACGTGTCCGTCGGCGTGTCGGGGCTGTCGGAGTTCGCGCAGCACATCCAGTCCGGCAAGATGCGCGCGCTCGGCATCTCCTCGGCGGCGAAGATCGGCAGCATCGCCTCGCTCAAGGAGCAGGGCTTCAACGTCGAGCTTGCGAACTGGCGCGGCATCTTCGGCGCCCCGGGCATCACGAAGGAGCAGCAGGCTGCGCTGGTCAAGGCGGTCGAGACGGCGACGAAGCACGCCTCCTGGGCCGAGACGCTCAAGAGGCAGGACTGGACCCCCTACTGGCTGCCGGGCGACCAGTACGGCGCGTTCATCGAGGAGGAGAACAAGCGCATCGGCGAGATCCTCGCCGGCCTCAACCTCGGGAAGAAGTGAGGCGGGCGCCCGGCTGGCCGGGCGCTCACTTTCGATGACCCCGTCCCGCCCGAAGGGGCACCTCGCGGTCGCGGCCGGCGTGCTCGCGCTGGGGGTGTTCGTGCTCGTGGGCGCCTGGGACCTCCCCGCGGGCGGTGGCTACGCGCAGGTCGGCCCCGGCGTGGTGCCGCGGATCGTGGGCGGGGGGCTGGTCCTCCTCGGCGCCCTGCTGCTTCGGGAAGCGCTCACGGGAGGCTTCCGGGGCGTAGACGAGGAGGCGGAGGTCCACCTCCCCATGGACTGGGCGGCCTTCGCCTGGCTGGGAGGCGGCATCCTCGCCTACGGGTTCCTGGTCGAGCGTGCGGGGTTCCTCCTCGCCTCCACGCTGCTTTTCATCGCCGTGGCGCGCGGGTTCGCGAGCCGGCGGTGGGTCCTCAACGCGTTCGTGGGCGCCGCGGTCGCGGGCTTCATCTTCGCGGTGTTCAACTACGGCCTGGGGCTGCAACTGCCTCCCGGCGTCCTGCGCGGCGTGCTGCCCTGATGGATGTCTGGGCGCAGCTCGCCAGCGGCTTCGCCGTCGCCCTCACGGCGCAGAACCTCCTGTGGGCGCTCGTCGGCGTGACGCTCGGCACGGCGGTGGGCGTGCTGCCGGGCGTCGGCCCCGCGGTCACGGTGGCGCTGCTGCTGCCGATCACCACGAAGGTGGACGCGAGCGGCGCCCTCATCATGTTCGCCGGGATCTACTACGGCGCCATGTACGGGGGATCCACGACCTCGATCCTGCTCAACACGCCGGGCGAGAGCGCGACCATCGTGACGGCGATGGAGGGCAACCAG
Source organism: Burkholderiales bacterium (assembly GCA_019634955.1). Lineage (GTDB taxonomy): Bacteria > Pseudomonadota > Gammaproteobacteria > Burkholderiales > Usitatibacteraceae > FEB-7. Next base: position 16,211 of record JAHCAK010000014.1, read on the forward strand.
ATGGCGCGGCGCGGGCGCGCGGGCCCGGCGCTCGCGACGAGCGCCATCGGCTCGTTCGTCGCCGGGACGCTCGCGACCATCGGTCTCACGTTCCTCTCGCCGCTGGTGGTGGAGCTGGGCCTCAAGTTCGGCCCGCCCGAGTACTTCGCGCTGATGATCGTCGCCTTCACGACCGTGTCTTCCGTCCTCGGCGACTCCACGCTGCGCGGCATGGCGAGCCTCTTCCTCGGCCTTGCGATCGGGCTGGTGGGCATCGACAACCAGACGGGCCAGGCGCGCTTCGCGTTCGGGGTGCCGCAGCTCCTCGACGGCATCGAGGTGGTGACCATCGCCGTGGGCCTCTTCGCCGTGGGCGAGACGATCTACGCCGCCTCGAAGCTCGGGCAGGCGAAGGAAACGCTGGAGACGCTTCGCGGCTCGGTGTGGATGAAGGCCGAGGACTGGAGGCGGTCGTGGAAGGCGTGGATCCGCGGCACCTTCATCGGCTTCCCGTTCGGCACGATCCCCGCGGGCGGCGCGGAGATCCCCACGTTCCTTTCCTACGCCGTCGAGCGGAAGCTCTCCGACCGTCCCGAGGAGTTCGGCAAGGGCGCGATCGAGGGCGTCGCGGGCCCGGAGGCCGCCAACAACGCCTCGTCGACAGGGGCCATGGTGCCCTTGCTCACGCTGGGGCTGCCCACCTCGGCCACGGCTGCCATCCTCCTGTCGGCCTTCCAGCAGTACGGCCTGCAGCCCGGGCCGCTGCTCTTCGAGGCCAACGCCGCCCTCGTCTGGGGCCTCATCGCCAGCTTCTACGTGGGCAACGTGATGCTCCTCGTGCTGAACCTGCCGATGGTGGGGCTGTGGGTGAAGCTGCTGGAGATCCCGAAGCCGCAGCTCTACGCGGGCATCCTCGTCTTCGCCGCGATGGGCGTCTACGGCATGCGCCAGTCGCCCTTCGACGTGTTCCTCCTCTATGCCGTCGGGCTGGGCGGGTTCGTGATGCGGCGCTTCGGGTTCCCCGCCGCGCCGGTGATCGTCGGCATGATCCTCGGCCCGCTCGCGGAGGAGCAGATGCGCCGCGCGCTCGCGATCAGCCAGGGCGACCCGCGGATCTTCGTGACGCACCCCATCTCCGCCGCGCTCCTGGCCCTCGCCGTCCTCGTCATCGTCGCTCCCTGGGCGTGGCGGCGCTTCGGGCCCCGCGCTCGCGCCTGACGCAGGGCAAGCCCCGCCCGCGGTGAAAGTGCTAGGCTGGTTCCATCTCCGTTCCTGACGGAGGCGTGCCATGTTCCACACCCGTCCCGCCGCCGTGGCGGGCGCGTTCTACCCCGACGATCGCGCGACGCTGCTCGCCCAGGTGGAGGGGTGCCTGCACGCCGCCGACGAGCCCCGCGACGGGGAGCGCCCCCCGAAGGCGATCATCGCCCCGCACGCCGGTTACGTGTATTCGGGCCCCGTGGCCGCAGCGGCGTATTCCCGCGTCGCGGCGCTGCGCGGACGGGTCTCGCGCGTCGTCCTGGCGGGACCCGCGCACCGCGTTTGGGTCCGTGGCGCCGCGGTGCCGCGCGCCGACCGCTTCGCCACGCCGCTGGGCGACGTGAAGGTGGATGCGGAGGCGGTCGCGCGGCTTCGCCGTCTCCCCTGCGTGGAAACGAGCGACGAGGCGCACGCCCGCGAACACTCCCTCGAGGTCCAGCTGCCTTTCCTGATGGCGACCCTCGGCGAGTTCACGCTGGTGCCCTTGGTGGTCGGCGGCGCCACGCCCGACGAGGTCGCCCTGCTGCTGCGCGAAGTGTGGGGCGGCGAGGAGACGCTCGTGGTGGTGAGCTCCGACCTGTCGCACTTCCTGCCGTACGAGGCGGCGCGCCGGAGGGATCGCGGCACGGCCGAGGCGATCACGGCCCTCTCGCCGAGGCTGGAGCCGGAGGATGCCTGCGGGGCTGCGCCGGTGAACGGCCTGCTGGTGGTGGCACGCCAGAGGGGCCTGGAGGCCGAGCTCGTGGACCTTCGCAATTCGGGGGACACCGCGGGGGGCAGGAACCAGGTCGTGGGCTACGGGGCGTTCGTGTTCCGGGAGCGGGAGGCCGACCATGCCTGACCGCGAGGAAAGGGGCCATGTCCTGGTCGTGATCGCGCGGGAGGCGATCGGGGAGCGGTTCGGTCTCGCGGCGCGCGCGCGGCGCGACGAGCCCTGGCTCGCGCAGCCCGCGGCCACGTTCGTCACGCTGCGCCTCGAGGAGGACCTGCGCGGGTGCATCGGGTCGCTGGACGCGCGCCGGCCCTTGGGCGAAGACGTCGCCGCCAACGCACGCGCCGCCGCGTTCTCCGACCCGCGCTTCGGGCCGCTCACGGCGGGCGAGTTCGCGCGCGTCTCTGTCGAAGTGTCCGTGCTCTCCGCGCGCACGCCGCTCGAGGCGGCGAGCGAGCGGGAGGCCGCCTCCCGCCTGCGGCCCGGCGTCGACGGCGTGTACCTCGAGTACGGCGACTTCGCGGCGACCTTCCTGCCGCAGGTCTGGGAGAGCCTGCCCGATCCCGTCGAGTTCCTCGCGGCGCTGCGGCACAAGGCGCGGCTCCCCGCGCGGTTCTGGGACCCGGCGATGCGGCTCACGCGCTACACCGTGGAGAAGTTCGGCGATGGATGCCCGGCGCGTTGAGCCCGTCGAGGGCTCGCATCACCCCGCCCGCTGGTGGCACCGGCTGGAGGACGGGCGCATCCAGTGCGACCTGTGCCCCCGCGACTGCCGCCTGCACGAGGGCCAGCGCGGCGCGTGCTTCGTGCGCGCCCGCGCGGGCGACGCCATGGTCCTCACGACCTGGGGACGGTCCTCGGGCTTCTGCCTCGACCCGATCGAGAAGAAGCCGCTCGCGCACTTCTACCCGGGCACCTCGGTCCTTTCGTTCGGCACGGCGGGGTGCAACCTCGCGTGCAAGTTCTGCCAGAACTGGGACCTCACGAAGTCGCGCGACATGGACCGCATGATGGACCGCGCCACGCCCCGGGAAATCGCCCGTGCCGCGCGCGAGGCCGGCGCGCGCAGCGTGGCGTACACCTACAACGACCCCGTCATCTTCGCCGAGTACGCGATCGACGTGGCCGAGGCCTGCCGCGCCGAGGGCATCGCCAACGTGGCGGTGACCAACGGCTACATCCACGCGCAGCCGCGGCGGGAGTTCTACGGCCGCATGGACGCGCTGAACGTGGACCTCAAGGGCTTCACCGACGAGTTCTACGTGAAGCTCACCGGCGCCCGCCTCGCGCCGGTGCTCGACTCCCTCGCGTGGATCGCGCACGAGTCGCGCGCGTGGCTCGAGATCACCACGCTGCTCATCCCGGGGCACAACGACTCGGACGCGGAGATCGCGCAGGAGTGCCGCTGGATCCTGCGCGAGCTCGGGCCGGACGTGCCGCTGCACTTCAGCGCCTTCCACCCCGACTTCCGGATGACGGACGTGCCGCCGACGCCGGCCGCGACGCTCAGGCGGGCGCGGGCGATCGCGATGGCGGAGGGCATCCGCTACGCCTACACCGGAAACGTCCACGACCGCGAGGGCGACACGACGCGTTGCCCGGGCTGCGGCGCCGCGCTCGTCGAGCGCGACTGGTACCGCATCGAGGGCTACCGGCTCACGGCGGACGGGCGCTGCCGCGGCTGCGGGACCGCGATCCCGGGGCGCTGGCAGGCGTTCGACATGGCGCGCCAGTTCGGGCCGCGGCGAATCCCCGTGGCGATCGGCGGCGCGGCCTGAGGGTCGGGCCGCGACCTCAGCGGCGCCAGTCGGGGTGCTGCTCGTGCAGCTCGCGGTGCTGCTCGACCAGCACCTGGTAGAAGGAGAGCCGCTCGGCGGAGATCTCGCCACGCCCCGCGGCCGCGACGATCGCGCAGCCGGGCTCCGAGAGGTGCGCGCAGTCGTTGAAGCGGCAGCCGCCCAGGAACGGGCGGAATTCCCGCATCGCCTCGGCGATCTGGCCCTCGGTGAGGTGGAAGAGGCCGAAGGACTGGAAGCCCGGCGTGTCGATGATGGCGGCGTCGCGATCGAGCCGGAAGAGGCGCGAGAAGGTCGTCGTGTGGGTGCCGATCCCGAGCGAGGCCGAGATCTCGCCCACGCGGGCGACTTCGTTCATGACCAGCGCGTTCACGGTGCGCGACTTCCCCATGCCGCTCTGGCCCACCAGCAGGGTGATCCGGCCCTCCAGCAGCGGCAGCAGCGCGGAAGTGTCGAACTTGGCCGACATCGAGATGACCGTGTAGCCGATGCGCTCCCACGCCTCCAGCGTGCGACGCGACTGGGCGTGCTCGGGGAGGTCGGACTTGTTGAGGGCGATGACCGCCGGGATCCCGGCCGCCTCGCACGCCACCAGGCTCAGGTTGAGGAAGGCCTCGCTGAAGGCCGGACGCGGGGCGAGGAGGATCACGGCCTGGTCCACGTTGGCCGCGAGCGTCTTCTCCTTCCACTGGTCGGAGCGGAAAAGGATGTTCCTGCGCGTGCCCACGCGCTCGATCGAGCCCTGCGCGGCACCGGTGAGTCGGACCTCGACGAAGTCGCCGCAGGCCGCGTCCTGCTTCTTGCCCTTGCGCGTGCAGACGACCTGGCGGCGGTCTGCGAGCTCGACCAGGAACTCCCGGCCGAAGTCGGCCACCACGCGCCCGCCGGCGACGACCTGCTGCTCCCTCTCGCGCCGGGTCGTCATCTGGCGCCCGCTCCTACAGCTCGAAGAGGGCGTCGACCTTGGCGGCGCAGATGAAATCGTTCTCCGACAGCCCGCCGATGGCGTGGGTCCAGTAGGCGACCTTGCACTGGTTGTAGCCCACGGCGAGGTCGGGGTGGTGGTCCTCCCGGTGCGAGACCCACGCCGTCGCGTTCACGAACGCCATCGTCTCGTGGTAGTTGGCGAAGCGGAAGGTCTTGGCGATCGTCTGGCCCTCGCGGGACCACCCGGGGAGCCCCTTGAGGAGGGGGCCCACCTGGGCGTCGGTGAGGGGGGCGACGCCGCCCTCGCAGGGCAGGCATTTCTTGCGGGCGAGTTCGTTCATGGCGTGAGCTTGTCGGGGGATCGCCCGCGCGGCCGCCTCAGGCGGGCCTCGCGGCCAGGCGCCTCAGGTGAGCGATGCGGAGCGCCGCGGGCGGATGGGAATCATACACGAGCGAGTGCAGCGGATCCGGCGTGAGCGTGGCCGCGTTGTCGCGGTAGAGCTTGCCCAGGGCGCTCACGAGGTCGTCGGCGCTCGCGTGGCCTGCCGCGAACTCGTCGGCTTCGTACTCCTGCCGGCGCGACAGCACGCTCGCCAGGGGCTGGAACGGGAAGGTGAACACGGGCACCGCCAGCATGAAGGCCGCGAGCAGGGCGCCCGTCGAGGGCGGCGTGGAAAGCCCGAACGCGGCGGCGAACGCGGGCTGGGCCCCGGCCCAGCCGAGGACCGCGAGAAGCGCGAACGCGAGCGCGAAGCGCACCGCCAGCAGCCGCGGGATGTGGCCGCGCGCGTAGTGGCCCAGCTCGTGGGCGAGCACCGCCTCGATCTCCCCCTGCGACAGCCGCTCCACCAGCGTGTCGAAGAAGACGATGCGCTTGGCGCGCCCGAAACCCGTGAAGTAGGCGTTGCCGTGGCTCGAGCGGCGCGAGCCGTCCATCACGAAGAGCCCCTCGGCGCGGAAGCCGCAGCGCGCCACGAGGGCCTCGATGCGCCGCCGCAGCTCCCCGTCCTCGAGGGGCGTGAAGCGGTTGAAGAGGGGGGCGATCCAGCGCGGAAAGATGGCGACCAGCAGGAGCGTGAAGGCGACCCAGGCGCCCCACGCCCACACCCACCACCAGGCGCCCGCGGTGTCCATGAACCAGCACACGGCGAGCACGAGCGGCGTGCCCAGCGCCGCGGCGAGCGCCACGCCCTTGGCGAGGTCGGCCGCGAAGGTGGCCGGACTCGTCTGGTTGAAGCCGTGGCGGGCCTCCACCACGAAGGTGCGCCAGGCGTCGAACGGCAGGGCCGCGAGCGCGCCGACGGCCACGAAGCCGAAGACCGTGCCGAGGTCCCGGAGGTACCCGTCGCCGAGCATCGCGCGCGAGGCGCCGTCGACGAGCGCGAGGCCGCCGCCCACGCTCATCGCGAGCAGCAGGGCGCCGTCGACGAGCACGGTCTCGACCGCCGCCACGCGCACCTTGTCCCGGGTGTAGTCGGCGGCCTTCGCGTGGGCCTCCGGCGGCACGAGCGCCGCGAAGTCGGCGGGGACGCGGTCACGGTGCCGGGCAACGTGCCGCGCGTGACGCGCGAGCAGCCACAGGCGCCACGCTACGGCGGCGACGGCGAAGGCGACGAAGAAGCTGGCGAAGTCGTTCAAATCGGTTGGTGGAAGGCCGCGCCGCGTGACACAATCCGGGCGCGCCGACACTCTCTCACACTATGGCACAGGAACAGGAAAAGGCACCTCTCGTCTGGGTCGACATGGAAATGTCGGGGCTTGTCCCCGAGCGCGACCGCATCCTCGAGGTCGCGATCGTCGTCACCGACGGGGAACTCAACACCCTCGCCGAGGCGCCCGTGTGGGTGGTCCACCAGCCCGACGAGGTGCTCGACGCGATGGACTCCTGGAACAAGGGCACGCACGGCCGGTCCGGTCTCATCGACAAGGTGCGCGCCTCGAAGTTCAGCGAGGCCGAGGTCGAGGCCCGCATCCTCGAGTTCCTGGGGCAGCACGTGGCCGCGGGCACGGCGCCCCTGGCCGGCAACACGGTGCACCAGGACCGCCGCTTCATGGCGCGCTACATGCCGGCGTTCGACGCCTACCTGCACTACCGCATCGTCGACGTCTCGACGCTCAAGGAGCTCGCGCGCCGCTGGCGGCCGGACGTCCTGGCGGGGCTCGTGAAGGAGTCGAAGCACGAGGCGCTGGCCGACGTCCACGAGTCCATCGAGGAGCTTCGCCACTACCGGCGGACGTTCCTGCAGGCGGGGCCGGCGGCAGGCGCGCCGGACTAGCCGGCCGCCCAGCCGCGGGAGCGCTCGACGGCGCGGCGCCACTCGGCCAGCCGCGACTCGGCGAGGTCGCGGTCGATGCGCGGCTCGAAGACGCGGTCGCGCGCCCACAGGCCGGCGATCTCCTCCTCGCCCGACCAGAAGCCCACGGCCAGCCCGGCCAGGTAGGCCGCCCCCAGCGCCGTGGTCTCTGTGACGCGCGGCCGGACGACGGGCACGCCCACGAGATCGGCCTGGATCTGCATGAGCAGGTCGTTCGCGGTGGCGCCGCCGTCGACGCGCAGCTCCGCGAGCGCCACGCCGGAGTCCGCCGCCATCGCGGCCAGGAGCTCCGCGCTCTGGAAGGCGATCGCCTCGAGGGTCGCGCGCGCCAGGTGCGCGCGGGTTGCGCCGCGCGTGAGGCCGACGATCGTGCCGCGTGCGTGCGGGTCCCAGTAGGGCGCGCCCAGCCCCGCCAGCGCCGGCACGAAGTGCACGCCGCCCGAATCGGGCACGCTGGCGGCGAGGGGGCCCACGTCCTCCGAGCGCTCGATGATCCCCAGGCCGTCGCGCAGCCACTGCACGGCCGCGCCGCCCGCGAAGACGCTTCCCTCGAGGGCATAGTGCGCCCCCTGGGCGCGCCGCCAGGCCACGGTGGTGAGCAGCCGGTTGCGCGACGGCGACGGGCGCTCGCCGGTGTTCATGAGCAGGAAGCAGCCCGTCCCGTAGGTGTTCTTCGCGAGCCCGGGGCGGTGGCAGGCCTGGCCGAAGAGCGCCGCCTGCTGGTCGCCGGCCAGGCCCGCGATGGGCAGGCCGGCCGGCAGGCCTTCACAGCGCGTCGTGCCCACCACCTCGCCGGCGGCTGCCACCCGGGGCAACAGCGAGCGCGGGATCCTCAGGATCGCCAGCAGTTCCTCGTCCCATTCCAGGTCGTGGATGTTGAAGAGGAGGGTGCGCGAGGCGTTGCTCGCGTCGGTCACGTGGGCCTCGCCGCCGGTCAGGCGCCAGGCGAGCCACGAATCGATCGTGCCGAAGGCGAGCTCGCCCCTCTCGGCCCGCGCGCGGGCGCCCGGGACCTCCTCGAGGAGCCAGGCGAGCTTCGTCCCGGAGAAGTAGGCGTCGAGCACGAGACCGGTGCGGCTGCGGATCCCCTCGTCGTGACCGGCCTGCCGGAGCGCGTCACATCGGGACGCGGTGCGTCGGTCCTGCCAGACGATGGCGTTGGCCAGGGGGCGCCCCGATGCCCGGTCCCAGAGCACCGTGGTCTCGCGCTGGTTGGTGATGCCGATGGCGGCCACGTCCGACGCTGCCAGCCCCGCCTGCGCGAGGGCCCGCGCGGCCACGTCGCGCTGGGTGGCGAAGATTTCCTCGGGATCGTGCTCGACCCAGCCCGGCTGGGGGAAGATCTGGCGGAATTCTTGCTGTGCGACGGATATCGGCAACCCGGCGCGGTCGAACACGATCGCGCGGGAACTGGTCGTTCCCTGGTCGAGGGCGAGGATGGCTTTCATGGGGGACTGCCGGCGGGGCGATGATACGATAAAATTCTCCGATGGCCGCGACGGCCGCAAGGGAGCATCCAGTGGGACTTCTTGACGATCTGAAGAAGCAGGCGGACGCGCTGAAGGCGCAGGACGTCGACAAGACGGAGAGCCTCAGGGCGAACGCCGTGGCCGTGGACCACGCGCTGCGGCGCGCCTTCCTCTACATGAACGACCTCGGCAAGCAGCTGAACGTCGTGAAGATGCCGTGCCCGTTCACCTACAAGCTGCCCACGGTGGGCGACATCACGGGCCTCGCGTTCAAGGACTTCTTCTCGGACTTCCGCAGCAAGCACTTCATCGACAAGGACTACTACGGCGAGGTGCACCTGGCCGCGCGCTGCGCCTCCGAGCAGGTCCTGACGATCAAGAAGGGCCCGGACGACATGGAGAAGTTCCGGGACATCCTCTGGCAGTACAACATCGAGCACAAGAGCGAGCAGTACCGCGACCAGCGCAAGGTCATCACCCACGAGATCTTCCAGGTGAAGTGCGACTTCCGCGTGCAGGCCAAGTTCGAGGGCGACCACGAGACCGGCCGGCTGAAGATCATGGCGAAGAACATCGGCGACTTCACCATCGACGTGTTCCAGATGATGGCCATCGAGTTCAACGACAAGGCGGTCGAGGAGTTCGCCAAGTACTTCATCGGGCGGCCCAACGACTGGGCCGAGATCGTCAAGCGCTCCGTGCTCAACCAGAAGGCCGCCGCCCCCGCCGCGCCGAAGCCCAAGGCCGAGCCGCAGTACGTCGTGCAGAAGGGCCCGCCGCGGCAGGAGCCGGCCGCGGAGGAGAAGCGCGGCCTGCTGGGGTCGCTGCGGTCCTTCATCAAGAAGGACTAGGCCGGCGACCATCGCCCGGCCCGCCCGCCCCCGCCCCCGGGGGATTTTCCGCGCCCTTGTTGCGCTGCGTCACAAAACGGAAACGCGCTCGCGTTCCGGCCGTTGTAACATGCGCGGACGAGACCAAGAACGGCCAAGGGGCCGCCACGAGAAGCCCCTGGCCGAGAGCGACCTGGCCAACCCGAGTCACCCCAATCCATGGAGATACGCTCAATGACCCGCAAATCCCTGATGGCGGCCCTCATCGCGGCCGCCTTCACCGCGACCGGCGCGCAGGCCCAGACCGAGATCCACTGGTGGCATTCGATGGGCGGCGCCCTCGGCGACAAGCTCAACGAGCTCGCCAACAAGTTCAACGCCAGCCAGACGGCCTACAAGGTCGTGCCCTCCTACAAGGGCAGCTACCCCGAGTCGATGACCAACGCGATCGCCGCCTACCGCGCCGGCAACGCGCCGCACATCCTGCAGGTCTTCGAGGTGGGCACCGCCACCATGATGGCCGGCAAGGGCGCGGTCGTCCCCGTCTACAAGCTGATGAAGGACGCCGACGAGCCGTTCGACCCGAAGGCCTACATCGGCCCGGTGTCGGGCTACTACTCCGACAGCAAGGGCAACATGCTGTCCTTCCCGTTCAACAGCTCGACGGTCGTCTTCTACATCAACAAGGACGCCTACAAGAAGGCCGGCCTCGACCCGGAGAAGGCCCCGAAGACCTGGAAGGAGTTCATCGCCGCCGCCGAGAAGCTGAAGGCCGCGGGGCAGTCGTGCGTCTACACCTCCGGCTGGCCGTCCTGGATGCACATCGAGAACTTCTCGGCCTGGCACAACGTGCCCATCGGGACGAAGGAGAACGGCATGGGCGGCCTGGACACCGAGTTCAAGGTGAACTCTCCCCTGCACGTGCGCCACATCGCGATGCTGGGCGACATGGCGAAGAAGGGCCTGTTCACCTACGCCGGGCGCACCAACCAGGCGGAAGCCAAGTTCTCGAGCGGCGAGTGCGCGATGCTCACCTCCTCGACGGGCGCGCAGGCCAACATCCGCCGCATGGCGAAGTTCCAGTGGTCGGTGAACTTCATTCCCTACCACGACGACGTGAAGGGCGCGCCGCAGAACTCCATCATCGGCGGGGCCTCGCTCTGGGTGATGGGCGGCAAGACGAACAACGCCTACAAGGGCGTGGCGAAGTTCTTCGCCTTCCTCTCCAAGCCCGAGATCCAGATGGAGTGGCACACCGGCACGGGCTACGTGCCGATCACCAACGCCGCCTACGAGCTCACGCGCAAGTCCGGCTTCTACGACAAGAACCCGGGGGCGGACATCGCCGTGAAGCAGCTCACGAACAAGCCGGCGACGGCCAACTCGAAGGGCCTGCGGTTCGGCAACTTCGTGCAGGGCCGCGAGGTGATCGAGGAGGAGATGGAGAACGTCTTCTCCGGCAAGAAGGACGCGCAGAAGGCGATGGACGACGCCGTCCGGCGCGGCAACGACATCCTCCGCAAGTTCCAGGCCGCGAACAAGTGACGACCTGACGGACGCGGGAAAGGGGCCCTGACCGGCCCCTTTCCTCGTCGGCGCCATGGAAAAGAGAGTCATCTTCAGGTCGGCCTGGCTGCCGTACGTGCTGCTGCTGCCGCAGCTCACGATCACGGCGATGTTCTTCTTCTGGCCCGCGGCGCAGGCGGTCTACTTCTCATTCCAGCTGCAGGACGCCTTCGGGATGTCCTCGCAGTTCGTGGGCCTTCAGAACTACGCGGACCTCTTCAAGGACTCGCACTACCTGTCGTCGTTCAAGGTGACGGCGTTCTTCAGCGTGCTGGTGGCGACCTCCGGCATCCTCATCTCGCTGCTGCTCGCCACCATGGCCGACTCGGTCGTGCGCGGGGCGCTCGCCTACAAGACCTTCCTCATCTGGCCCTACGCGGTCGCCCCCGCCATCGCGGGCGTGCTCTGGGCGTTCATCTTCGCCCCGTCCATCGGCATCGTGACCTACTTCCTGAAGAAGATCGGCATCGACTGGAACTGGATCATCGACCCCGAGCAGGCGATGGCGCTGGTGGTGATCGCCTCGGTGTGGAAGCAGATCAGCTACAACTTCCTCTTCTTCCTCGCGGGGCTGCAGTCCATCCCGAAGTCGCTCATCGAGGCCGCCGCGATCGACGGGGCGGGGCCGTTCCGGCGCTTCTGGACCATCGTCTTCCCCTTGCTGTCGCCGACGACCTTCTTCCTGCTGGTCATCAACATCATCTACTCGTTCTTCGACACCTTCGGCGTGATCGACGCGACCACGCAGGGCGGGCCGGGGGACGCCACCAAGATCCTCGTCTACAAGGTGTACTACGACGGCGTGAAGGCGGCGGACCTGGGCGGCTCCTCCGCGCAGTCGGTCATCCTCATGATCGTGGTCATCACGCTCACGGTCATCCAGTTCCGCTACGTCGAGCGCAAGGTGCAGTACTGATGCGCGCGCGACGAGCCGCCCCGGGGGCGCCATGGTAGAGAACAGGCCGGTCCGCGACTTCTTCGCGCACGCCGTGCTCATCACGGGCGTGCTGCTGGTCGCCTTCCCGCTGTGGGTGACCTTCGTCGCCTCGACCCTCACCTTCGACCAGATCGTGTCCGTGCCGATGCCGCTCTGGCCGGGCGACCAGTTCCTGCACAACTACACGCAGGTACTCACGTCCGGCTCGGAGAAGGGCTCCTCCGCCCCGGTGGGGACGATGCTGGTCAACAGCCTGGTCATGGCGCTGTCCATCGCCATCGGCAAGATCACGATCTCCATCCTCTCGGCGTTCGCGATCGTGTACTTCCGCTTCCCCGGCCGCTCGTTCTTCTTCTGGAGCGTGTTCGTGACGCTCATGCTGCCGGTGGAGGTGCGCATCATCCCCACCTTCAAGGTGGCCGCGGACCTGGGGATCCTCGACTCGCACGTGGGCCTGGCGATGCCGCTCATCGCCTCCGCCACGGCGACCTTCCTGTTCCGGCAGTTCTTCATGACCATTCCCGACGAGCTGGCGGAGGCCGCGCGCATCGACGGCGCCGGGCCCATGCGGTTCTTCTTCGACGTGGTCCTGCCGCTGTCCAAGACCCACATCGCCGCGCTCTTCGTGATCCTCTTCATCTACGGCTGGAACCAGTACCTGTGGCCGCTGCTCATCACCGCCTCGGAGTCGATGTACACGGTGGTGATCGGCATCAAGCGCATGATCGCGGGCGGGGACGCCTCCAACGAGTGGCACCTCATCATGGCCACCGCGATGCTCGCCCTGATGCCGCCGGCGCTGGTGGTGATACTCATGCAGAAGTGGTTCGTGAAGGGCCTGGTCGAAACCGAGAAGTAGGATCCTCAGGAACTCGAGAGCACATGGCGGAAATCATCCTTCAGGGCGTCACCAAGAGCTTCGGCAAGACCGAGGTCATCCACCCGACGGACATCACCATCAACGACGGCGAGTTCGTCGTCATGGTGGGCCCGTCGGGGTGCGGCAAGTCGACGCTGCTGCGCATGATCGCGGGCCTCGAGACGACGACGCAGGGCGAGATCCGCATCGCGGGCAAGCGCGTGAACGAGGTCGAGCCCAAGGACCGCAACATCGCGATGGTGTTCCAGAACTACGCGCTCTACCCGCACATGAGCGTGTACGACAACATGGCCTACGGCCTGAAGATCCGCAAGTTCCCGAAGGACGACATCGAGAAGCGCGTGCAGCGCGCGGCCGGGATCCTCGAGCTCGGGCCCTACCTGCAGAGAAGGCCCCGCGAGCTCTCGGGCGGCCAGCGCCAGCGCGTCGCGATGGGCCGCGCCATCGTGCGCGAGCCCGCCGCGTTCCTCTTCGACGAGCCGCTCTCCAACCTCGACGCGAAGCTGCGCGTGCAGATGCGCCTCGAGATCCAGAAGCTGCACCGGGAGCTGCGCACCACCAGCGTCTACGTGACCCACGACCAGGTCGAGGCGATGACGCTCGCCAACCGCATGATCGTGATCAACGCGGGCGTGGTGGAGCAGATCGGCGCCCCGCTCGAGGTCTACGACGAGCCGGCCTCGCTCTTCGTGGCGGGCTTCATCGGCTCGCCCTCGATGAACTTCATGCCCGGCAGGCGCGCGGGCGACGGCGTCGACGTGGGCGGGGGCGTCGTGATCCCGATGCCGCCGGAAGCGCGAGCGCGGGCGGGCGAGCAGGTGACCGTGGGCGTGCGCCCCGAGCACTTCGTGACGGGCGCGGGCGCGGCCGGGCCCGTCTTCAGCCTGCACGTGGACACCGTGGAGTCGCTGGGGGCCGACTCGCTCCTGCACGCCGGGTTCAACGGCACGCTGCTCGTCGTGCGGATCGAGGGGCACTCGACGCCGCCCGCCGGCACGGCGATCCGGGTCTCCATCCTCCCGGGCAAGGCCTACTTCTTCGACACGGCCACGGGCAAGCGCCTGAAGGCATGACCACCGGCCGGCGGCGCCTCGAGGAGCTCACGCTCAACTCGTCCGCGCCGCCGGGGCAGCTCCTCTACGACGGCTGGCTGCTGCGCTTCTCGCCGGGCAAGGCGAAGCGGGCCCGGTCGGTGAATCCCGTCTACGCCTCGACGCTGCCGCTCGAGGAGAAGGTCGGCCACTGCGAGCGCCTCTACCGCGAGCGCGGCCTGCCGGCGATCTTCCGCCTCTCCGAGCCGACGATGCCGGACGGCCTCGAGGCATGCCTCGCCGCCCGCGGCTACGGGCGCTTCGACACCACCCAGGTCCGCGAGGCGGCCATCGACCCGGCGGCGCTCGCGGGCCCCGAGGTGGGGCACCCGCGGCTCGAGGAGTGGTTCGACCTGGTGGGCAGCCTGCGCGGCTCGCCCATCGCGCAGCGCGCCGCCCACCTCGCCCGGCTGGCCGCACTCCCGCTGCCGATGCGCACGGCGGCCATCCTCGAGGACGGCGCCGCCGTGGCCACGGGCCTCGCGATCCTCGAGGGGGAGCACGTGGGCCTCTTCGACGTCGTGACGCGGGAAGGCTGCCGCCGCCGCGGCCTCGCGAGCACGATCGTTGCGGCGTTGCTGCGATGGGGCAGGGAGGGCGGGGCGATGCATGCCTACCTGCAGGTGGAAGAGGGCAACGACCCCGCGATCGCCCTGTACGACCGGTTCGGCTTCACGCTCGCCTACCGCTACTGGTACCGCGGGCGCCCGCAGGAGGGTCCATGACGGAAATCGACGAGCTTTCGGCCCGCGTGGGCGAAGCCTGCCGCCGGGCCGGCCTGACGGTCGCGACGGCGGAATCCTGCACCGGCGGCGGCGTGGCGGAGGCCGTCACCCGGACGGCGGGCAGCTCCGCCTGGTTCGACCGCGGCTTCATCGCCTATGCCAACGCGGCGAAGGTGGACCTCCTGGGCGTGCGGCAGGAGACGCTGGGCACCCACGGCGCGGTGTCCGAAGCCGTGGCGCGCGAGATGGCGCTGGGGGCCCTGCACCAGAGCGATGCCGACCTCGCGGTCGCAGTGACCGGCGTGGCCGGGCCCGGCGGAGGCACGGCGACCAAGCCCGTGGGCCTGGTCTGGTTCGCCTGGGCCTCCCTGGGCGGCACCGTGGAGTCCCGCTTCGAGATCTTCGGCGGGGACCGCGCGGCCGTGCGCGACCAGGCGGTTCGCGAGGCGCTGAAGGGGCTGCTGGATCTCGCGTCCCGCGAGGGCTGAGCCCGGACGCAGGGCGCCGGCGCGGGCGCCGCTTGACACCAGAACGATCGTTCTGTAGCTTACCGAACAATCGTTCTGTCAACCGCGTGCCCGACCATGGCGTTGAAGCAGCAGCAGCCCCTCGACCCGGCGTACCTGGAGAAGCTCCAGGACTACTACGCCGAGCACAAGGTGATCCCCTCCTACTCGGTCCTCGCCTCGCTGTGGGGGATCTCGGCCAAGTCGTGGGTGTCGGAGTGCGTGCGGCGCTTCGAGGAAGCGGGGTACCTGGACTGGACGCCGGACCGGCAGCTGAAGCCCGGGGCCCGGTTCTTCGAGCGGCGCCTCGCGCACGACACCGTGCAGGCGGGGCTCCCCAACCCGGCGCTCGCCGACGGCTACGACCTCGTCACGATCGACGACTACCTGGTGCGCGTGCCGTCGAAGACGAGCCTCGTGCGCGTGAAGGGCGACTCGATGATCGACGCCGGCATCCACGAGGGCGACCTCATCGTGGTCGAGCAGCAGCCCAACGCGAACGTGGGCGACATCGTCGTCGCCATCGTGGACAACGAATTCACCGTGAAGTACCTGGACCGAGAAAAAGGCGCGTTCGTCCTGAAGCCCGCGAACAAGGCCTTCCCGGTCATCCGCCCGAAGGGGCGCCTGGAGATTTTCGGTGTGATGGCGGGGTTGGTGCGCAGGACGCGCTGACCCTGGGCGGAAAGTTCAACCTCAACGATATGGGATAATTCCGATGCTCAAAGTCATCTCCACCCCCGCCGGCGAAACCCCCAAGATGGACGAGAACAAGGCCAAGGCCCTGCAGGCCGCCCTCACGCAGATCGAGCGCCAGTTCGGCAAGGGCTCGATCATGCGCATGGGCGACAAGGACGTCGAAAAAGGCATCGAGGTCGTCTCCACCGGCTCCCTGGGCCTCGACCTCGCCCTCGGCGTGGGCGGGCTGCCGCGCGGCCGCGTGGTCGAGATCTACGGCCCGGAATCCTCCGGCAAGACCACCCTCACGCTGCAGGTCATCGCCAACATCCAGCGGCTGGGCGGCACGGCCGCCTTCATCGACGCCGAGCACGCGCTCGACCCGCAGTACGCGCAGCGCCTCGGGGTCGACACCTCGGAGCTGCTCCTCTCCCAGCCGGACAACGGCGAGCAGGCCCTCGAGATCGCCGACATGCTGGTGCGCTCGGCCTCCGTCGACTGCGTCGTCGTCGACTCCGTGGCGGCCCTCACGCCCAAGGCGGAGATCGAGGGCGAGATGGGCGAGCCGCAGATGGGCCTGCAGGCGCGCCTCATGAGCCAGGCGCTCCGGAAGCTCACGGCCAACATCAAGCGCTCCAACACGCTGGTCATCTTCATCAACCAGATCCGCATGAAGATCGGCGTCATGTTCGGCAACCCCGAGACCACCACGGGCGGCAACGCGCTCAAGTTCTACGCGTCCGTGCGCATGGACATCCGCCGCATCGGCTCCATCAAGCGCGGCGAGGAGGTCATCGGCAACGAGACCCGCGTGAAGGTGGTGAAGAACAAGGTGGCGCCCCCCTTCAAGGTGGCCGACTTCGACATCCTCTACAACGAGGGCATCTCCCGCCACGGCGAGATCATCGAGCTGGGCGTGCAGCACCGCATCATCGAGAAGAGCGGCGCCTGGTACTCCTACAAGGGCGAGAAGATCGGCCAGGGCAAGGACAACACCCGCGAGTTCCTCAAGGAGAACCCGGCGCTTTCCGACGAGATCGAATCGCGGATCCGGGAAGCGGTGGGCATCGCCGGCGGCATGCCGGTGGACCACGGCGAGGCCGGCGCCGCCGAGGCGGACTGACCCGCCGCGCGCGACGTATCCCGGCCATGTCCCCCGGGTTCACCGAACCCACGCCCGAGGCGGCCCTGCGCACGCGCGCGTTGAGGCTGCTCGCCCGGCGCGAGCACTCCCGGGCCGAGCTGCGTCGAAAGCTCGCGCCCCAGGCCGAGGAAGGGGGCGTCGATGTCGATGCCCTCCTCGACGACTTCACGAGCCGCGGGTGGCTTTCCGAAGAGCGCTTCGTCGAGCAGGCGGTTCGGGCGAAGGCTCGCCGGTACGGGCCCCTCAAGATCGCGCAGCACCTGCGCGAGAGGGGCATCGACGAGGCGGGCATCGAGAAGGGCCTCGCGCAGGCCAGGGCGGGGGAGGGCGAGGCCCTCGCCTCGGCCTGGCGCGCGCGCTTTGGCCGGCTGCCTGCCGACGAGGCCGACAAGGCGAGGCAGGTCCGCTTCCTGCAGCAGCGGGGCTTTCCCTTGGAGGAGGTCCTGCGCTTCCTCAAGTCGCGACCCGACGCCATGCGCTGAAGGGCGTGGGACGGTGGCACCCGCTTCGGGCCGCCAGCGCATTTGGTATCCTTGCGGTTTCGCCCGCAGCAACCCCGCGCCCCATGAAAACCAGCGAAATTCGCAGGAAATTCATCGACTTCTTCGCCTCCCAGGGGCACCAGCCCGTGGCCTCGAGCCCGCTCGTGCCGGGCAACGACCCCACGCTCCTCTTCACCAACGCCGGGATGGTCCAGTTCAAGGACGTCTTCCTAGGCAACGAGAAGCGCGCCTACAACCGCGCCGTGACCGCGCAGCGCTGCGTGCGCGCCGGCGGCAAGCACAACGACCTCGAGAACGTGGGCTACACCGCGCGCCACCACACGTTCTTCGAGATGCTGGGCAACTTCAGCTTCGGCGACTACTTCAAGCGCGACGCCATCCGCTTCGCGTGGGAGCTCATCACGCAGGTGTACGGCCTGCCGAAGGAGAAGCTCTGGACCACCGTCTACCAGACGGACGACGAGGCCTACGACATCTGGACGAAGGAGATCGGCGTGCCCCCGGAGCGCTGCGTGCGCATCGGCGACAAGCCCGGGGGCCGGCCCTACGAGAGCGACAACTTCTGGCAGATGGCCGACACCGGCCCCTGCGGCCCGTGCTCCGAGATCTTCTACGACCACGGCCCCGGCATCGCGGGCGGCCCGCCGGGCTCGCCGGACGCCGACGGCGACCGCTACATCGAGATCTGGAACCTCGTGTTCATGCAGTTCAACCGCGACGAGGCCGGCACGCTTCACCCGCTGCCGAAGCCCTCGGTGGACACCGGCATGGGTCTCGAGCGCCTCACGGCGGTGCTGCAGCACGTGCACTCGAACTACGAGATCGACCTCTTCCAGGCGCTCGTGAAGGCCGCTGCCCGCGAGACCGGGGCGAGGGACCTCGCCTCGCCCTCGCTGCGCGTGATCGCGGACCACATCCGCGCGTGTGCCTTCCTCATCTGCGACGGCGTGATCCCCGGCAACGAGGGGCGCGGCTACGTGCTGCGCCGCATCGCGCGCCGCGCCATGCGCCACGGCTACAAGCTGGGGCAGAAGCAGCCCTTCTTCTACCGGCTGGTGGCCGACCTCGCCGCCGAGATGGGCGACGCCTACCCCGAGTTGCGAGAGGCCGAGGGGCGCGTGACCGCGACGCTGCGGCAGGAGGAGGAGCGCTTCGGCGAGACGCTCGAGCACGGCATGTCCATCCTCGACGAGGCGCTCGCGGGCGGGCGCAAGGAGCTCGATGGCGACACCGCCTTCAAGCTCTACGACACCTACGGCTTCCCGGTCGACCTCACCGCCGACATCGGCCGCGAGCGCGGCTTCACCGTCGACATGACGGCTTTCGACGCCGCCATGGCCGCGCAGCAGGAGCGATCGCGTGCCGCGAGCCGGTTCAAGGCCGGCGCGCAGCTCGAGTACAGCGGCGCGAAGACCGCCTTCCGCGGCTACGACACGCTCTCGGAGGAGGGCCGCGTGGTGGCGCTCTACCGCGAGGGCAGCCCCGTGAAGAGCCTCTCCATCGGCGAGGAGGGCGTCGTCGTCCTCGACCGCACGCCGTTCTATGCCGAATCCGGCGGCCAGGTGGGCGACCGCGGCGAGCTCACGAAGGGCGGCGTCTGCCTCACGCTGTTCACGGTGGAGGACACGCAGAAGATCCAGCCCGACGTCTTCGGCCACTACGGCACGGTGAAGACGGGCGAGATAGCGATCGGCGACACGGTGGCCGCGCAGGTCGACCTCGACAAGCGCGCGCGCACCATGCGCCACCACTCCGTCACGCACCTCATGCACAAGGCGCTGCGCGAGGTGCTGGGCCCGCACGTGCAGCAGAAGGGCTCCCTCGTCGACGAGGACAAGACCCGCTTCGACTTCAGCCACAATGCGCCGATGACCGCGGCCGAGATCCGCCGCGTCGAGGAGATCGTGAACGCCGAGATCCTCGCCAACGCGGCGACGCAGGCGCGCGTGATGCCGATGGAGGAGGCGCGCAAGGCCGGCGCGATGATGCTCTTCGGCGAGAAGTACGGCGACGAGGTGCGCGTGCTCGACATCGGCACCTCGCGGGAGCTGTGCGGCGGCACGCACGTGGCGCGAACGGGCGACATCGGCTTCTTCCGCGTCGTCTCCGAGGGGGGCGTGGCCGCAGGCGTCCGGCGCGTGGAGGCCATCGCCGGCAGCGTGGCGCTCGCCCACGCGCAGGCCGACCGCGAGCGCCTGGCCCGCGCGGCCGAGGCGCTCAAGGCGCAGCCGCAGGAGATCGAGGCGAGGATCGCGCAGCTCGTCGAGGGCGCGAAGGCGCTGGAGAAGGAGCTGGCGAGGCTCAAGGGGCAGCTCGCCGCGGGAAGGCTCGACGACGTCCTTGCCGCGGGCACGCGCACCGTCAAGGGGGTGAAGGCGGTCGCCCTGCAGCTCGACGGGGCCGACGCGGGGATGCTGCGCGAGTCGCTCGACAAGGTGAAGGAGCGCCTCGGCAGCGGCGTGGCGATCCTCGCCTCCGTGGCCGAGGGCAAGGTGTCGCTCATCGCCGGCGTGACCAAGGATCTCACGGGCAAGGTGAAGGCGGGCGAGCTCGTCAACTTCGTGGCCCAGCAGGTCGGCGGCAAGGGCGGCGGGCGCCCGGACATGGCGCAGGCCGGGGGCACGAACCCCGCGGCGCTGGGCGACGCGCTCGGGAGCGTGGAGGGGTGGCTCGCCGAGCGGCTCTGAGCCGCGGCTGGCGGCCCCACCCGGTCCGCGATGATCTCACCGAGCTTCGCCCTGCCCGAGGACGGCCAGCGCCTCGTCCTGAACGACGAGATCCACGCCCGCCCGCCAGTGCGACTCGCGGGCGCGCAGCACGTGGTCTACCTCGCCGTGCGGCATGGTCCGGGCGAGCGCGAGGCTCACCGGCGGGCGCTGGGCCGGCTGGCGCAGGCGGCGGGCGCGGCCGTCGCCCCCGGCGTGGACCATGCCGTGGTGACGCTGGGGGAGGGGCTGCGCTTCAAGTGGGAGGGGCACGCCGAGTTCGCGAGCTACACCTTCTTCGCCGAAGGTGGCGGCGACCTGTCGCCCGCCACGGTGCTGGAGCGCGCAGGCTGGCCCGACGTCGCCTTCACGCTTCCGGGAGAAGTCCTCGTGGCCATCTCGATCGACCTGCGGCCTTTCCCGGGCGACACGCCGCCGCCGGCCGCGTTCGAGACGCGGTCGGACACGGTGATCGGCGGCGCCGTCTCGGACGGCCGGGGCTGGGCATACACGGATTTCCGCATCCGCGAGGACGGCTTCACGCGCTTCCTCGTCCTCAACCGGGAGATGGGCCTCGGGCAGGCCGGTCGCATCGTGCAGCGCCTGCTCGAGGTCGAGACCTACCGCATGATGGCGCTCCTCGCGTTCCCCGTGGCGCGCAAGGCCGCCCCGGAGGTCTCCGCGATGGAGACCGAGCTCGAGACGATCGTCGAGCGCATCGCCGGCGCGACCCCGGAGGACGAGGCGAGGCTCCTCGACGACCTCACGCGGCTCGCCGCGCGCATCGAGCACCTGCAGGGCGCGACGCGCTTCCGGTTCGAGGCCGCGGAGGCCTACGAGGCCATCGTGAACCGGCGTCTCGCGGAGCTGCGCGAGGTGCGCATCCCGGGCC
Source organism: Burkholderiales bacterium (assembly GCA_019634955.1). Taxonomy (GTDB): domain Bacteria; phylum Pseudomonadota; class Gammaproteobacteria; order Burkholderiales; family Usitatibacteraceae; genus FEB-7. Next base: position 37,126 of record JAHCAK010000014.1, read on the forward strand.
TCTCCACCCTCGGCGAGTTCCTGCACCGGCGCTTCGACCCGGCCATGGCCACCTGCCGCAGCGCCGCGCGCCGCGTCGCGAGCCTGGCCGCGCGGGTGACGCGGGCGAGCGCGCTCCTGCGCACGCGCGTGGACATCGCGCGCGAGCAGCAGAACCAGAGGCTCCTCGAAGCGATGAACCGGCGCGGACGGCTGCAGCTGCGCCTGCAGCAGGCCGTCGAGGGGCTCTCGGTCGTGGTCATCACCTACTACGGCGTGTCGCTCGTCGGCGTGCTCGCCAAGGCGGCCAAGGCGGGCGGGCTCGGCTGGAACCCGGACATCGTCATGGGCGTGGCCGTGCCGGTCGTGGCCGCGGCCGTCTTCGGCGGCGTGCATCGCCTGCGCAAGGCGCTCGAGGTGAAGGAGGGCGGGCCGTGAGTGTCGAGGCCTTCTCGTTCTGCCCGCGTTGCGCGAAGCCCCTCGCCGATCGTCCCATCGCGGGCGATGGCGGGCCGGTCGTGCGGTGCGCGTGCCCCGACGACGCGTGCGGCTTCGTCCATTGGGGCAACCCGACGCCGGCCGTGGGGGCGCTGGTGGAGCACGAGGGCGAGATCCTGCTCGCACGCAATCGCGCCTGGCCCGAGGGGTGGTTCGCGCTCGTGACGGGCTACCTCGAGGCGCGGGAAGACCCGAAGGCGGCGGTGGCGCGCGAGGTGAAGGAGGAACTGGGCCTCGAAGTCACCGAGTCCCACCTCATCGGCAACTACATCTTCGCGAGGAAAAACGAGGTCATGCTCTGCTACCACGCCGTGGCCACGGGAACGGTGCGGCTGGGCGAGGAGCTCGCGGAGTATCGGCGCTACGCGCCGGCCGAGCTGCGCCCGTGGCCGCGGGCCACGGGCTTCGCCGTCGCCGACTGGATGCGCGCGCGCGGCCTGCCGTTCGAGTTCGCGGACTTCGCCGCGCCGGGCCGGGGGAGCGGCGGGTGAGCGGGAGGATCGTCATGCCGACGGAGGGCCCCGCGCGCATCGCCGGCTACCTGCGCGCCGCCGGGCTCGCGCAGCTCGAGGGGCACGAGGACGAGGTCGCGCTCGCCATTGGCGACTTCCTCGAGGCCATGGGCGAGAAGGTGGCGATCGGCGACCCCGCATCGCTCTACACCTACCCCGTTCCGATGCTGGGCGAGGACGGCGCGTGCTCGGTGCTGGACGAGCTCGCCCCGGTGCCCTACGACCTCGCCGGCATCCTCGGCGGCCGCAGCGAGCAGGCCACGCGGCGCCTCGCGCTGCTCGAGCGTCTCGTCGAGCGCGCGCAGGAGACCACGGGTTGCGACTGGGTCGGCGTCTACCAGAAGCGCGTGAACCCGGCCGGGACGCCCGTCCTCGTGAAGCTTTCCTACGTGGGGCGGCCGAGCCGCGCGGAATTTCCCCTCACGCCGGCCTTCGCCGAGGGGAGCACCAACAGCTCCGTCGGGCTCACCGGCCGCGCGCTCGTGATCGACGACGTGGCGAAGCACGTCGAGGCGGGCGGCGGCTTCTACGTGTGCGACGCCGAGGTGCAGTCCGAGGCATGCCTGCCGCTTCTCGACGAGGGCCTGCGGGTGGCGGGGATCGTCGACGCCGAGGCGAAGCCGCGCGCGTTTTTCGTGCCGTCGCGCCTTGCCACGCTCGCGGCGCTCGCGATCGTCGCTTCCGCCGTCCTGCCCTGAGCCCCGCTCAGCCTTCCCGCGAGCCCAGCACCGAGCAGAAGCCGTCCAGTTCCGCCTGCAGGCGCAGCGCCTCGCCGGCGCTCGCGAGCCGCACGGCGTGGAAATGGCTCGGCTGGGCCGGCTCCCGGCCGAGGGGCGGGAATTTCGCCGCGAAGCGTGGCGCCTGCGCCTGCCAGGCGGGGCCGAGGCTGCCGCGGGACGCGTGGGCCACGAGGATGGCGGTGTCGGCGGCGACGGCGAGCCCGGCGCGGTGCGCGCGCAGGCAGAAGTCGAGATCGTAGAAGTGGAACCCGTCGAAGGTGGCCGCGTCGAATCCCACTTTCCGCGCCGCCGCCGTTCGCGCGGCGATGAAGCAGCCGTCGAGGCCCTGCATGCCAACGGCGAGCCCGGCGTGAAGCGACAGCGCGGAGAAGTCCCAGGTGCCGGCTGCGCTCGACCCGTGCACGAGCCAGCCGCGCATCGCCGGCTGGCCACCCCAGCCGAGGGTGGGCCCGGCGAGGCGCCGGGTGCCCGCAACGCCGACGACGTCGGCCACGGCGAGCGCGCGGGCGAGGAGGGCATCCAGCCGCGGCGACAGGACCTCCACGTCGTCGTGCAGGAAGACGATCGCCTCGCCTCGCGCCCGTGCGAGGGCGCCATTGTAGGCATCCGCCAGCGACCTTGGCGCGCGGATCTCGATGTGCTCGAAGCCTGGCGCGAGCGTGGCGGCGAGCGCGGCGCGGCAGCGCGCGAGCTTCGCCTCGTCCACGCTGCAGGTCACCACGGTGAGCGTCGGGCACGCCGCACTCGCGGATCGCGGCGTGTCCGCGGCGAAGACGCGGCGGCGGTCCTTCACGATCTCGGCGACTGCCTGGAAGGCGAACTCGACCGCCATCGGATCGGCGTCGGGGAGCCCGGTTTGCGCAAGGCGCTCGCGGCAGCCGGCCGCGTCGCCCGACGCGTGCCGCGCCAGGGCGTCCACGAGGAGCGCGGGCAGGAACCCGGGGCGCGCCTCCAGCGACCGGCGCGCGGCGGCCGACGCGGCGCCAAGGTCTCCCAGCCGCCAGTGGACGCGGGCGGCCGAGGCGAGGATGGCCGGGTCCGGCCCCGCGCGTGCGGCCGCATCGAGGCGGCTGGCGGCGATGTCCAGGTGGCCGGCGCGGGCGGCGATCTCGCCGCCGAGGTGGAGCGCCTGCGCGTGGGCCGGGTCGGCCGCGAGAAGCGAGGCGACCGCCGCCTCCGCCGCCTCGAGGTCGCCGGCGCGCATCCGCTCCAGCGCGGCCGGAAGGCCGCCGGGTGAGGAAGGGGAAGCCATCCTCGCCGCGCCGCTACTTCTTGGGCGGCATCATGTCCGTGATGCTGCCCTCGGCGATCTCCGCGCCGAAGAAGACCGTCTCGGAAAGCGTCGGGTGCGGGTGGATGGTGAGGCCGATGTCCTCGGCGTCGGCGCCCATCTCGAGCGCGAGCACGGTCTCGGCGATGAGCTCGCCGGCGTTGATGCCGACGATGCCGGCCCCGAGGATGCGCTTCGTGCCCTTCTCGAAGAGGATCTTGGTGAGGCCCTCCTCGCGGGCCATGCCGATGGCGCGCCCGCTGGCGGCCCAAGGGAACACGGCCTTCTCGTACTCGACGCCCTTCGCCTTCGCCTCGGGCTCCGAGAGGCCCATCCACGCGACCTCCGGATCGGTGTAGGCCACGCTCGGGATCGTTCGGGCCTCCCACACGTGGTGGGCGTGGCCCGCGATCACCTCGGCGGCGAGCTTTCCCTCGTGCGTCGCCTTGTGCGCGAGCATGGGCTCGCCGACGATGTCGCCGATGGCGAAGATGTGCGGCACGTTGGTTCGCATCTGGCCGTCCACCGGAATCCAGCCTCGGTCGCCCACGGTGACGCCGGCCTTCTCCGCGCCGATGAGCTTGCCGTTGGGCCGGCGTCCCACCGAGAGCAGAACGCGGTCGTAGACCTGTGGCGACGGCGCGCCCGGCGAGCCGTCGGCGGACTCGAAGGTGGCGCGAAGCCCCTCGGGCACGGCCTCGAGCTTCGCGACCTTCGTCTTGAGCAGGATCGCCTCGTAGCGCTTCTCGATGCGCCGGTGCAGCGGCTTCACGATGTCGGGATCCGCCCCGGGGATGAGGCGGTCCATGAACTCGACCACCGTCACCTTCGACCCGAGCGCGTCGTACACCGTGGCCATCTCCAGCCCGATGATGCCGCCGCCGACCACGAGCAGGCGCTTCGGCACGTCCTTCAGCTCGAGCGCACCCGTGGAGTCCATCACGCGCGGGTCGTCGGGAAAGCCCGGAATCGTCGCGGGCTGCGAGCCCGCCGCGATGATGCAATGGTCGAACGAGACGACCTTCCTGCCCTCGGCCGTCTGCACCTCGAGCGAGTGCGGGGTGGCGAACTGCGCCGTGCCCCGCACCACGGTCACCTTGCGCGCCTTGGCGAGGCTCGCCAGGCCCTTCGTGAGCTTGCCGACCACGCCGTCCTTGAACGCGCGCACCTTGTCGAGGTCGATGGCGGGCTGGCCGAAGGTGACCCCGTGGGCGGCCATGTCCTCGGCGTCGGCGAGCACCTTGGCCGTGTGCAGCAGCGCCTTCGACGGGATGCAGCCCACGTTGAGGCACACCCCGCCGAGCGTGGCGTACCGCTCGACGAGGACTACTTTCTTGCCGAGGTCCGCGGCGCGGAACGCGGCCGTGTAGCCGCCGGGGCCGGCGCCGAGCACGAGCACTTCCGCGTGCAGGTCCGCGTCGAGGCTCGCGAGCGTCGAGGTGAGCGCCTCGCGCAGCGAGGCCGGCGTGGCGGGCGGCGCCGGCGCGGGAGCCGGTGCGGGGGCGGGGGCGGCAGGCGCGGCCGCCACGCCGGCCTCGGCCTCCAGGGTGACGATGGCCGTGCCCTGCGACACCTTGTCGCCCACCTTCACCAGCACGGAGGCGACCGTGCCGCCGTGCGTCGACGGCACCTCCATCGTGGCCTTGTCCGATTCCAGCACGACGAGCGACTGCTCCTTCGCGACCTTGTCGCCCGGCTTCACCAGCAGCTCGATGACCGGGACGTCCTTGAAGTCCCCGATGTCCGGGACCTTGATCTCCAGGGTGGCCATGGCGGGCTCCCTAGAGCATGCCGCGCCGCAGGTCGGCGATGACCTGGGCGAGGTAGGTCGTGAAGCGGGCGGCGAGCGCCCCGTCGATCACGCGGTGGTCGTAGGAGAGCGAGAGCGGCATCATGAGGCGCGGGGCGAACTCCCGGCCGTTCCACACGGGCTTCATCGCGGCCTTGGACACGCCGAGGATCGCGACCTCCGGCGCGTTGACGATCGGCGTGAAGGCCGTGCCGCCGATGCCGCCGAGCGAGGAGATGGAAAAGGTGCCGCCCTGCATGTCGGCGGGGCCGAGCTTGCCGTCGCGCGCCTTCGCGGCGAGCTCCGAGGTCTCCTTCGCGATCTCGAAGATGCCCTTGCGGTCGGCGTCCCGGACGACGGGCACCACGAGGCCGTTCGGCGTGTCGGCGGCGAAGCCGATGTGCCAGTAGTGCTTCACCACGAGGTTGTCGCCGTCGAGCGAGCTGTTGAACGCGGGGTACTTCTTCAGCGCGGCGACCACCGCCTTCACCAGGAAGGCGAGCGGCGTCACCTTCACGCCGCCCTTGGCGTTCTCCTCGTTCACGCGCGCGCGGAATGCCTCCAGCTCCGTGATGTCCGCCTCGTCGAACTGCGTGACGTGGGGGATCATCACCCAGTTGCGCGCCAGCGCCGGGCCCGAGATCTTCTTGATGCGCGACAGCGGCTGCAGCTCCACCGGGCCGAACTTGGCGAAGTCCACCTTCGGCCAGGCGGGAAGTCCGAGGTCCGCGAACCCGGCGCCGGAAGCGCGCTGGCCTTCGGCGCCGCCGCCGGCGAGGGCCGCCTTGACGAAGCCCTGCACGTCCTCCTTGAGGATGCGGCCCTTCGGGCCGCCGCCCTTCACGCGGGCGAGGTCGACGCCCAGCTCGCGGGCGAAGCGGCGCACGCCCGGGCTCGCGTGCGGGGGCGTGCCGGCAGGCCCGGGCGCGGGGCACGGGGCGCGGGCCGGTCGACCGTCGACGGGCGACTGCCGGCGCGGGCGCCGGCGCTTCCGCCGCAGCCGGCACGGGGGTGGGCGCGGATGCGGCGGGCGACGCCTTGGGGGCCGGAACCGGCGCGCCGGCGGCCTCCGCCTCGAGGAGGAGCACCACGCTCCCCTCGCTCACCTTGTCGCCGACCTTGAGCCGCACCTCCTTCACCACGCCGGCGGCGGGCGCGGGCACCTCCATCGTCGCCTTGTCGCTCTCCAGCGTGACGAGCGAATCCTCCTTCTTCACCGCATCGCCCGGCTTCACCAGGATCTCGATGACGGGCACGTCCTTGAAGTCCCCGATGTCGGGGACCTTGACCTCGATGGCGGCCAAGGCTTCCTCCTCGCTTGGTTGTCCGTTGTGGTCCCGCGGCCGGCCCGTCAGACGGTCCAGGGCGCGGGCCTGTCGGCCTCGATGCCGTATTTCGCGATGGCCTCCGCCACCTTCGCCGCCGGCAGCTCGCCGTCCTCCGCGAGCGCCTTGAGAGCCGCCACGGCGACGTAGTGGCGGTCGACCTCGAAGAAGCGCCGCAGGTTCTCGCGCGAGTCGCTGCGTCCGAAGCCGTCGGTCCCCAGCGCCTTGTAGCGGCGCGGCACGAACTCGCGGATCTGGTCGGCGAAGGCGCGCACGTAGTCGGTGGAGGCGACGACCGGGCCCTTCGTCGCGGCGAGGCACTGCTCGACCCAGGACTGGCGGGGCTTGTCGGCCGGGTGCAGGAGGTTCCAGCGCGCGCAGGCGAGGCCGTCGCGGCGAAGTTCCGTGAAGCTCGGGCAGCTCCAGACCTCGGAGGCCACGCCCCAGTCGGCCGCGAGGAGCTCGGCGGCGGCGATCACCTCGCGCAGTATCGTGCCGCTGCCCAGCAGCTGCACGCGCGGGCCCTTGGCCGCGCCTCCGCCCCCGGGCAGGCGGTACATGCCGCGCAGGATGCCCTCGCGGGCGCCCTCGGGCAGCGCCGGGTGCGCGTAGTTCTCGTTCATCACCGTGATGTAGTAGAAGACGTCCTCCTGCTCCTCCACCATGCGCCGCAGGCCGTCCTGGATGATCACCGCGACCTCGTACGCGTAGGTCGGGTCCCACGAGCGGCAGTTGGGGATCATGGAGGAAAGGATGTGGCTGTGGCCGTCCTCGTGCTGCAGGCCCTCGCCGTTGAGCGTGGTGCGGCCGGCCGTCGCGCCCATCAGGAAGCCGCGCGCGCGCATGTCGCCCGCGGCCCACACGAGGTCGCCCACGCGCTGCAGGCCGAACATCGAGTAGAAGATGAAGAAGGGGATCATCGGCACGTTGTTCGTGGAGTACGACGTGGCCGCCGCGATCCACGAGCACAGGGCGCCCGCCTCGTTGATGCCCTCCTGGAGGATCTGCCCGTTCTTGTCCTCCTTGTAGAACATGAGCTGGTCGCTGTCCTCGGGCTCGTAGAGCTGGCCCACGGAGGAGTAGATGCCCAGCTGGCGGAACAGGCCTTCCATGCCGAAGGTGCGCGACTCGTCGGGCACGATGGGCACGATGTTTCGGCCAAGGGTCTTGTCGCGGACCAGCGTGGTGAGCATGCGCACGAAGGCCATCGTCGTGGAGTTCTCGCGGCCCTCGGCGGTGGCTTCCAGCAGGGGCTTGAACGCCTCGAGCTTCGGCGCGTCCAGGCTCGCGGAGCGCCGGCGGCGCTGCGGGATGGAGCCGCCGCGGCGCGCGCGCAGCTCGCGCAGGTACTTCATCTCCGCCGAGTCTTCCGCGGGCTTGAAGTAGGGCAGCTCGGCGAGGCGGTCGTCGCCGATGGGGATCGCGAAGCGGTCGCGGAACTGGCGAAGCACCTCGATCGGCATCTTCTTCTGCTGGTGCGCGACGTTCTTGCCCTCGCCGACGGCGCCCATGCCGTAGCCCTTCACGGTCTTGGCGAGAACCACGGTCGGCTGGCCGCGGTGGTGCACCGCGGCGTAATAGGCCGCGTAGATCTTGTGCGGGTCGTGGCCGCCGCGGTTGAGGCGCCAGACGTCCTCGTCGGACATGTTGGCCACCATCGCCTTCAGCTCCGGGTACTTGCCGAAGAAGTGCTCGCGCACGTAGGCGCCGTCGCGGCTCTTGAACTTCTGGTACTCGCCGTCGACCGCCTCCTCCATGCGGCGCAGCAGGATGCCGCTCTTGTCCTTGGCCAGGAGCGGGTCCCAGTACGAGCCCCAGATCACCTTCAGGACGTTCCAGCCCGCCCCGCGGAAGTGCGTCTCGAGCTCCTGGATGATCTTGCCGTTGCCGCGCACGGGACCGTCGAGCCGCTGCAGGTTGCAGTTCACGACGAACACGAGATTGTCGAGGCCCTCGCGGGCGGCCATGCCGATGGCGCCCATCGACTCGGGCTCGTCCATCTCGCCGTCGCCCATGAAGGCCCACACCTTGCGGCCCGCGGTCTTCGCGTGCCCGCGGTCCTCGAGGTAGCGCAGGAAGCGCGCCTGGTAGATGGCCTGGATGGGCCCCAGGCCCATCGACACCGTCGGGAACTGCCAGAAGTCCGGCATGAGCCACGGATGCGGGTAGGAGGAGATCCCCGCGCCGCCGACTTCCTGGCGGAACATGTCCAGCTGGGCGTCGGTGAGGCGACCCTCGAGGTAGGCGCGCGCGTACACGCCCGGCGAGGAGTGGCCCTGGATGTAGATCAGGTCCCCGCCGTGGCTCTCGGTGGGGGCGTGCCAGAAGTGGTTGAAGCCCACGTCGTAGAGCGTGGCGGCCGAGGCGAAGCTCGCGATGTGGCCGCCCAGCTCGAGGTCCTTGCGGCCGGCGCGCAGCACCATGGCCACGGCGTTCCAGCGCACGATGTTGCGAAGCCGGTTCTCGATCTCCATGTCGCCCTCGATCGGCTGCTCGAGGTGCGGTGGGATGGTGTTGATGTAGGCGGTGTTGGCGCTGTACGGGAGGTTCACGCCGGACCGGCGCGCCTTGTCGATGAGGTGCTCGAGGAGGAAGTGGGCCCGGTCGGGCCCTTCCACGGCGAGGATGGCCTCGAGCGCGTCGACCCATTCGCGGGTTTCAACTGGATCGGTGTCTTGCGGGCGGTCCATGGCGACCTTCGGAAGGAGGAAATCTGTCGGGGGGTGCTGCGGGGAAGGGCTCCATTAAACCCAATCGTATAATCGCTGGCAACCAATGCCCGGAGTCCGGCGGGGGGTATGCCGGTGGCCCGGCGACCGGGGGGCGGCGAGGGTCCCGGGCCAAGAAAGCCCTAGACAAATCAGGGACATCGGGCCGACAATCGGGATTGTTTCTCAAAAAAACATTTTAAGTTATTATAAAAACGGGTTTTTGCACTTTTCGTACGGGAGGCGTCGGGCCTTCCGCCGGCAGGGACGCCTCGAGCGGCCCGCCGGGGGAAGTCCGCGGCCGATCACCACAACAACTCGAGAACGCAATGAACCATCGGGCGCACCGAAACGGGGAGTGCGGAGCGCGAGGCGCCGGGCGCAGGCCCGGACGGGCTCGCGGGCGCGCCGCCGGCGGCCGGGGGCGGCGGTCGTGAACCTCGCCCAGGCGCTGCAGAGCGCGAGCCTCACGGATCCGGGCAGGGTCCGCGACCACAACGAGGACTGCATCGAGGCCCGGCCCGAGATCGGGCTCTATGTCCTCGCGGACGGGATGGGGGGTTACAACGCCGGGGAGGTGGCGAGCGGCATGGCCACATCGCTGATCGCGGACGGGCTGGCAGAGACCTGGAACCTCCGGGAGGTGGACCGGCTCGCGCGCGAGGAGGCGATGGCGCTCGCCCAGCGGCTCATCGCCGAGCAGGTCGCGCGCGCGAACACCGCCATCTTCACCACGTCCCAGAACAACCCGGAATGCGCCGGGATGGGCACGACGCTGGTCGTCTGCCTCTTCTACGACAACTTCGTGTGCGTCGCCCACATCGGCGACTCGCGGCTCTACCGCCTGCGTGGCGAGTCGATGGAGCAGGTGACGCGTGACCACTCCCTCCTGCAGGAGCAGCTCGACTCCGGGCTCATCACCCCGGAGGAGGCCAAGCTCTCGCAGAACAAGAACCTCGTAACGAAGGCGCTCGGGATCGACCCGACCGTCGAGCCCGAGCTGCACGTCTACGAGACCGAGCCCGAGGACCTGTACCTGCTCTGCTCCGACGGGCTGAACGACATGGTCGAGGACGAGGAGATCCGCCTCACCCTGATCACCCTGCGCTCGAACCCGAGCCTCACCGTCCAGCAACTCGTCCAGGCGGCCAACGACAACGGCGGCCGCGACAACGTCTCGGCGATGCTGGTGCGGGTCGCCGAACCCTTCGCCGTGGCGCGTGGATGGCTCGCGCGATTCAAGGCACTATTCAGGTAATTCGCAAGGAAACCGACCATGGCCAAGCTGATTTTGAGTGTCGACGGGCAGGTGCTCAAGGAGCATGTCCTCTCCAAGGAGCGCACCCTGATCGGGAGGAAGCCCCACAACGACATCCAGATCGACAACCTCGCGGTCAGCGGCGAGCACGCGGCGATCATCACGATCCTGAACGACTCGTTCATCGAGGACCTGGGAAGCACGAACGGCACGATGGTGAACGGCAAGCCGATCAAGAAGCACTTCCTGCAGGCCAACGACGTCATCGAGATCGGCAAGCACAAGCTCAAGTACTTCAACGACGCGCCCTCGCAGGCGTCGGCGGCCGACTTCGAGAAGACGATGATCATCCGCAGCCCGGCCAAGCCGGCCGCGCCGCCGCCCGCCGCGGCTCCGGCGGCCCCCGCCGCGCCGGCGGCCGAGCGGGCCTCGAGCGACACGGTGACCAACATGAAGGCGATGGCGCCCGAGGTGGTCAAGGCCGCCCCGCCGCCGCCGCAGCCGACGGCCCACGCCGACCACGCGCCGCTGCCGGATGCCGCGATCCAGGTGCTCTCGGGCGCCGCCGCGGGCCGGACGCTGGACCTGACCAAGAACCTCACCACCATCGGCAAGCCCGGCCTGCAGGTGGCCGTGATCACCAAGCGCCCCAACGGCTACTTCATCACCCACGTCGAGGGCGCGAGCTACCCCACGCTCAACGGCGCCTCCCTGGGCGCCACGGCGCACCCCCTGGCCGACCACGACATGATCGAGATCGCCGGGGTCAAGATGGAGTTCTTCTTCAAGCCGTGACCCGGCCGGCCCGGCGGGCCGGGGAAACGGCGCCGCCGGTGTGCCGCGGCGCACACCCCGGCACGGCGGATTTCGCCAATAATGGCCCGTTCCAGCCGGGCCCCGGGCCCGGCAGCCAACCGCCGTCGAGCCGGCGAGGTCAGGAGAATGCGGATCAGGGTTCTGGGGTGCAGCGGCGGCATCGGGGGGAGCCTGCGGACGACCGCGCTGCTCGTCGATGACGACATCCTCGTCGACGCCGGCACCGGCGTGGGCGACCTCCCCCTCGAGAGCCTGGCCCGGATCGACCACATCTTCGTGAGCCACTCGCACCTGGACCACGTGACGAGCATCCCGTTCCTCGTGGACACGGTGTGCTGGATGCGGGCGGCGCCCATCGTGGTGTACGGCATCAAGGACACGCTCGACATCCTGCGCGCCCACCTCTTCAACTGGAAGGTCTGGCCCGACTTCACCCAGATCCCGGACGGCGACAACCCCTTCATGGTCTACCGGGAGATCGCCGAGGGGCAGACCGTCGAGATCGGCGGGCGCAGGATCACGGCGGTCCCGGCCAACCACACGGTGCCCGCAGTGGGGTATCTTCTCGACAGCGGGCGGGCGAGCCTCGCCTACTCGGGCGACACGACGGCCAACGACGCGTTCTGGACGGTGGTGAACGAGGCCGCGAACCTGCGCTACCTGATCATCGAGACGGCCTTCTCGAACAAGGAGCGCGAGATCGCGGTGGCCTCCAAGCACCTGTGCCCGGACATGCTCGCTCGGGAGCTGGCGAAGATGCGCGCGCGGCCGGAGGTGTTCATCACGCACCTCAAGCCGGGCGAGGGGGCCCTCACCATGAAGGAGGTCTCGGAGGCGGCGGGCCGCTGGGGGCCGCGGATGCTCGAGAACAACCAGGAGTTCACGCTCTAGGGCAGGCGGGGCGGGAAGAGACGACAACAGGCAGCAACCAACCGATCGGCAGGTGCACACATGAGCGCAGTCCTCGAACCCAAGGCACCGCAGGCGGCGGCCGGAGCGGCCGACGTCGCGGTGAAGCTCGCCTTCTCCAAGAAGATCCAGGCGGTCACCAACCGTATCCACTCCACGAGCAACGTGGACGAGATCATCCTTGAGGTGTCGCGGGACATCTGCCAGCTGTTCGAGGCCGACCGCATGACCATCTACACCATGAGCGAGGACGGCCAGTCCATCGTCTCCAAGGTGAAGACCGGCCTCAATTCGTTCAAGGACATCAAGCTGCCGATCTCCGAGTCCTCGCTCGCCGGGTTCTGCGCGCTGCACAAGCGCCACATGAACATCAAGGACGTCTACGACGACGCCGAGCTCAAGCAGTTCTCCCCCAACCTCGCATTCCTCAAGGCCGTCGACCAGCGCACGGGCTACCGCTCCAAGCAGATGCTGATCGCCCCCATCCTGGGCGGCGAGTCGGGAACGGAGCTCATGGGGGTGCTGCAGCTCATCAACAGCCTGTCGGGCCAGCCCTTCAGCTCGCTGCACGACGAGGGCGTGATCGAGCTGTCCAAGACGCTCGCGATCGCCTTCCGCGTGCGCCAGCAGATGCCGGGGCAGATCGCCTCGAAGTTCGAGTACCTGGTGATCGACAGCATCATCCAGGCGGGCGAACTGGACCTCGCCACCAAGGCCGCCCGCCGCAAGAACAAGAACGTCGAGGACATCCTCATCGACGAGTTCCAGGTGAAGCCGCAGGCCATCGGCGCCGCGCTCGCCAAGTTCTTCGGCGTGGAGTACGAGCCGCACAAGGGCGACCGCATCAAGCCCATCGACCTGCTGAAGAACCTGAAGCGCGAGTACTGCGAGGCGAACCAGTGGATCCCGCTGGAGGACTCCAAGCAGGGCATCATCGTGATGGCCACCGACCCCGAGCGCGTGAGGAACTCGCGCATGGTCGAGAACGTCTTCCCGCGCGCGAAGATCGTCTTCAAGGTGACCACGCAGCGCGACTTCGGCCAGACGCTCACGCTGTACTTCGGCGGGCCCGCCGCCGACGCGATGGGGTCGGAGTCGATCGGCGATCTCCTCTCCAACCTGGACGACGAGGAGGAGGCCGGCTCCATCGGCGCCGACGACGTCTCGGCGGCCGCCGACAACGAGCTGGTGAAGCTCGTGAACAAGATCATCGTCGACGCCTACAACCAGGGCGCCTCCGACATCCACGTCGAGCCGCTGCCCGGCAAGGGAAAGACGGGCGTGCGCTTCCGGAAGGACGGGTCGCTCTCCAACTACATCGAGGTCCCCGCCTCCTACCGCCAGGCACTGGTCACGCGGCTGAAGATCATGTGCGACCTGGACATCTCGGAGAAGAGGAAGCCCCAGGACGGCAAGATCAAGTTCAAGAAGTTCGGGCCCCTCGACATCGAGCTGCGCGTGGCGACCATCCCCACCGCCGGCGGCGTCGAGGACGTCGTGATGCGCATCCTCGCGGCCGGCGAGCCGATCCCGCTGGACAAGCTGGGGCTCCCCACGCAACCTCGAGAAGCTCAAGGCCTGCGTCTCCAAGCCCTACGGCCTCTTCTTCGTGTGCGGGCCGACGGGCTCGGGCAAGACCACGACGCTGCACTCGGTGCTGGGCTTCCTGAACACGGTCGACACGAAGATCTGGACGGCCGAGGACCCCGTGGAAATCACGCAGAAGGGCCTGCGCCAGTGCCAGGTGAACCCGAAGGCGGGCTTTACCTTCGCCACCGCCATGAAGGCGTTCCTGCGCGCCGACCCCGACATCATCATGGTGGGGGAAATGCGCGACAAGGACACGACCTCCATCGGCATCGAGGCCTCGCTCACCGGCCACCTCGTGTTCGCCACGCTGCACACGAACTCCGCGCCCGAGTCGATCATCCGCCTCCTCGACATGGGCATGGACCCGTTCAACTTCGCCGACGCGCTGCTGGGCATCCTCGCGCAGCGCCTGGCCAAGCGCCTGTGCAAGTGCAAGGAGGCCTACACGCCCAGCCCCGAGGAGATGAAGCACTTCATCACCGAATACTGCGACGAGCTGAAGAACACGGAGGAGTTCAAGAAGGACATGAACGCGGGTTACAAGGGCGTCTTCGACCGCTTCCAGCGCGATTACGGCTTCGGCAAGCCCGAGTTCGTGATGTACCGGGCGAAGGGGTGCGACGCGTGCGGCAACTCCGGCTACAAGGGGCGCGTGGGCCTTCACGAGCTCATGGTCGGCACCGACCCGGTGAAGAAGCTGATCCAGGAGCACGCGCGGGTCGCGCAGCTCTTCGCCCAGGCGCTCTCCGACGGGATGCTCACCCTGAAGATGGACGGCATGGAGAAGGTGCTGCAGGGCGTCACCGACATGAAGCAGGTGCGGGCGGTCTGCATCAAATGAGCGCCGCGGCCGGCATCGGGCGACCGGCGGACCCGGCCCCGCGGCTGGCGGACCTGCAGCATTCGCTCGAGACGCACGTCCTCTCGAAGCTCGAGTACCTCAACGCGATCGGCGTCGCGCTCTCGCAGGAGCGCGACATCAACCGGCTGCTCGAGACCATCCTCGTCGCCGCGAAGAACCTCACGCGGGCCGACGGCGGCACGCTCTACCGCCTGGTCGACGACAGGCTGCACTTCGAGATCATGAGGAACGACAGCCTCGCGATCGCGATGGGCGGCACCTCGGGCACCGCCATCCCGTTCTACCCCATCCCGCTGCACGACAAGGACGGCAACCCGAACCTCACGATGATCGCCGCCTACGTCGCGATCAACGACCGCACGGTCAACATCGCCGACGCCTACACCGAGGAGGGCTTCGACTTCTCCGGGACGCGCAACTTCGACAAGCGCACGGGCTACCGCTCGACCTCGTTCCTCACCGTGCCGATGAAGAACCACGAGGGCGAGATCATCGGCGTGCTGCAGCTGCTCAACGCCATCGACGCGGGCACGGGCGCGGTCACCGTGTTCAGCGACGAGGACCGGCGCCTGGCCGAATCCCTCGCCTCGCAGGCCGCCATCGCGCTCACGAACCGGCTCCTCATCCAGCAGCTGGAAGTGCTCTTCGAGTCGCTGATCGAGCTCATCAACACCGCCATCGACGACAAGAGCCCCTACACCGGCGGGCACTGCAAGCGCGTGCCGACCCTCACGATGATGCTCGCCGAGGCCGCGCATGCCTCTGCGGAGGGCCCGCTCGCCTCCTTCCGGATGACGGACAAGGACCGCTACGAGCTCAAGATCGCGGGCCTGCTGCACGACTGCGGCAAGATCACCACGCCGGTGCACGTCGTGGACAAGGCGACCAAGCTGCAGACGATATTCGACCGGATCGCGCTGGTGGACACGCGCTTCGAGGTCCTCAAGCGCGAGGCCGAGGCGGCGATGCTGCGCGCGGTCCTCGCGGCGCGGGAGGCGGAGGACGCCTCGTCCGAGGCGCGCGCGCGCGAGGACTTCGCGGCGAAGGTCCGCCAGTACGACGACGACCGCGAGTTCCTGCGCCGGACGAACGTCGGCGGCGAGCGCATGAGCCCGGAGGACCAGGCGAGGGTCACGCGGATCGCGCAGTACACCTGGACGGGACCCAGGGGGATGCCGGAGCGCTTCCTCTCCCGCGACGAGGAGGCGAACCTCAACATCCCCTACGGCACGCTCAACCCGAAGGAGCGCGAGATCATCAACCACCACATCGTGGCCACGATCAAGATGCTCGAGGCGCTGCCCTGGCCGAGGCACCTGGTGAACGTGCCCGAGTACGCGGGCGGCCACCACGAGCGGATGGACGGGAAGGGCTATCCACGGGGCCTCACGCGGGCGCAGATGAGCGTGCAGGCGCGCATCATGGGCATCGCCGACATCTTCGAGGCGCTCACCGCCAAGGACCGCCCCTACAAGCCCGGCAAGACCCTCTCCGAATCCCTCGCCATCCTCGCCAAGTTCAAGGAGAACGGCCACATCGACCCCGACCTCTTCGACATCTTCGTGAAGGATCGCGTCTACCTGCGCTACGCCCGCGAGTTTCTCGACCCCGAGCAGATCGACGACGTCGACGCCGCGCGGGTGCCGGGGCTGCCGGGATAGCGGCACGGAACTTGCTGTCCGACTTGCGCCGCGCCGGCTGGCCGGCGCACCCCATCCCTCCAACGGCCCATCCATGACGACACGCATCCCGGTCGGCGTCTTCTTCGCGCTGTTCACCATCTCCGGCTTCGCCGGCCTCATCTACCAGTCGATCTGGAGCCACTACCTCAAGCTCTTCCTCGGCCACGCGGCCTACGCCCAGACGCTCGTCCTTGCGATCTTCATGGGCGGGATGGCGCTGGGATCGTGGATCGTCAGCCGCCAGTCCCACCGCATCAGGAGCCTGCTCCTGGGCTACGCCGTCGCCGAGTTCGGCATCGGCATTCTCGCGCTCGTGTTCCACGCCGTCTTCGTGGCCGTCACCGGCTGGGCGTTCGACTCGGTGCTGCCGTCCCTCGGAAGCCCGTTCGCGGTCGACGCCTTCAAGTGGCTGCTCGCCTCCCTCCTCATCATCCCGGCCTCGATCCTCCTCGGCACCACGTTCCCCCTCATGAGCGCCGGCATCATCCGCCTGTTCCCGCAGGACAGCGGCCGGGCGCTCTCGATGCTGTACTTCACGAACAGCCTGGGGGCCGCCCTCGGCGTACTCGCGAGCGGCTTCTGGCTCATCGAGCGGCTCGGCCTGCCCGGCACCATCCTCACCGCGGGCATCCTGAACATCCTCCTCGCGCTCGTCGTCTGGGCGATCACCAAGCGCCTGCCGGAGCATTCCCCGGGGGCCGCGTCGCGGGCCGGTGCGGGCCTCTCGCCGGGCGGCGCCGGCGCCGTGGCCATCCTGGTGCTCGCCTTCGCCACCGGGGCCGCCTCGTTCGTCTACGAGATCACCTGGATCCGAATGCTGACGATGGGACTGGGGGCCTCGACCCACGCCTTCGAGGTGATGCTCTCCGCGTTCATCCTGGGCATGGCGCTCGGCGGCTTCGCCATCCGCAACCGGATCGCCGCCATGAGCCGCGGCATCCACTGGCTCGCGGGGCTGGTGGCCGCCAAGGGGATCTTCGCGATCCTGGCGCTGGGCGTCTACGTGAACGTGCTGGACATGATGAAGTGGATGATGAGCGGCACGGCGCACTCCGCGGCGGGGTACACGCTCATCACCTTCTTCGGCCAGTTCGCCTCGATGCTGGTGATGTTCCCGAGCGCCTTCATGGCCGGCATGACGCTGCCCGTGGCCACCAACGTCCTGCTGGACCGCGGCCTGGGGGAGGCCTCCATCGGCAAGGTCTACGCCGCGAACACGGCCGGCTGCATCTTCGGCGCCTTCTTCGCCACGCACGTCGGCATGGAGCTCCTCGGCGTGAAGGGCCTCACCGGGTTCGGCGCCGCGCTGGACATCCTCGTGGCGGCCCTCGTCGTCGCGGTCTTCAATCCCGGCGCGCGCCTGCGCGCCGCGGTCGCGGCCCTGGGCCTGGTGATCGTCGGCTCGACCGTGTACGCCTCGGTCACCTTCGACCAGCTCAAGATGGCCTCCGGCGTGTTCCGGCACGGCACCTTCCTCAATCCCGCCACCACGAGCGTCGCGTTCTACCGCGACGGCAAGACGGCGACGGTGTCGGTGACGGCGGCGGGCACCAAGCGCGCGATCCAGACCAACGGCAAGCCGGACGCCTCGGTGGAACTGGAGAACCGGGCCGCGCCGGCGAGCGACGAGCCGACGATGGTGCTGGCCGGGTCGCTGCCGCTCGCCTTCAAGCCCGACCTGCGCGACGTCGCCATCATCGGCTTCGGCTCCGGCCTCACGACGCACACGATCCTCGGAAGCCCCAAGGTGTCGCGCGTGGACACCGTCGAGATCGAGCCCGCGATGGTGGACGGGGCGCGCCTGTTCATGAAGCGCAACGGCCGCGCCTACACGGACCCGCGCAGCCACATCCGCATCGACGACGCCAAGACGTACTTCGCGGCCACCGGCGCGAAGTACGACGTGATCATCTCCGAGCCGTCGAACCCCTGGGTGAGCGGCGTCTCCACGCTCTTTTCGGAGGAGTTCTACCGCCAGATCCGGCGCTACCTGAAGGACGACGGCCTGCTCGTGCAGTGGGTGCACCTCTACGAGATCAACATCGACCTGGTGAGCACCATCTTCAAGGCGCTCGGCGGCTCCTTCGCCGATTACCGCGTCTACAACGCGAGCCAGGGCGACGTGATCGTGATCGCGACCGTGAAGGGAAAGTTGCCGGACATGCGTGCGGACCTCTTCGGCTACCGCGAGCTCGCCGCCGACCTCACGGCGCTCGGCTACCACGGGATCGAGGACCTGAGGCTCGCCGAGCTGGGCTCGCGCCGGGCGCTGGAGCCGCTCTTCCTCGCCTCGGCGTACCCGGCCAACTCGGACTTCTTCCCGGTCCTCGACCTCAACGCGGCCCGGTCCCGCTTCATGAACGAGTCCTCGGTGAACCTCCAGGACCTGCGCAAGTCCTTCACGCCCATCATCGAGTCCGTGGACGGCGACGCGCGCCTGCCGCTGGACCGGGTTCCGGCCCAAGGGGGCGTGGTGCAACCGGGCACGCAGGCCGTCCAGGCGGCCCGCGACGTGCTGTCGCTGTGGCTTCGCGACGGCGCCGCCGAATCCGCGCTCGCGCCGCAACTCGCCTTGCAGCATCGCCTGGCCCGACAGGCGCTCGTGGACTGCCGGCTCATGGCGCCCGCCTGGGTCGACATCGTCGAGGACGTGTTTCGCATGACGGCACCGTACCTGGCCGCCGCGGAGATGCGCGCGCTCGTGGAGAAGCTCTCTTCGTCCAAGTGCATCGCGGGGCTGGGCGAGCGCGAGCGCCTGCGGCTGGGCTACTTCGCGGCGACCGCGATGAGGGACTACGCCGAGGTCGCCCGCCTCTCCGAGGCGATGCTCGCTTCCCAGCCCGGCTTCTCGCAGGTGGATGCGGCGGAACTCGTGCGCGCCGGCGCCACCGCGCGGCTCGCGCTCGGCCGCCCGCAGGAGGCACGCGAGTTCTGGATGCGCCACGCGGGCCGCATCGCCGGGACGGAGAAGCTGCTCATCTCCCGCCTGGTGGCGGCCCATCTGCCGGGCGCGAAGCCGGAAGCGGCGCCCGTGCCCCCGGAACCGTCGCCGGTTCCCCAAACACCCCGCTGAGACTTGGCGCCGCGGGGAGGAAAGTGACGAATTGCGGCAATGCCCGCCGCCTGGCGCCAAGGGCAAGACTCGTGCGGCGGGCACCTCAGCGACTCGAGCCGGTGCTTCGCCGCGGCAAGGGCAATCTTCGCGCGGGGAAGAGGCGCAAGCGACTGATTGCTCAGGGGATCCGGGCCGCCGACGGGCGAGGGCCGGGAAGGGCCGCTGCGCAGGGGCCTTGGCACGCCGATTGCATGACCCGGGGGCACACTTGAATTGTGTGGGTTCCCCCGGTCACTGGCCAATTTCCATTAGGAGTCAAACAGATGAAAAAGATCCAACAGGGCTTCACCCTGATCGAACTGATGATCGTGGTCGCGATCATCGGCATCCTGGCTGCGGTCGCCATCCCGGCGTACCAGGACTACATCAAGCGCTCGAAGGTCACTGAAGTGAACGCGCTCGCGGGCGCCTGCAAGACCTCGGTCGCGGAGTACGCCGCCTCGAAGAACACCCTGCCCGCCAACGCCGACGAAGCCGGCTGCACGCTCGACGCCAAGGGCACCCAGTACGCCTCGGCGCTGACCGTGGCCAAGGGCAAGATCTCCGTGACGATCCGCAACGTCGACGCGGTGAACGTGGACGGCAAGAACCTCGTCCTCACGCCGACCAGCGACTCCAACCCGCCGAAGACCGCTGCCGCTGACGGCGAGTCGATCCTCGGCTGGCACTGCGGGACCGATGCGGCCGCCGCGAACTTCAAGTACTTCCCGGCGCCCTGCCGCCAGGCCGGCCTGTAATCGGCTGAGCTGATCGCAGTCCGGAGGGCGGGGAGTGATCCCCGCCCTCCTTCCATTTGGGACCCGCGAACCGACTCGTGGCCGCCGTCCAGCTTCCCGCATCCGACCCGGCACCGACCCTGTCGCGTTGGAAGGCGTTCGCCATCCACCTGTCGATCAGCGCGCTCGTGGCGACGCTCGTCGGCTCGGCGATGTACTTCGTGTGGTATCCCGACCCCCTGTTCGAGGCGATGGGGGGCAACGAGCTCGTCATGATCCTCATCGGCGTGGACGTGGTCGTGGGGCCGATCGTGACGCTGATCATCTTCAATCCGTCGAAGGGGCGGCGCACGCTCCGCCTCGATCTCTCGATGATCGCCGCCGCGCAGGCGGCCGCGCTCGCTTACGGCATCTACGTCGTGGCGGAGGCGAGGCCCGTGTACGTGGTCTTCAGCGTGGACCGCTTCGACGTGGTCGCCGCCAACCAGCTCTTCGAGGAGGACCTCGCGAAGGTGAAGCGCCCGGAGTTCCGCACGGTCCCCTGGGGCAGGCCGCCGGTCATCGCCGTGGAGATGCCGAGCGATCCCGACGAGCAGCTGAGCGTGATCGCGTGGGCGGCCTCGGGCCAGGACCTGCAGGTCTTTCCGCAGCATTACCGGCCGTATGCGGAGCTCGCGCCCCTCGCGCTCAAGCGCGCGAAGCCCCTCGCGGACCTGCGCCGCCGGCACGCGGCCGAGGCCGCCGCGATCGATGCCGCCCTCGCCCGGCTGGGGCGCCGCATCGAGGACACGGCCTACCTTCCCCTCAAGGCGAGGAACAGGGACATGACCGTGCTGCTCGATGCGAAGACGGGCGCGGTGGCCGGTTTCGCCAAGGTGAACCCCTGGTAGGCGCGCCGCCGCGCTACTCGTAGCGCAAGGCTTCCACGGGCCGCAGGCCCGCCGCCCGCCGCGCGGGCCAGAACCCGAAGAAGATCCCCGTCGCCGCCGACACCGCGAAGGCGACGAGCATCACCGAGGCGGAGAAGGCCACCTCGATCTGCATCGCCTTGCCGACGGCGAAGGCGCCGGCCACGCCGAGGGCGATCCCGACGAGGCCGCCGACGATGCAGATCATGAGCGCCTCCAGCAGGAACTGCAGCAGCACGTCGCGCCGGCGGGCGCCGATGGCCATGCGGATGCCGATCTCGCGCGTGCGCTCCGTGACGGACACCAGCATGATGTTCATGATGCCGATGCCGCCCACCACGAGCGAGATCGAGCCGATGGCGCCCAGCATCAGCGACAGGATCCTCGCGGTGGCGGAGGCCGCTTCCGCCGCCTGCGTGAGGTTCCTCACCGTGAAGTCGTCGTCGGCGTCCGGCTGGATGCGGTGGCGCTGCCGCAGCAGCAGCGTGATCTCGTGCTCGGCCGTGGCGGTCGCGGCCTGGCTCACCGCCTGCACGAACATGAAGCGCACGGTGCCCGGGAAACGGTTGCCGAAGAGCTTGCCCTGGGCCGTGGTGATGGGCACCAGCACCGAGTCGTCCTGGTCGCGGCCGTCCAGGCTCTGGCCCTTCTTCTTCAGCACGCCGATCACCTGGAACGGCTGGCCGCGGATGCGGATGGTCTTGCCGACGGGATCCTCGGTGTCGAAGAGCTTCTCGACCACGGTGGCGCCCAGCAGGGCCACGCGCGTGGAGCTGCGCACGTCGGTCTCGCTGATGGGGTCGCCCGCCTCCACCGGCCAGTCGCGCACAGACAGGTACTCGGGTGTCACGCCGAGCACCTGCGTGCCCCAGTTGTTCACGCCGTAGGCGAGCTGCGCGCCGCCGGGGAAGGTCGGCGCGACGGCCTGCACTGCGGGAAGCCTCGCGATTGCCTCGGCGTCTCCCGTGGTGAGCGTGGGCGCGTTGCCGGATCCCATGCGCAGCGTTCCCGCGCTGGTGCTGCCCGAGAGGATCACGAGGAGGTTGCTGCCCATCGAGCCCACGGCGCGGTTCACCTGGTTCTGCGCGCCCGTGCCGACCGCGAGCATCAGGACCACGGCTGCCACGCCGATCACCATGCCCAGCATCGTGAGGCCGGTGCGCAGCTTGTTGGCGCCCAGCGACCGGCCGGCCTCGCGCACGACGGCGAGCGGGTTCATGGCGCCACCTTCTCGCGCGCCGCGGGCTGCGGCTCGCGGGTCACGGGGCCGTCGTGGACGACGCGGCCGTCCTTGAAGCGGATGAGGCGCCGTGCGTACTGCGCGATGTCGTTCTCGTGGGTCACGAGCAGGATCGTCACCCCCGTCTCGCGGTTGAGCGAGGTGAGGAAGTCCATGATCTCGTTGCTCGTCTGCGTGTCCAGGTTGCCGGTGGGCTCGTCGGCGAGGATGAGCTGCGGGTGGTTGGCGAGCGCCCGGGCGATGGCCACGCGCTGCTGCTGCCCGCCGGAGAGGCGCGCGGGAAGGGCGTCCCCATAGGCCCCGAGCCCGACCTTCGCCAGCAGCTCCTGCGCGCGGCGGCGCCTTTCGGCGCCGCCCGTTCCGGAGTACACCATCGGCAGCGCGACGTTCTCGGCCGCGCTGATGCGCTTGAGGAGGTTGAACCCCTGGAACACGAAGCCGAAGACGCGGTTGCGCACGTGCGCCAGCTCGTCGGTCGAGAGCCCCGCGACGTCCTTTCCGTTCAGCCGGTAGGCGCCCGCCGTGGGCGTGTCGAGCAGGCCGACGATGTTCATGAAGGTGGACTTGCCCGAGCCCGAGGGCCCCATCACCGCCACGAACTCGCCCTGGCCGATCGCGAGCGTGACGCCCTGCAGGGCCGGGGGCGTGCCGGGCGCCGCGGCCTCGTACTGCTTGCCGAGTCCTTCCACCTCGATGAAGCGCCCGGCCATGGCGGCTAGAACATGCGCAGCCGGACCTGGGACTGCGGGCCGCCCTGGCCGGCGAGGTCGCGCGTCACGAGGCGGTCGCCTTCCTTCACGTCGCCGCCCGTGACCTCCGTCCACGAGGCGTCGGATACGCCCACCTGGATGGGCACGGCCGCGAGCTTGCCGTCGACGAGCTTGTACACCCGCTGGCCGGCGTCGCGGCGCCCGGCGCCCGCGCCGCCGCCTTTCGCCGCCGCATTCGCGCCGGCCTGCCCCGCCTCGGCCGGCGGCCGGAAGCGCAGCGCCGCATTGGGCACGCGCAGCACGCCGTCGCGGCGATTGGCGGTCACCTGCACGAAGGCGGTCATGCCCGGCTTGAGCCGGCCGTCGGGATTGTCGGCCGAGACGATGACCGTGTAGCTCACGACGTTCGACTGGATCGTGGGGTTGAGGCGCACCTGCCTCACCTCCCCGTGGAAGAACTGCCCCGGGAACGCGTCCACGCGGAAGCGCGCCTGCAGGCCCTCGCGGATCCCGCCGATGTCGGCTTCCGCGATGCTCGTCTCGATCTGCATCCGCGACAGGTCGCGCGCGATCTGGAAGAGCGTGGGCGTGTTGAAGCTCGCGGCGACCGTCTGGCCCAGCTCGACATTGCGCGCGACCACCACGCCCGAGATGGGCGAGCGGATGATCGTGTAGCGCAGGTTCGTCCTGTCGCGGGCCACCTGGGCGCGCACCAGTTCGACCTGGGCCTGCGCGGCGTCCAGCTCCTTCACGGCCGTGTCGAGCTCGGCCTGGGAGATGAAGCCCTTGCCCACGAGCGAGCGCGTGCGGGCCTCCTTCGTCTGCGCGAGGCGTAGCGCCGCCTGGGCGGCGTTGAGGTTGGCCTCGCTCTGCGCGAGCGCGGCGTTGAACAGCGCGGGGTCGAGCTCCGCGAGGAGCTGGCCTTCCTTCACCTCGCTGTTGAAGTCGGCGTGCAGGCGGACGATCGAGCCGGAGACCTGCGTGCCCACGTTGACGGAGGTCACGGGGTTCACTGTCCCGTTGGCCGAGACGACCTGAACGACGTCGCCGCGGTCGACGGCCTCGAGCCGCCAGCGCTCGGCAGGCGCGGCGCCGGGCTGGGAGCGCCACCACGCGTAGCCGCCGGCGGTGGCGACGACGACCAGGAGGGGAACGAGAAGGCGGGGTCGCAGGAGGCGGCGAATCATGGGGTCGACGAGAGTGGTGCATCCTCATTTTAGAGGAGACCCCCGCCCCGTGGTGCCCGCCCCTTACCAATCGTTACATGTCGGCCGCCTCAGGGCGGCGGGCGCCAGGCGTTGGCGCGGACCGCGAGGCCGTTTGACAGGTAGGCGAGGAAGAACTCGAGGTGCGTGATCTCGTCGGAGCCGGCCGGGAAGGGCGCGGCGCCCATGCGACCGAGGCACTCGCGGATGCGCACCTGCAGCGATGCGGGCCGCCCGTCGCGGAAGTGCGGCCACTGCACGGCCGCGCCGATGGGCGAGGGGATGGCGGCGTCCCCGTAGATCCGCCCGGAGTGGTTCACGTGGCAGGTGGCGCAGGCGAGGTTGCGCTGGCCCATGCGGGTGAAGTAGAGGCGCCGGCCTTCCTCGAAGCGGTCCCGGGCGGCGGCAGTCGTCGCGCGCACGGCCACCTTGCGCCCCTCCGCGAGCGAGCGCACGTAGGCGAGTACCGCCCCCATGGTCCCCGGATCGTCGGCCTCCATCAGCGGCTGGCCGTGCGTCTTCAGGCACTGGTTGATGGCCGTCTCCAGGCTCACCAGCCGCTTCACGCGCGGGTCGTACTGCGGGTACGCCGCCGCGATCCCGCGCCCGCCGTTCGGGAAGCAACCGGCGAGAGAGCGCCCGTTCGCGAACTTGCGCGTCCAGAGCCGCTTTCCCGCCTCGACGGCGTCGGCGGCGCCGGGCGCGGGGCGGTTGCGCGAGGCTTCCTCGGCGCGCGCGGGATCGAACGCCGCGGAGCCGGCGGCGAGATCTTGCGGCGAGGCGGCGGGGTGGCGCTCGCGCTCGCGGGCGAGCAGTTCGCTTCTCACCGCCTCGGGATCGGCGGCGGACGCAAAAGGCGCGGCGAGGGCGAGCAGCCAGGCGGCCGCGAGGCGGCGGTCAGGGCAGCGCATGAAGGTAGTCGATGATCCGCCCGATCTCGGCCGGCTCGAGGATGCGATGCCGGCCGAAGGGCGGCATGACGGTGTCGGGATTGGTCCGCATGGGGTCGTCCAGCAGGTCGCGAAGCCGCGCGCGGTCCCACCCCGCGAGGCGCGCCGCGTCGAGGCGCGGGCCCACGTTCGCGCGCACGGCGGGGCCGGCGCCCTCGGGAACCTGGTGGCAGGCGATGCAGTTTCCCTTGGCGGGGTCGGTGAAGAGCGCGAGGCCGTTCGCGGCCTGGCCCGAGGCGGCCGCCGCGGCAAGTGCCGCGGTGGCGGCGAGGAACGGGAAGGCGCGCCGCATCAGGAGAGCTTCAGCGCCTTCTCGGCGTCGCGTTCGATCGCGAGCTGCGAGCGCAATTCGCGCAGGCGGGCCTCGGCGATGGACTGCTCGTAGTAGTCGGCGTCGCGGATCTTGGTGGCGAGCTCGAGCTGGTCGACCGCCGCCGCGAGGTTGCCGCGCCGGTAGTAGGCCTCGGCCTGCGCGCGGTGCTGCGCCAGCCGCTTGCCGGTGGCGGCGAAGGCGCGCGAAAGCAGCTCGTGAAGGCGTGCGTCCTCGGGGGTGGCGCGGGCCTTCTCCTCCAGCAGCGCGATCGCCTCGGCGTTCCGTCCGGCGTCGAGCAGCAGCTGCGCGAGGCCGTGGACGAGCCCGCGGTGGCGCGGATGGGCCTTCAGCGCCTCGCGGCAGGTGGCGATCGCGGCGTCCGGGCGACCCTGGTCCGCCTGCAGCTGCGCGGCCAGCCACTCGAACGCGGGGTGCCCCTCGCCGCCGCGGATGGTCGCGAGCTCCTTCTCGGCGTCGGCGAAGTCGCGCGTGCGGCGAAGCGCGAGCGCGAGCCCGTAGACGTCCTCGCGCGGCCGCACGACGGTGCGGTCGGCGAGTTGCGCGCGGAACCACGCCACCTGGTCGTTGGCGCTTCCCGAGGCGGCGCGCAGCTTCGCCCGCGCCAGGCGGTACTCGAAGCTGTCGGGAACGAGGCGCGGGGCCATCGCCTCCACGCGCCCCTGCATGTCCGCGATGCGCTCGACCGTCAGCGGGTGGGTGCGAAGGTACGACGGGGCGCTCTTGAACTCGTTGAGGCGGTTGGCGCGCTGCATGCGCTCGAAGAAGCTCACCATGCCGCGCGGGTCGTAGCCGGCGCGCTCGAGCAGGGTGAGGCCGACGCGGTCGCTCTCGCGCTCGTGCTCGCGGGTGTAGTCGAGCTGGCCCTGCATCATGATGGCGCTGGCGCCCACCATGGCCGCCTCGGTGACCTGGCTGCTCTGCGAGCTGCTGCCGCGCGAGGCGAGGATCGCGAGCGCCAGCGCGGCGAGCGAGGCGAGCTGGTACTTCCCCTGCCCCTGGTAGAGGCGCGACTGGTGACGCTGCAGGATGTGCGCGATCTCGTGTGCCATCACGCCGGCGAGCTCCGACTCGTTGCGGGTGAGCAGGATGAGGCCCGTGTGCATCCCGATGTGCCCGCCGATGAGCGCGAAGGCGTTCACGGCGTCGTCCTGCACGACGAAGAACTCGATGGGCCGGCGCGGGGGATCGGCGGCGCCGAGCAGGCGGTTGCCCAGGGACTTCACGTAATCGGCGATGTCCGGGTCGTCCACGAAGGCCGGATCGATGCGCACCTCCCGCATCACGCGGTTGCCGATGGTGCGCTCCTGCTTGTCGGACAGCACCGCGTCGGAGGCGTCGCCCAGGTCGGGCAGGCCCTGCGCCTGCGCGGGCAGCAGCGCGGCACAGACGGCCAGGGCGACGAGGCGGCGGATCAGCATGCGCGGCAAGTGGATGGCCCGGAGCGGGGGCGCGTGAAATCGTGGATACTTGGGACACGCGGCGGCGCCAATGGTTCGCCGCGCCGGAGCCCCCTGATTATGAACGAAAAGCTCACCCATTTCGACGCGGGCGGCCAGGCCTGGATGGTCGACGTCGGCGGCAAGGACGAGACGGCCCGCCGGGCCGTCGCCGCAGGCGCCATCCGCATGAAGCCGGAGACGCTCGCGATCGTTCGCGCCGGCACCGCGAGGAAGGGCGACGTCCTCGGGATCGCGCGCATCGCCGCCATCCAGGCGGCGAAGCGCACCTGGGAGTTGATCCCGCTCTGCCACCCCATCGCGCTCACGGCGCTGGAGGTCCACTTCGAGGTCGACGAGGCGGGCTCGAAGGTCGAGTGCCGCGCCGTCGCCGAGTGCCGCGGCCGCACCGGCGTCGAGATGGAGGCGCTCACGGCCGTGAGCGCGGGGCTCCTCACCATCTACGACATGTGCAAGGCCGTCGACCGCGGCATGACGATGGGCGACATCCGCCTCCTCGAGAAGGAGGGCGGGAAGTCGGGGCGCTTCGTGGCGCCCTGAGCGCCGCTCAATCGACGAAGAGGTCCTTGAACGGCGCGACGCCGGGCTTCACCGCGTAGCGGGAGAAGTCCGTCGCGCCCGCGGCGCGGAGCACCTCCTCGTCGAGGAAGAAATTCCCCGTCGTCTCCCGGCTGGGGCTCGCGAGTATCGCGTGGGCGGCCTCTGCCATGATCGCGGGGTGGCGGCTCGCGGCGAGGATCTCCGGGGGGAAATTGAACTCCACCGCCGCCGTGGCGATGGTGGTCGCCGGCCAGAGGGAGTTCACGGCGATGCCGTTCGCGCGCAGCTCCTCGGCCATGCCCAGCGTGCACTGGCTCATGCCGTACTTGGAGATCGTGTAGGCCACGTGCCCCGCGAACCACTTCGCCTTCATCGAGAGCGGCGGCGAGAGGTTGAGGATGTGCGGGTTGGGCGAGCGGCGCAGGTGGGGGATGCACGCCTGCGAGCAGAGGAAGGTCGCGCGCACGTTCACGCCCATCATGAGGTCGAAGCGCCTCGCCGGCGTCGCGGCCGTGGGCGTGAGGCTGATGGCGCTCGCGTTGTTCACGAGGATGTCCAGCCCGCCGAAGGCCGCGACGGTGCGGGCGACGGCGGCGGCGATGGCGCCTTCGTCGCGCACGTCGAGGGCGATGGCGAGGGCGCGGCCGCCCGCGGCCTCGACCTCGGCGGCGACCGTGTGGATCGTGCCCGCGAGTTTCGGGTGCGGATCGACCGTCTTGGCGGCGATCGCGACGCTCGCCCCGTCGCGCGCGGCGCGCAGCGCGATCTCGCGGCCGATGCCGCGCGAGGCGCCGGTGATGAAAAGGGTCCTGCCGGCCAGCGTCGCCATGGGCTATCTCCCGGTGAATGCAGGCGGGCGCTTCTGGACGAAGGCACCCGTGCCCTCGGCGAAGTCGCCGGTAGGAATGCAGCGGCCGAACGCGGCGAGCTCGGCGTCGAGCTGGGCGGCCATCGGTCGCTCCCAGGTCTCGTTGAGGAGCGCCTTGGTGCGCGCGTAGGCGAAGGTCGGGCCCGACGCGAGGCGGGCGAGCAGCGCCTGCGCGCGCGCGTCGAGATCCCCCGCCTCGACCACCCAGTTGACGAGGCCGAGAGACAGGGCGGCGCCGGCATCCAGCCGCTCGCCGAGGAAGGCGAGCTCCAGCGCCTTGCGCATCCCCACGATGCGCGGGAGCGTGAACGAGGAGCCGCCGTCGGGCGAGGTGCCGATGTTGGCGTAGGCGAGGGAGAACTGCGCGTCGCGCGAGGCGATGGCGAGGTCGCAGGCGAGCATCACCGAGAGCCCTCCACCCGCGACCGCGCCCTGCACGCACGCGAGCACGGGCTTGGGCATCGTGCGCAGCCGCGCGATCGAGGCGTGGAACCCACGGCCCATCGCCTCGAAGCGCGGGCCCAGGGTGTCGAGGTGGGCGTGGAAGTACGCGACGTCGCCGCCGGCCATGAAGGCGCGTCCCGCGCCCCGCAGGAGGACGGCGCGGATCGCCTCGTCCTCCGCGACCTCGCGCGTCACGCGGTCGAGGTCGCGCATGAGCGCCTCGTCCAGCGCGTTCAGCTTGTCGGGGCGGTTGAGGGTGACGATGGCCGCCGCGCCGCGGCGCTCGAGCAGGACGGTGTCTGTCATTGGGGCGGCTCTCCTGTCGGTGGGATGATGCCACGCCGGATGTAGGCGGGGCGCAGTTGCTCGCGGAAGGTGTCGAGCCTCGCGGCGAAGGCGATGCCGGCGATGGTGCAGGCGACGCCGCCGGCGAGGAAGGTGAGCGGTGCGCCGATGCGCTCGGCGATCGCCCCGGCCGCGAGGTGGCCGATGGGCAGCGACCCGATGAAGAACATCGTGTAGTAGCTCATCACGCGGCCGCGCTTGTCCTCGTCGACCACGCTCTGCACGATCGTGTTGCAGGAGGCCGCCGTCATGAACATCCCGAACCCCGAGAGCGCCATGAGCGCGGCCGAGAGGGGGACGGACCGCGAGAAGCAGAAGCCGATCGCGCCCAGCCCGGCGAGGATGGAGGACATCGCGATCCACTTGGCGAGCCCGCGCACCGAGGGGCGGCGGGCGAGCCCCACGGCGGCGACCACCGCGCCGAGGCCCACGGCGCCGATGAACGTGCCGACGAGCCACGCGCCCTCGCCGAAGGTCTTCACCGCGATGGCGGGCATCAGCGTCGAGTAGGGGCCGATGGTGATGCTGAGCGTCGCCAGCAGCAGCAGCATGCGCCGGATGGGCACGAAGCCCATCGCGTAGCGCCAGCCGTCGGCGAGGTCCGCGAGCGGGTGCGAGGGCGCGCGGGGCGGGGAGGGGCGCACGGGTCGCGCGACCCGCAGCGCCGCGAGCACGGCCAGGTAGCTCGCGGCGTTGAGCGCGAAGCAGGCGGTCTCGCCCCACGCGGCGACGACGAGGCCCCCGATCGACGGCCCGACCAGGCGCGCGCCGTTCATGAGCACCGAGTTGAGCGCGATGGCGTTGGGAAGGTCGTCGCGGTCGTCCAGCAGCTGCACGAAGAACGCCTGGCGCGTGGGCGTCTCGAAGGAGTTGGCCACGCCCGCGAAAAGGGCGAGGGAGGCGAGCTGCCAAAGGGTGAGCGCGCCGAAGCCGGAGAGGATCGCGAGCACCACCGACTGCAGGAAGAGCAGGGCGAGGACCGTGACGAGGATGCGCCGGCGGTCCAGCCGGTCTCCCAGCACGCCCGCGAAGGGCGAGAGCACGAGGTAGGGCGCCGAGTTGAGGAAGCCCACCAGCCCCGTGAACCAGGTCGATCCCGAGAGCCGGTAGGCGAGCCACATGAGCGCCAGCGACTGCACCCAGGTGCCGATCATCGACACCGCCTGCCCGGCGTAGTACAGGCGGAAGTTGCGCGAGCGCAGCGCCCGGAGGCTGTGGGGGACGGCCACGGGCGGGCGCGAGCCCTACGCGAGGCGGGCGAGCTGGGCCCGGACGTCGTCGAGCTTCGCGCGGAAGTCCGCGAGCCGCTTCTTCTCCTGCTCCACCACCGCGGGGGGCGCGCGCTCCACGAAGGAGGCATTGCCGAGCTTCGCTTCCGCCTTCGCGATCTCGGCGTCCAGCCGCGCCGCCTCCTTCGCGAGGCGCTCGCGCTCGGCGGCGCGGTCGATCTCCACGTGCAGCATGAGCTTGCCCGCCCCGGTGACGGCCACGGGGGCGTCCGCGTCGGGGAGTGCCGCGACCACCGTCGCCTCCGACAGGCGCGCGAGCGCCTGCAGGTACGGCAGGTGCGCGGCGACCTCGTCGCCCGCCTGGAGGTACGCCGGCACGCGCACGCCCGGCGCGAGGCCCATCTCGGCGCGCAGGTTGCGCGCCGCGTTGGTGAGCTCCTTCAGGACGGCGATCCCGCGCTCGGCGGCCTCGTCCACCTTCTCCGGCTGCGCCTGCGGCCAGCGCGCGAGCATCACCGACTCGCCCGTGGCGCCGGCGAGCGGCGCCACCTTCTGCCACAGCTCCTCGGTGATGAACGGGATGACCGGGTGCGCGAGGCGAAGGGTCGCCTCCAGCACGCGGATGAGGGTGCGGCGCGTGCCGCGCTGGGCGGCCTCGCCGCCGGACTGCAGCTGCACCTTCGCGAGCTCGACGTACCAGTCGCAGTACTCGTCCCACACGAACTCGTAGACGGCGCGGGCGGCCGTGTCGAAGCGGTACTCGGCGAAGCCCTGCTCGACCTCGGATTCGGCCCGCTGCAGGCGCGAGACGATCCAGCGGTCGGCAACCGAGAGCTCCACGGGGGCCGCCGGGTCGAGGCCGGTGTCGCGCCCCTCGCAGTTCATGAGCACGAAGCGCGTCGCATTCCAGAGCTTGTTGCAGAAGCTGCGGTAGCCCTCGCAGCGCTTCAGGTCGAAGTTGAGCGTGCGCCCGTGCGTGGAGAGCGCCGCGAAGGTGAAGCGCAGGGCGTCCGCCCCGTAGGCGGCGATGCCCTCCGGGTAGTCGCGCCGGATGCGCTTGCCGGCCGCCTCGCGGTGCGCCGGGAGCATGAGCCCCTGCGTGCTCTTGGCCAGCAGCTCCGCGAGCGTGATGCCGTCGATCACGTCCAGCGGGTCGATCGTGTTGCCCTTGGACTTCGACATCTTCTGCCCCTCGGCGTCGCGCACGATGGCGTTGATGAAGACGTCGCGGAAGGGCACCTCCCCCGTGAAGTGGAGCGTCGTCATGATCATGCGCGCCACCCAGAAGAAGATGATGTCGAAGCCGGTGATGAGGACGGAGGAGGGCAGGTAGAAGGGCCGCTCGCGCGCCATCGCGGCGTCGTCGGGCCAGCCCAGCGTGGAGAAGGGCACGAAGGCCGACGAGAACCAGGTGTCCAGCACGTCGGGGTCGCGGGCATCCGGCGACACGGCCTTGCCGGCGGCCTTGGCCTTCGCGGCGGCCTCCTCGAAGGAGCGCCCGACGAAGGGCGTGCCGTCGTCGGCGTACCACGCCGGGATCTGGTGGCCCCACCAGAGCTGCCGAGAGATGCACCAGTCCTGTATGTTCTCCAGCCACTGGTTGTAGACGGTCGCCCACATCTCGGGCACGAAGCGCGTGCGGCCCGTGGCCACCGCGTCGAGGCCCGCCTTCGCGAAGCCGTCCATACGCACGAACCACTGGTCGGAGAGCATCGGCTCGACCACGGCGTCGGAGCGCTGCGAGCGCGGCTGCATCAGCTTGTGCGGCTTCACGCTCTCGACCAGCCCGAGCTTCTCGAGGTCGGCCAGCACGCGCTTCCTCGCCTCGAACCGGTCGAGACCGCGATAGGCCGCCGGGGCGTTGTCGTTCACCTGCGCCTCGAGCGTGAAGATGTTGATCATCTCGAGGCCGTGGCGGGCGCCCAGCTGGTAGTCGTTGAAGTCGTGGGCCGGCGTGATCTTCACGCACCCGGTGCCGAACTCGCGGTCCACGTACTCGTCGGCGATGACGGGGATCAGCCGGTCGGCGAGCGGCAGGCGCACCATGCGCCCGATGAGGTGGGCGTAGCGCCGGTCCTCGGGGTGCACGGCCACGGCGGTGTCGCCCAGCATCGTCTCGGGCCGGGTCGTGGCCACCACCAGGTGGTCCGTGCCCTCGGCGAGCGGATAGCGCAGGTGCCAGAGCGAGCCCGTCTCCTCGCGGGACTCGACCTCGAGGTCGGAGACGGCCGTGTGCAGCACCGGGTCCCAGTTCACGAGCCGCTTGCCGCGGTAGATGAGGCCCTCCTCGTGCAGGCGCACGAAGACCTCGGTGACGGCCCGCGAGCGGGCCTCGTCCATCGTGAAGTACTCGCGCGACCAGTCGCAGGAGGCGCCGAGCCTGCGCATCTGGCGCGTGATGGTCGAGCCGGACTGCTCCTTCCACGCCCAGACGCGCTCGACGAACTTCTCCCGCCCCAACGCGCGCCGGGAGGTGCCCTCCTGCTCGAGCTGGCGTTCGACCACCATCTGCGTGGCGATGCCGGCGTGGTCGGTGCCGGGCTGCCAGAGGACGTTGGCGCCCTTCATGCGCTGCCAGCGCGTCAGGGCGTCCATGAGCGTCTGCTGGAAGGCGTGGCCCATGTGCAGCGTGCCGGTCACGTTGGGCGGCGGCAGCTGGATGCAGTAGGAGGGGCGCGCGGGATCGAACGAGGCCTTGAACCAGCCGCGGGATTCCCAGAAGGGGTACCAGTGCGCCTCGATGGCGCGGGGGTCGAAGCTTTTCGCGAGTTCCATGTTCGGGTCGGGCTAGCGGTGCGGGCGGCGCGCGATCGCCTCGGCCACGGCGTCGCCGACGGCGTTGGCGATGTCCTGCCGGAGGTCTCCCAGCGTGGCCGCGACGGCGGCCTGGACCTCCGCCGTGACCTGCTGGGTGAGGCGGCGCTCGAGGTCCTGCGCGAGGCGTCCCTGGACGGCGCTCACCACCTCGGCGACCAGGTCGCGGGTGAAGGCCTCGCGCGAGGCGGAGGTGTCGGCGGGGAGCGGGCCGCCGTCCGGGGGAGGCGGCGTGGCCGGGGACGCACCGGGGGTGATGAGCTCTGTCAGGACGGGCACGTCGCCGGGGTCGGCGGTCATGCGCGGCGGGACGTGCCGGCGCAGGAGCGCGTCGGCCTTGCCCAGGATGTCGCGGTCGTCCGCCATGGCGCTCAGGCCTCCCCGATCGCGTTCACGTTGATGTCGTAGCCGCGCTTGCGGTAGAAGGCGAAGCGCGCGCGGGCGCGCTGCCTGTCCTCCTCGTCGGCGCCCACGACTTCCAGCAGGCGCTCGAAGGACGCGAAGAAGGGGGGCCACTCGTCGGCGAGGTTGAGCAGCACGTCGTGGTGGGGCAGGCCCTCGTCGCCGGCCGCCAGCACGACGGGCGTCTCCGCCGCGATGGCCTCGTGCGCGCGGCAATGCGGGACGAAGCCGGTGGCGGAGTAGGTCCACAACAGGCGGTCGAAGGCCGCGAGGACCTGCGGCTGGGGCGAATACACGACGAGCCGGCTGTCGCGCCCCGCGGCCTTGGCCGCGAGCCGGCAGGCGTAGCGCAGCTTGTCGTCGGCGTAGTGGTAGAAGTCGATGCGCGTCACGCCGAGCGCCGCGTGAGGAAGTTGGCGAGGAGCGCCACGGGGCGGCCCGTCGCGCCCTTCTCGGTGCCGGACTTCCACGCGGTGCCGGCGATGTCCAGGTGCGCCCACGGGTAGGACTTGGCGAAGCGCTCGAGGAAGCAGGCCGCCGTGATGGCCCCGCCGGCGCGCGAGCCGATGTTGGGGATGTCGGCGAAGTTGGACTTGAGCGCCTCCTGGTAGTCATCCCAGAGCGGCAGGTGCCAGGCGCGGTCCCAGGAGGCCTCGCCGGCCTGCACCAGCTCGCGCGCGAGCGAGT
This sequence comes from Burkholderiales bacterium, assembly GCA_019634955.1. Classification (GTDB taxonomy): domain Bacteria; phylum Pseudomonadota; class Gammaproteobacteria; order Burkholderiales; family Usitatibacteraceae; genus FEB-7. The sequence goes on from JAHCAK010000014.1 coordinate 71,027, forward strand.
CCGTGTTGGCGAAGAGGCCCGTGGCGACGTGGCCCAGCGCGATCACCATCGCGCCGGTGAGGGTGGCGATGTCCACGACCGCGGCGGGCTTGTAGCGCTCGGCCCAGGTCAGCGCGTCGCACAGGATGAGCCGCCCCTCGGCGTCGGTGTTGAGGATCTCGACCGTCTGGCCGGACATCGTCGTCACGATGTCGCCGGGCTTGACCGCGTTGCCGCCGGGCATGTTCTCCGTGGCCGGAACGACGCCCACGACGTTGAGCGGCAGCTTCATGAGCGCCACCGCCTTCATCGTGCCCAGCACGGAGGCGGCGCCGCACATGTCGAACTTCATCTCGTCCATCTCGGCGGCGGGCTTGAGCGAGATGCCGCCCGTGTCGAAGGTGACGCCCTTGCCGACGAGGACCACGGGGGCCTCGTCCTTCTTTCGCGCGCCGCGGTGCTCGAGGACGATGAGCCGCGGCGGCTGGCGGCTGCCGCGCGCCACGGCGAGGAAGGCGCCCATGCCGAGCTTCTCGAGTTCCTTCTCGCCCAGCACCTCGCAGTGCAGGCCGTGGTGCTTCGCGAGGCTTTCGGCCTCGCCGGCAAGGTAGGCCGGCGTGCAGACGTTGGCGGGGAGGTTGCCGAGGTCGCGCGCGAGGCGCACGCCCTCCGCGATCGCCATCGCGCGGGCGGCGGCGGCTTCGCCCTCGGCGATGTCGCCGCGGCGCGCCACGTGCAGCGTGACCTTGCGCAGCGCCCGCTTCGTCTCGGCGGGCTTGCTCTTCATGCGGTCGAACCGGTAGACGCCCTCCATGATGCCCAGCACGGCCTGCTCGACCTTGAAGGCCGTGTCGCGCTTGCGCAGCCCCAGGTCGGTGAGGTAGAAGGTGGCGTCGGTGGCCCCCGTGGCGCGCAGCGCCTTGATCGCGGTGTCGATGGCCCGGCGATAGGCGGACTCGCCCATCTCGCGCTCCTTGCCGAGGCCGACGAGGAGCACCCGGTCGCTCGGCAGCCCGGTGACGCAGTGAAGGAGCACCGTCGTGCCGGCCTTGCCGTCGTGATCGCCGCGGCGAAGCACGTCCGAAAGGAACCCCTTGGCCGCGCGGTCGATGTCCCGGGCGGATGCGCTGAGCTTGCGGCCCTCGAAGACCCCGACCACGACGCAACCGGTGCGCTGCTTTTCGGGGCTGCCGCTCTTTATGCTAAATTCCATTTGTTTTCCTGTACTTGGGCGCGCGCGCCAGACGGCGATTATCGCCGTTCCGGGTGCCCCAAGTCAAAGCGAGCCGACCCCTTCCTACTTACTTATGAAATACTGTCGGCTCGTTCCTCGACCATGATTTTCGAGCGCAGCCTCATCCGCGAATTCAGCCTGGTGGCGCTCGCCGTGGTCGCCGTGCTGCTGGCGCTCATCCTCACGCGGCTCCTCATCCTGCTGCTCGGCAAGGCCGCCGGCGGCGAGGTGCTGCCCGAGGCGGTGATCGGGCTCATCGCCTTCGGCGTGCTCGCCTACATGCCGGTCCTGCTCTCGATCGCGGCTTTCGTGGCGGTGCTGCTCACGCTCACGAGGAGCTTCCGGGACAGCGAGATGACCGTGTGGTTCACCTCGGGGCTCTCGATCGCGGCCTGGGTGAAGCCGGTGCTGCGCTTCGCGCTGCCGATGGCGGCCGTGTGCGGCGTGCTGTCGCTCGCCATTGCACCGTGGTCGGAGTCGCAGAGCCGCGAATACCGCCGGCTGCTCGAGAGCCGCGACGAGGTCTCCGCCGTGACGCCGGGCGTGTTCCGCGAGTCGCGTCAGGCCGACCGGGTCTTCTTCGTCGACAAGCTCTCGGAGCGCGACGACGTGGTGAACAACGTGTTCGTCCAGTCCACCCACGGCGGGCGGCTCGGGGTGATGGTCGCGCAGAAGGGCTTCATCGAGACGGCGGAGAACGGCGACCGCTTCGTGGTTCTGGTGAACGGCCGCCGCTACGAGGGCGCGCCGGGCACGCTCGACTACCGCACCGTGGACTTCGACCGCTACCTCCTGCGCATCGAGCCCAAGGAGGCCAAGAAGGACGCGACGCCGCCGGCAAAGGCTCTGGGCACGCTGGAGCTGCTGGGCGACCCCACGCCGCACAACATCGCCGAACTTCACTGGCGGGTGGCGCTGCCCTTCTCGGTGCTGCTCATGGCGCTCTTCGCGGTGCCGCTTTCCTTCGTGAACCCGCGCACGGGCCGGTCCTGGAACCTGGTGCTGGCCGTGCTCGCCTACGCTCTCTACAACAACCTGCTCTCGATCTTCCAGGCCTGGACGGCGCAGGGCAAGGTGCCCACGTGGGTGGGGCTGTGGCCGGTGCACTTCGCCGTGGTGGCCGTGCTGGCCTACCTGCTGTCGCGGCAGATGGTGTCGCGGCGCTGGTTCATGCCCGGGCGCTAGCGGGGGTTCGCCCGCGGGCGGCCGCCACGGTATAATCGCGGGCTTTCCGGCAACGGGAAGACGCTTCAAGGATCCACGGAGAGGTGGATGAGCGGTTTAAGTCGCACGCCTGGAAAGCGTGTTTAGGTTAACAGCCTAACGCGGGTTCGAATCCCGCCCTCTCCGCCAGAATTCCCCACCGCCCGAGGCCCCGTTGGAACCGACGATCTTCCGGCCCGACCCCCGGAGCGAGCATCCCACTGCGGAACGCTGCGCCATCCTCGAATCGTGGAACCGCCCCGAGGACCCCGCCGTCTCCATCGCGCGGGCGCGCGTGGCGCCGGGGGTCGCGACCCGGCCGCACCGGCTTCGCGGCGTCATCGAGCGCTACGTGATCCTCGCCGGGCAGGGCGCGGTGCGCGTGGGCGAGGCGCCGGAGGCGACCGTGGGCCCCGGCGACGTCGTCGCGATCCCGGCCGGCGTGGCGCAGTCGATCCGCAACACCGGCGCGCAGGACCTCGTGTTCCACTGCGTCTGCACGCCGCGTTTCACGCCCGATTGCTACGAATCCCTCGACTGAAAACCCTGGAGAGCAGAGATGGCCGAACTCAAGAAGATCGACGTGGTGGTTGGCACCGGCGCAGAGGCGCGGCCGGGCATGGTGAAGGTCCACTACACCGGGTGGCTGCACGACCCGGCGCAGCCCGACGGCCACGGGCGGAAGTTCGACAGCTCCGTCGACCGGGGCCAGCCGTTCGACTTCCGCCTCGGCGCCGGCCAGGTGATCCGCGGCTGGGACGAGGGCGTGGCCGGCATGAAGGTGGGCGGCAAGCGCACGCTCGTCATTCCGCCCGAGATGGGCTACGGCTCGCGCGGCGCGGGCGGCGTCATACCCCCGAACGCGACGCTCGTCTTCGACGTCGAGCTGCTCGACGCGCACTGATGCCGGCAGCCGGCGGGGCGCCTTTCGTCCTCGAGACGCCGCGCCTCGCACTGCGGCGCTTCACGCGGGAGGACGCGGACTTCATCCTCGAGCTGGTGAACGACCCGTCCTGGATCCGCTTCATCGGCGACAGGGGCGTGCACTCGCTGGAAGACGCCCGCCGCTACCTCGAGGCGGGGCCGATGCGACACTACGAGAAGCACGGCTTCGGCCTCTGGGCCGTGGAGCGCAAGCCGGATGGCGAGCGCCTGGGCATGTGCGGGCTCGTCAAGCGCGACCAGCTCGCGCACGTCGACCTGGGATTCGCCTTCCTTCCGCGCCACCGGACGCGGGGATACGCCCGCGAGTCCGCCAAAGGCGTGCTGGCCCACGCGCGGGACGCGCTCCGATTGACCCGCCTCGTCGCCATCACCATGCCGGCCAACGACGCCTCGGCGCGCCTTCTCGGCAAGCTCGGCTTCGTGCTCGAGGACACGCTCGAGTGGACGCCGGGCGATCCGGTCCACCTCTACGGCTGGTCCGCGGCCTGAGGGCCGCGGCGGTTCAGCTGGCGGCCTGGCGCCGCAGCCAGTCCGCGGTCGCCTCGAGCACGGCGGGCTCGAACTCGCCGGGGCCCCGGCGCGCCAGGCTCTGCTGCATCGTAGGAGCCCTGGACAGCCCGTGGTCCATCCCCTCGATCACCTGCAGCGTCGCGCGCCCTGCCCGGAATCCGTTGATCATCTCCACGAGGTAGGGCGATTCCGCCACCGTCGCGACCCAGTCGGAGGTGCCGATCACCACGAGCACCGGCGAATCGACCGCCCGCCACGCCTCGCCCGGGTTGAGCGCCGCCCACTGCCGCATGAAGGCGAGGGGCGCGGGGAACCGGATCTCCTCGCGGCACGCCGGCATGCGGGCGTGCAGGTCCTGCGGCGCCTCGCGGGACACGAGCGCCGCGTAGTTGCAGCGCAGGACGCGCGCCAGGTGGCGATCCGCCTCGTCGAAGGGCATGCCCCGCATCAGCGCCTGCCGGCGGCGCGTCTCCAGCAGGTATTCCATGAACGGCTTGGCGGCCGTGTTGATCACGACCACGCCCTTCACCGCCTCCTCGCGCTCGATGAGCGGCGCTTCCACGCCGCCGATGCTCAGGCCGACGATGAACACCCTGCTCGCGTCCACGCGCGGGTCCGCCTTCAGGGCGCGCAGGCCCGCCACGTAGCCGCGGACTTCGGCGGCCATGTCTGCCTGGGGACTGGAGCAGGCGGGACCCTGGCTGTCGCCTTCGCCGGACTTCTCCACGCGCATCGTGACGAAACCCGCCCGCGTGAGGCCGTAGAGCAGCTGCGCGACGTTGTCCCTCGGATCCGCGATCTCCTGCGAGAAGCAACCCACCCCGGTCACGAAGAGCACGGCGGGCCGGCGCGACGGCCCGGGGGCGCGGGGCACGGTCACGAGCGTGCGCCGCAGGTGTCCGTCCACCTTCACGGCGCCGTAGTCGACATCGAGATCCGGCGCGCTCTCCGGGGGGCGCGGCTTCACCGCCACCTCCAGCCGCAGGGGATCGCCTGCGCGCAGCACGTCCAGCGCGGCGACATCACCACCACGCAATTGCCTGGCGGCGGCGACGAACTCTTCCGTCGTGGTCACGCGGCGCCCGCCGATCGCCTTGATCACGTCGCCGGACCGCACGCCGGCTTGCCTCGCGGAGCCGCCGTCGACGAGCGCCCGCACCGCGAGCCCCGGAGCCTGTGGAGCGCCGGCGGGCAGCCCCTCCACCTGCACACCGAGAAAGCCGGGGCGGCGCAGCCCGTCGGCGGAAGCGCCGGGAGCGGTCGCGCAGGCGATTGCCACGAGGGAGGCGGGCAGCAGTCGATTCATGGGCGGTTCCGGTTCGCGGGGTGCGGCGCATTGTCGCCTGGCCCGCGCGAGCGGTCGTTTACCGAGTGTTGCGGCGCCCCCGGATTCCCCTTCGGCGGCGCCCGCCGCCCGATCAGGCCACCGCGCGCGCCCCCAGGCGCTTCAGGCACCGGTCGATCCACAGCGCCGTGAGCTTCTCCTGCACCGCGTTCTGCCCCAGCCGCTCGCGCAGCCCCGGGAAGTCGACGCGATCGAGTTCCTGGTCCTGGTTGAAGCACGAGAAGACGTAGCTCACCTTCCCGGTCGCCGGGTCGCGGTGCGGCTGCAGGCACTGCGCGCAGATCTCCTTCATCATGCACTGCATCGGCGAGTTGATGGAGCCGATGGCCACGTGCGATGCCTTGAGGTGTGGCGCGAGCACGCCGTGGCGCGCGCGCGCCACGGCCGCCATCATCGCGTCGGAGCCGATCACGACGAGGCGGTCGGCGTCCTTCAGCGCGATCGTCGCCGGGCCCAGCCGGCCCTCGGCGTGCGCCATCATCGCCTCCACGATGTTGCCGTGGAATGACTTGTCCTGCGGCCGGCCCGGCGCGAATCCCGGCGACTCGTCGCAGCACCACACCACCTCGTCGGCCGCGGCCTCGATCTGCCCGACCTTGTAGCGGTCGATCGCCTTCTTGTAGCCGGCGAAGTAGAGCACCCTCGAGCCGGCCTCGCGAAGCGCCGCGCCGATGGAGAAAAGGACCGCGTTGCCGAGCCCTCCGCCCGCGAGCACCACGGTCTCGCCGCCGGGCGTCTCGGTCGGGGAGCCGGTCGGGCCCATCAGGACAACCGGCTCGCCGGGCTTGAGGAGCGCGCACAGGTCGCTCGAGCCGCCCATCTCCAGGACGATGGTGGAGACGAGCCCCCGGTCCCGGTCCACCCACGCGCCCGTGAGCGCGAGCCCCTCCATCGCGAGGCGCGTGCCTTCCACCTTCGGCGCGAGCGTCTCGAAGTTCTGCAGCCGGAAGAACTGGCCCGGCCGGAACTGGCGCGCAGCCTGCGGCGCGTGGACCACCACCTCGACGATCGTCGGCGTGAGCCGCTCGACGCGGTGCACGCGGGCGCGAAGCAGGCCGTTGAGCTGCCCGAGGAACGCGGCCGACTCCGCCGCAGGGCGCGCCGGCCGGCGCTCGAGCACGCGGCTCACCACCGGGTAGCCCAGCTTGGCGGAGCCCATCGCCTTCACGACGTTCCCGGAGAACGAGGGGTGCAGGTCGCCGAAGAAGCTCATGTAGCGGTCGTCCGCGTCGCGGTAGAGCAGGACGTGGGGGGTGGCGGGCTTGGACGAGCGCTCGGGCGAGACGGGGTTGCCCTCGTCGTCGACCGCGCGGAAAAACCGCCCGTCGAGCACGAAGTGGCCGGCGTCCTCGCGCGCGAGGACGGTATTGGGCTGCGTGCCGGCGGCCACGAGGATGCTGCGCGCCGGGAGGGCGTGCTCTCGCTCGCCGGCCTCGCCGGAGGACTTCACCACGAGCGCGGACGCGTGGCCGAAGCGGTCGATCTCCACCCGCACCGGCGTGAGGCCCTCGGCGAAGCGAATGCCCTCCTCGAGGGCCTTCTCGATCTCCTCGTGGTTGAGCGTGTAGCTGGGGCTGTCGACCATGCGCTTGCGGTAGGCGATGGTGGAGCCGCCCCAGGCCTGCAGCAACTCCAGCACGCGGGCGTCGCGGCCCTCGCGGGATGCGGCCGCGCGCTCGGCGCGGATGGCGCGGGCATGGGCGATGAACTCGCCGGCGATCTCGCGCTCCTCCTCCCGCCACGCGGCCCGCACGCGCGCCTCCCCGAGCTCGGCCGCGAGCGCCTCGTAGCGCGCCAGGAACTTTTCCACCTGGACCGGGTAGTACGCGAGCGACTCGGTCGCCGTGTCGATGGCGGTGAGGCCGCCGCCCACCACGACGATGGGCAGGCGCAGCTGCATGTTGGCGATGGTGTCCGCGCGCGCCGCGCCGGTGAGCTGCAGGGCCATGAGGAAGTCGGACGCCGTGCGCACGCCGCGCGCCAGGCCGTTGGGGAGGTCCAGCACGGTGGGCTTTCCCGCCCCCGCCGCGAGCGCGATGTGGTCGAAGCCCATCTCGAAGGCCTGCTCCGCCGTGATCGTTCCGCCGAAGCGCACGCCGCCGAAGAGGGCGAACTGGCTGCGGCGCTCCACGAGGAGGCGGGCGATCTTGAGGAAGTTCTTGTCCCAGCGGACCGTGATGCCGTACTCGGCCACGCCGCCGAACCCGGCCATCACGCGGTCGTCGAGGGGCTCGCGCAGCGACTCGACGTCGCGGACGGGCTGGAACGGCACGCGCCGGCCGCCGGCATCCACTCCCGAGAGGGAAGGCGAGAGCGGCTCGATCTTGAGGCCGTCGATGCCCACCACGGTGTGCCCGTCGTTCATCAGGTGGTGCGCGGTCGTGAAGCCCGCCGGGCCCATGCCGACCATGAGGATGCGCTTGCCGGTGAGCGCCCGCGGCACCGGGCGCCGCAGGCTGAGCGGGTTCCAGCGCGTGAGGAGCGAGTAGATCTCGAAGCCCCACGGCAGGCCCAGCACGTCCTTGAGCGTGCGCGTCTCCGCCTGCGGGATGTTCACCGGGTCCTGGCGCTGGTAGATGCACGACTTCATGCAGTCGTTGCAGATGCGGTGCCCGGTCGAGCAGACGATCGCGTTGTCCACCGTGATCATCGCCAGCGCGCCGATCGGCACCGCCTCGGTCTTGAGCTTGTGGAACTCCGAGATGCGCTCTTCCAGGGGGCAGCCGGGCAGGGGCACGCCGAAGGGGCTCTTCTTGAACGCGGCCCGGCCGGATTCGTCGGCCTTCTCCTTCAGGCCCTTCGAGCAGGAGTCCTTCCCCTGCTCGTGGCAGATGATGCAGTAGTGCGCCTCGCCGAGGCCGCCCACGAGGCTCGTGCCGGGGTCGGTGAGGGCGAAGCCGTCGCGCCGGCGCACGTGGTGCAGCGTGTGGACCGCGTAGCCGGCCGAGGCGTCGGTGTCGACGGGCACGAGGGCCATGGGCTCCACTTTCTGCGGCGGCTTGAAGAGTACGCCCGAGCGATGGCGCCTTCGCCCCTCGGCGGTGTGCGCCGCCCAGGCGCAGAAGCACTCGGCGAGCGCGAGGCTCGCGGCGTGCGCGCCCTCGTCGGCCTGCCAGTCGAGCACGGCGCGGGCGAAGGCGAGCTCGTCGAAGTGCCCACCGAGCTTCCCCGCGACCTCGGCCTCGAGAGCCGGCCCGTCGAGCTTCGCGGCCTCGTCGGCCTTGATCTTCAGCATGGCGCGCCGCTGCACGAACTTGCGCTTCACGCGAAAGAGCGGCTCCGTCTCGGTGTGCGCGGCGACGAGCCGGTCGAGATCGGCGCCGATGCCGAAGAGCTCCGCCACGAAGTCGTCGAGCACGGGCGCCACCGCGAGCAGCAGCTCGGCTTCCTCCTTCTGCGCGAGCGACTCGGGCGCCGCGCGGGCCGCGACGAGCCGGTCGCGCAGGCCGGCGTCCGCGATGGCGAGGGCATCGAGGAACTTCGTGTCGAGGCGGGCGAGACCCTCGCGGTCGTACAGGTCCTCGAAGCGGAAACCGAAGGCGAGCGAGAGCGACGCGGCGGAGGGGGCAGGGGAGGCGGTCATGGGAATTCCGTACGGATCGCGGGGTCTTGGCGCCGCGCGAAGGAGTGCAAAACGCGCTATTTTATCCGACCCGGCGCACCCGCCGCCGCAAAGCCCGGAGTTCCCATGGTCGATTCGAGCCCTTCCCGCACCAGGCGCTGCCTCCAGTCCGCCCCGCTCGCCAGCGGCGAAGGCGGCCCCCGCCGCGCCGTCGCGCCCCGCCACAATCCCTGAGAAAGGAACCCTCATGCATCGTCGCGACTTTCTCCGCCTCGCCGGCCTGTCCACCTCGGGCCTCGTCCTTCCCGCCGCCGTCACGAGCGCATTCGCGCAGTCTCCCGCCGACCGTTGGCGCACCTTCGAGGTGACCACGCGCGTCGAGGTCCTGCAGCCCGCGGGCCGCACGCGCGTGTGGCTGCCGACGCCGCTCACCGTCGACACCCCCTACCAGAAGTCGCTCGGCAGCACCTTCCGCGCCGAAGGCGGCGAAGGCAAGGCGATGTCGGACCCGGCCTGGGGCCTGGGCGTCGTCTGGGCCCAGTGGGAGGAAGGCGCGAAACCCGTCCTCACGATGGTGAGCCGCTTCGCCACGCGCGACATCGCGGTGGACCTTTCCCGGCCGGGCAGCGTCCGGGGCGACCGCGCCGAGCTCGCGCGCTACCTCGAGGCCACCGAGTACCTGCCGACGGACGGGATCGTGCGGAAGACGGCGATGGACATCACGAAAGGCGCGAGGGACGACGTCGCCAAGGCCCGCGCCATCTACGACTGGATCTGCGAGAGCACGTCGCGCAACCCCAAGACGCGCGGCTGCGGCACGGGCGACATCAAGTACATGCTCGAGTCGGGCAACCTGAGCGGCAAGTGCGCCGACCTGAACGCCCTGTACGTGGGCCTCGCCCGGGCGGCCGGCCTGCCGGCGCGCGACGTCTACGGCATCCGCGTGGCGAAATCGGCCCACGGCTACAAGAGCCTCGGCGCGGGCACGGAGAACATCACGAAGGCGCAGCATTGCCGTGCCGAGGTGTTCCTCACCGGCCACGGCTGGGTGCCCGTCGACCCGGCCGACGTGCGCAAGGTCATCCTCGAGGAGCCGCCGGGGAACCTGCCCATGGGCGACGAGAAGGTGGTGAAGGCGCGCGAGCGGCTGTTCGGCTCGTGGGAGATGAACTGGCTCGCCTACAACTTCGCGCACGACGTGGACCTGCCCGGCGCGACGAAGGGCAAGGTGGCGTTCCTCATGTATCCGCAGTGCGAGACCGCCGAAGGACGCCTCGATTGCCTCGACCCGGACAACTTCAAGTACCAGATCACCGCCCGCGAGATCTGAAGGCCGTCGCCGGCACGGGCGGTCGCGTGCGTCCGGTGATCGCCTGGGCCCGTGGGCTCGCGGTGGCGGTTTCGCTCGCCGCCGCCGGCGCGGGCGCGGCCGAGACGCTCGTTCCGTGGACGCGGGGGGACACGCCCCCGCTCGTGCTGCGCAAGCCGTCGGGTGAGACGGTCGATATCGCCTCGCTGCGGGGCAAGGTGGTGCTGGTGAACTTCTGGGCCACCTGGTGCGCGCCCTGCGTCGAGGAAATGCCCGCCCTCGCGCGCCTGCGGGCGAAGCTCGCCACGCGCGGCTTCGAGGTGCTGGCGGTGAACCAGGGCGAGATGCCGGCGCGCGTCTCCGCGTTCGTCGACCGCGCGGGCCTCGACCTGGCCGTCGTCCTCGACCGGGACAAGGCGGTGTCGAAGGCCTGGCAGGTGCGGGCGCTGCCGACGACGTTCGTGGTGGACGCGTCGGGCCGCATCCGCCTCTACGCAGTGGGCGAGCTGGACACGGGGCCGGCACTGGAGGCGGCCATCGCGCCGCTCCTGCCGCGCGAGCGGCCGGTGACGGCGGCGAGGTGAAGCGGATGGACGGCCCGCTCCTCATCGACCGGCTTGCCCTCGATCCCGACGCCGAGCGCCGCGACGTGATGGCGAGGCTCCTGCGCGAGCCGGCGTCGATCTCGCCCAAGTACTTCTACGACGAGGTCGGGTGCTCGCTCTACGGCGCCATTTGCAGGCTGCCAGAGTACTACCCCACGCGCACCGAGGTCGCGCTCTTCCAGGCGCGGCGGGGCGAGATCGCCTCGGTGATCGGCACGGGCCGGCAGTTCGTCGACCTGGGGGCGGGCGACTGCTGCAAGGCCAAGGGCTGGCTGCCCTTCCTCGCGCCTGCGCGCTACGTTGCGGTCGACATCGCCGTCCAGGAGATCGCGGCCGCCCTGGAGAAGATGGCCGCGGACTTCCCGGGCCTGGAGCTGGTCGGCCTGGCCACCGACTTCTCGCGGGCGCTGGATCTCGAAGGCGTCCTGTCTCAGGTGCCCGCGCTCTTCTTCTACCCCGGCTCGAGCATCGGCAACTTCACGCCGGACGAGGCGCGCGTCTTCCTCGCGCGCATCCAGGGCCACTGCGCGTCGCGGCCGGGCAGTTCCCTCCTCATCGGCGTGGACGGCAAGAAGCCGAAGGCCGTCCTCGACGCCGCCTACGACGACGCGCTGGGCGTCACGGCGGCGTTCAACCGCAACGCGCTTCGCCACCTGAACGACAGGTTCGGCCTCGACTTCGATGTCGGCGCATTCGCGCACGTGGGCTTCTACAACGAGGCCGAGGGGCGGATCGAGATGCACCTGGAGAGCGTGCGCGACCAGGTCGTGCGGGTCGATGGGCAGGCGCGCTCCTTCCGGCGAGGCGAGCGCATCCACACGGAAAACTCGTACAAGTACGCGCCCGCGGAATTCGAGGGGGTCCTGCGCGATGCGGGATTCGCGGCGATCCGGCGATGGGATGCGCCGGACGTGGCCTACAGCGTGTTCCACGCCGCCTGAGCGGCGCGCCTGCGCGTCAGCCGACGCGAACCGCGGGTTCGCCCGCGACGATCTCTCCGACGACCGCGGCCTGGCCGAAGCCTTCTTCCGCGAAGATGCGCAGCACCTCCGCCTCCGTGTCCGGGCGGCAGGCCACGAGCAGCCCGCCGCTCGTCTGCGGATCGGTGAGCAGCGCCTTGCCCGCCTCGTCGATCGAGGCCGAAAGGGAGACCTTTTCGCCGTAGCCGGCGAAGTTCCGCTTCGAGGCGCCGGTGGAGAAGCCCTCGCGCGCGAGGTCGAGCGCGCCGGGCAGGATGGGCAGCGCGTTCCAGTCGATTCGGGCGGCCACGCCGGAGCCCTTGCAGATCTCCAGGAGGTGGCCCAGCAGGCCGAAGCCGGTGACGTCGGTGAGCGCATGGACGCCCGGCAGGCGGCCCAGCTTCGGCCCGGGCGTGTTCAGCTTCGTCGTGCTCTCGATCATCGCCGCGTAGCCTTCCTTGCCGAGCTTCCCGGTCTTGAGCGCGGCGCTGTAGATGCCGACGCCGAGGGGCTTGCCCAGCACCAGCCTGTCGCCGGGCCTTGCGCCGGCGTTGCGCTTGAGGTTCCTCGGGTCGACGAGACCGATGGCCACGAGCCCGTAGATCGGCTCGACCGAATCGATCGTGTGCCCGCCGGCGACCGGAATGCCCGCGCGGGCGCACACCGATTCGCCACCCTCGAGGATGCGGCGGATCACTTCCAGCGGCAGCTGGTTGACGGGCATGCCCACGAGCGCCAGGGCGAAGAGCGGCTGGCCGCCCATCGCGTAGACGTCCGAGATGGCGTTGGTGGCGGCGATCGCCCCGAAGTCGAACGGGTCGTCCACGATGGGCATGAAGAAGTCGGTCGTCGCGACGATGGCCTGCGTCTCGTTGACCTGGTAGACGGCGGCGTCGTCGGCCGTCTCGATGCCCACGAGCAGTTCCTTGGGCACGATCCCGGGGGCCGATTTCGAGAGGATCTGCTCGAGGACGCCGGGGGCGATCTTGCAACCGCAGCCGCCGCCGTGGCTGAACTGGGTGAGTCGGACCTGCATGTCCATCGCGGGGTGCTCCTGGAAGGTGGCGTTTGCGGAATTCTAGCGCCTGCGGGCGCCCAGCAGCCCGAGCACGAGCCGGCGAAGGGCGGCGCGCTCGTGCGCCGGCAAGAAGAGGGGACGGCGAGACTCGCACGCGCGCCGCAGCCCGCGAAGCGCTCCCGGATCGGCCGCGAGGCGGGCCAGCAGGCTCGCCAGCCCATGCGCGTCGCCGGCCTCGAAGTACCCGGGGTAGTCGCGGCCGAGCATGCCGATGTTGCCGGAGACGCGGCTCGCCACGACGGGCGTTCCCGCGGTGATCGCCTCCACGATCACGTTGGCGCCGCCCTCCATGATCGAGGGGTGGACGAGGACGTGGGCATCGCGGATCGCGCACCGCGCGAGCCCGTGGGGCAGGGCGCCGCTCCACCGGAACCGCGGGTCGCGCGCGGCAAGGGCCCGCGCCTGCCTTCCCAACGCCGGGTCGAGGGGCGCGCCGATGTGGCGAAGGCGGATCGGCAGACGTGGATCGAGCAGGCCGAGGGCCCGCCAGAGGGTCCGCGGGTCCTTCTCCTCGCGCAGGTGCCCGACCGCCACGCAGTCCAGCCGGCCCGAGCGCTTGCGCGCAGGGGAGAGCGCCGGCGACGACTGGTGGATCACCTCGCACTTGCCGAGGTGCTCGGCCGGCACGTGCCCGAGCGCGTCGGCCTGCAGGGCCACGATGCGGTCCGCGAGGGCCAGCGATCGCGCGGCCTCGGGCGACCGGGGCAGGTCGCGGTAGAGGTCGGTGCCGGAGAGGACCAGGACGAGCGGCACCCCGGGCGCTTCGTCGCGAAGCCTCGCGATCGAGGCGGCGCTGCGCTTCGCGTGGAGCGCGATGGCAATGTCGGCGGGCTCCCCGCGCCATTCGCTCTGTACAATCGGCTTCGCGATCCCGGCGAGCAAGCCGGCCCAGCGCCGGGCGGTGCGCCAGTTGCCGTTGTTGGCCTCTCGCGTGCCCGGCGTCACGATGAAGGCGACCGGACGGGAACGGGAATTGTTCACCATGCTGAACGGAATCGACGAACTCGCGGCGGCCCTCCGGGAGAGCCGCGAGTATACGCTTTCGATGTACGGCCACCTCGAGGGCGCGCAGTGGCAGGTGCCGCTGCTTTCCATCGTGAACCCGCCCGCCTGGGAACTCGGCCACATCGCTTTCTTCCAGGAGTTCTTCTGCCGACGCTGGCGGCCCGACGATCCCACAGGCTCGCGGGTCCGGTCGCGGCTCGCCGGCGCCGACGCGCTCTACGACTCGCGCACCGTGGCGCACGATGCGCGTTGGACGCTCGAGTACCCGTCGCACGCGCGGCTGTTGGCGTACCTCGGGGAGGTGCTCGCCGACACGCTCGACGAGCTCGCGGCCAGCCGCGAGGATGACCGGCAGCGGTTCCGGCTCGCGCTCTTCCACGAGGACATGCACGGGGAGGCGCTCCTGATGACGCTGCAGACGCTCGGGCTGCCCGCGCCCCGGAGGCCGCATGCGTCGTTGCCCGCGACGCAGGCAGGGCCATCCCGCGACGTGCCCTTCGCTGGTGGCGAGTTCCTGCAGGGCGCGGCCCGGGACGACGGCGAGCACGCCTTCGACAACGAGAAGTGGGCGCACCCGGTCCGGGTCGCGCCCTTCGCGATGGCCTCGCGCCCGGTGTCGAACGGCGAGTTCCGCGACTTCGTCGAGGACGGGGGCTACCGGCGCGACGAGTTCTGGGCGCCCGACGGCCGGCGATGGCGCGGCGAAACCGGCGCGGCGCAGCCGCGCAACTGGGTGCGCGACGCCGATGGCTGGGCGATGCGCTGGTTCGACGGGATCGTGCCGCTTCGCGACGGCGAGCCGGTCGTGCAGGTGTGCCGCCACGAGGCCGAGGCCTGGTGCCGCTGGGCGGGGAGGCGCCTGCCCACGGAGTCCGAGTGGGAGTTCGCGGCGCGCAACGGCGGGCGTGACGACCGCCTGCCCTGGCCGTCGGACCCCGGGGCGGCGGCGGGGCTCGACTACCGCCTCGAGCGCCCCGCCTTCGTCGCCGACCCCGTGCCCTCGCCCAGCGGTCTCGGGATGATGATCGGCGGCGTGTGGGAGTGGACCGCCTCGCCGTTCGCGCCCTACCCGGGATTCGAGACGGACGCCTACGCGGAGTATTCGGAGCCGTGGTTCCACAGCCACGCGGTGCTGCGCGGCGGCTGCTTCGCCACCCGCTCGCGCCTCGTGCACAGCCGCTGGCGCAACTTCTACCTCCCGCACCGCAACGACGTGTTCGCCGGTTTCCGCACCTGCGCGCTCGACGCGCGATCGATGTGAGATAATCCGTCGCGGCGGGCCTCCCCGCATTGAGGGGCGGCGAACCTGGTCAGGTCGGGAACGAAGCAGCCATAGTCGATTCCCTCAAGTGCCGGGGGTCAGGCTCGCCTTTTCCATTCCCGCGGCCGCCTTCGCGGCCGTTCTGCCGGACGCTTCCATGACGTACCAGGTCCTCGCGCGCAAGTGGCGCCCCAAGGCGTTCGACCAGCTGGTCGGGCAGCCGCACGTGGTGACGGCACTCGCCAACGCGCTGGACACCGGCCGCCTGCACCACGCCTACCTGTTCACGGGAACGCGCGGCGTGGGCAAGACCACGCTCGCGCGCATTCTCGCGAAGTCGATCAACTGCGAGACGGGCGTGTCCTCGCGCCCCTGCGGCCGGTGCCGCGCCTGCACCGAGATCGATTCGGGCCGCTTCGTGGACATGCTCGAGGTGGACGCCGCCACCAACACGAAGGTGGACGAGATGCGCGAGCTCCTCGACACGGCGCAGTACATGCCGGTGTCGGGCCGCTACAAGGTCTACATCATCGACGAGGTCCACATGCTCTCGCGGCATGCGTTCAATTCGATGCTGAAGACGCTGGAGGAACCGCCGGAGCACGTGAAGTTCATCCTCGCGACGACGGACCCGCAGCGGCTGCCGGTCACGGTCCTGTCGCGATGCCTGCAGTTCAACCTCAAGTCGCTGCCGCCGCAGGCGCTCGCCGGGCACCTGAAACGCGTGCTCGACGCGGAGGCGATCCCGTACGAGGAGGTGGCGCTCGCCCTCCTCGCGCGCGCGGCCGCCGGCAGCGTGCGCGACAGCCTCAGCCTCGCGGACCAGGCGATCGCCTTCGGCTCCGGGAAGGTGACCGCCGCACAGGTGGCCGACATGCTGGGTGCCGTCGGCGGGGAACTCGTGTGGCCGCTCATCGAGGCGATCGCCGCGGGCGACGGCGCGGCTGCCCTGGGAGAGGTCGAGCGCATCACGCAGCGTGGGCTCTCCTGCGACCAGGCGCTCCAGGACCTCGCGGGCATCCTGCACCGCGTGGCGATGGCGCAGCACGGGGCGCAACTCGCGCAGGACGAGCCGGACGCCGGCCGGATCGCCGCGCTCGCCGCCCGGCTGGACGCCGGGCGCGTGCAGGTCATGTACCAGGTGGCCGTCCTCGGGCGGCGCGACCTGGCGCTCGCGCCTGACGAGGTCGCGGGCTTCGGCATGGCGGTGATGCGCATGCTCTCCTTCGGCGTGGCTTCACCGGCAGACGCCCGCCCGGAGCGCGCGGCGCAGGCGCCTGCGATGCCCTCGCGACCCCCGGCGGCCACGCCATCCGCCACGAGCGACGGCGGAGCGCCCGCTCCCGTCGAGATGGCGGTCCGCGAGCCCGCCCGGCCCGCCGGCCCGCCGTCGTTCGAGGGCGACTGGGCCGCCTTCGTCGAGCGGCAGAACCTCACGGGCATGGCGGGGCTGCTTGCGCGCTACGGAGAACTCGACGCCTTCGAGGGCAACCACCTGCAGCTCCTGGTCGCGGAGCCCCATCGCATGTACGCGGAGAAGCCCTACCAGGACAAGCTCAAGGCGGAGCTGGCGCCGCGCTTCGGCCCCGGTTTCCGGCTCACGGTGCGCGTGGGCGATACGAAGGGTCGCAGCGTCGCGGCCGTGCGCGGCGTCGAGGAGCAGAAGAAGCTCGAGGGCGCCGCGGCCGCCCTGGAGAGCGACCCGTTCGTCCGCGACCTCGTCGAGGGCATGGGCGCCCAGGTGATCGCGTCTTCCATCCGCCCGGCGGCCGAGGGGCCGGCGGGAACCAACGAGAAGAGGAGTGGCAAGCCATGATGAAGGGCGGGATCGGCGCGCTGATGAAGCAGGCGCAGCAGATGCAGGAGAACATGCGCAAGGTCCAGGAGAGCCTCGATGCGATCGAGGTCGAGGGCCAGTCCGGCGCGGGCCTCGTGAAGGTCGTGATGACCTGCAAGCACGCCGTGAAGCGCGTGACGATCGACCCGACCCTGCTCGCCGAGGACAAGGACATGCTCGAGGACCTCGTGGCGGCCGCCTTCAACGACGCGGCCCGCAAGGCGGAGGCGACGAGCCAGGAGAAGATGGCCGGCTTCACGGCCGGGCTCAACCTGCCGCCCGGAATGAAGCTTCCCTTCTGAGCCGCGCCGGCCGATGCGCACGCCCGATGCCCTGGAGGAGCTGATCCAGGCCCTGCGGTGCCTGCCGGGCGTGGGGCCGAAGTCGGCCACGCGGATGGCCTACCACCTGCTGCAGCGCGACCACGCGGGCGCCGGGCGGCTGGCCGTCGCGCTGGGGGAGTCCCTGCAGCGCATCCGCCATTGCGCGCGGTGCAACACGTTCACCGAGAGCGAGGTCTGCGAACTCTGCGTGTCGCCGAGGCGCGACCCCGCCCTGCTGTGCGTCGTCGAGACGCCGGGCGACCTGCTGATGATGGAGCAGACGCAGAGCTATGGCGGGCTGTACTTCGTGCTGATGGGCCGGCTCTCGCCGCTCGACGGCATCGGCCCGCGCGAGATCCACCTCGACCGGCTGCTCAGGCGCGCGACGGACGGCGTCGTGCGGGAGGTGATCCTCGCCACGAACTTCACCGTCGAGGGCGAGGCGACGGCCCACTACGTTTCCGAGATGCTCTCCGGCAAGGGACTCGCGGTGACGCGCATCGCCCGCGGCCTGCCCGTGGGAGGCGAGATCGAGCACGTGGACGCCGGCACGCTCGCACAGGCGCTCATCGAGCGCCGCCCGGCCTGAGCGATCAGCCTGCGGGGTGCCCCGGCGGGGCCTGCCCCGCGGCCGCGGCGCGGGCGAGGCGGCGCCGCACGAAGCGCGCGAAGGCGATCACGAACCACGCCGCGAAGGCGATGAACACGGCGAGCGCCGCGAGGAAGACCACGGGGTGGTTCAGCGCGACCCAGATGCCGCCAAGCACCATGGCGTCCTCGGTGAACGAGGCCACCCAGTTGGAGAGTGGCTCCGGCGAGGTGTTGATCGCGGCACGGCCGCCGGCCTTGGCGAAGTGCGTTCCCGCGGTGATCGTCCCGCCTAGGAGCCCCGCGGCCACCGTGATGGCCGTGAGGTCGTCTCCGGCCACGCCGGCCGCGAGGAGCGCCCCGGCCGGGATGCGGATGAACGTGTGCACGGCGTCCCAGGCGCTGTCGATGCCCGGCACCTTGTCGGCCAGGAACTCGATCGCCAGGAGGAAGCCGGCGGCGGCGATCACGTACCCGTGCGTGAGGATCGCGAGGCCATCCGGAAGCGCCAGGTAGCCGTAACGGGCTGCGAGCCCCAGGACGAAGACGACCAGGTACAGGCGTATGCCGCTCGCCCAGGCGAGGAGGGAGCCCAGGGCCACGGCCTGCAGCAGTTGCCAGTCGGCGGGGTTCAAATCGCTAGATCCTTGATTTCACTCGGTTCCGCGGCGTGCCGGCGGTAGTCGCGCCGGCGATCGTTGACGCTTCGACCCGAAAGATGCCATAATTTCACCTCTCGACGCTTGGTTCGCAAGAAATTGGTTCGCAAGAAACAGGCGCCGAAGCGGGC